>CAVUCR010000060.1:0-40062 GCA_963739895.1 uncultured Ignavibacteria bacterium | reverse complement strand
TTATAATAGCTTGCTATTTTTATCCAAATGCAATTTTTATGTATGACTTAAATTGATGTAAAGAAATTGACTAATAGTTAATGCGGCTTTCTAAAATTCTTATAGATTTCTTTCCGCGGCTTAAAAATTTTTCCAATTTAGGGAGCATATTATATATTTTTTGTTTACTTACTGCATTTTCCCCAAAAAAATCAAATATAAATGGGCAAAGAATCGCATGAAAATATTCCTTAAAATAAAAACCTTCCGAAATACCTCTTAATTCTCCTCGAAAAACTTCTTTATCTTTTCATTCATTTTCTTCAAATGACTCCGTCCTCACCCAAAATTTCATTTTAATTTATCAATCACTTAATTTCAAGTATTCTTGTTGATGCTTGAATATCAAGCTTACATGGTAAAAGGAATTTCTAATTTTACACATGGATTTTCTCAGAACTGTAATTCCTCCTACTGGATGAAACAATTTTCCCTTAGATAAAAAATCTTCCCGTGTAATATGTAAATACTTTTAAATGTTAAACAGCTGGAGAGTAATTTTTGTAAATATAAAAAAGTTATTTACTGCCGGCTATGGAAAATATGTTCTTGAAAGAACCAGGCCTAGCTTCGACACATAGAGAAACAAGTTTTGAAATTGTCGAACGATATTTGTCACTTGCACGTGCTGCCTGCATCTGCTCTAAATTTACCCATGGACCAAAAGAATAGAAGATATTTGGATTCTCAAGGCTTTGAAGTAAACTTAGCTTAGAATAAGGATTAAGCTTTATAAATTCAGGAGCAAATTCTTTTTCCCAAATGTAGAGAAATTCTTCTTGACTATCTTCCTTGATTTTCCATGATGTGAGAGTATAGAAATCTTCTTTCATATAGAGCCTTCGAATATTATACTTTAATATACTAATAAATGCCTATGCAGGGTGTGGCAGAATATACCACTCAATTAGAGTAATAAGTTGTGATAAAATAATACTTCAGGATAATCAATTGATAAAAGTAACAAAATCCCGAAGGGTGATATTTATGAATTTTAGAATCTAAAGGTAATAAAATCCATAATAATTCTTCTTGAATTTTCTTAGAACTATATTTAGTTTAATATATCAAGTTATGAATAAAGGAGAGATGATATTTTATCTGCACATGGAGTTTCTATTCTATAAATTACAGAAAAATTGATTTTGTCTTATTTTAAATTCGGGAATTGAAAATATCATCTTAATTTCTAATTTTTTGTATAACTTGATCTAACAGATAATAATTTGCGATTAAGTAACACTTGACTAATATGTCATTACTTTTTATCTCGCATATTGATCCGCAAAAGCCTTTATTAAAATTATTCAAATATCTTTATCATTTTATTCTACCTGCAATATTATTTACAATAACATCCGGGGATATTTTTTGCCAGGGTTCTAATTTAGTATTTGAACAAATCTTTCTTGAGCATGGACTTTCACAAAGCATAGTAAAATGTATTCTGCAGGATAAAGAAGGATTTATGTATTTCGGTACTGAAGACGGGCTAAACCGGTTTGACGGTTATACATTTACAGTGATGAGAAATAACCCGGATGATCCGAACAGCTTAAGCTACAACGATATAAATGCAATTTGTATTGATGCTGATGGTAATATCTGGGCAGGAACTTTCAATTCGGGACTGAACAAATATAATCCTTATACAAAAAAAATAACCCGGTTTTCATATCAGTATAATAATCCTAACTCGATTAGTCATGATAATATAAATTCAATCTGTGCAGATACTTCAGGAATAATTTGGGTAGGAACCGATAACGGGCTGAACAAATTAACACCAAAAGATTCAGGTAAAGATGAATATATGGTTGATAGAATTTTTCACCAGTCCGGTAATAACAACTCTTTAAGTAATAATACTGTATATTCTTTACTTCTGATCATTCTTCAAACTTATGGATAGGTACTGCTGAGGGATTAAACTTATTAGATAAAGATAGAATTAATTCAAAACAATATCTTTTTAAACAGTTCAGGCTGGATATTAAATAATACTAACTCAATTAGTGATAATACCGTAAGAGCTATTTATCTGGATAGTAAGGAAAACATCTGGATAGGAACCGATAGGGGATTGAATCTGTTAATAAAAGAGAATCAAAATGAGGTTTTAGGATTTAAGAGATACCTTAATGATCCTCATAACAATAAAAGTATCAGCAATAATCAGATTTATGCAATATGTGAAGATAATTCCGGGAAATTATGGTTCGGCACTAACGGAGGAGGATTAAACCTGCTCGACACTGAGGTGAATTCTTTTACCAGGTTCTTGCATGATCCTTTGGACTCTCGTTCTCTTGCCTATAATGAAATCAGGGCAATTTTAAAGATAAATCAGGCACAATGTGGATTGGTACTTACGGAAGCGGGATCGATAAAGTATCCAGGGGGGCAGGGGAATTTATTCTTTATAAATATAGACCAAATGATCCCAAAAGTTTAAGTCATCCAATAGTCTGGGTACTCGATGAAGATAAAAATGAAATTTTATGGATAGGTACACATGGAGGCGGGCTGAATAAGCTGGAATCGGAAAATAAATAAATATGATTTTTATCGCCATAATCCTAAAAATAAAAATAGCCTAAGCAGTGACATAATAAGGGTTATCTATGAAGACAGTAAAGGATACCTCTGGCTTGGAACACACGGCGGGGGCATCGATAGGTTCGATCCCAAAACGAATGATTTTAAGGTTTACCAGCATAATCCTGATAATCCTGGCAGCCTTGCTTTTGATGAAATTAGAACTATTTATGAAGATAGAACTGGTATTTTATGGGTAGGAACTTATGGTCAGGGTTTGGATAAATTTAACAGGAAGACCGGAACTTTCACCCACTATAAAAATGATCCGGCTGACAATAAAAGCCTTAGTAATAATTTGTCAGGGTAATTTATGAGGATAAATCGGGAGATCTTTGGATAGGTACAGAAGGGGGAGGATTGAATAAAATAAATAAAGAGACTAATACATTTGAACATTTTAAATCAAAGCCCGGCGATTCATCCACTATAAACAGCGATTACATCTTTACGATGCACGAAAGTCCACCGGGAATTTTTTGGCTTGGAACCTGGGGAGGGGGTCTTAATAAATTTGATACAAGGACAAAAAAAGCTGAACACTATACTGCAGATGATGGACTTCCCAGCAATTCAATTTACGGCATCCTTGAAGATAAAAAGGGGAATCTCTGGTTAAGCACAAATAATGGAATCTCAAGATTCAACCCGGTAACGAAATCATTTAATAATTATAATATTAAAGATGGACTTCAGGATAATGAGTTTAACGGCGGTTCATATTTTGAGAGCAAAAGCGGCGAGATGTTTTTCGGAGGAATAAAAGGATTTAATTCATTCTATCCGCAAAATATTAAGGACAATAAATTTATTCCACCGGTTGTTATTACTTCATTTCAAAAATTTAATAAAGAGATTAAATTTGATAAACCGGTATACTCGATTAAACAAATTGATCTTTCGTATAAGGATTATGTCTTCTCATTTGAATTTGCTTCACTTGATTTCTCAGCACCTGAAAAAAATAAATATGCATACAAAATGGAAGGATTGGATAAGGATTGGATTTTTACTAAATCTTCAAGAAGGTTTGTAACTTATACCACATTACCCCCCGGTGAATATATCTTCAGGGTTAAAGGTTCAAATAGCGATGGTATCTGGAATGAAGCGGGAGCAAATATCAGAATTGTCATTCATCCGCCTTTCTGGATTACCTGGTGGTTTAGGGGATTAATATTAGCTGCGGCTGCATTCTCGGTTTATTTATTTTATAAGAAAAGAGTTAAAAATATTGAAGGGAAAAGAAAAGCTTTGGCAGAAAGGCTGGAAGAAAAAACAAAGCTTTCAAATGATCTGCAGAACGCATTATCTCAAGTTGAATTATTAAAGAACAGGCTGGAAGCGGAGAATATTTACCTGCAGGATGAAATAAAACTGCAGCATAATTTCGGCAATATTATTACTCAAAGTGAAGAAGTTAAAAAAGTGCTGCATAAAGTAGAGCAGGTCGCTTCTACAGATGCCACAGTTTTGATCCTGGGTGAATCAGGAACCGGGAAAGAGCTTCTTGCCAGGGCTGTGCATAATATCAGCAACAGAAGTGAAAGACCCCTTGTCAAAGTTAATTGCTCTGCTTTACCTGCTAATCTTATAGAAAGTGAATTATTCGGGCATGAGAAGGGATCGTTCACAGGAGCAATTTCAAGAAAAATCGGGAGATTTGAACTGGCTGATGGCGGAACAATTTTCCTGGATGAGATTGGCGATTTACCATTAGAACTTCAGCCCAAAATATTAAGGGTTTTACAGGAAGGCGAATTTGAGAGGATCGGCAATCCTAAAACAATAAAAGTTGATGTTAGGATAATTGCAGCTACTAACAGGAAATTAAACCTGGAAATTAAAAATGGGAATTTCCGCGAGGACTTGTTCTACAGGTTAAATGTATTCCCTATTTATATTCCGCCATTACGTGAAAGGAAAGAAGATATACCGGTATTAATTAATTATTTTGTAAATCAGTTCAGCAGAAAAGTCGGGAAGAAAATAGAGTCTGTATCACAAAGTATGGTTGAACAGATGACGGAATATGGCTGGCCGGGAAACTGTACGCGAACTTGAAAACGTGATTGAGAGGGCAGTTATAACTAATGAAGGGAGTAAGCTGACTTTAAATGAAATGCTGCCGAAGACAGCCTCCGATAGATTCTGACGATGATGAGTTTGGTACAATTAAAGAGATCGAAAAACAGCATATTATTAAAGTTCTTGAAAAAACCAACTGGCAGGTGAGCGGGAAGAAGGGAGCTGCAAAAATCCTGGGAATTAAAAGAACTACACTCGAAGCAAGAATGAAAAAATTAAATATCCAGAAGAGATAATTGCCAATATTTTGGCTTTTGCCATTATATTGGCATTCTGAATTATTTGAATTCTAACCGGTTTTAACTTCCAAAATCCATCTAAACCACTTAAATAATTTCATAACCGTTCGTCCGTTCCAGCAATAGTTGGCAAACCAATTGTATTTCCATTCCTTAGAAAACAACAAAACATGTTATAAAAATGACAGACTTAAACAGTTTTATCAATAATGAAAAGAAAACAATTAGTGAAATTTTTAATCATAACAGGCCAACTCTGGTAACAGTCAGATCTGAATGGAGTGGAGGATCTCATTTGATGGATCTGATAATAGATAGAAATAGAAGAAGAGAACCGGGATGATATTAAAATAGTGAGAATTGATTTCGAAATCCATAAAGAATTATTAAAACATTTCGGTATTGATAAGGCGCCCGCATTTTTAATTATAAATAAAGGACGCGTAGTTGAGATAATAAAAGAAACACTTTCAAAAAGAAGCCTTGAAAAAATAGTCTGTAATATGTTATCGGAAACTTTTGGTTGAAAGAAAAAAATAACAACAAAACTACTTGGAGGAAAATAAAATGAAACACCTAAATTCAATCCGTTTTGGTCTATTTCTGTTTCTGGTTTTAATCCTTTCATCTGTATTATCTGCTACAGAACATGATAATCTAATACCCGAAATATTAAAACCTGAAATGAGCGCACTTAAGAGTGCAAATTTGTTTAATGATTTCTCGACATTTTCAGAGGCTAAATTATCCATTATAGAAGATAATCTTATCCGCGGTATAAAATCAGATAATGCAGGGCTGCAAACCAGCAGTGCTTATTTTCTTGGTGAGATGAAATCAAGTAAAGCTATGATACCGCTGATTAAGCTTGCAAAACATGGTGCAAGCGAAGAAGCTCGAATTATTGCCGGATTATCTCTCTATAAGATTCATTCTAAAATAGGAATGTGCCGGTTAAGCGGTATGTCGAAGAATGATACAAGTGAATTGGTCCGTAAAGTATTTGATAGAATTTATAAGAAGTATATGTGTGATAATTGCGCATTTGAAGAATTATAAATTTAATTAGCTTTTTTGGTGGGTTAATTCAAAGGAGGAAAAAATGTATCACTTAAATTTTGAAATGCTGAATAACAAATGTAAAATAACTTTTGTTTTTTTCACAATACTCTTTTGTTCCTTGATATATTCTAAAGAAGTATTTGCCCAAAATATCTCCCTGTCTGAATTAACCCCTCATAAATATGCTCTTGAAAATTTGAAAGCAGCTTTATCTTCTGATAACTGCGGTATCAAACGATCTACTATTTACTTAATCGGAAAATATAAAATTGCCGAGGGTGAAAGTATGATTGAAAAAATATTCAGGACAGAAGAAGATTCGTGCACAAGAATATTGGCCGCTTTAGTCCTATTCAAATTAAACCGTGTAAAAGGATTATCGGCGCTGAAACAATTATCAAAAACTGATCTGAATGAAGAAACTAGAAGATTAGCACTCCAAACATTCTATCAGCATCTTATAAATGATACAGAACCTATTAAAGTGAAACAAAAAATAGATTGAATTAATCATAGAACTGTTATTTATACGGATGGGGAATACCGGATACAGAAAAAGCTGTCACTTATTTTGGTCCTGCATTTTCAAATATTCCTTTATTAACCGATCATGGAAATAATATTGAAATAAAAAGTTATGTCTTGAGCAGTTTTGGACTGGTTAAGTCCAGTGTTGAGCTGCACATATTACTGAATATTAATGATGAAGATAAGCGGTATAAAATGAAAGAAACCGATGATAATCTTTACGCATATTCTATCAACAAGAATAAAAGCGAAGGGGATATAAAATTTTATTTTAAGGCAGAAGACGAAAGAGATTATCTACAAAATATCCATCCGGAATTTTAGGTAAATATTTTATTTACTATATAATAAACGGTAATCTTGAAATCCTAAATTAAAATTTAGCCGCTCATTATTACATCTTCCTGCGGAGATAAATATTCATTGCTAATCTGGTTTTTTAAATTTAGTTTAACTACCAATCTTTGGGGATATTGTGGGGATAGTTCCGCAGGCTATACTGAATATCTCTATAGGTTTTAGTGATATTAAACTCGTTCAGCTCAATAATTTATTTTAATGTAAGAATGGTATATGCTGCAGAAGTTTCACTTTGCTAGATTACCGCGTCCGGTTTTGATTATTGCTGCAATAATCTATGCGGCAGCAGCAATTCTTTACAGTACACTTTGGATGCTCGATGCCCGGGTAAAACCTGATGTTCCTATAGTTGAACTTGGATTTGCAGAAGACTTTGTTCCATCAGAACATGTAATTCTGGTAAAAAATGTCTATTTGGGAAGTCCGGCCGAAAAAGCCGGCATGCAAAACGGTGATAAAGTTGTTGCTATAAACGGGAACAAAATTGAGGATGAAAAATATTTTACAAGGATATGGAAGCGGTATCAGCCTGGGGACTCGATTCACTTAAGTATTATACGTCCAGGGATTAAGAATGTCCTTCAAATTACAGGCATATTCCGTTACCGTCAATCTTTGATGAGTGAGGGTAATTTAGAATCTTTGGCCAATGAGGTCCGAAATTCATATCCTGTACCATTTATTGTTGTTGGTTTAATTGTTTTGTTTCTTCATCTGGAAGATCCGTTTGTATGGCTTTTAGCTCTTTTATTTGGAAGTTTAGCTGCAACCCCGGGTTTATCCAATAATCTTTCAATAGCACCTTCATTCCTTCCATTTGCTACAGGATACCAGGTAATTTTAGTTAGTTTACTTGGACCGCTTTTTTATACATTCTTCTCATATTTCCCTGTACGTTCGTCTATTGATATAAAAGCTCCGTGGTTAAAATACATCATAATTTTTGGAGGGATTTCATTTTCAATATCGGGGTTTAAAACCGGCCGTACCTATTTGCCTCCGCCGTTTCATGACTGGGCAGGGCAAGTATTATCAGCTAAGATAGCATTTTTCTGTATGTTAATATTTATTGTGATCGGTTTGGTTTCACTTGGTCTCAACTATATCTATGCACAAAATGAAGAGGTTAAACGTAAAATTCGAATTATTTTTTGGGGAGCAGGGGATCGGGGTTACCCCAAGTCTTATAAATGCGGCAGCTCAAAATTTTTTAAATTTCTACACTCCTTTATGGTTAACAACTTTACTTGTTATTTTACTTTTTCTCTTTTCCAGTTTCAATAGCTTATGCGGTAGTAAAACATAGGGTATTAGAGATTCCGGTACTTTTAAAAGAAGTGCACGGTATTTATTGGTTCAGCGCGGCTTTTCAATCTTTCTTTTAATATTTAGTTTTGCTTTAGTTTTCATTTTTGCTATAATCTTATCCAGTTACTTAGAGTCAGATGTTCGATTTGCTATTCCATTTGCAATAGCCGTAGGTTCAGGATTCGGAATTGCACTTCTTTGGGGAGGTACTCAAATCCACAGGAGGGTCAGCGGAAAAATTGACCGGGCTTTTTTCCGGAATGTTTATGATGCACGAATGATTTTAGAAAATCTTGCAGAACAATCTGCCGCAGCGAAAGATCCAAAAGAATTAACAAGTTTAATGAAAAATTCAATAAGTGAAGCTCTTCATCCTAATTTTCTGATTATTTATATTCGTTCTAAAAATGATCTTCTGAATGTTATGTATGGTTCAGTCCCTGCAGAACTTGAGACAATTTCTAAAGAGATTCCTTTTTTTGATGAACTGGTTAAGAATGGTCAGGCACTTGATTTTTCAACGGTTCTTCATAATGATGAAACCCAATCATCTCCTCTTCTACCCCTTAACCCGGATTGTGTTGTACCTATGATAGCTCATGGGCGGCAACTAACCGGTCTAATAATTCTTGGTGCCCGCCGTTCGGAAAAGCCTTATTCACGTGAAGATAAGCGCATGCTGATTTCCGTGGCAGCTCAGGCAGCCGCAGCACTGGAAAATATAAGACTTGCAGAGGAAATTGCCGAAAGAAAAGAAGCAGAGCAGAAAGTTTTACATGAAATGGAAATTTCAAGAAGACTGCTTGAAGCTGATAATGAAAGAAAAACTAAAGAACTCGAAGAGGCACGTGCATTACAGCTTTCCATGCTCCCTTCCTCCATACCTAAAATTGATAATCTTGATATTGCGGTATATATGAAAACAGCTACTGAAGTCGGAGGCGACTATTATGACTTTGCAGTTTCCCCGGATGGTACACTTACTGTTGCACTGGGGGATGCTACGGGACATGGTGCTAAAGCCGGTACAATGGTTGTCGCCGCAAAAAGTCTCTTCTGCGCGTTCTCTGATTCTTCAAATCTGCTGGAGATCTTTGAAAAATTTACCGGGAGTATTAAGCAGTTGAATATGCATACTATGTATATGTCCTTGATTTTATTCCGTATAAAAGAAGGGGCTGTTAATGTCGCTTCGGCCGGGATGCCTTCTCCGATTGTATATAGAGCTTCTTCGCAAACAATTGAAGAAATTACACTTAAAGGAATGCCGCTGGGTGCTTTCTATAATTTCCCGTATAAGCAAAAAGATTTAGTCCTAACCAAAGGGGATACTGTAATATTGATGAGCGATGGTATGCCCGAGATGTTCAACGAGAAAAAAGAAATGTTTGGTTATTCCAGTGTGAAAAATATTGTTAGTGAAATAGGGAACAGGTCTCCGCAGGAGATTATCGAATATCTTACAAAAAAAGGAGAAGAATGGCTGGACAAAAAGATACAGGACGATGATGTTACTTTTGTTGTAATGAAAATGAAATAGGCTCAAACAAATTCTCATGTTTTGTTTTTTTTAGATTAAAAATTCATCAGGCTGCTTGCCATAATGCAATTTTATTTTTCCTGCGAACTTAATTTTTTCTTTAAAATTTATCAGTGCCTATATCAGGTAGTTAAAAAATTAATCCGCCGGCAATAAATCCTACTAACCCGGCAATAAAAATGCTCAAGTAATTAGTAAACCAGACACTATTTAGATCCGAGTTTATTTCATTTAGTTTAACCACGGCACTATCAAGCTGCCCGGAAGAATTTTCAAGAGTTTGATTCGATTTATCAAGCAAGTTTATTGACGATTGCAGATCGATTTTTTCCAAATTATCCGAGACTAATTTCAAACTAAACTCTACACTGCTTATTTCCCGGTTTATTCTCTGATATTCTGATATAATTTTCAAGGAAATACTGTCCCGGCTTTGGAAGGCTAATGCCATTTTATTTGAAACATCGAAATAATTTTTTGAGCCAATAGCTACTTCTTCTGACGAACAAGAATTTTTAACAATTACGAATTCTCCCGGCTGTAGCAAATAAACTTTATTAAATTCACTCTCGAGATTAGAATCTTGAAAAGTTATTTCTCCTGCTGAAATTGTTTTTATCGACTGTGCAGAGGTCAGGGGATTGAAACTTATACAAATGGAAAACAAAAAAAATAATTTATAAAATGATTTCATTTTTCGGCTCCGAGTTTATGATACTCCGGTTCTTTCAGGATCTTTGGTTCGCCGGGGATATTCTCTTTTATTCTAGTAATTCTTTCATCCAGTGATTTCCTCTTTTCCTCAAGAAGTCTAATATTGTTTCTTACGGTAATAATTCCTTTTTTCAGATTATCGCTTAACTGTTCCAAATCTATATTTGATTTTTCAATAATCTTCTTTGCTTTGACAATATCTTTTCTGACTTCATTGATATTCTGGATTGTATTTTTAATACTATCCTGTGTTAGTATTAAATTGTTTTTTACAGAATTTACTTTTTCTTTTATTTCAATAAAATTAATTCCTCCCCAGATTGATATAATTATTTGAAAGGTTATAACAATCCCCAACATCACTATTATTGTTTTCTTCATTTTACTCTCCTGTTTTGTGCACATATTATTTAATCTGCTTATTGAGATTTCAATAAGTCTATTCTGAAAAGTTGATAAAAAGAATTCCCTCTTAATGAAGCTAAGCGTAAAGCTTTAAAATTATTCCCCATAAAATCATATGCTTATTGCAAATTAGTGCAAACAGTTCAAAAAGAAAAGTAAAGTGAGAAAAATTTGAGAATTATATATTTATAAAATCATATCTCTGAAATAGACAAAAACAAATATGTACATTAACCCTGTACAAATAAAAAGGATAAGTAATGTCGATTCAACTTACATATACCCAGGCAAGAGCTAATTTAGCAAGTCTGTTGGATAAAGTATCTTTAGACAGGGAAATAGTAATAATAAATCGAAAGAAAGCCGAAGATGTTGCTTTAATTTCTGCAAGGGAGCTGTCAAGTATAATAGAACCGGCTCATTTATTAAGGTCACCAAAAAATGCAGAAAGATTATTAAACGCATTACAAAGATCTCGCAATAAAAAGGGAAAACCTCAAAAAGTTGAACAATTAAAAAAAGAATTAGGTCTTGAGTAAAAAAAATAGTCCGAAAGTTCAACGGGATGCAGTATTCCAGCCGGAATTTCGGGAAGACTTAAAGTATTGGGCAGAAATAGATAGAAAAGTGGCAATAAGGGCATTTACAATAATACGAAGCGATATTAAGGGAACCATTTAGCTGAATTGGAAAACCGGAGCCATTAAAATATTTGGGAACAGGTGTTTGGTCAAGAAAACAAACTGAAGAACATAGAATAGTATATGTAACAGGGAAAAATAAAATAGATTTTATTCAGGAAAGGTATCATTATTAACCCCGTTAATACTATAAATGTATCCTCAAAAGTGTTATTATTACGTTTACCTGTGGGGACTGCTGAGTAAGTATAATCAGCTGCCTAAAACCCGGAGATTGCAATATTTTATTTCATTAAATCATTTTCAAGTTGTTAAAAATAACATCTTTTCAATCTGAATTAATCTCGGAAAGATGTCATCTTTTATGAATGTCACTTCAGCAAAATCATCTTCTTTGTGCATACATAGTCGCCGGCTTTTATCTGATAGAAATAAATCCCCGATGCTAGATTCTGGATACCGGATACCGGGGAAAACTCGACCTGATAATTTCCTGCCTGTTTTTCTTCATTTACTATTTTTATAATTTCTCTCCCGAGAATATCATATACTATAAGCGTTACAAAAGATTGTTTAGGTATTGAGTATCTTATTGTTGTTGTCGGATTAAACGGGTTGGGATAGTTCTGTTCAAGTTTAAAAGCTAAAGGAAGCGGAGTTTTGTTATTTACTCCGGTAACTATGGCTCTTGTCGAATCCGTCCAGTATGCCCAACCATCACTCATTATTTCAAACTTAAGATTAAAAGTATTACTGAAAAGAGAATCGACATAATGAATAACTCCCCATGTACTACTACCGACCGTTGAATCTGGTGGAATATCAGAAAGGTTCACACCTGTTACATTAGTTACCCATGGATCATTACATTCTATATTCATTTTTGCATTTCTTATTGTCTCTGTTTTACTTTGATTCTTAACAAATGGTCTAAAATAATATAAGTTACCCATCTTCATAAATGAAACACTATCTACTACTACTGGACCCGCCGTCGTGAAACGAGAGATATTATCTGTTGTCCAGGTTTTAGAGTCAGTAATATCTTTTGCACTCAACGATATACTAAAAAAGCCTTCAGAATCCGGAGCTATATAACTGCCTTTCCATATTTCTGAGTTATTAAGCATACCAGTTTTTATTAAACTTAATGAATCAATAAAACTACCGGATAGATTTTTTATATAAACTTTTGATGAAATTTGATGAGAATTAGGATTTTCAACCAGAGCGGATATTTTCAAAGTATCAATACCAGGACGACAGTAACTAGAGTTCTTCGTAAGATCATGTCCATAAACCAGATCATTCATCCAGTTCAAAGCTGCATTTACAACATCGTCTTCTCCTTTTACTACGCTTTCCTTTGTAAACCAGACTTCCTCATCAGGAGGGACATTAAGTGTGTTAGATATTTATTAGGATCATCTTTTAATTTTGTGTTAATCGAATGTTAGACGATAAACCCAATCAGGAGATATATTATTGATGTTAATTTCTTGCACTTCCCCAAAATCACCATTTGTTCCAAGCCCAAATGTCCTTACCATGGGGTGATATTTCATTTCTAACGGCATCAAATCTCCTCCGCTGGCTGACATTGGACCAGTTAATACAGCAATCGGTCTGTCAAATAAATATCTTGTAGCATTTATTTGAAGTTCATGGCCAGAGTATAACATAGGATGCTGTATCATTGAATAGTGGTCGTCTGCTTTATCACGGACATAAGTTTGAATTGCATCCAGATCTTCATTAAATAAAATGTTTAATCCTTTTAGATACTCCTTTGACCATCCACCTGTATTATAGCGTGAATCTATAATTAGACCGGTAATTTTATAGTCATTTATAAAACTTTCAATTGCATTTCTAAAATCATCTCCCGTTGATGTTGTTGGGTATGGAAAATCACCATTTTCAGTCCAATCCCATACATAAATATAACCGATACTAGTTCCATCAATTACCCCCCAGCTGACCCAATGCCCATGATCAATATCCGGGAAGGGTACGCCTGGGATGGGTAATTGAGCGGTAGTAAGCAGTTTAATTTTCTTATTTTGCAGAAGTGATGTAGGTAAATGAAGTGTATCACCGCTATTATATTTCACTATATCTATAGTATCAAAAAGATGCCAGTTCTCTCCGGCACTTGTTAACAATAAATGATTTGCACTTTCAGGATTGCCACAAATCGTGCCGGTGAAATACAAGGGCAGTTCATCAGCAAGTAATTCTTTATAGAGTTTTTTCCATGGGACACCATCATAACCCAGAACAACATCGCCTCTTTCTAATCCAAGAGGATGATTAGGTACAACATCATAGACGAGCAGGGAACTGTCGGGCAGCGGGGAAAGGCTCGCCCCGAAATGACAATATTCTTTATTTAAGATTTCTTTATCAATCATGCTCTGATAACCATTAACAACAAATATTGGTATACCCGGATTTAGACTATCTGTTATAACCGGTAAGTCTGTCATACGACAATGAGCATCTAATAATGCTGAAGACATTCTGCACATGATTGCGGCAAAGCGTCCCCGGCTGACTCCTGCTTCAATCTCAGGTCTGTAAACAGATTTGAGAGAATCCCAATTGACATTTAAATTAAAAAAGCTTGGATATTTAGCATCAACATCATTCCAAAAACGGTCGAATAATTGTAATTTTGTTGCGGTAGGTAATCCTTCTCCCCAAGTTGAATCAATAACTTGCCGCCAATCCTCCTTGGTGTAATGACCAGGCTTTTTTGGTATATATCTAAATTCACTTCTATCTGCATTCTTAATCTTTAACTGAATTTTTCTATCGTTTACTTGATTTTTGGCTAATTGACCAAAATTAAACTGAGAAGCAGTTAAGACTATAAATAGTACGAAGATTATTTTTTTGTGTATAGTAATTATTTTCATTTTGAGCCTCCATTTAATAGGCTATTCATTTATAGCAACTTGAATCACCTGAACACTCTAAATTTTACTTCAGCAAAATCATCTTCTTTGTACTTACATAATCACCCGCTTTTCCGGCTTTGCTTTGCAAAGCCGAGACAAGTATTTGATAGAAATAGATTCCCGATGCTAGATGTTGGTTACCGGATACCGGATTAAATTCAACTTCATAATTGCCTGCCGGCTTTTCTTCATTTACTAAAGTCCCAACTTCTCTCCCAAGTATGTCATATACTTTCAGTGTTACATAAGATTGTTCTGGGATTGAGTATTTTATTGTTGTGCTTGGATTGAAGGGATTGGGATAGTTCTGCGCGAGTGAATAGGCCTTTGGCAATATTTTTTCCTCTGCAATGACTCCTGTCGTTACTACCGTGAACCAAACTGTATCGCTCCAGAGAGGCGCACCATCGACCGTTCCTGTCATCACAACCGGGAACCGATGCTGATCCGGCGCATCCGAATTGATCAAAATAATACCATGGGACAAAGATAACGTGTCACCTGGTGCAATCGTCGTATGAGTGCCTGTCAACAGTGTAAAACTGATGAGCGTGTCGGGGACAACTGAATGAAAATCCAACATTTCGAAGTGTATCCTGATGACCTACGTTGGCAATATGCAAGGCGACGGTCAGCCTTTTACCGGGGCTAAGAGTCGAATCACCAGCGTACGTTACAGACGTAATCTTCAACGGTCCGGCGGTCGTGAATCTCACGACGTCAGGAAGTCGGCGAAATGTACCGCTTGTGTTATCATCAGTTCTGACACTAACATCGAACACGTTTTCGTCGGATGGCACCTGGATGTAGCATCCCCAAATGCTGTCTCCTGCGCTTCCATCTCCGTGCAGTCCATCATTCAACATCAGGAGACTATCACGGACAACATTAAGCTCGTCCGTAACAATTGTGCTTACAGAAGCCGGGTGGTCGAGTGGATTTGCCAGCCGGGCGGTAATAAGCACGCTATCCTGTCCGGGTGGAGTATACCTGCAGTTAATCGCGACATCGTGGGCGTAGGTCAAAGTCGTGATCCAGTTCAATGCTGCATTTACAACATCGTCTTTTCCTTTTACGACACTTTCCTTTGTAAACCAGACTTCCTCATCAGGGGATATATTCAAGTGCGTTAGATGTCTATTAGGATCATCCCGCAGTTCGAAGCTTTCAATCGTACGTGCATACCCCCAATCAGCAGATATATTACTGATGTCAAAGTCTTGCGATGCTCCAAATGCCCCGTTTGTTCCAAGCCCAAGTCTCCTTACCATCGGGTGGTATCTCATTTGTAATGGCATCAAATCACCGCCGCTAACTGACTCTGGACCGGTTAATACCGCAATCGGTCTGTCAAATAAATATCTGGTTGCATTTATTCGGGAATCATAGTCTGTAAAGGGGGAATTATATTGCGTCATTGAATAATGGTCAGTCGGACTATTACGTATATATGCTTGATAGGTATCCTGATCTTCATTAAATAAAATGTTTAATCCTTTAAGATATTCCGATGGCCTTCCACCTGTATTGTAACGTGAGTATATAATTAGACCGGTAATTTTATAGTCATTGATAAGATTTTCAATTGCACTTCTAAAATCATCTCCTGTTGATGTAGTCGGGTATGATTCATCACCATTTGCAGTCCAGTTCCATACATAAATATAACCAAGAGTAGTTCCATCAATTACACCCCAGCTAACCCAATGCCCGTGATCAACATCCGGGAAAGGTACCCCGGGGACGGGTAATTGCCCAGTAGTTAACAGCTTCATTTTCTTATTTTGCAGAAGTGAGGTAGGTAAATGAAGTGTGTCACCGTTATTATATTTCACTACATCTATAGTATCAAAAAGATGCCAGTTCTCTCCGGCACTTGTCAACAACATATGAGCTGCGCTTTCAGGATTACTACCAATATGACCGAAAGAATATAATGGCAGTTCATCAGCAAGTAATTCTTTATAGAGTTTTTTCCAGGGGATACCGTCATAACCCAGAACAACATCGCCCCTTTCTAATCCAAGCGGATGATTAGGAACAACATCATAAACAAGCAGGGAACTATCGGGCAGCGGGGAAAGGCTTGCCCCGAAATGGCAATATCCTTTATTAAAGTATTCTCTATCAATCGCACTCTGAGAACCATCAACAACAAATATTGGTGTACCCGGTTTTAGACTATCTGTTGAAACCAATCGGTCTTTCATAGTAGTATGTAAATCTAATAATGCAGAAGACATTCTACACATAATAGCAGCAAAGCGTCCCCGGCTGACACCCGCTTCAATCTCAGGCCGATAAACAGATTTGAGAGAATCCCAATTTACATTGAGATTAAAAAAGCTTGGATATTTTGTATCAACATCATTCCAAAAACGGTCGAATAATTGCAATTTTGTTGCTGTTGGTAATCCTTCCCCCCAAGTTGAGTCGATAACAGCTCGCCAGTCTTGTGCTGTATAATGACCCGGTTTCTTGGGTATGTATCTAAATTCACTTCTATCTGCGTTCTTAATCTTTAATAGAAGTTTTCTATCATTATTTTGAATATTGGTTTTGGTTATTTGACTATAATTAAATTGAGAAACAGTCAAAATTAGGAAAAGTAAAAAAACGATTTTTTTATTTATAATAGAAAAATACATAGCGTACCTCCATTAAGGATTTTTAAATTACGAGGTGTTCTCCTAAAGTTATTATTAGGTTTAAGCACCCTTATTTTTTATTTACTTAATTTCATTTCCTTTTCCCTTATATAATTTCCTGCTTCTAAACGGTATAAATAGTTCCCATTTACCAGATGCTCACTTTCCTTATCATTTGGCTGTGGACACTCAACTGAAGGAAATTCTAATTTATAAGTACCTGCCTCTTTTTCTTCATCAACAAGCTTTTCAATTATTTTACCTTCAGTATTAAAGACTGTTATCCTTACCCTGGTTTTATAAGCTACGCAATACTTTATGGTTGTCTTTTCTTTAAAAGGATTAGGATAATTCTGCCCCAGGTAAAACTCTTTTGGGACTAACTCATTCATCATTGCCCGTTATTAACTGTTCAAATTCAACAGCATTTAGATATGCTTTTTAGGAAGGTTTTTCTACCAGATTTGTATTGATTTATTACCCCATTTGTCTTTTTTGAGGTATATGGGTATAGAAAATACGGGGCGTCTTTTATTCCCCTATACCATTACCCTTTATACTGTGATGGTACAACTCCAAACTGCTTTTTAAAATATTCCGAAAAATTAGCCGGGTTATTGAATCCTACTTCAAGCGCTATTTCAGATATATTCCCGAAATTCTTTTCTATTAGTTCTGCCCCTTTGGTTACACGCATTCTTCTAATTACCTCAATAGGTGGTTCACCTATTAATGAGACAATTTTCTTATGGAGAACCGAACGGCTCACAGCAATTGATTCTGAAAGTGATTCTACATTAAAAGAGGGGTCAGACATTTTATTTATTATTGTATCAAACACTTTTTTTAAGAATCTTTTATCTGCAGAAGTAATTTTTGATTCTTCTAATTCAATTATACTATGTTTTTTGAAATAATCATGAATCCTTTTTCTCTGTTCAATAAGGTTTTTTATCCTGGCTAATAATTCGTCCGGTTCAAAAGGCTTCATTATATATTCATCTGCACCCGTTTCAAATCCCTCTATCTTGTCCTGCTTTGCTGCCTTTGCTGTAAGAAGCACTACCGGAATGTGACTTGTTCTTTCATCTGTCTTTAACTTATTACATAACTGAAATCCATCCAACTTAGGCCCAAGATGATCCTGCAAGATGCAGGTTACACTGTTTTCAGGTAAGCCGTCTTCACTTGATATATACTCAAATGTTGGTGTTGGGAATTGAGAATTTAAATTTTGCGGATATGAATTGAAAAGGGAGCAGGCTCCAATAAGCAAGTAGATAATGCAGGATTTTCTAGCCATATGATGTAATAACCAGTCCCCGATCATATTATCCCCGAAATATATTGGTCTAACAATGGGAAATAAATATCGAAAATAATTTTTAGGGGATTGAATATCTCGGAAAGAATATAAGCAGGACAATTTATTAAAAAGCCCCTAAAAGAAAAAACTTATTGTTTATAGTAAATTATTCTTTATTTAAAGTCAATTAGGAAAATAATTTTTGTAACATTGCAGTCCAAATTAAAATTTGGAATGAGAAAAAAATTTAATATTGTGTTCTTTCCTTACCTTTTTATATTGAATTAAAAATAAACCATCCAAATAAATCTCTTTGTTTCTTTTATTGAACTCCTAACGGAGTTCTGGCTTTTGGGGGGTATTATTCTCTATAAATATTGAACTCCTATCGGAGTTCTTGCAATCAGTAATTCTCTCCGTAGGAGAGATATATTTGTAGATAATAATATTCCACTGAATACAGGCACTCCGTAGGAGTGCAATATTCTATCTTCAATAAAATTTTTGAAATGGCCAAGGCAACATAAAATTATATATAAAAAATATTTTGGAAAGATATGGTAAGGGGAAAAAATGATATCTTTTGAAAAAATATCATTAAAGATTGGAATATTTGAAAAAAATAGAGCAGGGAGAGTTAGTGTCTCGATGTTTTAAATGGAACAACTAAAAATCATGTGTAATCTCATTTTAAACTGCTGCTCATCGACGGCGGTGCGTCATCTGGTGTACTTCCCCAATCTTTGTTTGGTCTCGGTCCCATCTGCAGTTTGAGCGTTCCGCCGTTTTCCATATCCTGCTGAGAAAACCATGGTTTGAGAAGCTGCTTTCCGTTAAGATTAGCTGATTGTATATACTTATTTTGAACCGATACATCTTCTGCATTTATTGTGAATGTTTTTTCATTATCCAGATGAATGATGGTGTTTGAAAACAAGGGGCTCCCAATCACATAATACGGCTCACCCGGAGAAAACGGATAAAAGCCCATAGCGGAAAACACATACCAGGCTCCCAAAGAGCCTTTATCATCATCTCCAGAGAGACCTAGAGGGACATCATTATACCATACGTCCATAATTTGACGTAGGATTTTCTGTGCCTTCCAGGGTTCGCCGGCAAAGTCATATAGATAAGGTATATGAAAACTCGGTTCGTTTCCCTGGGCATAATTTCCTATAAGGCCTGTCATATCGGGAAACTTTGCAAGAAAAGAATATTTCCACATTCCGCCGTATTGAACTTCGAATAGAGAATCGAGCTTAATTAAGAAAGGTCTGCGTCCTCCAAAAAGATCTATTAAACCGGCAGCGTCATGCTGCACATTAAATGTCCATATCCATGCATTGCATTCTGAAAAATAATCACGTCCTCCCGGACCGCTTGGCAGTATGGGATTAAATCCTTTAATCCACTCTCCATCCGCTGAGCGGGGTGACATGAATCCTGTTGAGGTATTGAAAACATTTTTATAATCGTAAGCTCTTTTGATAAAATATTTATAGTCTTCCATATGACCAAGTGCTTTGGCCATTCTTAGCAATGCACCAATTATCATAAGCTGCTTCCAGCGTTACCGATACAGCCTGCCGCCGCTCGAATGAAGCAACATCCGGGTTTGTCTCTTCTTTGCCTCCACGCAGGGCAGGGAAGAAGCCCTTTTCAAGAAATACTGTATCAAGTGAAGTCATCTTTCCATTTCTCCATGGAAGCATTGTTGCATTCATTGCTTCTTTCTTCATCGCTTCATAAGCTTTGTTCACATCAAAATTACTGATATCCTTTGAAGTAAGCATCGATAATTACCTGGTTCGCATGCTGACCGATCATACCCGCGAAATCTCCATTAAGTCTCGGAAACATCGGAAGCCATCCCGACTGATCATCCATTCTTAATATTGATTCAATCATATCTTCCTGCTGCCCGGGATTAAGCAGAAGCTGCAAGCGGATGTTCGCATCTGAAAGTATCCCACATTTGATCATTTGTATAAAAATCTCTGCCGCTGCTTTCATGAACCTTCCCGTCAAATCCGCTGTAATACCGGCCGTCTTCTGTAATATTCATCATGTTCTGTTCAGATCTGTATAAGGAACTATAAAAAATAGATTTTTCTTTTTCGGTTCCTCCCCCACTTCAATTTTCCCTAAAAGCTTATTCCATGCCGCACGGGTTTGTTCTTTCCTTAAATTCAAAATCCCAGCCTTTAATGGCTTCATCTAAATTCTGCCTTGCCTGTTCAAGACCGATAAATGACAATCCTGCTTTAACCATTACTGGATCTTTATTCTGATTTTTGAAACTCGAGAGTTAATCCGATTTTTTCTCCTTCCATATGATTTTTCTTTTCCGGCTCACTGCCGTAATTCCAGGTACCCTTAATCTCAAATGGTTCGGAGAATTTAAGATAGAAATAATAAGGGACTTGATTTATAGTTGTGAACCCTTGGACGATATCTGAACCATCAGTTTCTATCCATCCCTTATTATCCATCATAAGATTAAAAAATTTATTTCCGGATGATGGGAAATCGAATTGGTAGAAAATGGCGAAATGTCCAACTGTATAGGAAGTTTCAATGTTATAGTCTTCAAGTAATCCTTTGTAATAGTATGGAGTTCTTGTTTCAAAGTCGCGGTCAAAACTTGATGCAATTCTGTTCGGATCTGTTTTCAATGTGTCTGTGGTCGGCATAATTGTAACACCGCCTGCGGGGAAACCATAGATTTTTGTAGCTAAATAAGAATCTGTGATACCCGGATTCAACACCGGCGTTACCTGCGGATAATCATGCGGCAATTGCACAACTGATCTAGTTGCAGTAAGCAGAATGCTGACTCCGCCAATATCGGTGTTAACATAATCGACAGGTTCTTTCTTTGAACCGGCAAAAGAATTCGATGCAAAGAATGAAACAATTATAGTAAAGCAAATTGTGAGGATGGTTTTGAGCCGCATAAATTTTCCTGGTAATCTCTGGAACTAGGTAATCAAAATAGAAAAATATGCAACAAAGTTATCGATAAACAACGAAAGAATACAAACTAAGCAATAAGTTTTTTATTTGTGAGCAGCAATTTTTTTTATAGCAGTATAACTATTAATTTTCAGCCGATAAAAATAAATACCGGATGCCGGATACCAGTCATAGGTTTACTATGTCTTCCGTACAGCATAGTATGGTTGCTGTGTTAAATTTGCTGATAATCCCGGGTATAACCATGCACTTTCCGGTTTTTCTCTCAGCTCGAAGTAATATTGAAGGGGATAGAGTGAATTGGTATAGTCAGCCGGTATTGTTGCTCTAAAACTTTTTCCCATCCGCTGCATTTCCTCTGTTTTAAATCGCTCAGCCTGATTTACATGACGGTAATATAACCAAACCGATCCGATTACTTTCTCAGTTGATAGCTTCAGAACAAGAGGTACACCTGTTTTAAAATGTTTCGGCTGGTTATGGTGACAAATTGCAGAATCACGTTTTGGTCGTCCCATAGCTTCCTGTATTGCCAACCGCACATTGTCCTGTTGAGAAGCTTTACTGCTTGGGGTTTGTTCCAAAATTTTTCTCATTAAATCGATATCTTCGTCTATTGCAGGCAGCCTGTCGAGCCAGTGACCACGTATTACATCAAGTTCACCAATTGTAATGTCATGTTTATAGATATCCCTTGCAATATTTGCAAGCTTGATCCAGAAGTCCCTTGCCTTTTGATAAGTCTTTAAAGATAATTCCAACGCAGTCCGGTCACCGCTTTGTTCAAAGATTGCAAAGAGAACACCGGATCTGAATTTGGCTCCAAAGAAACGGCCTAACCCGGCTGCTATAGCCACATCAATAGCCATCCGGTGGAATTCAGGTTTTTTGTTTCCCTTTCGATTTAGCTTTTGCAATTGCAAGATGTTTATCCGCTGCTTCTGCAAAGTCTTCTATCCATTGGGCATATTCAATAGGGGAGTATTTGCCGCTCCGTTTCCCTTTTAACAATTCATCTGCAAAATCGTTGATTCGCATAAACAATTGAGGATCCATTGGACTGACATTACCGAATACTTTTGGTGACGGGGTATCGAAATATGGATTTTTATTATTTGGATCAGGAATGGACAGGTTGGTGTAAATTTCAGGCCAGTAAAGATTGTTCGCAGCCGAAACTCCGTGAGCAGTCAACACAATCGGAAGTATAGTGAATGCATTTGCCAGAGCCGCTTCAACAGCCTCAGCTCCCGCACCAAACTGTTTGACTAGATAACGGCGCCAAACATCCGGTTCGGTATTTGGATTGTAAGCCAGCCTGCCAAAAACTCTGAGACTATAAAGATATTTTTCCCAATCCCATTTTGGTTTTAATGATTTATCTAAATAAGCACAACGGCCGCCTGCAATCCCGGATCCTCGACGACCCTTGAACGAAAGCGGTTCCATAAGTTCAACTCCAACGCTTCCGCAGAAGCTGAATGACCTTGAGTATGCTGCGCTCATTTCCGGATTGCCCCAAAGCAAAAGACGTTGTGTGCCCGGCCAGATTCTGTGTAAAACTCCATAACTCCGGTTTTCTTTAAGCAGGTCCGCATAACCGTAGCGTGTAAAACTTCGAGATCCAGCACTCAGATTCAGTAGACCTTCTGCTTTTTGATCCGGTTTCGGTATTTCGAATGCCCGAATATCGGCTTGATGATAAGGCAAGCCAAGATGCTCTGCCCAGTACTTGGGAGAAACTGTAACAGGCATGCCGGTAGCGGCTGCGGTATCGATCATTTCCTGGCTTATTCCCTTAGCATGCATATCTATCTCAACCTTGCGGCCGCAGGCAGCTACTCCGTCAAATACTGTTTTCCAAAAATTGTAACTGCCTTCTTTTACACCACTCTCTCCATGTATTCGGAAAGTTATTCCGCTGATGGCAGGACAGGCTTTTAGAAGTTGTCGAACAGCATCCCGGCAATACGGACCGTGAGATTCAGGTGTTAGTCCTTCGATGGTATAGTTTGCATCAGGACTATTGATCCATTTGTATCCGTGCATCCAGATTCCCAGCTGAAATTGAATACCCCTGGCGACTGTCTGTTCGCTAATAAATTTCAGCATTTCAAGATTTTTCTCACGTTCCGCATCAGGCAGCTGCGTTATCCTTACATTGTACCCCGGAACAGATAAAAAGAATGGATAGGCAAAAAGGAAATATGCGTCAGTCACATTTTCAAGAAAGTCGTAACCGATTCCCAGGCACAAATTAAATCGATTAAAACGTTGAGTGACCAACATGGTAAGATATTGTTTCCACATCTCATGGTCATAATACCAGGGTTTATCTTCAATTTCACTTACAAAAAGTCTGGTGAGGCTGCGGATAACATTAGCAGGCTGCTCAACAACAGGCTTTTGAATATTCAGTGAGTCTATAGGTACATCTGAATATTGAACCCTGTCTGCAAGTTCAAGCATGGCATAAACGAGCCCCCGCACATCAAATCCGCAGGCCAACAAAATTTGTTTGTCACCTGATTTAACCGGAATTAAACCAAGAGATTCAGGAATAGACGGGATTTTTGTTTTCGCATCTTTAAGTAGTTGACGGGCTAAAGAAAAATCAGAGCCTGCTGCAACAATGATTAAGTCTTCGCTTCTGGCTTGTGAGAGCAGAGTAAATCTATGGACATCAATTCCCTTGGAAATTAGTGATTTTTCCAGTTCCTTCACTGCCCACATTGATGGTTGCGAGCCTGCTGTTTGGTCAGCAGGATCTATAACAATAGAAACTCCCTTAGTTTTGAAATTAAAATAGCCTAAGGAAGACGCCCATAAAGCAGAAATTCCGGCTATTTTCACAAAACGCCGCCGGCTGATCCCTTTTTTTCACCATGAGAATTTTGATTTACAGGATATCTCATTAATCTTGCCTTTATTTATTAAATGTGCACTAGGAACACCGCTCAGTTCAGGCTCCGCCGGCCCTGAAAAGGAAAATAGAATCGAGGATTTATTTTTGCGGAGAGACAGGGATTCGAACCCTGGGTAGAGAAAAACCCCACAACGGTTTTCGAGACCGTCCCGTTCAACCACTCCGGCATCTCTCCGATTATAAATTCAAACTCGTGCATGTACCACACTGGTTTTTCCCAAATGGAATTCCTTCGGAACGAGACCAGCCTATTCAACCACTCCAGCATCTCTCCGTTTGGTAATTTGTTTTTATATCCACAATATTTAAAATTCAAGAAAAAATTATATTTTAAACCTTTATTAGGTGACAAAGAGAACAAATTTTAGTATTATGTACAAATTTAGTTTTAAAACTAAGGTTTTTTCTTGAACAAAAGTAAATAAAGAGATAAATTAAATCAAAATTTCGAGATTCGTATTATTTCACTCCGCTGTCAAGATATTCATATCAAGAATAATATATAGATTTTTGGCCACCCTCCATATACTGTTTCAGCTGCAGATTTATTTATCAGAGGCTGAAAAATATTTCGAAAGAAGAATTGCGTCATCTTTTTTCGTGTTAAATTTAATTCAAATCATTTAAAATGATCTCAAAAAAATATTTGATAATAAATCTATTATCTATTTTCTTTTTATTTGTTACGGTTTCATTCGGTCAAACTGTAAATCACAAATACCGCAAAATTGGCCAGCCGTTTATTAAATATTACAGCCCGAAAGAATATAAATTATCTCCTGCAAATTGGTGCATAATTCAGGACAAACGCGGTGTAATGTATTTCGGTAATGAAAATGGAATATTAGAATTTGACGGAACTTCATGGCGGGAAATAAAAACCCCGTATAATTTGTCAGTTCGCTCATTAGCAATGGATGACAGCGGCAGAATATATGTTTGTGCATCATCTGATTTTGGCTGTCTCAAACCTGATTCTACGGGGCAATTAAAATTTAAATCTTTACTTGGTTATCTCAGTAAAAAATACCGCAATTTTGGTGAAATGTGGGATGTTATTTGTTCCTCAAAAGCTGTCTTTTTTAAGACAAAGGATAAAATTTTCAGATGGAACGGAAACGATATAAAAGTTTTGGATTCAGTATTTTCCTATAGGTTATATAAAATTAATGATAAAATTTATACGAGGAATAACGGCACCGGTTTGATGATGATTGAGGGAGATTCCTTAAAACTTATGCCGGATGGTAAATATTTTTCAAAAACCGGCGTTTTCGATATGCTGCTTTTCAAGGAGGAGGATTTAACTAATAAAGAAAGAATTCTTGTTACTACAAATTATAATGGTTTATTTTTATCTGATGGTGATAAATTTTCCCCATTTAAAACTGACGTAGATTCATTATTAAAGAATGGCCAGATTTACAATACCTGCATTACAGCTGATGGAAATTTTGCTTTTGCTACTCAGCGCGGCGGTGTTATAATTATTGATCACAAAGGACATTTGCTTAACATTATTGATGAAAACTCGGGTTTACCAACAAATGTTATATTTGATGTTTACTCAGATAAACAGGGCGGCTTATGGTTAGCGACAAATAATGGAATTGTACATTGCGAAACACCTTCACCATTATCAATCATACCAAAAAAAGGTTCATTGAAATTTCCTTTACACTCAATGTTGCGGTTTAACGGTAAATTTTATGCTGCTAATGAATTTGGTGTAATTTTTTTTGACAAAGGAAGTGATTCTTTTAAATTAGTAAAAGGTATTAATAAACCCGGATACATATTATTGGATTATAATGGAATTCTTTTTGCCGGTACTAATTGGGGACTCAAAATAATTGAGAATGATAAATTAAAGAATACATTAACAGATAATACAACCAATTGGATATTGCCTTCCAAATTTTATCCCGGAAGGATATATGTTGCACATGGAGATGGACTGTCAATCCTTCAACAACAAAAAAAGAAAAATGAATTTAATATCTATAAAACAAATTTTGATAGAGAATTAGTTTCTGCGGTTGAAGATAGAGACAGCAGTTTATGGCTACAAAGCCTTGATGGGGGAATAATTCATGTTGCAGATAACATGGATGATCTTTTAACCGGGCAAAAAAATAAATTAAATTTCGACCGTTATCCGAAAGAAAAGCTGCCTGGTTATCAATCGAGTTTGT
This sequence comes from uncultured Ignavibacteria bacterium, assembly GCA_963739895.1. Classification (GTDB taxonomy): domain Bacteria; phylum Bacteroidota; class Ignavibacteria; order Ignavibacteriales; family Ignavibacteriaceae; genus CAVQBP01. Next base: position 13,523 of record CAVUCR010000060.1, on the reverse strand, counting down.
ACGATATCCAGGGTAAAATACTCCTTGCAACAGATAAAGGGGTATTCCGATTTGACAAACTGCTGAAAAAATTTGTACCCGATTCAACTTTTGGTTCTGCATTTGCTGATTCAACTAATACTATTCTAAATATTACAAAAGGAAAAAATAACGATTTATGGATTTTAGCAAAGGTGAACAGTATTGATGAACTTGGTAAAGCAGTGCTGCAAAAAAATGGAAGATATGTTTGGCAGCCTATCCCGGTTTTCCGGCGATTGGATTTAAATAGCGTTACTGCAATGTATGCCGAAGCTGATTCTATTACAAAGAAGGAAATACTCTGGATAAGTACTGATGAAGAATTGGTACATTATAATCCTCTTATCAAAAAAGATGTAAAAATAAAATACTCAAGTTTGATTAGGAAAGTAGAAGTTAGCAACGGTTCGCTTATTTATGGAGGTATAAAATCAGCTGGCTTTCAAGATAATAAATTAATCCTTCCTTTTAGCGATAACAATGTAATTTTTAATGTTGCAGCAACTACTTTTGATAAGCCGGAAGCAACCCTTTACGAGTATTATCTTGAGGGAAATGATGACGGATGGTCACAATGGACAACAGAATCGAAAAAGGAATATACCAACCTTTCGCACGGTAATTACAAATTTCACGTCCGATCAAAAAATGTTTATGGAATCATAAGTGAAGAAGATTCTTTTGCTTTTACGATTCTTTCTCCATGGTATTTCTCAGGGTGGTCCTATGCATTTTACAGCTTAATCTTTTTAGGATTATTATTCTTAATAAGGCATTCCGAATTAAAAAGATTAAATAAAAAACATGCACTTGAACTAGAACTAGTTGCGTATGAAAAGTTGAAAGAACTCGACCAGCTGAAATCTCAATTCTTTGCAAATATATCTCACGAGTTCCGTACTCCGCTAACTTTAATTTTAGGACAAATTGAAAGTGTCCTTTCATCTAAAATTGAAATAAAAGAAAAAGGAAAGCTTCATGTAGCAGATAGGAATGCACGAAGGCTCCTGACATTGATAAATCAATTGCTTGATCTTTCCAAGCTTGAATCAGGGAGCATGGAATTAAAAGCTGAACAGCATAATATCGTTTCTTTTCTAAAAAGTTTATTCTATTCTTTTGAATCAATTGCCGAATCGAAAAAAATTACTTTAAAATTTGAATCTGAATTTGAGAATATCCCTGTAGTATTTGATCCCGATAAAATGGAAAAAATTTTTTATAATCTTGTTTCAAATGCATTCAAGTTTACACCTGTTGACGGCGAAATAAAAGTCAGGTTAAATATTTTAAATAATTCTCTGGTTGAAGTTCATGTGAAAGACACAGGGAAAGGCATAAGCAAAGGAGAGCTTATTCATATCTTTGATCGTTTTTACCAGGCAGACGGGTCAAGTACCCGTGAGTACGAAGGGACCGGGATTGGACTAGCTCTTACAAAAGAATTAATTGAACTTCATAAAGGGAGCATTTCAGTAAGCACTGAAATAGGTAAAGGGACCGAATTTATAATTAATCTTCCGCTCGGAGATCGTAGTCTTGAAAAAGAAAAAGTAATGCCTGGAGATAAATTTTCTTTTAAAGAAATTGATGCTAGCCTTAACGCAAATGAACCGGGTCCATCTTCAGCCATCATGTATCCGGTGTCCGGCGGCAAAGAAATAGTCTTAATCGTCGAAGACAATCCGGATGTAAGAGCCTATATGCGTGAACAGACTGAAAATGATTACAAGGTAATCGAAGCTGACAACGGGGAGGAAGGTATCGTTAAAGCACAGGAGAATATCCCTGATATTATTATTACCGATGTTATGATGCCTAAAATGGATGGGTATAAATTCAGTAAAGAAATAAGAAAAGATGAAAAGACCAGTCATATCCCTATAATTATGTTAACGGCAAAAGCCGGGCTTGATGATAAAATAGAAGGGCTTGAAACAGGAATTGATGCCTATCTAACTAAGCCTTTCAGCGCTAAAGAATTAAGAGTGCGTATAAAGAATTTAATTATCCAGAGGAAAGAATTACGCAAAAAATTCAGCCGTGCAACAATAATCAAACCCTCGGAAGTCTCTGCTGTTTCTGCCGACCAGGAATTTTTAGAGAAAACAATAAAAATAATCGAATCGCATTTTGGTGATGAACAATTCAGCGTAGAGAAACTAGCTGAAGAAGTAAATATGAGTATTTCACAGCTTAACAGGAAATTAAATGCACTTATCGATCAGCCTGCAGGGCAATTGATTCGTTCCCTCCGTTTACAAAGAGCCGCAGATCTCTTAAAACAAAATTCCGGGAGTGTAGCTGAGATTTGTTATAAAGTAGGCTTTAATGACCAGGCTTATTTTTCAAGATCGTTTAAGAAACAGTTTGGGTGCTCGCCTTCGGAGTTTAAGAAGATTTGATTTTTTAGTATTTTTATAAAATGTAAAAAAGTAATCGAAGAAACGGAGAAGGGGGAAGAGGGGAAAGGGAGAATTTAAAATTAATAGCTGCAAAATTATTTTCAATAATCATTTACAAAAACAATCAAGGGAGGTAAAAAATGGGAGAGAAAATTAATAGCTATAAAGAGTTGAGAGTTTATCAGCAAGCAATGGATCTTGCAATGGAAATTTTTCATTTGATAAAAGCATTTCCTAAAGAAGAAAAATATTCTTTAGTTGATCAGATTCTGCGTTCATCAAGGTCCGTGTGTACAAACATTGCAGAGGCTTGGAGAAAACGAAGATACAAGGCAGCTTTTATTGCAAAACTTAGCGATGCTGAAACTGAAGCTTGCGAAACTCAAGTCTGGCTGGAATTTAGTTTAAGGTGCGGATATTTAAACTACGAGACAGCACATAGACTAGATCAAGAATATGATCAGGTTCTAGCACAAATAGTTTCGATGATTACAGGTGCTGATAAGTGGTTGATTTCGCCTAAGAAGAAATAAATTATCACTCAATTAAATAGAAACAGGAAACGGGGACTTGGGGGAAGAGAGAATAGGAGAACCGGGGAGAATTGAAATGGAGGGAATAATAGAAATTTGAATATTGGATTTAATTGAACGGAATTTCTCACTCACTTTTTCTCCGTTTCTCCCCTTCTCCTCTTCCCCGTTTCTCAATTCCTTTACTAATCAACATTTATAAAATCTAATCGGCTAAATTTTCTAATTTCTACCAAATGCGCAATAAGTCCAAACAATTGCGCAGATAGTGCAAGATATCTGCCTGCCTTTCTTCTATCTTTGCCTAAGCAAATCAAATTTAATAATTCAAATCCCCGGTTAAAACTAGTGAAGATATTAAAAATTAAAGGAATCTATTCTGATATCGGGAAGATAGAACTTGAAACTATGATGACAATTGAATGGAAAGAATTAAGTGAAGAAAAAGCCCCGGAATTGCCTTTCGGCTCTATCGTGGAATTAAACATTTCTTTCGATGAAAATGATTTTCTTTCAGGTAAAAATGGAATAGTCTGGGCTTCCTACGATTTAAGACAGGCTGAGATTATTCAAAATACACTCCTTGCGCAAAATATTTATTCGGAAATAAAAAGAATTTATCTTGGAAACAAGGAGACCTATCTTCTAAATATAGCCAATGAGTCAGATATTGCTGATTCTATTGATTTTATCTGGAGGAACAACACCGGGCTCAGGTTGAAACCTGATTGGATATATCCCAAAGGTGAAAACAATAAAAGCTTTGATCTGTGGTTAAGCGGACAGTGAAAATAAGGAAATAAAAAACATAACTCATCTAATAATTTTACAAATAAAGCAATAGTAGGAGGTTCATAATGGCACACATATTAGTTCATCACAAAGTTGAGGATTATAAAAAGTGGAGACCTTTCTTCGACGACCATTCTTCATTCCGTTCTAAAAATGGTTCAATAGGCGAAAGAATATTTCGAAGTGCAAACAATCCTAATGAAATTTTTATTTTGTTTGAGTGGGATAGTATTGAGAATGCTAAAAAATTTTCTCAATCAGATAATTTAAAAGAAATTATGCAGAAAGCGGGTGTACTGGGTATGCCGGATTTTAATTTTATTGAAGATGTTACTAAAACTTCGAATTAAGCACAATTATTTTTTTAATATTAAACCGTGAAGGAGGATAAAATGTCACTTTCAATGATCCAATTTTCTTATAAAGCTGAAACAGTGGGGAATTTATTAAAAAATCCGGAAGACCGCTCTATTGCTGTCCGGAAATTAATTGAAAAGCTTGGAGGCAAAATGTTAGGGTTCTACTATTCTTACGGTGATTACGATGGAATAGTTATAGCTGATATGCCCGATAATGCTTCAAACTTAGCAACTACAATGGTTTCCTTTGCCGGCGGCGGTACTACAAGACTTAAAACAACAATCCTCATTACTGTAGAAGAAGCAATGGCAGCAATGAAGAAAGCTTCTGGGCTAAAGCTCGCACAGCCAAAAAGCTAATTAATTAATTCACAAATAAAATATAGAAGTTATAAAATGAAAACTTTAACAATGTCCTTGCTCTTTTCAATGTTCCTGGTTCATGGAATTAACTCGATTTCGTTAGCTCAAAATTCTAACGGTTCGGTGGAAAATGAAATTATTTCTCTTACATACAAAATCTGGAAAGCCGAAAATGAAAATGATATGGCTACAAGAAATAAATATATTTCAGATGATTATACTGAATTCAACGGGAGCTATTCAACCCGTATTGACGGTAAGATTAAAAGTTTTACTCTTAACGATGCAAATCTTAAAGCAGGAGTTTCACTTGCAGATGAAATGCTCAATCCTAAAGTTCAGGTTTATGGTGATGTGGCAATATTAACATACAACTTTGCCGGTGTAATAAAGAACAATGACGGAAAAGTAGTAACCAGCAAAGCTAAAAGTACAAGGGTTTATGTAAAAACTAACGGAACATGGTTGCTTGTTCATGCAAATTTTGGAATGGATCCAAGTGAAAGTGATTAACTAATAAATAATATTTAACTAAAAATCAAAGAGGACACAAAATGAAATCTTTAGCAACTGTTCTTTTCCTTATCCTGGTATGCTGTTCACTTAACAGTTCTTTGTTAGCTCAGGAAGCGCAAGGGAATGTTTTTGTAATGACAAATTTTGAAAGAGCATTCCCGGATAATGGTTCAGCTAGAGAATTGGATTCTCTTAATCAGGTCTATACGGATATTACTTTTAAGAATAATCCATTAGTCGTCAGCTACAAAACCGTACGTCATTGGTGGGGACATAATAATCGTGACTTTATCCAAATTTTCGAAGTGAAAAGCTGGGAAGATGTTGATAAAGCAAGTGAGAAAGCCAATGAACTTTTTAGAGCGGCAATGCCTAACAAAGCAGACCGGAAGAAATTTAATGACGCATACAATAAATATTTTACGGGAAAACACTCAGATGAAATTTACAGGGAAGTTGTATTCAACAAATAAATAATTAATTCGAATCCTCCGGGAATCTATTCCCGGTGGAATTCTAAACACGCATAAATCGATTTTAAAAAATTATAAACTATTTTTTGAAAGATTTAGCTGGTAACAACAAATAAATATAAAAAGGACTATTAAAATGAAAAACCAAATATTTACCTTCGTTCTTTCAATAGCATTACTTTTCTTCTTTACATCTAGTTTAACTTTTTCTCAAAAAAGGCCGGTGCGTTATTTGACGCAGCACAATTCTCCATTTGTAAAAGCAAATCTGGAAAAAACTGAGAAAATGTTGCTTAAAGCAGTTGGCAATGATTCTGCAAATATGAAATTATCTGCCGTGCAATCTATGAGGCAAATGGAACAGATTTTTCCGGATGAATCATTTAAATCATTTATTGAACCTTTGATAAATATTATTAAAAATGAAAAGAATGGAACTCAATTGAGGATAACGGCTGCTATTGTACTGGACGAACTCCATTCTGATTTAGGTGACAAAGCTATTTATGAAGTATCAAAAAATTGTAACGACGCATCCGTAAAGAGTGTTTGCACTGCTCTTTCAACAGAAAGTCTTAAAGTTGACCAAAAATTAAATTAGAAATTTTAACTAAGTGGTCAAAGGTTGTCCGGATTTTACCGGGTAACTAACAAAACTATTGCCGGATAAATAATTCGGACGAATAAGTTTATTAAATAAATTCAATAATTATAAGGAGAATCGTTATGAAAAAACTTCAAGGATTATCTGCGATTTTATTTGCAGTGATACTTATAGGCGGAAACAGTTTCGCCCAGCAATGGTCCAATGAACAAAAAGATGTTTGGACTGGAGTAGAGAAATACTGGGCTGTATCAGCATCCGGAGATGCTGCCGGATTTATGTCATATTTTGACGAAAGTTATAACGGATGGGCTTATCAATCCGATGTTCCGCAAAGCAAAGCCAATACAAGTAAATGGATAGAAAATGATGCTAAAAATAATTCAACCGTTCTATATACTCTTACCCCGTTAGCCATTTGGGTAAAAGGTGATTTTGCTTATGCTGATTATTATTATTCGCAAATAATGAAGAATAAAGAAACAGGAAAAGATGAAACCAGTGAAGGAAAGTGGACAGATATTCTTATGAAAAAAGCCGGCAAGTGGGTTTTGATCGGAGACCATGGCGGAAGAACATCAAAACCAAGCAGCAATTAATCCAACTAGAATAAAAGGAGATAATAAACATTATCTCCTTTTAGTTTTATCAAAAAAATGAATGAAAAATTCATTTACAAAGTTTTATTAAAAAAGGATGGATAATGAAACATTTTAAATTAATTGGAATATTTATTCTATTAGCGCTATTAGCGGGCAGCACTTTTGCGGGAGATAAGGAAGATGTTGGGGCTGTTATTGATAAAGCTTGGGAAGCATTTAACTCCAAGGACTATCAAACTTTCTTTCCCTATTCAGCAGATGACTTTGAAATGTTTACAGGAGTTTCAACTCCATTGCTGCACATAGGCAAACCTCATATGATGGAATATGTTAACAGTTTTAACTCCTTGCCGATGGTTAATTACAGACAACAGCAAAATTCTATCCGAATTTATAATGGAAACACAGCAGTAGTAAATGGTTATTTGTTTTCACTGTCGTCGGAAAAGTTGGTAATGTAACAAATCAGAGCGGAAGGAACAGCACAACACTGGTAAAGCAAAATGGCAAATGGTTGATTGTCAATATACATTTTTCACCAATGTTTTGATTTTTTAAATCAATAATGAAAGGTTAAATAATGAAACATTTCAAATTACTTACAGTATTTTTTCTTTTTGCTGTTTTAGCAGGCAGCGCTTTCGCAGGGGACAAGGAAGATGTACAAGCTTTAGCCAAGAAAACAACTGAGGCCTTCAATCAGCATGATTTCACGACATACTGGTCATATTTCACAACTGATAATACTGAATTTCCCTATGTAGTATCTCCATTGCGTCACGATGCTGCTATGTGGAAAGGTTTTATTGAGGGAACAGCAAATCTTGCTTATGTAAATTATCACGAACAAGATTATGAAGTTCAAATTTATAATGGTGATGCGGCTGTAGTGACAGGATATTATACTTTTACCTGGATGGAAAAGGGTGGAATGATGAATTTTCAAAGCGGCAGAGCCAGTTTTTTTGCGGTAAAGCAAAACGGAAAATGGCTGATTGCTCATATGCACTTTTCAAAAATGTTTTAAGACAATATTTCTACAGGAAGTGATGGTGATTTGGGCTATGAAATTGGACGGTTTCAATTGAGTTATCCCGGTGCAGATGGGAAAACGATAGTGGAAAAAGGTAAATACACTGAAATATTAAAACGTACAGCTGAAGGGAAATGGATTTCTATTAATGGTATATGGAATTCAGATCCTGCTTCGTCAGAATAGCATTTGCATCTGTAATTAGCCTATGGCCCATATGTACTTTTCAAAAATATTTTAATAAAGGAATGCACGCATAATGAGTAAAATTTACTTACAAGTATTGTCAATTTTTGCTATTGCATGTGTTTTAACTGTCTGTAGTTCATGCTGTTCATCAGCAAGCAAAACAACTAAAGAGAATAAAACAAGTATAGAGCGAAATCATCCTGAATCTCTGCCGCCGGGGAATGCAAATGTTACTGCCCTGATCAAGGACTTGATTGAAGATGAGAAATATTTAACGGCAACATTAAAGATTGAGGAAGTATTCGGTTACGGGCCTTCCACACCAATCCTTCCGCCAGGCTCCGAGATAAAAATTTATGTGCCGAAATCTTTAATTAAGGATCAAGGAAATAAATTTATGGAGGGAGAAGAATTATCAATGCGAATTGCCATTCAGCGGGGAGCAAACGAAAGCAACAAATGGATGTTTAAATATTTTACTCAAAAGAAAAATTAAGAAGGATTTATGAAAAAATCGTATACAAAATTGATTAGCTTGGGTTTGTTTGTTATAGTTTTATTAGTAGTAAACTTTTTACTAAATACTCAAAAAAATCAATATGATCACAAGGTTGTAAAAAATTATTCTAAAGCCAATGAATCCGTTGAAATGAAAAAAGGAAGAGCGGAATATTTTTTTAGAATGCTGAGAGATCCCAAAACTAACCGTATACCTCCATCAATAAGATATAAAGAACTGGAGTTTGCTAAAAGACTTACAGCAAAAAATAAATCTCTTAATAAAATTTCTTCAAACCTTACTTGGAACGAAGCAGGACCAAACGATGTAGGAGGAAGAACCAGGGCACTTGCAGTTGATGTGGCTGATCCAAATACAATTATAGCTGGAGGCGCTTCCGGGGGTATCTGGAAATCAACCGATAATGGTGCAACCTGGAAATTAAAAAGTGACCTTAACACTATCCTGTCTGTTTCTTCAATTGCTCAGGATACAAGAGCGGGATTTACTAATATTTGGTATTATGGTACGGGAGAATCTCAAGGTTCCGCAGGTGACCAATCAGGATTAGCTGGCTTTTCAGGAAACGGTATTTACAAATCAATTGATAACGGGGAAACCTGGCAGGTGCTTCAAAATACATTAAGCACGGATGTTGCTACTTACGATAGTCCTTTTGATTTTGTTCTTAAAATTGTAGTTAGTCCTGCAAACGGGTCAATTTTTGTCGCGTCGGATAATTTTGGGATTTATCGTTCGGTTGACGGAGGTGTTTCTTTTAACCTGGTTCTGGGCGCATTAAATGAGCATAGATTCAGTGATATTGCCGCTGCATCAAACGGTGATTTAATTGCAGTAATATCCGACCCGGGCGGAACAAATACTCCCGGCGTTTATAAATCGATTAATAATGGTGATATGTGGACGAACATAACGCCAAACGATTACCCTCAAACTTCATCCAGGGGTGTTATAGCAATTGCGCCATCTAATAATGATGTAGCATACTTGTTCCTTAATGTCCAGGCAGTTTCTCAAACACAAGATGATTTAAGGTTTTATAAGTTTAACTATTCAGCAGGCACATCAGAAAACAGAACTAATAATCTTCCTGATTTTGCTAGTGCAAATCCAAAATTATTTACTCAAGATTCTTACGATATGGTTATAGCAGTAAAACCTGACGATGAAAACTATGTATTTATTGCAGGTACATCTTTATTTCGTTCCATAGATGGTTTTAGTACTCCATATCAGAATGATAAAAGGAATTGGATTGGAGGAGCCTTCCCCGGTGATTACCCTAATTTTCATCCTGACGTTCATTCTTTTGCATTTGATCCATCGGATCCGAATAAAATGTGGTGGGGACATGACGGAGGTCTTACATATACCTCAGATATTACCGATACTTCTTATCAGACTTACTTTCCGTGGGAGAACAAAAACAATGGTTATAACGTTACACAGTTTTATCAGGTGGCAATTCCCGATTTAGCAGGTGATAATAGAATTATGGGTGGATGTCAAGATAACGGTACACCATATTTCACTTTTGATGGAAATACAACTTCCCCGAGTGCTGATGTCAGTTCCGGGGATGGCGCTTATGCATATTTTGGAAATAATTTTGCTTATTCTTCATCTCAAAACGGGGATGTATATAGATTAGCTTATGATGCAAATAATAATCCGTTATATCCTTTTAATGTAAACAATCCGTATTGTGATGTAAAGCCTAACGGAGCAGCTAATCAATTATTTATTAATCCTTATGTAGTTGATCCTAATAATGAAGATGTTATGTACTACCCTGGCGGTGATGTCTTATGGAGGAATAATCAGCTTACTACTATTCCTGATAATGAAAATGGAACAGACATAGGCTGGACTAAATTGGATAATCTTTCAGCTCCTGCAGATTATATTATTTCTGCATTATCCGCATCCAAAAATCCAGCAGATATTCTTTATTATGCTGCCAGTAGTAATGGTAATAATAATGTTGTACCAAAAATATATAAGATTGCTAATTCAACAACTGCCACAAGCGGAGCTGTAGATATCTCTATTCCGGGTGCGCAAGCCGGAGCTTATGTTCACGACATTGCAATAAATCCGGATGATGCAACTGAAATTATGGTTGTTATGTCGAACTATAATATAATTGGATTATATCATTCATCTGACGGAGGGCAAAATTATGATGCAGTTGAAGGTAATCTTCAAGGAGATGCTCAAAATCCGGGTCCTTCATTGCGCGGTGCCAGTATTCTACCCGGAAATAACGGAAGCACCTATTTTGTTGCAACAAGCATAGGTTTGTTTTCAACAACAACTTTAAATGGAAATAATACGGCATGGATTCAAGAAGGAAAAACTATAATGGGGAATGTTGTTGTCGATTATGTGGTATCAAGAAAATCAGATGGCGTTGTTGCAGCCGGTACACACGGAAGAGGAGCATTTAAAGGAACAGCCGGTGCGGTTGCTGTTAATGATAAGACAAAAGAAATAGCTGATTATAAACTGGAACAAAATTACCCGAATCCATTTAATCCAAGTACAACTATACGCTGGAGCATTAAAGAACCGGGCAATGTAAAACTGGAAATATATGATATTACAGGAAGGGAAGTTGCTACATTAATAGATGGATTTAGAGATGCAGGCAGTTATAAAACTCAATTAAACACTAATAGTCTTAATACTCCTTTGGCAAGCGGAGTTTATTTATATAGACTTGAAGCAGGAGAATTTGTTTCGACTAAAAAATTAATTTTTCTGAAATGAGCGCCAAGCAAAGCTTGGACTATTCTAATTGGGTGAGGCAGGAGGTTGCGAGCCTGCCAAGTCCCAATCGTGGTAAAACTCTAAAGCCACGTAGCGAGAAGCCGGAGTATAATTGGAAACGGATATACTCTAAGCGGCTTGACAACGTAATCTGAAAGGATGCAACGCAAAAGACCGGGTTGTAATATGAAGTGAACACAAAGGTAGCCTCGTAAAAACAAGTGAGATGGATGAGTCCCTATTTTATGGACGAAGTCAGCATCATTAAATCCTATCACATAGTGATTACTATGCCAGAAGAATAGAGCTGGGTTTAATGGCATCTCCGGGGTATTAGTGGCGACACGGTTGGAAAGAAAGTCCAGGAACTTGGGAAGCCTTCGATCGCCTTTTAGAATCAACTTCTGAACATATCAAAAGTAAGAAGCAAAATCTAAAGAGAAGAGCCTTACTATAAGGAAACGAAAAGAAAGGAAGCGGTCAAGGTGGCGGATGAGATCGTAGTACCGAAGTCATGAGAAAATCGGGACGAAATGATAATGCAGTAAAACATTATCGTAGGGAAGGGTCTCTGATGGATAATAGTTTCCAAAGAAATGAAGGAATATGTATTGCGGGAGCTAACAAACATAGAAAAGATCCGGGAGTTTCAGAGGAAGCTGTATGAGAAAGCAAAGACAAATCCGAAGTATAGGTTCTACAGTCTATATGATAAAACATATCGTATGGATATATTGGAAGAAGCCTATCGCAAGGCGAAAGCCAATGGTGGGGCATGCGGGGTAGACGGAGAAACATTTGAGGATATAGAGACAAACGGTCGAACCGAATACTTAGCAGTACTTCAGAAAGAACTGAAAGAAGAGCAGTACAAACCAAAGCCGGTAAAGCGGGTATATATTCCTAAAGCGAATGGAAAGAAAAGACCGTTAGGTATTCCAACCATTCGAGACCGTATAGTACAAATGTCTTTTCTAATAATACTAGAGCCAATATTTGAAGCTGATTTTACAGAATCAAGTTTTGGATTCAGGGCAAAGAAAAGTGCACATGGTGCGGTAAGGGAGATATATAAATACCTGAACTGGGGATGTGAAGAAATTTACGATGTTGATATAGAGAAATACTTTGATACAGTGGATCATTGGAAACTAATAAGGCTGCTGGCGCAAAGAATTTCAGATGGAAAGATACTCCATGTAATAAAACAATGGTTAAGTTGTGGTTACATAGAGGACAACCAACATCGGCAAAGTAAACGAGGCACACCACAGGGAGGAGTGATAAGCCCGCTGCTGGCAAATGTGTATTTGAATCCTGTAGATAAAGCATTTGAACGAGGAGGTATAAATAACATCAGTAAAGGTTCGATTCATATTGTGCGCTATGCCGATGATATGATAATTCTTGCACAAAAAAATTTGAAAAGGGAATCGAATTGCTGGAGCACTACATGGAAAGATTAGGACTTAAGCATAAACAAAGGAAAAGACAAGAAGACTTAAGCCTAAAGAAGAAAAGAAAGTAGAGTTCTTAGGATTTCAATTTCAAAGCGTAGTACCAAGTTGGAAGACAAAGAAACGACTGATACTTGTAAGTCCAAACCAGTCAGAAGCGGTGCAGAGAGAAGATAAGGAAACTTGTCAGCCACAAGCTACCGCTGAAAGATACAAGACCAGGTAAGAAATCTTAATAAATTTCTTGTTGGATGGACAAGTTATTATAGATTGGGAAATGCTCAAAAGTACTTAATCAAGATATGTCACTATGTAAACAAACGAATTCGTCAGCCTATTGCAAAGGAATAAAGGACAGAGGCGGCTATGGATGGATAAGAATAACCTCATAACGAATTATATCAAGGTTAGGACTGTTTTATAAATATAAAGTTCAAGGGCTTAGGCTTTAAGTAAATTTATTCATGAAAGCCGTATGAAGGAAAACTTCACGTACGGTTTGACGAGGGTTCAAGGGAAACAGCCCGTACGATTTGGGTACTGCGCCCTGTCCTACTCTACAATATTAAAAATCAATAGTGTTGTTGTATAACGAAGCAATTCAAGTTGACGGCATTTTACACATTCGGCTTTTAGAGGTTTTTGAAGTAGATGATCCCAGCCAAAGGCTGGCAGGCAGGCTCAAGTCTCTTGTTCAACGTAGTCAAATTAATTAATAGTCTTGCAAACTGTGCTTATCGTAAACGGAAAGTTAAACACAGTTTGCATAATCTTCGGCAGTAGTAATGAATAAAAGTTTCTGGTTCCAACCTTCGGTTGATAAACTGGGCTGCAACTTAATTGCGGTTCGTTATGTGCATAAGTAAATTTAAAGAGGCTCTTAT
>CAVUCR010000059.1:0-75093 GCA_963739895.1 uncultured Ignavibacteria bacterium | reverse complement strand
TAACAAAAGCTGAAAGAACAGATCTCCTGAATGAACTTGTGCAGTCTGTAAGTTTAACAGAAAGTATGCTGTCGGATTTATTTCTAAAAAACAGATCGGGTCCGGAAGGATTGATAGGCATAACCGAAACCTGCTTCAACATATATTCCAATAAAGGAGAGCTTATCCTGGGATATACAAAACAGAACTGCGATAGTCTATCATTAAAAACTCATGATGATATTTATTTTACGGCTAAAAAATTTTATAATAAGAAATCATCGGAAGAAAAACAAAATCCCAAAATAGAACAAATTAAACTGGAAGGATTTTATGTCGAAAGATGATAAGCTGATAACGTTCGAAGAGTAAGGAGTATACATCTTCCTGGAATTACAATCGAATTGTCCATTTTAGATTATATTATTTTAATTTATGTTTCAAAATATTTTTAATAACATCAACCGGAAATGGGTCCCCATGTCCCGGATAAATCATTTTTGCACCCTGTTGAATAATCACTTTCCAGCTTTCTTTGACTTTTTCAATATTTTCTGCAAATATGGGTAAGCCCGGTTTCAGCCTAAATGGAAGATTATTATGTGCCATACATCCTACAAACGCTTCACCGGTTTCTAAAAGAACACTTACAGAACCTTTAGTATGTCCGGGTGTATATATTATTTTGCCCCTTATTCCAAAATCGTACAAAGGATAATCTGAATTATCCAGTGTAATGTCTGCCTTACCTCCAGGGGACTTTAATAGGATTTTTGTGATTGGGTAGAATAAAAAATGTGAAAAACGTCCCCATAAATCTACACCTGGTGGGAAATTATATATAGAATTTTCAAAATTTTTTTTATCTTTTTCATGAATAGCAATTTTTGCTCCAGTAAATAGTTTTATATCATTTGCAGATCCTACATGATCAAAATCACCATGCGTTAGAATAATTAAACGGATATCCCTAGGCGAAATGGGTATCCTTGAAATGAATTTTTGAAATTTTGTTAACTTATTAGGTGGACCACCATCAATCATTATAACACCTTCATCCTGGACAAGATAACAACTGTTAATACCAAATTTAATTCTAAAGATTTTCACTGGCATTTAAGAAATCCTCACCTCTCTCTCTTAAATATAAACTCAATAAAATTAGACAAAATCAAAAAGTTCTATTTCAACTTTGCCAAATCACTCATAATATCTTGCTTACCGATATGAGGAATATTTGGTATCGGATGGCAGAGAATTAGAATATTTGCCCCTTATTTAATATCCCTGAATACTTTGAAATTAAACTATATTAAAAAATATATATTTGCAACCCCTAATAGAAATTATTGTTACAAAATTATTGTTACATATGGATTAAATATTTTCGAATAAATTGCTAGATGAAGTACCATGTGGATAAAAGAGATGGAGGAGAAGATTAGGAAGATGGGGAGGGAGAATTGGGTATGGTTATTTTTAAATTTATCAGGAATAATAACAACATCTATATCAAATTTCTTACAAAGTAATTCCATTTCACCGTCAGGTTTTCCACAAATTGATACTGTCTTAATTGATTTTGGTTATTATCTTTTCATTATTTCCCGGTTGAAAAATGCTTGTCCCATCAAATACATCCCCAGTCGATTTGATTTAGTTTGAATGATAATTATATCCTTATCTTTAAAATCATACTTCCCACCACTTTTTAGTCTGATACAAAAGTTGTGATGCTCATCGGTTCTAGGGTTGCTGTAAAACTGCTTCCCGACACAATTATATTATTTTCCTGAGAGCAATTCTTATTCTCTGAAGTTGTGTAAGGAGTAAAAGTATTAACGGTACCATCTGCAATAATAAATTGTTGATCAATAGAATTTGAATTTTGATTAATTGCAACAATAACTACTTTAGATCCATTTTTATAAGCCGATGTAGAGACAAGATCCTGCGGATTGCTTGTTGAATTTACTCTTACAAAGCCCAGACGGATAAACCTTGCAAACTGTGACATAACATAACCCTTCTTTGTAATGTCTCCTTTGTTAGCGTACGTCCCATCAGCAATAGGACCATAATACCGTACTATGTACCACCACACATAAGAGTTCAAATTTGCATTCATACAATCGTTGATACTTTCGGCTGTTCGCATGGCACCAGTCCAGCCTGTATCAATACTAAGATTAGTTGGTGGATTGCCGCTATTATTCAAATATTCTGTATTCCAGACTTCTTTCCCTTTACTAACAGCAAGTGGATAATTTTCAATTTCTCCTCCATAGATATGCCCGCCGATTATGGAAATGTGTGCCGCACCTATCGGATCATTTAATATAGCATCTGAAATTGTATGATTAAAATTGGCAGATTCAGGAACAATGATTTTAGTCCCAATCACAGGAGCATTTTCTTTTACAAACCTGAGCATTTCAGAAGCATTCCAATCGCACGATTCATAGTTGACTGTGACATCGGGTTCATTTTGTACGGAAATTGCATATAAAGGAATTCCATTACTTGCCATATAATCAACAAATGATTTTAAGTGAGCAGCATAAGATGCATAAGAAGTATCATTGAGTCTACCGCCTATAGTATCATTATTTGTTTTCATCCAGGCTGGTGGTGTCCATGGTGAAGCAATAATTTTTACTCCCATTGAATAAGCTAATTTTGCAGTTGGGATGTTAAGACTAAATTCACTTGTGTTCGAAGGTACACGAAGACGAAGAATTGAAAACCCGAGTTGACCATCTCCGGTACCAAACGCTTTGTTTATTTCATCGGTAGTCATATCAGGTCGCCACGGAAGTATATTAGCGGCACCGAAACCTCTTATAATCTGTTGAGTATCATTTAAATAAATGTATACTGCATTCGGTATTGAATTTTCGGGTCCATTAACTGAATTCTTTGAACAACCTGGAATAATTAGGACAAGAATTAAAGAAAGGGCCAATATTTCTTCTTTTATTTTTAAATGCATTGTTATTCCCTCGAATCACAATACCTAGAAATTAAAAGCATTTATAAGAATAATTATTTGTCAGCTGAAAATGAAGTCATATGTAAGAAAAAAATATTCATTTTATTGCCGGGAATTTTTAGAATTTCCTGCATGAGATTAATCAAAAGTTAAAGATTATATAGTTACCGTCGTGGCAGGAATGCCTGTTACCAGGCACCCCCACACACATATCCCGGCTTGCAGTTTTTAGCTTTGTGCCTTAGTCCAACAAAGGATTATGCCTCGGCTCGCTTCGGCATGAATCCATTATAACGTTATACAACATTTAACATTTTATACATTTTTTCTATTCTTTTTTAGCTTCTTTAATAAACTCAAAAGCATCAATAATTAAATTAAGATTGACATGGTCTGTCAAATGCCTGATATGACTATTCCTTTTCTTCAAACAGGTTCGAATAAAATTCCCTGACATAATTTTCTGGTATCTTATCGACCGGATATGATCCGTGCATCAGCACATGAACCCAACGACCGTCTCTTTTTTTCTAGCACACCGGTTTGAAAAACGTTTTTCAAACAAGACTCTTTGCCCTTATAAGAACTGCAGTCATCGAGAAAACATGAATACCACGCCACATTTCCGGAACTAGAAAACACGATGTGTAAGTCCTTGAATTCGAAGCGGGTTCCGCGGAAATCAGGATCCTTCCACTGTTCAGCATAAGTCTTAAAATTATCCAAGCCGACTACAATGCTATTTGAAAACGCCCAGAAATGAAACATATTATCGGCCCATAGTCGGAACATAGCATCGAAGTCTTTCTCGATGGCCCAGCCGATTGATTGCTCGATGGCTTTTTTCACAGCTTCATAATCTGGTGATGTAATACCCTGAGAAGCTCCTTTATCGGTTAAAGTAAGTGAAAAGAGCAAAACGATAAAAATCGTTATAAATTGTTTCTCCATCATATACCTCCTGTTTCAATAATATTGAGGAAGTGAAAGCGCTACAACACTCTCTCGAGAGGTTGTATAACAATCTACATTTAAGTTGCAGCCCAACTTGTCCGGCGAAGTCTGAAAGACGAAGACGGGCTTGTCCGGCGTAATTCCAATTTATTGGAATGAAGCCGGAAACAAGAAACTAATATTTTTTACCTCTGCCGAAGATTAAGCAAACGGGGCTTAACTTTTTCAACAAGTACAGTTTGCAACATAATTAATTTATTTGACTCGGTTGAACAAGATACTTTATGCAGAACAATTACTTTTAAAATCTCTAAAAAGCCAAATGCGTACAACGCTGTCAACTTAAATTGCTTGGTTATGCCTTATCTTGTAAATTATCAGAAGTTCTTGATTTTATTTTTTCTAGCCAAAAGTTGTATGGGCTTTGAGTCTCACATACAATTTTGAAATAATTATCAAAAGCACTAAAAGACTTTTGAATATATTTTGCAGAGTTAAGCAATATGTCGACTCTCGGTTCAATTTCATAATCGGTAGGAACAAGACAATATTTATGCAAAGGGTTGTCTGAGTAAGTCACATTATATTTGCCAACATGATTCCACATACTATGAGTGCTTGCACTAAATGGAGTATATGCAAATTTATATAAATCAGAACAATCTGCTTGTTCCGCCATTTCTCTGGTAGATAAACCAGACCAACTTCCAACATTTATTTCTGTTAAGAAGGAATATCGCTGACCATTAATCCAATCTTCATTTGCATCGATAATTTTAGATACGTCATTATTGTCGTCATTTTTATTTTCTACATTCTTAAGGTGTTCTAAATATAGTTTTTCTTGACCTAATCCATATAGTATATATTTTCTAATTCTGTCCTCATAATCTTTAAAAGTCCATGCAATAGTTATATGATTATCTATTAAGGCTCTTAACAAAATCGTACCAACAGATAGTCTAATATATCTGGATTTCTTGCAAGTCTTTTTCCAATGGAAATTTGACGGGCAAGCAATGCGCAAATTATTTCAAAATTCTCAGATTTAGATAAATCTTTTGGGATTTTATTAAATCTTTCAATGTAACCGCAATCAAGTAAGTGTTCGTATTTAATAATAGATCGCTCAAAATCTCCAAGTTCTTTTAATTCATCTTCATTAAGTATGGGTAATTCGATAATTAAAGGTTCCATTTCAAAACACCTTTTCCAAAAATATTTTTCATCTATTTTCTTATATTAGAAAACTATTTTGTCCTTTAATAGAAAACTCTTCCTACATTTCATTTACATTACTATTCTATGCACAGCTTCGCCACATCAATTCCAGCGACATAAAATATGATGCAAATCTTAATTTTATTTTTACTTATAAAATCCTGATGAGGATAAATAGAATGGCCGGAATGAAGAGAAATTGCCCCATTTTTCCCCATACCTCTAAATACAATCAGATCTAATGTAAATTGATTAATTCAGAAAGGCAATTAAAATCTTTGGAGATTATATACTTAACTAACCGTTGTTTAAAATAAAATTGGGATTGCTATGCACTTTTTAGCAATCCCAACAGGATAATTTTTTTATCTATTTTTCCTCTATAATATATTATCGTAAAAAACCAAGAATAATTTAACTAATCTTTAAAATCTTAAGAAAAGTTTTTTCCCCTAAACCATCGATATGAAATCCTTCTCCTCAATCAGACTATAACTAAACCTACCTGTCCCTTTGGGATTCTCAAAATATTTCAAACTCTTCTCACAAAATAAAACCATTTCATCAAAGTCACTAGGCTCCTGAAACACCTGGCACCCCGCCGAAAATTTATTTACATAATTCACTATCCCCCATTTACTTGCCCTATGAATATTTATTCCGAACAATCCCCATTCAGCTGATGATTCTATATAATCATATTTATCATCTCTGTTTGCATCTCTATAAACTTTTACTTTTCCACATTGAACCAGTGCTTTATATTTTCCTTTGTGCAGCCCTAACCTCCAGCAGCCGAGATATTGACCAGGTGCAAGAATGGCAGTCCCCTTCTTATAAAGTGGAAATCTCAGATAGTAAAGTCCCGGATCTGTTGTAGCAGGCCAGCAGTGAAATTTCTGTTCTCCGGATTCGTCTCTGTAGAAGCAGTAAATCCAATCATTGAATTTGTTTGGATTCATATCATTGGTTCTTATGCCGCCGATGTTGAGATTGTAATGTATTCCGTTATCGATGATTTTGTAATTTTTTGCTTTTAATATTTTTAGAATGTCGTCAAGTTGACGAAAATTCACAAACAGACGAATAATAGAAATAGCTTTTCTTAAAGAGAACTATTTTTTTACAAATATAATTAATTTTATTAAGGAATTTAAAATAATCCCCATGGTACAGATTTGTACAATAAAATTAATTGCCCAATTTTTAAAAGATACCAATTATTCATGCATAATTAAAAATGCCAAACCCAAATTAAATCTTTCCAATGATGCTGCGGATGAGGTTTAGGTTTACCTTGGTTCCCGGCACCTATATCATTTGTTTGCAGCATTTCATGATCATAAGCTAGAGCCGGACAAAGATCTAGCTGAATCATGTCAAATTCATAATCTACTCCGGTCGGCAATGGATCACCCAGCGATTGCTGAAACTTAAGAGTGATTGTATTGAAAGGCAGCATTCTGTCCCTTCCGGAAAAAAACGCACGCATAGGATATTCATGAACATAGAGAACTAACAAGTAAAATGCATGTAAAGGATATACAATATACAGATTGAAAATTTCAGTTAACTCATCCATGTTTTTTGGCATTGGAATGGTTAAAGCTTTCTTCCATTTTGTTATAAATTGTCCAGATGTAAGAGCTTTTTCAAGTGCTTCATAAAATAAATTACTGTAAATTGCGTTTTGCTCTTCATGGCTGTACGAAAGTCTGTGAATCGAACCATGTTTACATACTTCCTCCAGTAGGCTTTTTCGAAAACTTTCATCAAAAGATTTCCAGGTGTTTTCGAATGAGTCGTCAAAGATCTGATGTTTATTTTCCATATACTTATCTCCTTTTTTGGATTGCAGAGTTAAATCCTATTACTTGCAACCCGTAAAATAATAGGATTCTATTTTTTTATTTTAGCAATAGTTTCACAGATCTAATTTAAATTCTATCAGCAACTGTAACTTCACCTAAGTTTGGCCTACCCATATCCTGCTGCATTTTTAAGTCAGGTTTTTTCCTTACTAAAAATTTCAAAACAATTAAGATTAAAAAATCAGATCGATTACTGGAGAAACGATAACTTATGTATGTACTTATAAAATCATGAAATGAACAAATGAGAAAGCACAATTCGAGTTTATTAGAAGTATATTGCAAATTATAATTATTAATTTTAACTAACAAGCAATCTTCTGAATATATTTTTTCTTTTGACAATCCAAATAACCAGATTTATAAGCAGCGTCCCAACAAGCCATATCTCCTTCTCCCAATCCTCTTCGCCTCTTATTATTATCGGTTCAGCATCAATCTTAATTGTATCCCATTTAATTATTGTATCCGGAATAATTTTATAAGTTAACTCATTTTTATCCGGGAAGAATTTTATAACTGCAGCGGTATCTTTATTATTCTTCTTCAGCTATACTCCCTGGTAATATTCTTTTGTTTCTACTCATGGCTTCCAAATTTTATAGTGCAGAAAGTTGTAATCCTAATTTTTTAGCTTGTTTTTGTAATCGTTTAATTTGCTGTTCTTTATATTTTAACTCATACCTTTCTAACCCTTGTTCTACATAAGCAACTCCATATACCGTAATATTATAATATAGAACTGCTAATTTTCGAGCTGTAGCCTTCATTGCGATCATTGGGCCTCTACGGGATTTTATCCTGTTATAAAATCCTTTAAGAGCTGTGTGCCTGCTACTGGAGATAGAGTTAGCACAGTTTCTAAATATTTGTCTTGCCTTAGAATGCGTCTTATAAGATTTTCCTCGTTTGTTGCTTTTTCCAGATTGGTTTTCCCCTGGTGAAAGACAAAGCCATGAAGTAAAATGTTTTGCTGTTTTCCATTTTGTTAAATCTACTCCGATCTCCGCCATTAATTCCATAAGTATTTTATCCGAAAGACCTGTTATTTGCGAAGGATCCTTGCCACCTGTTAACTTCATAAGGTGATCATGTAGATTATCTATCTGGGGATTATTTCTGTTATTTGATCGCTTGGCTTTGGTAATAGCTGGTATTGCTTCTTTATCATGATTTATAAGCTCTAGAAGTTTTTCGATTTTTTTTTATATTTATTTATTTTACTCTGATAAAATTCATAAGCCTCAACAGCTTGTTTTAGAAAAAAAATATATTCTTCCTTAATGTTTCCTTTTAATGAAGCAATTACTTCATTTCTTTTAACTTTTAGAATGCTTTTATCACACAATAGCACGAGTTCCTCAGGACTGAACTGCAGAGATATCTGCATCAGTTCTTCACCTCCCTGCCGGCAGATGTGCCACCAATGTCAATCGAGATAAGAAATCCAAATTATCTGAACACATCTTACTTCAGATTTCTGAAAGACCTGGATCTGACCAATGTTTTTCTGCAGGGTTATTTTATGCCGCCGATTGTTGGAATTTATAATAAGTATAAAGAATATATTAATGGTCAGACAATTATCAGGCTGCATGGTCCGGACAGAAGCGGTATAGAAAAAATATCGGGTGAAAATTGGAATAAGATTTACGTTAACCGGGATGAAGAGTTCAAGGATATCATCGAGATGATTAAAGATTTGCAGAATAATGATGTGGATGTATACTTAAATGTTAATAATCATTATGAGGGGTGTGCGCCAATGATGATTGAGAAGATTCAAAAACTACTATAATAATTTTATTTTTCTGTGAACTAATTAAACATTTTGATAAAGAGTGAAGCCTTCTTTCATCTTCTGAAAGAAGGCTTAGTTTTTATTCACATTTCCAATTATGACAACTTACTTTCTACCTTTTCCATTGAAGGCTGTAATTTGCTGAGAACATCCAGCATTGCTGGAGAAGTATCGGCATGGTGATGGATCATCTTCCATACTCCGTTCTTTCGCTGATAGATGTTAGTAACTCGATGCTCTATGTTTACCTGATTCCCAGCGAGTTTGAACTCACCAATTTCAATACCTAACTCGTAAGCCACATCACCCACTATACGAATGAGTTGATCCTTCAATCCGACCTTACCCTCAGTTGCAAGTCCGGCAACTTGTTCAAATGATTTCTTGACTGCTTTCCAGCCGACATCCCGGCCGCCAATCGGGTGCATAGCTGTTGCAGTCTCGTCGTGTGACCAAATTTCTCCTATTTGATCGGAATTCCCATTGGCCATACTGCTTAAAGCATTATAGAACTGCTTGGATGCTTTACGGACATCTTCTTCTGTTGACATTTACTATTCTCCTTTCATTTAATAATATTGGTTCGATTTCTTCAATTTGAAAACAATATCTCTATTTCTGGATAAGATGGATATGTTTCATTCGGGAACAAATTATAAATTATGTATTGCATAATTTAAATTCAAAAATTATTTTCACCTTGCTCTTTGTATCACATCTTTAATTCATATTCTGAAATTAAGACCATGTAATTATTACGCTCCATGGCCTTGACAGGAGCGGTTTAGAAAAAATATCAGGTGAAAATTGGAATAAGATTTACATTAACCGGGATGAAGAATTGAAGGATATTGTTGAGATGATAAAAGATCTGAAAAATAGAGGTGTGGATGTTTATTTAAATGTGAATAATCACTATGAGGGCTGTGCGCCGATGACAATTGAAAAGATCAACAAATTAATGTAATCTCTTCAGTGAAATTTTTTAAGTTGAAATAAAAACAAAAAGATAATTTTTGCTTGGTAAATACTACTTCATTAATATAAATTTCTTTGTATTGGTATAATTTTCAGTTCGCATTTTATAAAAATAAATTCCACTAGCTAATCCGCTACCATTAAATAGTACTTTATAATTCCCGGCATGTTTTTCCTCATTCACTAAGGTGGCAACCTCCTTACCAAGTAGATCATATACCTTTAAGGTTACAAAACTTGTTTTAGGAACTGAGAAATTTATTCTTGTGGTTGGATTAAACGGGTTTGGGTAGTTTTGAGAAAGCGAATATTCATTTGGCAGTAAGGCATTAAAATTTTTAACATCTGTAACCACTTCCGTAAGATCACAGCGGTATACATTTCCGAAGAACTGGGTAATAGCCCATATATAAGGCGGTTTAATTGTTAATGCCCCAAATGTCCAATCAGAAATCAATCCGTCATTAAAACTTGACCAGCTTTTCCCATTATCCCCGGATATTTGAATACTGTTAAAATCAACAGCTGCAACAAGGTTATGATTATAAGAAATGAGATCCCTAAAAATTCCCAACCCTATTAACTCGCCGTGTGTTCCAATAGTATCCATATATTGGGAAGACCAACTATTACCCGAATCCTGACTTAAATATAATCCCAAAAATCCGCCGGCATACAGCTTCCCATTATCATTATAGAAACATAATAGTTGATCTGTCATGCCATCACTCCTCGAGAGCTGCGAACCAGTCCAGGTATTTCCGTTATCATCAGAGAAGTATATCGGATAGGGATGATCTGATGCCCGATCCATAATAATCCGTTCCCCAATAGATCCGATACAAGTTGCTGCTGCGGCATAATCTTGATATCCCACTCCATCCTGCCCCAAATACATTTGTTCCCAATTTTGTCCATCGTCTCCTGATCTAAAAATTCCACTAGCCCACACAATAACAAAAACATATGAATTATTTTTTACAAATAGATGTGGCCCAATAGTTCCTCCGGTACCGCTTAGTGTGGGTGATCCGTTAGCTAACACCCAGTTATCTCCGTTATCCGAAGATCGAAATATCCCATTGCTGGTAGCCTCTAAAATATATTGATGGCTTTTAATAATATCGTAAACAAATTGAGATGCCGGCCCTTTTGAAAACCAGGGCATTCCATTATCAGGTGTGGAATAAACACCCTGCTGTGTTGCTGCAAATATTTCTGTATCAGTTGCGCACAAACTGTATCCCCCACCAGGGTTAATCTCTGTCTGAACCCACCCACTTTGCGCATAACTAATTCCAGTTGCAAAAATTAAAGCTAGTACCGAAACTCCAACTGAAAGAATTACTTTTTTAAACATACTAATACAACCATATATTTTTTGCTGAAAGAATTTTTATTAATCAATTTTTTAATTGTTTAAATAACGCTTACAATGCTAAGCTTATTAAAACATAAACGCAGTATTTCCGATTAATCCTTCAATGCTTAACCCAATTTTAATGCCAAAGTTTTATTATTATACTGCAATACATAACAAAATATTAACAACACCTACAAGAAGTTTATTATTAAATCAATAATAAATTTATGTAGGGAATGGAATCGGTTCACCAATATTAATATTGCATTTATGATGAATTTGAAAATATTTGGAGGAACGAATTTAATGTATATTTTTTGTAGATATTATTTTCTCATATTGTTTAGTAATCAATTTTTACTCTCTAAACAAAATTCCGTGTGAGTGAAGCTAAAAATCTTATTTGTGAAATTGTAATAGTTACCGGTACAGTTTGTCCAGTTCACTACAAGATGAGTGGGTAACCATTTTGGATAAATAATGACAAATGGGAAGATTAGATTTGAACTTCATATTCTAAACCCACTTAACATAAACAAGAACATCAGTTCCTCTTGACATTATCAGCCAGATTTACATAAGGAAAATTATAGTAAATAATGAACAGAGTGCAGATGTTTACTTAAATGTTAATAATCATTATGAGGGGTGTGCGCCGTTGACTAATAATAAAATGGAGCCTTTACATTATCCTTAAATCATTTTCTTTAGTGATTAAAAAAATCGGACAGAACTTTTAAATCAAAAATACTGTTTGCTATGCCTGAAGCTCACAAGGATTAATCCTTTTTCTATCCTTTAGCACCATTTACAATTCATCGCATTTCCTATACCTTACATGAGGATAAACTATTAAACATCAAGAATTGCTTAAACGATATTTTTTAACCATCAAGTAATAGTATGAAGTTATCTAAAATTTTATCGCATCTTACTACAGTTTGTCTGACTCTAACTAATCCTTTGACCATATTTGAACAACAAATTCGGATCAAAAGGTTTAGGAGATACAATCTCATTGTGGACTGGAAAAAATAGTTCTTTTTGTTTGCGCCAGAAAATCAATCAAGATTCTAAAAAATATGACTATCCATAGACTATTTAATTATTCAGGTTTTGGCTACGGTTTTATCGCGGGAAACAACAATATTATTCACAAACATGTTTAAGAGTTTTAGTTATCAAGTAATTAGAATTCTTGAAAGAAAAGGAAAGTTATACATGATGAACATACCTATGAACATTTTAATTGCTGAGACTGATTCGAAAGTTGTAACCCAGCTTAATTACTGCCTTGCTGCCTTAGGTCACAAAGTATTCCCCGTTGTTACTACTGGTGAAGATTTAATGGAGCAAGTGAAACTTTTAAATCCTTCACTTATCATTACAGATATTAACCTTAATGGTCAACTGGATGGTATTGAAGCAATAGCTCGTTTAGAGAGTAGTTATAAAATTCCTTATATTTTTATTACTGCTTTTGATGATTTTAGTAGACTCATTACTTCTTACTATCTAAATCCTGTTAGTATAATAAGAAAACCTATTAACCAAACTAATCTTTATGAGAGTATTGAAAAAGCTCAACTGCAATTTGAACTGGTTTAAATTCCTTTTGCAGTTAAATCTTCAATTAACTAAATATTAAAATTTCTAATTAATTGTTGTTTTTAATATTCACTTGGCTTTATAAGCGTAATTAAATTAGGGAGTTAATCTTTAATCGAGTGGGAAGAAAATAATAAAGCCACTTAACATAAACAAGAAAATCAGTTCATCTGCCCTGCCAAATTACTATAATACTTAAAAATCTTATAATTGTTTAATTTGGCGGGGTCTTGACATGATCAGCCAGATTTACACCTGTCCCGATTTTTTATCGCGATTTCTTATCGGGATAAGGGAAATTATTCGTAATAGCCGGGATGAAGAATTGAAGGATATTATTGAGATGATAAAAGATCTGCAGAATAGAGATGTGGATGTTTATCTAAATGTAAATAATCATTATGAGGGGTGTGCGCCGCTGACGATAGGGAAAATTCAAAAAATTATTGTAACGAATTAACTAACTCTACCTTTTATCGCTAATTAAAGAATATAAATGAATTGAAAGTGAATGAGAAATTGGAAAACTTATGGTTATAGATAATTTAAATTGCATTGTACGATAGCGTTCGCTAATGTCCGCTTCTGGTCAATCAATTTTTAATTTAAGTCTAATTACGAACAGTATTTAGTATTTCAATTAGGGCATAATATTTGATTTTGTAACGGCATATAAGATAAAATCTTTAAAGCATGAATAAATGGGGGCTGAAATCATGTTAAAAAATTATTTCAATATCGCATTTAGAAATCTTTTCCGCCACAAAGCATTTTCATCCATAAATATTTTCGGACTTGCAGTAGGAATGGCGTGTACAATATTAATTCTGTTATGGGTACTTGATGAATTAAGCTATGATATGTTCAATAAAAATGCAGATAGTATCTATCGTACAGTGCTTTCAGGAAGTATAAATAATAAAGATATTAATGCGGCTACAAGTCCGGCTCCAATGGGTGAGACGCTACAGAAAGATTTTCCCGAAGTAAAATCATACACAAGGATCGCTGCCTTCGGGAGTGAACATGTAATACAATATGAAAACAAAATATTTAATGAGAAACATTTAATTTCGGTTGATTCATCCTTTTTTAAAGTATTTACGACTGAGTTTATAAAGGGAAATCCGTAACATATACTAATTCGGCGGCCGCTACGCCGGCAAGAATTGTTGGTAATTTATTTTTTGAAGATATTTTTTTATCAATAGAAACACCGATTGCCCAGCCCAGAGAAGCACCAATTGCAGACAGAAATGGTCTGTCACTATCATCCAGATCATTTGTCCATAAACTATCGCCTTTTGCATCAAAAATTTTAAAACCCATTTTTATTGAATGATGTATAAAGAACTGATCGGTATAATCGAATAGCTCACTGTATAGAATCCCATCAACCTTTAGTTCTGAACACAAGTTCCCCGGAGACATATTTTCAATTACTTTTTCCTTTATGATATCCTTCACTGAACCTGGCGATAAAACATCATAGTTTTTAGTCATAATTTTTTTTGCTAATAATTCTTCAATATTTGATAAGCTTTCCTGTGATTGAACTGTATCTTCATTTATATTTCTTTTATCAATCACGGGCATTATCGCAATTGACTTGATCTGTTTTTGATCAAAATCTGATTTAATAAACGTTGGTGCCGGGGCACATCCTATCAAAATTATAGTAAAGATAAAAATGGTAAATAAGTAAATCCTGATAGAAGTTTTTATCCCGGGGCAACCCAAACAAAATAAAGATTTCATAAGTCTCCTTTTTATTTTAATAATTTTTTCAAATACTGATTTTTAAAACTGATTTACCAGCAGAGCCGATATATATAATCCAATTCCATAAATTAAATGCGTCAGCAAATTTTTTAATCTTTTAATATTTGGTCTTGGCAGATTTGATGATGCAATCCCAAACCCCAAGGCCGGCTGCATAATTATGAATGGAGCAATAACGGTTATTAACCCAATAATAATGGCTGGATAAAATAAGGGTTCTTCTAACCATTCTTTGCCATATACCAGAATTAGTAGAAAGGAAAAAGTAGTACCAATAAGATAATGAACCGTCCAGCCTATCAATAACTCACTCCTAACAGGTGCTGTCATCATTATATTTTTATGATAAAATTTACCTTTAGGAAAGTTAGCTATCCACCTTCCGACATAACGATAATCAAGAGATTTAATTTTAAATAAGCTTTGTATAAAACCCCAGATATCTACTATTAGTGTTGCTCCAATCCCGACAGCAATTATTTTTAAAATCATATTCGAATTCATACATACTACCTTTTGAATAATAAATTTTATTGTCAAAAAATAGTATTTGAAAAATCAGATTGATAGGACAAAAATGCAGTTTAACAGTACTTAGCTTAAATTGTGCCTGAATGCTTCCGGTGAAAGCCCGGCATGCTTCTTAAAAAACCTGATGAAATAGGAAGCATCTTCATAACCAAGATGATAAGCAATTTCTTTAACCTGGTTTGAAGTGGAAAGGAGGTACCGCTTGGATTCCAGAATAATTTGTTCATTTATAAGTTCAGAACTCGTTTTACCTAACGCAGTCTTTGTGATTGTATTTAGCTGATATGGTGTAAGGTTAAGCATTTCAGCATATTGTGATGCTTGTTTATTTACGGAAATATGAATATCCAAAAGCTCTGAGAATTCCTCTAAACGGTCTTGATTGAATGCTGTGCTTTTGTCAATATCGTTTTCACTCTTTTGCTGATGCCGAACCAATTCGATTAAGAAAATCCCGAGGCTTGCTTTAATTACTTCAGAATATTTTTCTTTTTTATCAACGCTTTCTTGAAAGATACCAGTCATTACTGAAAATAATTTTTTAAAGGTTTCTGTATCCAGCTGTCGAAGGTTTTGACTGCTTGCCTTTCTCAACAGCAGCCGTGATTCTTTATCGTTCGAGGAATAGAAGTCCTTTTTAAATTGTATCAAATATCCGACACTTCCTCCTTTAAGAACCAGCTGGTGAACCTGACCAGGGCGCATAAAGAAAATGGAATGGTTTTTAATCTTGTAAGGAGTAAAGTCTATTGTATGCTCACCTTTACCTTTTCTCAAAGCGAGTATGAAAAAGAAATCATGCCTGTGAATATCCTGGACCAAATCTTTTCTGGCCATTAAATAGTGAACGTTCCGAATGCTAAAGTTTTCAGAATCATTCAGGGCTTTTGGATTTGTGTTAATAAATCTTAGAGGAATTGTTTTCATTTTAACTGGCGACTTGCCACAGGTATTAAATAATTATATATCTAAGAAAAAACCAACCGGAATTTAATCATAAACCCGCTTAACAAAAACAAGAACAACAGTTCACCTGCCCCGCCAAATACTATAATACTTAAAATTCTTATAATTGTTTAATTTGGCGGGGTCTTTACATTATCAGCCAGATTTACATAAGGGACATTTTTCAATAAAGTAACCAGTTACGCATGTGTCATTATTGAATGAAATGAAAAATTAAATCGAATGGAAATTATTCTAGCTGTTACATTAATATTTATTTAATTAAAATGTCACAATCTAAACCTCATTCCATTTTAAATACAGTAATTATTGCGAATCATATATTGTAATTTTTTCTGAAAATAGAATAGTAAAAATATTATTATGTAAAAGTTACTTATGCTTATGTTGGCATTTTCATTGTGTTTACTTGAGAAATTTTGTTGCTAACATGGAGGTTAAAATGACAAAAATATTGATTGTGTTAGCGCTTGTGGTTCCTTTTATGATTGGATGCAGTGATTCCATAGTAAACCCGGATTCTACAGCTCAAGTAAATAACAGTCAAAAAAGTTGGATAACTTTACCTAATAATCCAGGAATGGCAGTTGAAGATGAGTATTCTGCTTCAAGAGTAATAAATGGAGATATTGGCGGAAATGTTTTACTAAAGATAAACTATAAATCAAGATCTTCTGCTAATGTAATTATAGTTGCTGAAATTGATGTCCCGGCAGGTGCTTATACAGGTGATAAAAATATTACAATGATTATTAATAGTACTAATGGGACTGCGACTTTTTATCCGAGTCCTGAAACTTTTAACAAACCGTTATTATTTAATTTGAAAATAAGCGGTGTAGAGTTAAACGGGTTCGATCCAAATTCAATAGATTTTGAATATCTTGCTCCAGACGGTTCTATGGAACCCATACAGTATAAAAAGATTGTAGTTAATACGGATGTTTTAAAAGTTGAGGATGCCCTAATACCACATTTTTCGATATATGGTTGGTGCAGATAATTAGTCCTGGCGGAAGAAATTCTTATTTGTCAGTGTGTTAATTTAAGTGAGGATAAATAAGCCAGGCTATAGAAACCTGGCTTATTGTATTCCCGTTATATAGAAAAACAAATAAGAAAATACCAGCATCCAATATTAAAATCTATTAATCAATCCAAACAGCAGTTAAAGTTCTTAAATTTTAATCTTTAAATTTTAAACCCACTTAACATAAACAAGAACATCAGTTCATCCTGACATTGACAGTAGCCTTCCAGATTCAATGCAGTATAATCATATATTGTCAATTAAATTTAAATTGCCATCCTAAAAGAATTGCATAGCTGTTTGCCTGGAATGACTGGGCTCCTTTTATATCTTGTTCCCTTTGGACAAAATAATAAACTATCTCACCAAAAAGTCCCCCGCTTTGCCCAAAATTTATCTCTAAACCGGCGCCTAAATTTACTCCGATTGCATATTTTACATTAATTGTAGAATCCTGTAATGCAAATCCGTATTGTGAAGCTAGTTGTTTAAATTGCTCTGTCCAGTTAATATCAATATTCCCGCTGATTAAACCCGCCCCGGCTTTGGCATAAGGCACAATAGGTCCCGGTAAAAGCCTGGCTTTAACAAAAATATCCGCCATAAGCTGATGCACTTTTAACTCAGAAATCTTCATATTTTGCCCTAAAATATCTGCACTTACATCAAAAGTAAACGGGACAACTGCATAATTTACATCTGCACCAAAAGTTAAAAGAAATGGGAGACTGTATGTTAATTGCGCCCCTATAGGAATATATTCGGCTTGAGAGAAATCTGCTAAATCAGTAATAGAATTATTAATTATTTTTTTATCAAAAGAAGATCTGCCGACACCTGAATAAATGGAAAGAGCCACCTGTGCATTGACAGTAATGAACATAAAAGAAATTAAAACGGCAATAAAAAGAACTTTTTTCATTATTCCTCCCTAAATATTTTTAATAATATAATGAGAAAGCTACACTCCGAGAAAATAATTAAGGGTGCTGTAAAAGAATAAGAAATTTCTTCATCACTTACAATCGTGAAGCCCCGATACTATCCCTCCATGGGATAGTATCGGTTTATCATATTCTTATTTCAGCAGCAGAAGCTTTTTTGTTGCAGTATAGCTGCCCGCTTTCAGTTGATAGAAGTACACACCGCTTGGAATGTTTACTGCATTCCAAGTAACTTCAAAGGTCCCAGCAGGTTTTTCTTCATTAACTAATGTTGTTACTTCTCTTCCAAGTACATCGTAGATTTTTAAGCTGATTAATCCGAATTCTGAAATTC
Source organism: uncultured Ignavibacteria bacterium (assembly GCA_963739895.1). Classification (GTDB taxonomy): domain Bacteria; phylum Bacteroidota; class Ignavibacteria; order Ignavibacteriales; family Ignavibacteriaceae; genus CAVQBP01. The sequence continues at coordinate 56,739 of CAVUCR010000059.1, read as the reverse complement.
GAAATCCAATTTTCGTACTTGGATTAAACGGATTCGGATAGTTCTGATATAATTTAAATTCGTAAGCTTTTGCTTGAATATCTTTAAAACCAGTAGGAAGTTGGGTGATTAGTATTTTTTTTGAACCGCGGATTAAAATTTCTCCAAGACCTAATGGATTAGCTATTACAGAAGGCATAATATCCTGAACAATCCATTGATTTGCTGCAATCCACGTTGTGTCTGAAATTGTAAATAATTTAGAATAACCTCCAAATAAATTTACTGAAACAATATAATTAACGACAAATTTTTTGCAATCAAAATTCCCTGCATCAATTTGTATATTTTGATCTGTTACACGTGTTCCCACAATTTCAAATCTTGCTTTTACTGGCAAACCTTTATAATTGACGGTTGTATCCAATATTAAAATTTGATAGGATTGATTTTCTGCTTGAGCAAACTTGTAAAAAGATAACCATTCTCCCTCGTCACTAATATTTAATTTTTTTGATAAAACTTTAGAAGAAGACAATGAACCAATCAATGAATCAATATTAAGGTTATAATATATATAAGCATCGCTTCCTTCTAAAGAAATAAATGTAGAATCAGGCAACGGAATTAAAGGAGTTGTAAGAGATTGGCCAGCCATTGACACAATAACATGTGCTGATTTTCCTCTAAAATTCTGAGTAACGGCAAACGAATCAACCCGGTAATATGCATTGGAATCATTTGCATTATTAGCAGAATCTAGGCGAAATATTTCATAATTCCATGTATAACCGGGATCTGCCGGAAAATAAGTAGAAGCATCCTGCGCATATGAACTGATGCAGAAGAATAACAATAAAAGTACAACTAAATTTTTCATACTGACCTCTTTTTTAATTTAAATAAAATTTCTTTTTAACTACTATTGTGATATAATGCACATCATTATTTCCTATTCTTTTGACTTTTTAAAAATACTAAACTTTTTCCTAATTATTTTGTTTGTACTATTCATGATCATAAGCATACTAACGATTTCAATAAAGCGGGAAAATTTGTTGATGTTAGAAAACCTAAAAGCCAAAACATGGTTATAATTAGTCCTAATACATAACTCATAAAACACCATTTTTCACTTAATTATTAAATATTATTTGTAAAGTATAGAGGCCTAAAATAATCGAATGGATTAATATTATTATTCTAGATATATATAAGAAGATTTCATTTAAAAGAATATAATCCTAAGGATTGAAAAAGGGATTAATACCTTTTAGTAAAAAATCATTATTCGATTCCTGATCACTTATTTATATTTTTCATTTTAACTTTTCCAGTAAGAAAGAATTCCTAAACCCACTTAACATTAACAAAAGCATCAGTTCACCTGCCCCGCCCAAATTTCTGATTTTAAAATGGCTATTGTAATATTTGGCGGGGACTTGAAATTGTCAGCCAGATTTACAACTTGTCTGCCTCTGGCAGATAAGGCAAATTATAGTACATAATAAACATCTTCACTAACATTTGCTGCATGGTCCGGATAGAAGCGGAATAGAAAAAATATCAGGTGAAAATTGGAATAAGATTTATATTAATTGGATGAGGAATTGAAAGATATCGTTGAGATTATTAAAGATCTGCAGAATAGAGGTGTAGATGTATATTTAAATGTTAATAATCATTATGAGGGGTGTGTGCCGATGACGATTGAGAAAGGTACATAAATTATTATAACCAAATATATTTTATTAAATTATTTTATTAAACTTAAGGAGTTTATATGAATCTTGCTTTTTCTAAAAAACTCTCTCAAGAATTTTTAATTAAATTTCTTGATGGATAAGTAAACCTTCAAGTAAATCCAAACCATTTAATTTTCTGATTGCTTTCGAATTGCTGCATCCTTTGGAATTACTTCTGAAGATCTAGCAAGAATGACTCCGGTTGAAAAGCTGCATGCCTTGAAACAGGTGTGACTTCTATTTATATTTAAATCATTCCGGAGGCTTATTGTTTTTTACCCGGTGCTTGATTATATTTTTTTGCCATGAAAAAAATCTTTACAGCGGTCTCAATCTCGTTCCTGATTATTCTTATCAGTTTAAACAGCGGATGCGATGGAGGAATTTCACCCACTTCCGCCAATAATTCACTTCAGCAAGCAGGATTCAGCGGCACAATTACATTTATGGGCACGTGGCCGGATTCAGTTACGGGGACATATCTTGTTGTTTTTCAGAACGAACTAAAATCACTTTCAGATTTCAATATTCTTAATATTAAGTATGTAAGTCTTGAAATACCTTTTGGTTTAACTACATTTAATTACAGTTCGCTTGATTCGGCTTATCTGCCCCAGCAAGGCCATCTAGCCGATGGAGAATACGAGTATGTTGCAGTTGCACAATTAACATCTCCGACTATTTCCGTAAACAGGAAAGACTGGAGAGTTGCCGGCGTTTACTATGCAAACAATGATTATTCACATCCCGGAAAACTAGTAATTCCGCCGGATACTTATGTAAGAAATATTAATATTATTTGCGATTTTAATAATCCGCCGCCTCAGCCGCCGTAAGAGAGATGAGAATATTTAGGAATTTTTTATTAAATGTACAAAAATTAGAACACAGCTTACACTGATCGGCAAGGATAAAAATAGAATAAATTATTTTTATGTAAAAAAATCTGAATAGGTAATGAAATATATTTTAATCCTGTTTCTTTTATTATTTAATTCATTTTACATTTTTGCTCAGACATACAGCATAAGCGGAGTTGTAAAAGATGAAGACGGCAAACCACTGATAGGAACGAATGTGGTAATAACCGGTACTGGTCGTGGTGCTGCCACAGATGAAAACGGTGAATACGAAATAAATAATCTGGACCCGGGCAGCTATACTCTCGAATTTACAATGATCGGGTACAACAGTGTAACAATAACCGGTAAAAAAATTACAAACAGTTCTGTTACGGTTGATGTTCGCATGACCCACGGGATAATCCAAACAAATCAGGAAGTAGTTGTAACAGCAGAAAAATATGAACAGAAAATTTCTGACCTTCCAGTAAGTGCAACGGTAATTCCTTCAAGAGAATTTTCAGAAAAATATTTTAAGTCTTTAAGCGATGCATTAAGGTTTGCCCCTGGCGTACAGATGGTTGGGGACCAAGTAAGTATCCGGGGCTCTAGCGGGTATAGCAGGGGCGCAGGTACAAGAGTGCTTGTCGAGATAGATGGTTTTCCAATTTACTCGGGAGACACAGGTGAAATTACTTGGGAGATAATCCCGGTTACGGAAATTGATAGGGTTGAAATTATTAAGGGTCCTGCAAGTTCTCTTTACGGATCAACTGCTTTGGGCGGAGTTATAAATGTTATTACAAAAGATATATCCAATAATGCAAGAACTTACATCAAGACAGGCATCGGAATTTACAGCAAACCATATTACAGTGAATGGGACTGGTCATCAAAAACAAGAACATACAACACTCTTTCCCTTTCGCATACAAACAGGTTCGGTAAGTTCGGCTTTACAGCCGCACTTACAAGGCTAAACGATATGAGCTACGAGAAGGGAGCTTATTCAACAAGATATGTTGGATATTTGAAAACCGTTTATAATTTTTCCCCCGCATCATCTCTTTCTTTCTTTGCAAATTCATTAAATGAGACCCAGGGAGATTGGGTTTACTGGAAAGATCTTCAGAATGCACTAATTCCAATAAATGATTATGGCCAAAATGTCACTTCAGAACGTTACATGCTCGGTATGAAGTATAATAATGTTGTGAGCGAAAACTTTTCATTTGATTTGAAGGGAAGCTTCTATAAAATTTTCTGGTATGATAATACCAGAGCAAGAAATGCATCTTATGCCGATATTTACAGACTGGAGGGTCAATCAAATCTTCTTTTAACCGATAAGATTGTTCTTGTTACCGGCTTTGACGGTTTCGGCGCATTGGTTAATTCAAATGTTTTCGGAAAGCCGTCTGGCGGCGGGCTGGGTGTTTATTTCCAGACCGATTTTAAAGTTGATTCATCTTTAACATTAACGGCAGGCGCAAGGCTTGATTTTGCCAAGCTCGATACGCTTAAACCTGCCGCCGCCGCCGCTCCAAAACTAGGACTAAATTACAAGCTCACCAAAAATCTGATTTTAAGAAGCTCTTTCGGAACCGGGTTCAGAGCGCCCTCGCTTGCTGAAGTTTTTACATCAGCTGCATTCACCGCCGGTATTACTTTTAAGCAAAATCCGAAATTAAAACCGGAAAAAAATATCAGTTTTGAAGTTGGTGCCAACTATCAGCCTTTCAGCCAGTTGAGTTTTGATGCTGCGCTGTTCAGAACGGAGTATTATGATTTCATCCAGTGGGCCGTTGATGTTGACGGTGAAGCTTTTTTTGCAAACGTGCAGAGGGCAAGAATTGAGGGTGCTGAGTTAAGTATAAATTCCGGAATGTTCAACAATCATCTTTCTTTTAAATTGAATTACACATATCTCTGGGCAAGAGATATTCAGCAGAATATAGCACTTAAATACAGGCCCCGACATCAGCTTACCGCAAACATTTCTCTCAACCTGGCGGGATTTGAACTTGGCTCCGACTTCCGCTACTGGAGCAAAGTTGAGCAAATGGATTTCGAGCTTGTTGACCTGGGAATTATTAAAGATGGAAGGGTGAGAGTCCCGGTTTACGTTCTTGATTTCAGGGCCGGATACAATTTCTCTGATCTTGGTTTCCCCGCCAGAATATTTTTTAATGTGAATAACGCCCTAAACTACAATTATGTTGAACTCATCGGCAACATTGCTCCAATCAGGAATTTTTCTTTATCCACAGAATTTTTATTTTGACAAAAGCCGCATAGTATAAACAAAGACTAATTTCGTCTGACTATTGTCAGCCAGATTTACATAAGAAATTTTATAGTACATGGTAACCATCTTTATATATATATGATATTCTATCTATGTCCTATAAAATTGGCTTATGTAAACTCGGCACTCATTTATATTGTCTGTACTATCCTTCTGTTGTCATTCCGAACTTGATCAAGAATCTTCTTTTCTAAATATTTTCAACTGGACATCATTTTCACTTATCACCCCTCATCATCGCTCCATTCCGGCGGTTCGTTCCTCGCACGCCGGAATTTATCCTGATGAAAATCGATATCCCGCTTATCATTAATGATTAATGTGTATTAGTAATAAACTCAACTACGTTGTCGTGTAGTTTTTCATGAGATTTGTGATTGAGATAAACCATATGACCTGATTTGTATAAAAAATAACTTATATTTTTCTGTAATGAAACCGGCATTGGAAGATGATTCATTTCATAAATTCCTTCGAAATAAGGTGTAGCCAAATCGAAATATCCCATATTTAACATAACCTTCATTCGGGGATTATATATCATTGCTGATGCCAGGTCGGGCATTACATTGGCAAATAAATTATCATATTTATCGCCAAAAGCCTGGTGGACAGCAAGATGCCGGTAATCCCATGTTTCCCACAAGCCTGTTGCGGTTATATATTTTTTTTCACCCTTGAAATTCAATTCTGTTCGAACATAATTGTTGAAGGTAGCAGTTATAGCCGAACTGATAGTTGCAGATTGAGGATCATACAATGGAAACTCTCCTAACGGATTCATGCTTAGACCGGGATAGCGTGTATCCAATCTTCCCGTAATTCGGCCGTCACTTGCCAACAATGTTTTCTCCAGATCATAACCAGTAATGCGTAAGTTTGCTTTTTGAATATATGAATCAGGTAAACCTGTATATTGATGCAACTTTTCTGCAATATGTGTGAATTCAGTCGCATCCAGCATTGACCCTTTATTTAATGCAAGGGAATATTCATTCATAGCAAAATCTTCCACTTCTTTAAGAAATGGTTCCAATTTCTGCGGCTGATTTGGAAGTTTATGATAATACCATCCTGTAGCTGCGCAAGACGGCAGCGCAAGTTCATAAGCCAAATCATTACCTGGATTTTCCGTAACCTGATCCGTTGAATTTCCATAACTAAGTATTTGCGAAAGCAAAATTACCCCATTTAAATCTACATTATCTTTGGTCTCCAGAATATTGGAAACAACAGCGGAACGAAATGTGCCGTAACTTTCTCCAAATAAATATTTTGGTGAATTCCACCTATTAAATTCTGATAAAAAATTGGTAATGAATTGAGCAAAAGCATTTGCATCCTGATCGACACCATAAAAATCTTTAGGCTCACCTGCTCCCCCTTTATCTTTTGTTAATATTCTGCTGAAGCCTGTTCCCGGCGCATCTATAAATATTAAGTCGCTGGCATCCAGCAAACTATATTCGTTATTTACAATTTTGTAGGGAGCTTCTACTCTTGCTGTATCTTCCAGGTAAGTACGCTTTGGACCCCAAGCTGACATATGCAGCCAAACTGTGGAGCTGCCGGGACCGCCGTTATATATAAAAGTAACCGGTCTTTCATTTTCGTTTGCCACTTCTGACTTAAAATATGCCACGTAAAACATGCTGCATGTTGGGTTATCTGTAGTGTCTTTTAATATAATTGTTCCTGCTATTGCTTTGTAATTTATCTTATTACCTTCTATGGTTACAGAACCTTGTGTGACAACCTTGTGGGATTTTATCAAGGATAAAACAGTACTATCAGCTAGTATTTTTGCTATTGAGACTCTTTTTTCAGTTTGACCGTTTATGTTTATCGAACTAATTACGAAACACATAATAGTGAGTAAAAATAATTTAAAAATTTTCATCTTAACTATTTCCAGTTATTATTAAAGAATGATTATTTAAATCCTTCACTTATCATTACGGATATTAACCTTAAGGGTCAACTGGATGGTATTGAAGCAATAGCCCGTTTAGAGAGCAGCTATAATATACCGTATATTTTTATTACTGCTTTTGATGACTTTAGTAGACTAATAAATTCTTACTATCTGAATCCAGTTAGTATAATAAGAAAGCCTGTTGAATTAACTAATCTTTATAAAAGTGTTGAAAAAGCTCAACTGCAATTTGCACTGGTTTAAATTCCTTTTTCAGTAAAATCTTCACTTAAATAAATCTTGAAATATCGAGATACAAACTTTAATCATGATTCTGGAAAGAAAAAGATTGATTAGTTCGGATGAAGTATTGGAAGAAGTTGGTAAACTGAAAGAAGAGATGGAGGTGAAGATTAGGAGGATGGGGAGTGAGAACTAGGGGTAAAGTTTTTTAATGTCTATTGCCTTTTCAATTATTAAAGATGTTAGGTGACAATTTATTTTAAATAGTTTCTCTTTTAAAAAATATATTTCAAAATTTATAATCCCCAAAGATCATTCGTGTTGACATTTTTACCCATTAACTTTAAATAATAAAATAGCTGTCCTTTATGTTGGTTAAGATGAAAAATCATTTGTAATAAGTGTTGAAACAATATTAATTCTTGACCACCCCATGGTGCAATTAAAAATCTATTTAAAAGCGCTGTTTCATCTAACTCAGAGATACAACTTATTGTTAGTTTTTTATCTTCATCTAAAAGTTTAATTGCTTCCTCAACATTTTCAATACTTGGTAATGCAGTTTGGGGTGGTACGTGATCTTCTTCATTGAAATCTTCCATTTTTGTACCTTCTGGTAATCTCCAATCTCCCCTGATAAAACCTTGAACAGCTTTACCACAACCAAAACTTGCACAGTGCATCATGAGTTGTCCAACTGTCATCCAGTTTTTACCGGATGTTGGTATCCATTGAAGTTCATTATTTGAAATAAGAGTGAAAAGATTTTTTGTAATTATATATACTTTTTCAGCTTCATTTAGAAGTATATTTTTCAATGTCATTTTGTACCCCAATTTTTTAATAATAATAATTAAAATGTAAGCTATCCATAAAAACCCCAGTCTATTACTTATTACGTAATATCGTTTTCCTTTACTATTAAACATTCCTTTATTTAGTGACCATGTCCCTTTTGTATTAAAAAAAACATTTGATCTTTCATCTGAGTACTCGTCTAATAAATTTCTTGATGCTAAATATCTGAGAATATAGCTAATTGAAAAAATTGTAAAAAATATAATTAATGGTATCCAGTCTTTCATAAAGATTAATCCCCCATTTAATTCTTATAAATTTTTCTTTCGAATACAGCTTCGCACCATCAGTCACACTTAGTGGTTTAACTAGATTAATTATGTGTAGATTCGAAATAAGGAAGATAAGTTACCCACTCTTTTTTATGACCATTTCAACTTATATTGAAAAAAAATAATTTCCAATAAGAATCTTTAAAAAGTAAAAATTATCGGATGTGGTTTATCTAATATTTTAGAAGAATAGAACAAGTGTGTGCAAAAAAAGAGATGGAGGAGAAGATTAGGAAGATGGGGAGGGAGAATTAGGAGAATTTTTAGGGAGAAGGGATTCAATAAGTGTGAAGAAGAAAAAATTCATATCACATAATTATGTTTAATCCAATCAGACACCGCTCATCTTTGTTCTCGCGTCATTCCCTTTCTTAACAATGTAAACGCCTATTAAAATTATAATTGCTCCAATTATCATAGTATAATTAAGTTTTTCATCCAGTATCAGCCACCCTAGGAATAATGCGATAACCGGGTTTATGTAAGCATAAGTGGAAACGAAAGAAACCGGTAAATTTGCAACCGCATAGATGTATGAACCGTACGCAATAAAGGAACCAAATACGAGCAGGTACAAGAATGAAAATACACCGTTTTGAGTCAAATGCAGGTATGAAGATTCGCCGATAATTACGCCCAGCAGAGATAAACCGATTCCGGCAACGGCCATTTGTACAGCGGCTCCCATTAACGGATGAACAGAAACTTTTTTATACTTTGAATAAAGTGTTCCGGTTGACCAGCAAAATATGCAAAACATCAGCCCCAGAATTCCTATCAGGTACTGTGTGTTCAAAATAGCCGAAAGGTTACTTCCAAAGATTAAAATTACACCTGCCAGGCCGAGCAGCACGCCGACTACTATTTTTAAATTCAATTTTGGTCCGCTTGGCAATAAAGATTCAATTCCTACAATCCATAACGGATCCGTAGATATCAGCAATGCAGTTAAGCCGCTTGGCACCCACTGTTCTGCAAAAACAACAAGACCGTTACCAAAGCCAAGTAATAAAATTCCGACAACTGCAAGATGTTTTATATCTTTTAAGGTTGGAAGTTTGTATCCGCGTAATTTTAGAATTATAATTAAAATAGGACCGGCAATTAACCAGCGCAATCCTGCAAACAGAACAGGCGGAAAATCTTGCACACCTATCCTGATTGCAAGATATGTTGTTCCCCAGATAAGGCAGATCGCTACCCACGCTAAATAAGCTCTAAAATTTTCTTTCGGCATGGCTCTGTAATTAATGAAAAGCCGAAGATAATGAAATTACGATTCAAAAAGCAAGGGTATCGGTTAAAAGTCAAACTCCTTAATAGCGAATTTTCTTAACATGAGATGAAGGAGAAGATTAGGAGGATGGGGAGCGAGAATTAGGTGGAGATCTTTTCTAATTAGATTTTTAGAAATAAATTGTGGAAGTTTATTTACAAGCGGCCTATTGACTTTTTACTTATTAAAGATGTTATGTTGCATCAATAAATACTTCCTTCTTCCCTCAGTTCTCAATCTTTTTTTTCGAATTATAGCTAATTTGAATTTAGTGGTACAAAATGAAACTCTTTCGAAATAGTATTAAATTTTAAACCAATTACCATCTTTTTTAATCATAAATGTTCCATTCAAAATATTATTTTCTACAACTTTCGTCACTATCTGCGTCGAGTCTTTCTGTAATGCTAAAATGTTTATTGAAGCATCTTTAATATATAATCCAAATCCACTTGATATTTCAATCCAATGATCCTTTTGAATACCGGGCGGAATATCTTGTCTATAATTACTTGCATAAATAAATAATATTAATGAAACGATCCCTATTATTAATAACAAAATTCTCTTTCTCAAAATAACCTCCAATATTTTAGAATTTGATTATAACGTTGAAAATTAAAATAATATTTAATAAAACTCTTATAACAATTCTTTTAAGATAAACTATGCAATACAGTTTGTGTCTTAACTTCTTATATCTTTAGCCACAGTCGTGGTAGGAATGCCTGTTACCAGGCACCCCCCCCCCACAGATCCCGGCGTGCAGTTTTTAGCTTTGCTGCTTAGTCCAACAAAGGATTATGCCTCGGCATGTTTACCAAACGGAACAATTTATTGTAAGGTTTGGCTTCGGCATGAATCCCTTATAACGTTAGGCTGACCTAGCTTATTTTCTATTGACCCAATAATTTGGTTTTCTATGTTGATGAGCTATAGCTGTTATTAATATATTTTTATTCCGAATAGAATAAATTATGTTGTATGGGAAAATACTTAGAACAGCTTTTCTTGTGTGCTTAGTATAATTTGTAAAACTTTCAGGATAATTCTTTATTATGGATATTGTTCTATCTATCTCACCAATAAATTTATTCCCTAATCCCTCACTTTGCAAATTGTAAAATTCTATTGCCTCTTGATATTCTGTAAAAGCTGGTTCGAGAAATTCAACTTTCATTTTTTAAGTATTTCTTCGTATGGAATACTTTTTATTTTCCCATTAAGAAATGCTTCGTATCTTTCTTCTACTTCTTCCTTCCAATATTTATCAATATCTTTATCCGGTTCACTTAGACTTTTAGATAGAGCTTCAATAATAAATAATCTTTCTGCTGGACTAAGATTAAGTGCATTTTGAATAATATTTTTAGAATCCATTTAATTCTCCATAAATTATCATTTGTAATTATAGAAAAGGAAAAATATAAATTCAAGTATACTATTTTATGATTATTACAGCCGTCGTGGTAGGAATGCCTGTCACCAGGCATCCCCCACACAGATCCCGGCGTGCAGTTTTTCCGCACCGGGCTCTTCAATGATACTCGCTTCCGTATTAGGATATTGGAATATTCCTTTATCTTATTTTGCTATCTCTCGCAGTAAGGTTTGCATTATTTCTCCAGTCCAACAGTCCGGATAATGTTTCCTTTGCAAGTTTCGTATCACTGTTAACCCCTTCCCCATGTGAACGGCTCTCCCGTTCTCTGAGTACTATGAGTTAATCCGACTCCCTGTATGTCTTCAGCTTATCTTCTTTTGGTTGACTTCGCTTACCATCTCGTTCAATGGAACTTACAGGGTCTCTCAAGTTCTTGTTTGCTTCTCTTTATGCATGCTACACCTTCGAACCACGGTAGACCTTTGATAATCTCGCCTTATTGATTATTAAAGTGTTGGCTTCTGAGTCGTTAATCTCATTGCCGTCTACATTGTATGCGTTCTCGAGGCTAAATTGGTTTCAGGAAGTACGGTCTTCCTTACAGCCTGCATAATTCCCTGTGTACGCTTCAGATATTTCGTTCACTCCTATGAGTTCCTACATACCTGCAACACTCGGTAGAGGTGACGTGGCTAAGTCTTACCTCTTAAGGACTTTCACCTTAACAGAAACATCAAGCTTCTCTTGACGCACGTCGTGGTAGGAATGCCTGTTACCAGGCACCCCCCACACAGATCCCGGCGTGCAGTTTTTCCGCACCGGGCTCTTCAATGATACTCGCTTCCGTATTAGGATATTGGAATATTCCTTTATCTTATTTTGCTATCTCTCGCAGTGAGGTTTGCATTATTTCTCCAGTCCAACAGTCCGGATAATGTTTCCTTTGCAAGTTTCGTATCACTGTTAACCCCTTCCCCATGTGAACGGCTCTCCCGTTCTCTGAGTACTATGAGTTAATCCGACTCCCTGTATGTCTTCAGCTTATCTTCTTTTGGTTGACTTCGCTTACCATCTCGTTCAATGGAACTTACAGGGTCTCTCAAGTTCTTGTTTGCTTCTCTTTATGCATGCTACACCTTCGAACCACGGTAGACCTTTGATAATCTCGCCTTATTGATTATTAAAGTGTTGGCTTCTGAGTCGTTAATCTCATTGCCGTCTACATTGTATGCGTTCTCGAGGCTAAATTGGTTTCAGGAAGTACGGTCTTCCTTACAGCCTGCATAATTCCCTGTGTACGCTTCAGATATTTCGTTCACTCCTATGAGTTCCTACATACCTGCAACACTCGGTAGAGGTGACGTGGCTAAGTCTTACCTCTTAAGGACTTTCACCTTAACAGAAACATCAAGCTTCTCTTGACGCACTAACGATCTGCAATTAAGTTGCAGCCCAGAACAAGAAACTTATTTTTATTACTAATGCTAAAGATTAAGCAAACTGTGCTTAATTTGTCCGTTTGACGATCAAAGCACAGTTTGCAAGAAAATTAACTAGAGCACTTCAGTTGAACAAGATACTTTAAGCGGATCTTCTACTTCAAAAATCTCTAAAAAACCAAATGCGTAAAATGCTGTCAACTTAAATTGCATTGTTGAACTAAGCCGCAAAGCGGCGGGGAGTTATTCGGCATTTCCGCTTATTTTATTGCATCCCGCTTTTATATAGTATACCCCAACTAAATAATTTCTTTTCCACAATCAATAATCTAGCGAGGTATACTATGAACGAACTAATCCAAAGACTTAACGAAAATATGCAGCTTTTCGGTCTTTCTCAACGCACTCAAGAAACTTATTCTTACCGGGTTGTAAAATTTATTGAGTATTTTAATAAACCTTTCGATTCCATTTCTGAGGAAGAAATTCGGCAATATTTCCTGTTTCTCAAGAATACAAAGAACTACTCACGTGCTGCTATGACTATTGCCTTATGTGCTATTAAATTCTTTTATGAAAAAACCCTCTATAAAAAATTCAACGTTTTTAACATCATACGCCCTAAACGTATCTTTAAACTACCGGTCGTCCTTAGCAGAGAAGAAGTAAGGAAAATACTTAAGAATATTCGTATACTCAGACACCGGGCCTGCTTAACTCTCATCTACTCTTGCGGCCTCAGATTAAATGAAGCCGTTGGACTGAAAGTTAACCAGGTTGACAGTAAGAGAATGTTAATTCATGTCCGGAAAGCTAAAGGTAATCATGACCGTTATGTACCCCTACCCGAAGCTACTCTTAAATTACTTAGGCTTCATTATAAAACTCACAGAAACCCCCTGCTTGTTTTTCCCGCTCCCGGTAGAGGACAGAACGATGAGTCTACTTCTATTAAACCTCTTCCTGACAGCAGCATTCTCCCGTAGGGATGGCTATGCCAAGACTGTCTTTAAGAAATCTCTTAAACAGACCGGTGTCAATAAGGACGCTTCTGTACATACTCTCCGGCATTCTTATGCTACTCATTTACTTGAAGACGGTACAGATATTAGGATCATTCAAGAACTACTTGGACATTCCTCTATTAGAACTACCATGATCTATACTCAACTAACTCCTTTGATTAAATCTAATACTTACCAAAAGATAAATAGCTTAATGAACGACCTTATATAGCCCACTATTGTGGTTAAGCTATCGGAGATTTTCAGGAGTTATGGAGGTATTTATTTAGCTAAATATTCTCACTCAATGCTTCCTTCTCATAAGAAAGCCCTGGTCGATATCTCTGCTTGCCGCACTCCCGTTATGGGTGGACAAGTATACAAATGCAATTCTTGCAAAAGCTATCATTACAGTTTCCATTCTTGCGGCAACAGAAGCTGTAATAATTGTCAAAACAATAATGCTGATGAGTGGTTAGACAAAAACAAGAATCTGCTCCTACCTGTTGATTATTTTATGATTACCTTTACTATACCTGAAGAGTTAAGAGATTTTGCCAGAAGCAATCAAATACTTTTCTACAATCTTCTATTCTACTGCTCGGCAAAAACTATTGACTCCTTCTCCTCTAATCCTAAACATATCGGCGGTAAACCTGGGTACCTCGGAATTCTGCATACATGGTCCAGAAAACTTTCCTTCCATCCACATATTCATTATATAGTTACTGCCGGGGGTTTATCAGTTAACGATAAGCAATGGGTTAGCTCACATAATAAATTCCTATTCCCGGTTAAAGCTCTATCTATCGTCTTTAAGGCTAAATTCCGGGATGAATTAAGAAAATTAAATCCGCTGTTATTTAATCAAATAACTCCCCGGACATGGACTAAGAACTGGGTTGTTAATTCTATTCCCGTTGGTAACGGCTGCAATGCTATGAAATATCTGGCTCAGTATGTTTTCCGGGCTGCTATTTCTAATAACACAATTATTAAACATCAAGGAGGTTTTGTTACCTTCAAATACAAAGACTCCAAAACTAAAGTTTACAAACTTATGAAACTGACTACTGAAGAATTTATCAGGAGATTTCTCCAACATGTACTGCCTAAAGCCTTTGTTAAGGTTAGATACTTCGGTCTGTTTGCTTCAAAAAACCGGAATCTTCTTAACATTGTAAAGCTATTATTTAACTCTCCAGCTATAACCAGGGCAGCTCGTACTGAAAAAACCTGCTCTAAAAATAAATCCCCCATAATCTACTGTCCGGTATGTGGTAATCAAATGAATTTAGTCCTTACACTACAGCGTCTTAATTATTACGATAAGTCTCCCCCTTTTAAATAATTATTCCTTCATTATAAATGAAAAACATAAAACTTTTAATTAAATCTTTATAGTTCTAAGCCAGAGGCTTAGTTCTTAAATAATTATTTTCATGTATGCAAAAACTTCTCATTACTAATGAATTTATAATTACTCTTAAGCTGGTTATTGAAAATATATCAAATATAATCTCTTCTATATCCCTTTTTCTGACATATCCGGGTTTATTACTTCTATAAAGATTTTATTGAAATTACAGGCAGTAGAATAAGTCGCTTTGCTGCTTAGTCCAACAAAGGATTATGCCTCGGTATACTTCGGCATCAATCCCTTATAACGTTATGTGCTTTTTTTTACAATATAATTTTTAACTTGTTTTCATTGTTTAAATAGTAATAGCAATTAAGGATTAAATTGATAAATATTATCCCAACCAATTATATATCCTACAATTGCACCTGCAATTATACCATAAAAGGCTCCTATTGCAGCACCTGTCATATAATCTCTTTCAGGATGATTTCCTCCTGCTTTAAGATCAAGAATATAAGCACCTGTTAAACTGCCAACGCAACCGCCAATAAACAATCCGGCATAACCTCCAGGCAGAACACCTTTCCAATGATTTATATAACTTATTTGTTTTATGTCCATAAGTGGTATATGTTCATCGGTAAAATTTGTAAATTCTAAAAATGAATTTGACAAAATATTTACATTCTCTACTCTTAGTTCTTTACCATTTTTTAGCCATATAGAAGCTGAAGGTTCTTCATAGGTCTTTCCAAAATATTTAATGTGCTCGATATCTTTCAAAGAGACTTCTTCTCCTTTAATCTTTGCAATTGTATATAGAGAATCGTCTTTAATTTTAGAACCTTTTATGCAATTAAATGAACTATCAATTGTCACAACATTAAAATTTTGATTTTTTATTGAACTATTTACATCCTCTTGGAATTTTTCTTTGGAAAGATAATCAGTCACTCTGTAAGTTGATGAGCAACCAATAAGAAATAAAAATAGAATCGGGATAGGAAAATAAAATAATTTCATAATTATACCCCTATTATTTTTATATTAGCACATAACGAACCGCAATTAAGTTGCAGCCCATAACAAGAAACTAAAACCTATTACTTCTGCTAAAGATTAAGCAAACTGTGCTTAATTTTCCGTTTACGACAAGCACAGTTTGCAAGACTATTAATTAATTTGACTACTTTGAACAAGATACTTTAAGTGGTGTAACTAATTTAAAAATCTCTAAAAAGTCGAGTGCGTAAAAAAGTTTATCCTGAGCTTGCCGAAGGGCTATCTACTTAAAGTGCTATGTTATATTGCGTTTTTCAATTACCACCTTTAGAAAAGCCTAATATTTTAAATCTTTCATATTCTGAAGCATTAAAAGAATTCTTCCTTATTGGATTCAACTTTATTGTGTCTTTTTCTAAAATTATATCCGGTAAATCTGATCCAATAATTGGATACCAACCGTCGTCTGAAATTTTAGCATAAATATTCCAACCAGGATAAATTAATATTTCATCTTTTTTTAGAGAAATTTTTTTACCAATTTTTAATCTATGAGGGGTTTTAAATTTCTTATCATTTTTATAAATGTATTTTATTTCTAAATTTTCTTTATCATAAGCTATTGTATATTTAATGCTATCAATCATAATTTCAAAATAATGTCTATATTGAGCCGGGTGAGTAAGTATGACATTATTATTATGATCTGATAAAAATTTCTTATTGATTTTATATCCAACTTCAAGCTTCAAATTAGGTTGACAAAGACAAAAAGTTGGGAATAAAATAGAAACAATTCCAAACCAATTAATAATTTTCTTCATTATTTTCCCGCAATATAACGGACATGCATTTAAGTTGCAGCCCATAACAAAAAACTTAATTTTATTACTAATGCCGAAGATTAAGCAAACTGTGCTTAATTTTTCGTTTACGAGAAGCACAGTTTGCAAGACTATTAATTAATTTGACTACGTTGAACAAGATATTTTTTGCGGATTATCTACTTTAAACAATTCTAAAAAGCCGAATGCGTACAACGCTGTCAGAAGTTATGTTTAAAAAGTCTCGCATAAAAATTATTTTTTGCTATCAAAATAATTAAAAGGAGGCTTAAAATGTTTGGTTATACTGCATTTAATAAAATATTGCTATTGTAGGATATTTCTCAATTTTTATATGTGAATAATAGCCTTTTTAAGGGATTTTTAAGCAAATCAATTCTGATTAACTAACGGAAAATATCTCTCTTTGATAACGTTAAAATGGTGAAGTTGATGGCCAATGATATTAAATCCCATTGCCAAAACGGACATTTCGTATTTGTAGAATTTACAGTTTGTCTCTAATATTTGGCGGTTGTATGAGTCAAACATTGCCTTTGTTGCAAGGCGAACTACTCGAAGTTCAGCAATTAATTGTTCTATAGATAATTCATCAGCGTTTGAATTATCTGCCATAATTTCTTGTTCAAGTCCTTCAGGTACGGTTCCTTCATTACGTGCAAAAACAAGTGTTCGATAACACCAAATGCGTTCCCAATCGATCAAATGTTGGATTATTTTATTGATTGACCATTTTCCGTCTCCATAAACTTTAAGGCCGATTCGCTTTAGTTGTACGATGTCTAAATCATCGATTTGTTTCAAACTTTTATCGAAAGCATCGGCAAGTTCAATATCCTCAACCAATTTAATATAGTATTCAAAATATTCTGGGAATTCTTTAATGTCTGATCTTTTCATAATTTATTATGCTTGATATATTGTTAATTAAATATAAGTATTTTATTATTATTTTCTTTTAATAGTCGTGGTAGGAATGCCTGTTACCAGGCATCCCCCACACAGATACCGGCGTGCAGTTTTTCCGCACCGGTTAAGTTATTTTACAAAGTTCATTAATTATAATGGGCATGTTTAATTTTTTAGGAAATAAAAAAACAACAAAATAATTTTACCACACATATTGACTTTTTACATAATGGCTTAAAATGCTCGTTATGTTTTTAATTAAATAATATTTCTTCTATCGATAGTTCGGCATTTTTGTGTTTGATTATAATTGCATTCCTAACTTTTATTAATAATTCTAACGCTTTTTTGGAAAAGAAATGACCATGTTTAAAAAGATCTTTAATGATTTCAGCATTATGATTTAATTTAGATAAATCAAAGTCCGGAAAATTATCATAGTTTTTATATTTATCATAAAATTTGTAATTGTTTTCTGACTTATCAAAGCCAGTCCAATCTATCAAACATCCACATTCTCTTAGAACGAATGAAGTTAATCCAGAGAAATTGAAGCTAGAATCAGCGGGGTGAAATGCATGAATTTCATTTTTTTCAATACGTAAACTATTAAAGCATAACTTCATATATTTTGTAAAATGTGTAATCCCAACTTTTGATTTCAAACCAATTTTTGAAAATAGTTCATTAATTTTAGGAAGAATAAATAACTTTTCAACTGTAGCTGCATTCATTTCGTATAGTAAATGGAATACTGAGTCAAAACGCAAATTCTTGGAATATTTATCAATTAATTTCTTCTGGATATCGGGAGTAGATTCATTTATAAATCTAGCAGTAAAATATTCTTGAAAGAAACGATGTGAAAACGTAATTAATAACCCATCTTCAATAAGTAAGCAGGAAGATTGAAGTGAATCTCTTAAGAAATTTTCATTATTAAATTCTATGTCAACTATTTTTTTTGAAATATTTAAATATCCAAGGGCTTCAGTTCTAGTAAATTGAAATTCTCTCTTATCGTATGTTTGAATACAGAAGGCTGAAAATACTTTAGCATAATCTTGTATGTCTAATTTTATTAAATTTGTTCCTCTGGAACCCACCTTTTAATGTATCATGTCTTTGAAATAGAACTTCATAAGCTTGATTATAGAATATATTTAACTTATTTGGAATATCTAAACTTTGTCCATACGTAAGCAACATAATTGAAAGTAATAAAGGATTTGATAAAAAAGATTTATGCTTTTTAAATAACTCTTTCTTAAGATCCTTAATAAATTTTAATTTGATTTCTTCATCAAATGGTAATTTTTCTATTAAATCGCATGCTTCTTGTAAATTTAAATTATTAACATTTAAAACTGTAAAGTCTTTCCACCCACTAAATTCATTATCTGGTCTTGAAGAAATAATAATTTTACAATTATCATATTGCTGGGTTATGACAATTATTTGCTGACTTACTTTTTGACGTTTTAATAAATCAATTTCATCAAACCCATCAAAAAAGAAAACAAAAAATCCTTTGTCAAAAGCTTTTTCTAAATATTCCTAATCTAAGTTTAACTTATTATTTAATAATGTTTGCTTTATCAATTCTATTAAATCAATATCTCTTTTGTTTAGTTCACGCAATTCAAGAAATATTGGCACAAGATCAGTATTTTTCAAAACGTCAATTAATAAGTATTTCATTAAAATTGACTTCCCACAACCTGCCGTACCTGTAATAAATAAATAGTTATTTTTACTAAAAAGAAGGTTAGCTGATGCTTTCCCAATAAAATTATTCTTTAAAGACAAACTTAATGGTACATAAAATTTCTCTAGATAAACGGCCTCATCACGAAAGAAAAAGGATTTGGTTTTGGCATATTTAGTAGCAATGTTAGAAAGATAACTTTTATAATTTTTCCTTAGTTTAGTTTTGATAGTGTTCTTTGTACCTTTTAATATAGAGTATCCAATAGTAGCAAATCTTTCTAAATTTTTATTTAGAAACTCTGCTGTCACTTTATTAATGTCTAACTCAGTGCTATTATTCATTTGAATTTACTCCTTTTTGAAAAACATGACGATCGTGCATTTAAGCCACCTCCCAGAACAAGGGAATTAGTTTAATTTTATCTAAAAAGTGCTGGCTACACAAACGCTGGGGTTGGATTGCTTTGTTATTCCACTACCCGTTATAAAACTCTTTTTTATTCATTAATTGAAAATCTAAAAAACAATCAATAATGTTTTTAATAGTATTTTTTGCCCAATTTAAAATAACTTTTGTTTCAAAAGTCACTACCCAATCTCCACCTTTAATTGGTTTAACTTTGGCTCTGCTAAGCGTCACTTTTAATCTTGGTGGATAATGAAAAATACTACCAAATTCAGGATTATAATGAATAATAGCATTTCTTAATTCTGATAGAGCAATATACTCTTGAATAATATTTTCTTTAATACTGCCTAATTTTTTTCTATCGAGATATTTTGCACAAGCTTTTATTTTTTTTGTAGTATCTCTATAATCATCTTGACTATTCTTTATTTTATTTATTTCCTCTTCATTTCTATTATCATATAATAATTTCTTAGTCAATCCTTCATTTAGTAATGCTTCAAATGTTGAACAATAAAAAACTATTGTTGGTAATACATAAAAAGAAGTGAATTGAGAACTTAGTTGATTTGTTGCTTTTGAATTCATTTCATTTGCAAAATCCCAGTAAGTTGTTGACATTGTTCCAAATGAGAAAAATGGGTTTTCATTTTCCAATTCTTTTGGTATAAATATTTTTCTTTTCATTTTAATATAAACTTTAGTGGTATAGCATAATGCAATTAAGTCGCAACCTTCAAAAGAACAATTAGTATAATTTTATCTCAAAAATGCTGAGTGCGGAAATGGTGGTGGGTTGGATTGCTTTGTTAGGGAGACCTTGTATTACATTATTTTATATGATTTAATAACCTCTTGAAAACAAAATGATAAGCTGATATTAGCGATAATAATTTATGCCGTAATAAATTTTTGAAATAAATATTTCGACTATTTTTTTATTAACATTTTTATAATTCATAATTTAAATTCTATATACCATTTTCCTTTTTGAAATAAATTACCTTCTTTCTTTATGTATACTTTATATTTGTTTGCCAAAGCACTTCCTACCAATTTACTATATTCAAGTAAAGAATAATAAGATCTCATTGAAAATGGTCCAACACCAAATATTTGTACTCCTTTTTTTATTCTGAATGTAAGATACAATTGTATTTTGTTTATAATATTTGGCTCTTTAATAAGTAACTTGAAATCCTTTTGACCTTGCATTACAAGGGATTCAGCATCTTCGTAATTTAAGATTGTTAACATATGATTGTTTGAATTTATTTATTATATATTTTTCTGTATTACAGCCGTCGTGGTAGGAATGCCTGTTACCAGGCATCCCCCACACAGATACCGGTGTGCAGTTTTTAGCTTTGTGCCTTAGTCCAACAAAGGATTATGCCTCGACATGGTTACCAAACGGAATAATTTATTGTGAGGGTTGGCTTCGGCATGAATCCCTTATAACGTTAGGGCATTTTTTACAATTTTTTATTAAATATTCAATGCAGAGAAAAATTCGAAAAACGATGCTATTAAAAATATTGGTATGCTTAACTTATATATATTTTTAACATCTAATAAATTTTCTTTGCTAATCCTATATTTCCATAGTTTCCAGCTTATTAATTTATTCTGGTTGTAAACTTCTATTCCTGTTTTTATCCCTGCTCCTATGGATAATGAATATCCTATAAATTGTAGTAATAATACAATGAAATAATATAATGCTGATTTAAGTTTTTTTAATCTACTTTTATGAAGACCATTAACTGATACTATACCACCTACCCAACCCTGGTATGAAACGGTAAAATATGGAATTACTATACCCAAACCTAAAAATGTTTGTGTTACACTAAAAAATAAATTCCCTGCAAAATCGTATAATGTAGCGGTTAAATGATTTCCTTCTTGGTAATTTATTGAAGCTTTATCTTTTTGTATTGCATCACCAACAATTTTATCTCTTTGTGCAAGTGCAAAATTATTATCTGTTTGCACCATTATAATTCCAATTAAACATGATAAACAATAAATAATAAAAACACTGATTATATGAATCTTACATCTTCTCAGTGACGCTGAAATAGCCAAAAATAATTTATTCATATTTAATCTCTTACTTATGCCCGTCGTGGTAGGAATGCCTGTTACCAAACATCTCCACAAAGATCCCGGCTTGCAGTTTTAGTCCAATAAAGGATTATGCCTCGGCATGTTTACCAAACGTAACAATTTATTGTGAGGGTTTGCTTCGGCATGAATCCCTTATAACGTTATAAACTGCTTATTTACTATAAAAAAGTAGTAAATTTTATTGATTTTTTTTGCGAAAAATTCCAAGATAATCTGCAAATAATTTGTATCCTAATAGTACTGCACTACTTTCAAAAAATAAAAATATAATGACTATTAGTAAAAAATTCTTTGAACTTGTATTTATTCGTTCTCCGATTGTCTGGCTTAAGGTTAAATAAATAGCAACTAATAATGAGATTAAGATTGCTAAATTCCATTTATGGAGGCGTGGATTTAACCATTTGAAAAATCTTTGCGGCATTAATAGACTAAGTAATTTCTCTAATAATGAAAAAGTAATATTAAAAAATTTATTCTGTTTTTTAATCCATGAGACTATGGCAGAAAGATCATCTAATAAATCTTCAAATGAAATATTCGAATTGAGGGAAAATATTGGATTTATTATAATTCGTAAGAATAAAAAAGAAAGTAGCAATCCTATAGCAACAGTAAAAATTTCTCCGTATATATTTTGTTTCCAATTTGAAGGATATATTGCAAAAATTATAGAATAAAAAACAAAAAATGTTATTATTATTTTCAATCTATTTGATGATATTGTTATCTTTTCTTCTGAAATACGAATAACTAACCATATTGCAAATGTTGTAAATAATGTCATGCCGATAACAATAACGGCAAGTAATTGTCCATCAGGAAAATGAATCCAGTTTGAATATCTTATCATAGCAATTACATCTGTAATAAGTGTAATTAGCACAGACAAAATGGAAATAATTAATCCTCTCAGAAGTAATATTTTTTGATTGTTTTCTAATGTAGTTTTAATATAAGGACGAAAAGCGCGTAATAAACATATAAATGCCGTCAAAAAGGATAGTTGGATTGTAAATGAACCAACAGCATCATAAGGATCATCTGCAAAAGGATTGACATTTTTAAAAATTGGATTTTGCTTACTTATAAAGAAAAACGCTATGAATAATAATGATAATAATAAAATCACTAATGAGGTTAGTTTAAAAGATTTTGGCATGTTTTAAAATTATTCTTTTTTCCAATTAGTTTAAACACTTTAAGTTTAGTCGTGGTAGAACTGCCTGTTACCAGGCATCCCCCACACAATTCCCGGCGTGCAGTTTTAATCCACCAAAGGATTATGCTTCGGCATGTTTACCAAACGGACCAATTTATTGTGAGGGTTGGCTTCGGCATGAATTGCTTATTTATAACGTTAGGCAATTTTTTGCACGTTGGCTATAACACTTAATACTTTTTGACTGTTTTCGAGTTTAGCATAATCATATGCTCTAAATCCATTTATATCTGTTGAATTTAATTTAGCTCCCTTTTTTAATAATATATTAAACACTTCAACATTATCGAAAGTAGCAGTTATCATTAAAGGAGTTTGTCCATTAATTGGATTTTGATAATTTACATCTGAACCGCATTCAATTAAATATTGTATTATTTCATTACTCTTATTAGCATATATTGCTGCCATTAATGGAGTATTTTGGTTCATATCTTTTGTATCCAATGAAGCCCCTGCATGTATTAAATAATTAACTATATCAAGGTGTAACCCCGTTATTGCACTGAATAAAGGCGTGGCTTTGCCATAATCTTTAATATCAATATTTGCTTTGTTGGTAATCAGTAGTTTCACAATTTCAATATGACCATGGTTTGCCGCTAAATCAAGAGCTGTATAACCATTAATATCAGAACAACTAATATCGATTCCTCTTTTAATTTGGTCTTCTACCATATCGTAATTTCCAATTTGAGCATTATACAAGAAATTGGTTTGCCTAAAACCACCTTTCCAATTACCATCGAAATGAATCAAAAGTCGTGCAATTAAATAACTTAACAATAAAGTACCAATGAAAAAGAATATGCTGTGCATTAGGTTATCAAAATAAAACGTAATCAAAAAAGAACAAATGAGTAAAAGATTAGAATAAAATCTAACGTTTCTTATTGAATGAATATCCCAAAAAAATACTTCCAAACCGGTACTATAATATCTGGGTGGGAGTCCTTTGGCTTTTCTTTTCTTCTTCTCAGTTCTCTGGATATTTAATAAACTATTTAATATTTGAAAAGATAATGTTAATATCCAAAGTACTATGATTACTATTAGCATATCTAAACTTTGTTTTTTATAATTTTATAAAGCCCTTGCAATTAAGTCGCAATTCAAAACTTAAAAATGACGAATGCGTAAACGCTGTAGTCTTAAATTGCTCGTTATGCGCTATTTTTTAATCTAATAATAATCCATATTTCTTTAATGCATTATATATTCTTGGATCATTTCTTAAATCCGTTTTTGTACTATCCCACGATTTGTTTATTACAAAAATATAGGAGTTTTCCTCGTTATCAATTGGTGCATTAATATACGGAAAAGTTGGAGCAATGGAGGAGAATAAAAACCAAAAAGCTCCAAGATATATTCTTTCTTGATCTACTGTTACAACGAAAGGAATTCCAAAAACTGTAGTATTATTTTCACAAATATTTTGTATTATTTTAACTTTGTTGGAATCAATCTTAAAAGAATGTTCACTCCATTTATAATAAACTAAATCTTTATAAGTAAGAAATGGTTTTTCAGCTAATTTTAGATCATAAATATTTGAATTAAAAACTTGACTAGTAGTAATATGAGAATCTTTTAAGAGGTAAAAATTTAATCCCCCTTCAAGTGAACTTTCTGTAATACTATTTTCTGAACAAGAACAGAAGATAAGAGAAAAAAATATCATATAAGCAATATGAATCTTTTTCATAATAACCTCCATTTTTATTTTGCGCATAACGGACATGCAATTAAGTTGCAGCCCATAACAAAAAACTAATACTTATTACTAAAGCCGAAGATTATGCAAACTGTGCTTAAATTGTTTTTTCACAAGCATGTTTTGCAAGATAATTAATTTATTTAACTACATTGAACAAGATACCTTAAGCGGATCATCTACTTTAAAAATCTCTAAAAAGTCAAATGCGTAAAATGCTGTCAACTTAAATTGCTATGTTAGGCAAATAATATTAACAATTAAAATATAGATGCTGAGTTGTTCAATACAACTTTCCATTTATTATTAATCTTTTTTAGTTGCATTACTTTCTTGTTTCCGTCTGTTAAATTATTATATGTTACAAAAGCATTATTATTATTTTTTATCTCAGTCTTCTCAAGTTTCCATTTTACATTCATACTTTGTCTTTTCATTGTACTTGAAAGATTTTTCATAAATTCCCACACTTGAGCTGTACTCATTGATTTTATTGAATCTGCAGGTAATAACATCATTGCATTGCTTTTACCAGTTGAGTCATATGCCAAAGCCATTGATAACATACCCTCTTTAAACTTATCTAAAGATTCAGGTGCAATTAAATCGGATGAAACCATTGAACCTTTAGCAGTAGAATTAAGGAACAGTTTTGCAACTGATTCTACTTTTTCTTTTTCAGTTTTATTTTTAGTTTGTGGGTATGATAAAGTGAATAACAATACAGATATAACAAATACCGATAAAAAGAACTGTTTCATAACTACTCCATTATATTTTGAATTTATTTATGTTTAATATTTTATTGCCTAACGGACATGCAATTAAGCTGCAGCTCGGAACAAGAGAATCAGTTTAATTTTATCTCGAAAATGCTGGGGGCGGAAATGCTGGTGGGATTGGTTGTTTTCTTATATTATTCTTTAAATTATTACTTTTTTGTCTTTTAATACTAGTAGATAAGCTGCAATTTGACCTCGATGATGAATTTCATGGTCTATATTTCCTCGCAATATTATCCAGGCAATACTTACTTCAGAATTAAATCTATCATCAAATATTTTTATTTTCAGTTTATCTTCATCAAATGTATTGATAAATTCTATTTTTGTTTTAAGGATTTGTTTTAGATTATTTATTAAACTTTTATATTCTTTCCTATCACAGTATTCCATAATCGCAGTTTCGGTTTCAATTGATTTGATATTTGGGTTATTTATTTTTTCAAATAACCAATTATCACAATCAATTAAATGTTTTGTTATTTCTGCAAAACTTAACGCACCGGAACTCAATTTCCAATTTTCAAAACCGTCAGGAACTAATTCCAATCTTTTTATAGTTGACTCTCTAACTGCCCTAGAGAATTCTATTAATAGTTCTATTTCCATTTAAATTTTTAATTACATTAGAGAAACTGCAAGGAGCAATAATCTAAAACTACTGTTTATTTATTGGCTCAATCTTCTTAATTTTTTTGAAAAGTATTTTATGCAAAGTCATTTTCCCGCAAGTGGGACACTTTTCATAAGTATGCGTGAATAGTTGAAATCTAAATTTGAAATATTGAGTCTCATATTCGGTATTACATGTCAAACATCTCACTGTTTTCAAACTTATCATTTTATGTTCCTGTCAGAAAATATATTTTTTTTATGAAGATGACTACAGCCGTCGTGGTAGGAATGCCTGTTACCAGGCACCCCCCACACAGATCCCGGCGTGCAGTTTTTAACTTTGCTGCTTAGTCCAACAAAGGAATATGCCTCGGCATGTTTACCAAACGGAACAATTTATTGTGAGGGTTGGCTTCGGCATGAATCCCTTATAACGCTAGGTGTATTAATAAATAATATTGACTTAAAATAAATTATAAATTAGTATATTATTTAGGACCAAGGCCAAACTCTTCCACCTTCTTCATAATCTACTTTTTTACTCCTCAGATATCTAAAACGAAAAATAAAAACAGTTGCGAGTATTGTAATCATAATAAATAAGAAATTGCCAGCTACTATTTCATCAAATAATTTGATTGGTGAAAATGCGTCAAGCAAAAAGTTTTTATTATTTGATCCTATTGAACTAATTATAAAAGCAAAAACAGCACAAAAATATAAAGTAACCATTAATTTCAATGAGAGTTTAATAATATTTTTTAGTATCATATACACCTAACATATTGATTAGACGCCTAATGCATCTTTTTTTTGTTTTCTATTATAAGAAAAATTTTTCTCATAACAGAAACTTTTTTAGCTGTTTTCATATATCAGAAAACTTTCTTTTCTTATAATAGAAAATTTTTTTGCGATTATTCCTTCTGCTCAAATTCTCACAATCTCAATACTCAAATCTCAATACTATCTTGATGCAGCTCCGCCACTTTAACTCCCATAAGCATAAAATATGATGCTTTTCTTTAATTAATTTTTAATTATAAATTCCTAATAGGGATAAATAGAATGGCCTGGGATGAAGAGAAATTGCCCTAATTTTCCCCATACCTCCTTATACGATCAAATCTAATGTAAATTGATTAATTCAGAAAGGCAATAAAAATCGTTAAAAGCCTTCAGGATGGCTCTTGTCCCTAAACAATAGAGAGGAAATCTTTTTCTTCTAATAGAGTATAGCTAAAACGGTTAGAAAAATATTCCAAGCTTTTCTCGCACACCCCGATCAATTCCCAAAATCTTCCGGATCCTTAAACACCCGGCACCCAGCTGAAAACTTATTTACATAATTCACAATCCTCCACTTCGAAGCTCTATGAATATTTATCCTGAACAATCCGTATTCAGCTGATGATTCCATGTAATCGTATTTATCATCTCTATTTGCATCTCTATATACTTTCACATTCCCGGTTTGGACAAGAGCTTTATACTTTCCCTTATGCAGCCCTAACCTCCAGCAGCCGGGATATTGACCCGGTGCAAAAATGGCTGTCCCCTTTTTATATAATGGATATCGCAGATAATAAAGTCCCGGATCTGTTGTAGCCGGCCAGCAGTGAAATTTCTGTTCTCCGGATTCATTTTTGTAGAAACAGTAAATCCAGTCATTAAATTTATTGTAATTCATGTCATTGGTTCGAATGCCGCCGATATTGAGATTGTATGGGATTCCGTTATCAAAGATTTTGCAATTTTTTCTTTTACAGACTTCAAATATTTTTTCTAAAATTGGTTTTATCATTTTTTAGTCCAAAATGGAATTATTGTTTTGATATTTATTTTAGTTTTTTATTGACTATGGTCAGCCTTTTAATATATTTATAAACGGATGTTTTAATAAACTTCCAGTTCCAACATTTAATAGGGGCAGATTGTTAGAATTTGAGTGGATGGCAAGTATTGAGGGTAAAACCCTGAATAGAGCCATCCATCTTTATTTTAAAAGCTTCCTTACTATTCCTTTCCTTAATGACCTCAAATAAATTGCGCTTGTCTGGCGAAGTCTAAGAGACGAAGCCGGATTAAAAATTTTTGCGTAATGAAGCGCCTGCCTTGGCGAAGTTCCGATTCTATCGGAACGAAGCCAGAGCTTGTCCGGCGAAGCCAATTTTATTGGCGAAGCCGGATAAAAAGTTCTATGGAATTTTCGAAGAACTCCTTTATAGTAATGAAAAGTAAAAAATATTGTTAGTGGTGCAAAAAATAATTCGATAGAATAAAAAATAAAACGATTAAGCTTTAAATCCGCACCTAAAAAGAAATTCGGCCCGAAATTATACTGAAAGACATTTTTTGAAATATAAAGTTAACACAAAAAGAAAAATCTGTTTGAAGGAGCGGAGCGACTGAGTTATTTTTCTTTATATGCTAAGATAGATTTTCCAATGTAAAGTATAATTTCAGAATTTCTTTTTTAGTGCATGTTCTTTTCTTTCTTTTCTTGCGTCAAGAAAAGAAAAAAATATTGATTTTTTGCTTGTCCCTGTGGGAGTTCTTTTATACCTGTCCACCAGAGCTTCAGCGAAGGTAGATCAAGATAAAAGATTAACAATTTATTTTTTTCTTTTCTTAATCTTTTTCCCCACAAAATAAACAACCAGGTTAATCAGCAGCGTTCCCGCAATCCATATCCCCTTCTCCCAATCCTTTTCTCCTCTGACAATTATCGGATCAGCATCAATTTTAATAGTATCCCATTTAATTATTGTATCAGGATTAATTTTATAAGTGAATTCATTTTTATCCGCGAAGAATTTTATAACTGCAGAGGTATCTTTATTTTTATTCAGTTTGACTCCCTGGTAATATATTTCGAACTTTTCCATCTCATCAGTCTTAATTAATCTCAACTCTTTCTCTGCTTTTATTGTATCTATTATCTCTGCAGGTTTAATAACTGTTTTATGGAGCTATCCGGGGCTAAATCAAACAGGATAAATCCGGAAGACAGGACAGAAATCGAATATGTTTTAACAGAACATGATCTTGAATATCCCCTGGACTATAGGGAAAGCGAAGAAGATATTTTTCCGGCTAAAATAAATGCTACTTCAGTAGTGGCTCACGGCATTGCACTGCGTCTGGAAAAATTAGCTGCGGATTTGGTTCAGGATCTTAATTCGTATCCTGCGGGAAATAAAATTACCCTCAGCAGTTCCGATAAATTTGATAATCCTGCATCTAATCCGTTTTTCATTTTCAATAATGCCATTGAATCAGTCAGGAGAAAAATAGCTGTTCGTCCAAATGTTTGTATTATCGGTGCAAGTGCTTTTGCTTCACTCAAAGAGCATCCGGCTGTACTGGATAGAATAAAATATACCCAGCATGCAGTGATAACAGTGGACTTATTAAAAGCTCTGCTAAACTTTGAACAATTATTTGTAGGGGATGCGGTCTATGTGGATGATGCAGGTAATCAGCCTGACATATGGTCCGATAATGTAATTCTTGCATATGTTCCTCCCCGGCTTAGTGATGTCAGCAGGAGTTATTATGAACCATCATTCGCTTATACACTAAAGAAAAAGAATATGCCTGTTATGGATTCATATGATGAACAGGGAAAGCTCTTAGTAATTCGTAATACCGATATCTTCATTCCTAAAATAGTAGGGGCTGATGCCGGTTATTTAATTAACGCTGTGAATTCATAAAAGCTTAATTTCAGCTGCAGGAACTTACCTGCAGCACTAATCTTTAACAGGCTTTAGACTATCCTATCATGTTTAATTAAACGGAGCAATAAAATGGATTATTTAATTGAAAAGACTTCTTTAATGGTAAAAGGTAAGAATTATCCTGAAGGCGGAATTATATCTGATTCGGTTTTATCTAAAGATGATTTAAAAAATTTGGCAAAATATTTAAAACCTCGTAACAGCAATGAAACTAATACTGTCACTGCTGGTCCGGTTCGGAATCAAAAAAGCAAAAGTACAAATAAACCAGCCTAAAGAATTGTTAATTATAAATTGTTAATTGTTAATTATTCTTGAAAGGACTTCCAAATGAAAACAGAACAGCCGATTTTAATTACTTCAATTACAGCACCTGCCGACTTATCTGATAAGAAAAATCTTTTCATTGGTTTTGACGGTAATGTCTGTGGGAATGGCTTGAAAGCTCTAGGCGTCTTGAATGCCAATACAAACCTCGGCAATCAAGCTCCGGTTATGACAATTGGTATAGCTTTGACTTATTCCGGAGCAGCAATAAACCAGGGCACAAAAGTCCAGTCAGATGCGAACGGTAAGGCGATTACTTTCTCAGCCGGCGAGGTAAATGGTTACGCAATGGATGCAGCTGCGGGTGCCAATGAATTTATTAGAATCAAATTAGTCTAAAATTTTTTGAAATAATTTCTAGGAATTTTATCATGATACGAAGATTACGTCAGGATGTAATAAAGAAATTAAATAAGCCTTCCTCTGTTTATACAGTCGGC
Source organism: uncultured Ignavibacteria bacterium (assembly GCA_963739895.1). GTDB lineage: Bacteria > Bacteroidota > Ignavibacteria > Ignavibacteriales > Ignavibacteriaceae > CAVQBP01. Next base: position 26,257 of record CAVUCR010000059.1, on the reverse strand, counting down.
GCGGATAACTGCGATTATATCTCATTAGTCGATGCACTTGAGAATGGTGCTGAAGGTGATATGTTCATTGTTTTTGGTGGTGTTTATGATGGCAAACTTCATCTCCGGAACGACCAGTCAATTCATTGTATTGGGAAGGTTACATTAAAACAGTCAGCTAATGATTATCTTTTTTATTTACGGCAGCCTTCGGATTATGATGCAGGTAATCCGGGTCTATACGAAGTGAATTGGTCCGGTTCGCTTCCATTTGTACAGTTTTATTCCGATTCAAAATGGGTGTCGTTTGAGAATAATTTCTTAGCTACTGTTGATATGTCCGGATTGTATCTTCATCATATTTTTAATTTTTCCCAGCAGAATACAGACCTGTTAATCCTTAATTCCATAACTTCTAATTTAGTTGCCGATAGTTCATGGTTTGCTCCGGAAAACATAGATACCGGCTTGTATAGTGTAAAGATATTTGCTGAAGGAAGTAATGTTCCTCCAGCAAACAAACAATTTGTTTCTCTTCAGAGTGGATCAATAAGTAGACTCCTTGTTTACGACCGGGATACTGATGCTTTTTATTTGGATATAAATTCTTTGGACCTTACAGGGAATTCGGCTAACACTTGCTCAGGTTTTTTAGAATGCAGGATTCCTTTTTATTTTGAGAACTTATCATAATATATTATAAATCTAGTCTATAAAATTAACCCCTAATCAGCAAACAAACCCGTTAACTGATTAGGGGTTTTTAATTTGCAAACAAATAAACTGTTTCACTATTTTATCAGCAGCATTTTCCTAACCTGATTAAATAAACCGGCCCGGATTCTGTAGAAGTATACTCCGCTGGGTAATGAAGCTGCGTTGAATTCAACTTGGTAATGTCCTGCGGGTTTTTCTTCGTTGACTAAAATTGTGACTTCTTTTCCAAGAATATCATAAACTTTCAGCGTAACAAATTGCTTATTGCTTAATACATACTGAATTTTTGTACTTGGATTGAATGGATTGGGGTAGTTTTGATAAAGCAAATAATCTTTAGGTGTTTCATTTATTTGTTCTTTTTCAACATATGTAATACCACCATTTGTTGTGTGGAGAATTGTACCGTTACTTCCTACAATCCAACCGGTAAGTGCATCTGCAAAACAAACTCCATGAAATTCATTATTTGCTAAGATTGACTGTGTAACCCAAGTATTTCCTCCATCAGTTGTTCTAAGGACATGATTACCAATTGCGGTTCCATTATTTTCATCTGAAAAATTAACATCATAAATATTATACTCACAGCTAAACTTATTAATCCAAGTATTTCCACCATCTGTTGTTTTGAGGATTGTTCCCCAACCAACAGCCGTCCCAGTATTAGTATCGATAAAGCATACCCCCTCAAGACCAACCGATGTACCGCTGGTTTGTTTAAGCCAATGGTTTCCACCATCAGTTGTCCGAAGTATCGTACCATCTTCACCTACCACTGTTCCGATATTTGCATCAGTAAATGAAACTTCTATAAAATATTCGGTTGTTGTTGTTGCTTCTGATTGGCTAATCCAGTTTTTCCCTCCGTCTGTTGTTCTGAGGATTTTACGGCTTGCACCCACTGCCGTTCCGTTATTTGCGTCAGTAAAGCAAACTCCATAAAGCGGATATGTTCCGCTGTATTGCCTTACCCAATTCTTACCGCCGTCTGTTGTTCTAAGAATTATACCCTCCCAATTTGTACCATTATAATCGCCACCAACTGCGGTTCCTGTATTTTCATCTGAAAAACATACTGCCCATAATGGTAGAGTAGTTCCACTTACCTGCCTGATCCAGCTTTTGCCGCCATCAGTCGTTCGGACAATTAATCCTGAGTGAGAATTCCAGTAGTTATAATTGTCCCAATCATAACCTACAGCAACTCCATGATTTGCATTGGTAAAGTAAACATCTTCAAATGAATAAGTTGAGCCTCTTACCTGATTTGACCAGTTCTTTCCTCCATCTGTTGTCCTTAGGATTATTGGATAGGAATCACCAGATCCGACAACAGTTCCCACATTAGCATCTGTAAAAGAAAGTTTGCAAAATCTTCCTTGTACTCCACTTGTATGAGAAATCCAATTATTACCTCCATCTGTTGTTTTAAGAACTGTGATATATAAATATCCAGTATTAAGTGTATCTTTCCAAAAAGAACCTACAGCCACTCCGTTTTTATCATCAGCAAAGCAAATATCATAAAGCCCATTAAGGGTTGTATCATTCAATTGGTTATTCCAACTTTCCCCTCCATCGGTTGTTTTAAGAATTACACTTTTCTCATCAATATAACCATCTCCACCGACAGCCCAACCAACATTAGAATCGGCAAAACATATAGCATGAAGCTGACAAGTTACTCCACTGTTTTGGTTAATCCAGCTTTTACCTCCGTCTGTTGTTCGTAGTATTTTACTTTCATAACGCTGCAATGCTCCATTCCAATTACCACGTCCGACAACTGTACCAGTATTAACATCGGTAAAGCACACGCCGTTAAACGCAATGGTTGTTGTATCGTTTAATTGGGTGATCCAATGTTCTCCACCATCTGTCGTTCTGAGAATTGTTCCATAACCACCGCCGAATGAAGTACCGCCACCAACAACCGTCCCATTATTTTCATCAGTAAAGTAAACTCCATTTAGTATGCATGATACTCCACTTGATTGCATAATCCAGTTTTCTCCCCCATCTATCGTTCTTAAAATTATTCCGGTAAAATAAGGCGAGAAAATGCCAACACCAACTACAGTTCCGTTATTTGCATCTGTAAAATAAACTCCATTAAGTGCATATGTTTTTCCTTGCAATTGGACTGTCCAGTTATCTCCGCCATCTGTTGTTCTTATTATAGTTCCATACTCACCAACAGCCCATCCGTTATTTGCATCTATGAAGCAAACATCGTTCAATGGGTTCCCGGTTGTTGATGGATTTTGCCAGAACCATCCATCTTGTGAATATATTTCGACTGTTAAAAAGAGAATGAAAAACAATAAGTACAATTTTTTTCCCATTTTATTTACCTCCTTTCCCGCTGAACTAAATCTGCGTCTATTTTTATTAATTACATCTGTCGGGAATAATCATTAATAAACATCTTCATCTATATTTCTGCTTCGGGAGAGTATTCGGTGTGTATCTTCAGGTAATAAACAATAACTAACTCTAAAACTCTTAACCCCTCGGAGTAGAGAGAAATTACATGTGGAAATTAATAATTATTTTTAATTAAAGTCAATATCTGCTTTTTATATTATATAGTTAATTTGAAAAATCCACTTATTTACTAAATTTTTACAACAAGATTTTCTGATTCTAAACTTTGTAGTCATGCTATCAAAAAAATAATTGCTCACCTAAACCACACTTCCAATCCTCACGCAAATATTTTTTTCATCTTATCATTAAATACTGGAATTATTTAATCCTATTCGCCGTGCAAAAAAACCTTGCTTAATTTTTATGGAATAGCTGTTGATTAGGCAAGGCTTTTTTAAGAACAACATTATTTTACATATTCCCACAAAAAAAATCTCCATTTCCAATTTCTAATCAGAATTCATTTCAACTTATTTCCAAATTTGAAATAAATCAGCACAAGCATCACAACCTGCACAATATGAGGGGATGGGTTATGGAACCTAAATCGGGAAGATTGAGTTTGGAATTGCTTAAATTTTCAAATAAAAATTTCCATTTCAGGTTATACCATTATAGTTAGTTGCTAAGAATTTTAATTTCAATATAAATGTTATGCTTTATCTTTCTTGACAATTACAAAGAAATTATGTTGTTTTCATCAAGTAATTTTCTTCTACTCCGAGGGGGCTAGAAGTTAGAGTAATTTGACTGTTAGCATCTGGGATACATTCCGAAAAACTCTCCCGAAGCAGAATAATTAATTAATGATTATTCACAATTCAAAGGAGAAATATTATGCGAAGCATTATTTCTTTCAGCTTACTTATCGTACTGTTTGTTATGGGGAGTTTAAACACAGCTTTTTCTCAGAACGAACAAAAACCTCAGCTATTTTTGGTACAAACTGAGCGGGCATTACCTTCCAAAGTTTTTGAATATGAAGAAGCTCAAAAGAATGCTAATGAGTTTTTTAAGAAGTATATGCCTGCAATGAAATTATATGCCTATTCTTCTGATAACGACACATATTATTACATTATGGAGATTGAAAATCTGGATGATATAACTAAGCTATTTCAATCACTTAGTGAAGCAGCTATGAAAGCAGGCAAGGACGCGTTGAAGAAAGTATTTGAGGCTTTCAAAGATAAGACGTTTTCTCTTGAGAATGAAGTTTATGCCTATGATAAGGAATATTCATACGAACCAAAGGAACCTAGAGTAAAAACTGAAGAAGTTGGATTTAATAGGTGGACGATATTTGAATATTATCCTTATTATGATGAAGAAGCCTTAAATGCTTGCAAAAAAGAGATAAAAGAATATTTCGAGAAAAATAATGTACCTGGCGGCTATCAATTGTACAACAAATTTTTTGGAGGTAACAGTAACATTTCAATTATGTCAGAAAGCGGCAAAACCAGACTTGACTATCTTAATTACGCAAAGGATTGGGATCAAAAATACTGGGAGGGATTTAAACCTCTGTATTTAAAATTTATGAACTTTGTTAAAGATTATAAAATTGTTGATGTACGGTTCAAAAAAGATCTTTCAATAATTAATGAAAAAGCAAAATAAAGGTGATATTATCATTAATTTTCATTAATTGTGTTTTTCTTAAGGATTTGATTATCAAATTTCATAAAAAATTAATTTATTAAACCCACATTATAAAATGCCGGAGGGTTTTATTAATTGTTAATTATGAAATAATATATTCTCGACAGTAATAATAATTGATTGCTAGTTAGTACTGTTTAAGTGGAGTTTATATCTACAGAATACAGGCAGGAAGCTTTGTATCAACAAAGAAATTCGTTTTGTTGAAGTAATAGAAATTACAAAAGGTGATATCTTACTTAGGAGATATCACTTTTCATTTTCATCCTATCATAAAATAATTGCTCGCCTAATCTCCTTCCCCAATCCTTACGCAAATATTTTTTTCACCTTATAATAAATCCTGAAATGAATTACTCAATCCAGCGTGCAAAAAAACCTTGCTTAATTTTTATGGAATAGCGTTGGTTAAGCAAGGGTTTTTAAAGAACATCATCATTTTAAGATTATAAATTTTCCTTGTCTTTGTTCAAAAATAGAATTAAGTTGATATCAACCTAAGTTTTTTTGGGGAGGTAATCGGAAAAACTTTAAATCCTAAATTCAAAGAAATTGAAGAATATCTACATTTAGACATGAAGAAATGTCTAGTCCTAGACATTTTTAAGGGAAATGTATATCTGTAGACAGAAAGTGTCTATATCTAGCCATATGAGATGAAGTAACAAAAAGGCTTAAGAATAAGTTATAACGTTATTATTAAAATAAATTCTTTAATAAATTTAAACAGATTCAAAACGCCACTATAAAAACTTTTTGATACTTTGAGTTATCTTTTTTTTATAAAATAATTTAGGAGACCCAAATGTTTATTTTAAAAGAAATGGACGAATTGTGGGAACAATTTTCAAGCAATGCATATAAACCAAATGTTCTTGATGGAAAGACAAAAGAAATCATTGCTGTATCAAATTCAATAATTGCCGATTGTCTCCCATGTCTTGAATATCATTATAAAAGGGCTATAAAAGCTGGTGCGTCAATAGAAGAAATCGCGGAATCTATTGCGATTGCCATGTCAATATCTGCTGGTAGCAAAAAAGCAAAATATTCACCTGTAATTAGTAAGCTTGAAAAAGAATAGGTAGAAATCGTCTAACGGCTGATGAAGAATATATAAGATTTGTATTATGAATTTCCTAAAATAAAAAGCTTATTAAAGTAAAATTAAAAAACGGTATAACGTTATAAGGGATTCATGCCGAAGCGAGCCGAGGCATAATCCTTTGTTGGACTAAGCGGCAAAGCGACTTATTCTACTGCCTGTAATTTCAATAAAATCTTTATAGAAGTAATAAACCCGGATATGTCAGAAAAAGGGATATAGAAGAGATTATATTTGATATATTTTCAATAACCAGCTTAAGAGTAATTATAAATTCATTAGTAATGAGAAGTTTTTGCATACATGAAAATAATTATTTAAGAACTAAGCCTCTGGCTTAGAACTATAAAGATTTAATTAAAAGTTTTATGTTTTTCATTTATAATGAAGGAATAATTATTTAAAGGGGGAGACTTATCGTAATAATTAAGACGCTGTAGTGTAAGGACTAAATTCATTTGATTCCCGCAAACCGGACAGTAAAATTATTGAGGATTTATTTGTTGCAGCGGTTTTATCATTACGATGCTGTATTGGTTATAGTTGTAGAATCAAATATTAGCTTTACAATGCTAAGAAGATTCCGGTTTTTTGAAGCAAACAGACCGAAGTATCTAACTTTCACAAAGCCTTTAGGCAGTACATGTTGGAGAAAGCGCCTGATAAATTCTTCAGTAGTCAGTTTCATAAGTTTGTAAACTTTAGTTTTGGAATCTTTGTATTTGAAGGTAACAAATCCTCCTTGATGTTTAATAATTCTGTTATTAGAAATAGCAGCCCGGAAAACATACTGAGCCAGATATTTCATAGCATTGTAGCCATTACCTACGGAAATAGAATTAACAACCCAGTTCTTAGTCCATGTCTGAGGAGCTATTTGATTAAATAACAGCGGATTTAATTTTCTTAATTCATCCCGGAATTTAGCCTTAAATACGATAGATAGAGCTTTAACCGGGAATAGGAATTTATTATGTGAGCTAACCCATTGCTTATCGTTAACTGATAAACCCCCGGCAGTAACTATATAATGAATATGTGGATGGAAGGAAAGTTTTCTGGACCATGTATGCAGAATTCCAAGGTAACCAGGTTTACCGCCGATATATTTAGGATTAGAGGAGAAGGAGTCAATAGTTTTTGCCGAGCAGTAGAATAGAAGATTGTAGAAAAGTATTTGATTGCTTCTGGCAAAATCTCTTAACTCTTCAGGTATAGTAAAGGTAATCATAAAATAATCAACAGGTAGGAGCAGATTCTTGTTTTTGTCTAACCACTCATCAGCATTATTGTTTTGACAATTATTACAGCTTCTGTTGCCGCAAGAATGGAAACTGTAATGATAGCTTTTGCAAGAATTGCATTTGTATACTTGTCCACCCATAACGGGAGTGCGGCAAGCAGAGATATCGACCAGGGCTTTCTTATGAGAAGGAAGCATTGAGTGAGAATATTTAGCTAAATAAATACCTCCATAACTCCTGAAAATCTCCGATAGCTTAACCACAATAGTGGGCTATATAAGGTCGTTCATTAAGCTATTTATCTTTTGGTAAGTATTAGATTTAATCAAAGGGGTTAGTTGAGTATAGATCATGGTAGTTCTAATAGAGGAATGTCCAAGTAGTTCTTGAATGATTCTAATATCTGTACCGTCTTCAAGTAAATGAGTAGCATAAGAATGCCGGAGAGTATGTACGGAAGCATCCTTGTTGATACCGGTCTGTTTAAGAGATTTCTTAAAGACAGTCTTGGCATAGCCATCCCTACGGGAGAATGCTGCTGTCAGGAAGAGTTTTAATAGAAGTAGACTCATCGTTCTGTCCTCTACCGGGAGCGGGAAAAACAAGCAAGGGGTTTCTGTGAGTTTTATAATGAAGCCTAAGTAATTTAAGAGTAGCTTCGGGTAGGGGTACATAACGGTCATGATTACCTTTAGCTTTCCGGACATGAATTAACATTCTCTTACTGTCAACCTGGTTAACTTTCAGTCCAACGGCTTCATTTAATCTGAGGCCGCAAGAGTAGATGAGAGTTAAGCAGGCCCGGTGTCTGAGTATACGAATATTCTTAAGTATTTTCCTTACTTCTTCTCTGCTAAGGACAACCGGTAGTTTAAAGATACGTTTAGGGCGTATGATGTTAAAAACGTTGAATTTTTTATAGAGGGTTTTTTCATAAAAGAATTTAATAGCACATAAGGCAATAGTCATAGCAGCACGTGAGTAGTTCTTTGTATTCTTGAGAAACAGGAAATATTGCCGAATTTCTTCCTCAGAAATGGAATCGAGAGGTTTATTAAAATACTCAATAAATTTTACAACCCGGTAAGAATAAGTTTCTTGAGTGCGTTGAGAAAGACCGAAAAGCTGCATATTTTCGTTAAGTCTTTGGATTAGTTCGTTCATAGTATACCTCGCTAGATTATTGATTGTGGAAAAGAAATTATTTAGTTGGGGTATACTATATAAAAGCGGGATGCAATAAAATAAGCGGAAATGCCGAATAACTCCCCGCCGCTTTGCGGCTTAGTTCAACAATGCAATTTAAGTTGACAGCATTTTACGCATTCGGCTTTTTAGAGGATTTTGAGGTATATGATCCGCAAAAAGTATCTTGTTCAACGTAGTCAAATTAATTAATAGTCTTGCAAACTGTGCTTGTCGTAAACGGAAAATTAAGCACAGTTTGCTTAATCTTTGGCAGTAGTAATAAAAGAAAGTTTCTTGTTTTGGGCTGCAACTTAATTGCGGTTCGTTAGTGCGTCAAGAGAAGCTTGATGTTTCTGTTAAGGTGAAAGTCCTTAAGAGGTAAGACTTAGCCACGTCACCTCTACCGAGTGTTGCAGGTATGTAGGAACTCATAGGAGTGAACGAAATATCTGAAGCGTACACAGGGAATTATGCAGGCTGTAAGGAAGACCGTACTTCCTGAAACCAATTTAGCCTCGAGAACGCATACAATGTAGACGGCAATGAGATTAACGACTCAGAAGCCAACACTTTAATAATCAATAAGGCGAGATTATCAAAGGTCTACCGTGGTTCGAAGGTGTAGCATGCATAAAGAGAAGCAAACAAGAACTTGAGAGACCCTGTAAGTTCCATTGAACGAGATGGTAAGCGAAGTCAACCAAAAGAAGATAAGCTGAAGACATACAGGGAGTCGGATTAACTCATAGTACTCAGAGAACGGGAGAGCCGTTCACATGGGGAAGGGGTTAACAGTGATACGAAACTTGCAAAGGAAACATTATCCGGACTGTAGGACTGGAGAAATAATGCAAACCTCACTGCGAGAGATAGCAAAATAAGATAAAGGAATATTCCAATATCCTAATACGGAAGCGAGTATCATTGAAGAGCCCGGTGCGGAAAAACTGCACGCCGGGATTTGTGTGGGGGGTGCCTGGTAACAGGCATTCCTACCACGACGTGCGTCAAGAGAAGCTTGATGTTTCTGTTAAGGTGAAAGTCCTTAAGAGGTAAGACTTAGCCACGTCACCTCTACCGAGTGTTGCAGGTATGTAGGAACTCATAGGAGTGAACGAAATATCTGAAGCGTACACAGGGAATTATGCAGGCTGTAAGGAAGACCGTACTTCCTGAAACCAATTTAGCCTCGAGAACGCATACAATGTAGACGGCAATGAGATTAACGACTCAGAAGCCAACACTTTAATAATCAATAAGGCGAGATTATCAAAGGTCTACCGTGGTTCGAAGGTGTAGCATGCATAAAGAGAAGCAAACAAGAACTTGAGAGACCCTGTAAGTTCCATTGAACGAGATGGTAAGCGAAGTCAACCAAAAGAAGATAAGCTGAAGACATACAGGGAGTCGGATTAACTCATAGTACTCAGAGAACGGGAGAGCCGTTCACATGGGGAAGGGGTTAACAGTGATACGAAACTTGCAAAGGAAACATTATCCGGACTGTAGGACTGGAGAAATAATGCAAACCTCACTGCGAGAGATAGCAAAATAAGATAAAGGAATATTCCAATATCCTAATACGGAAGCGAGTATCATTGAAGAGCCCGGTGCGGAAAAACTGCACGCCGGGATCTGTGTGGGGGGTGCCTGGTAACAGGCATTCCTACCACGACGGAATTAAACAGTACATTTGTAAAAAAGTGTAATTAAAGCTAATTTTGGATATGATTTCTAGTGAAGATAAATATAGATTGATCGAAATTGCCAAAAGGTATAACATTTCAAAGTTGTATCTATTTGGTTCGAATATTAACAATAAAAAGAATCCTAATGATATTGATTTGGCTGTAGAAGGAATAGCTGATTCAGTATTTTTTAAATTTTATAGCGAATTAATATTTTCTTTATCAAAACCTGTAGACTTAATTGATTTAAAGAAGAAATCTTTATTAACTGAAATGGTAAAATCAAAAGGTATTCTTCTTTATGGATAAATTATCTCAAAAGATAAATGCAGAATTAGAAAATATTGATGAAGTATTTAACGAAATCCCTTCACAAACAAAACTTCCTTATTTATCGATGTTGGAACTTGCTGGAGTAGCAGCATTACTGCATAATTTTTATAATGGAATTGAAAATATATTGAAGCAGATTTTGTTATCAAAAGACATCATAATACCAGAAGGGAAATCATGGCACAAAGAACTTTTGGAAATTTCTGTGAGAAATAAAGTAATATCGGAAGAAAACAAAAATTCATTGGGACAATATTTAGCATTTAGACATTTCTTCAGCCACGCATATGCATTCGATTTATATGCAGATAAAATGGAACCATTAGTAGAAAATTCTCAAGAAGTCTATTCAAATTTTAAAAAAGAAATAAGTAAATATTTATAATCATACCTAATGCCTAACATCTTTAATAAGTAAAAAGTCAATAGGCAATAGCTATCCGGACAAAAAAAGTTTTGCAAAAAAAGTAATCTGCTAAAAGCTTAGTAATCTATATTTTAACCTTAAACAACCAAGACTGCCAAAAATATCTGTAAGGCAGCACCATGGCAACCAAACATCTTTCGGGACTTTCTTCAAGATAACTTGAAGATGTATTGAAAAAACAATACTATTCCAGATATATAATAGGCAGGCGCATTACTACCCAATCAAAGCAAACGATTATGCTGTTAAGAGCTAATCAGTTAGGCACCGGGGCTTATAATGCGCGGCCATTGTAAAGACTTTCTATGAATAAGTTCTTGACCTTTAAATTTGTTGTTAAAGTCAGATTTATATTTTAGGACAAAAAAGACGATCCGGGCAATTTCTTTAGCAATAATAGTTTTAGCAATGAATTTATTTTTTCTTCTAAGCAGGGAGGTATGGTACTTACGAATAACAGGATAATACTGAATAGCTCTAATGGCAGCATCAGAGAAAGCAACTTTAAGATATTTGTTACCGTCCTTAGAAGCCCGTTGCCTGGATTTAGCGGCGGAATTACGGGCAGCAGGAGTAAGCCTTGAGTAAGAGAAGAAATTCTTAAGGTCAGGGAAACGGTTAATATCATCAATTTCCAGAAGAATAGTAAAGGCATTCATAATACCGATTCCAGGAATCCAAAGTAGTCGTTGAATATCATCGTTAGGAATAAGGAAAGGATAAAGCTGTTTTTCAATATGGTGGATTTGTTCATTGAGAAGATCTTGTAGCTCTGATAACTGCTCATATTGGAATTTGGTTATTCCATCGAGTTGAGTAGGAGAATCGAAGTTAAATTTAGCAAGAATTAGGTGCATAGAATTGGTTACAGAAGTATGTCGCTGCACAATTTTAAGTCAAGCTTTGAGGGCATCGCGAAGGAAACGGTATTGGTTAGAAATTTTATGGGCTACAGGTATATAGTTCATTCTAAGGAGTTGAGAAAGAGTATGTGAATCAACTTTATCGGTTTTAACTTTAGCGTATGCAATAGCTTTAACATATTTAGCATGAGCGAGGATCATAGGGATGTTAATAGAATCAAGGAGATCATTTAACCAATACCAGGACATAGTAGATTCAACAGTGGCGAGATGTTGCCCAGAAATAGAGCTGAAATACTGAATGAAGTTCTGAGGAATGTTTTTAAAGTTATCTTTTTTAACGACTTTCCCATCAGATTCAACAGTAGTTAAAAAAGAAGTAAATTTGTGAAGATCAATTCCAGTGTAATACATTTGATACCTCCTAAGTTAAAGTTAATTGGTAATGCCAAATTTAACTTTTTACTTATTGGAAATATCAAAACATTTTAAACCTACAGCGATCCCGCACTCAGCATTTTTGAGATAAAGTTAAACTAATTCTCTTGTTCTGGGCTGCGGCTTAATTAAGGAGTCGTTAGCTAGCTTTGAAATAGAATATAAAAATCTAACAAAACTTTTGAAAATATTAATATGAATAGTTCATCGAATAAATTGATTAAAAGAAATCGTCTATCATATTTATACATGCTTAGAAATGAATTTTGGGAAGTTAACGATTTTATAAATACATTAAAAAATTATAAACCCTTTGCATCAGATGTTCGAGAATCTACACCGACACAAAATGCATTAAATATAGCAGTGGTTATTTCTTATGCGAGAAACTTTAAGAAAAGTCATGGATTTTATTATAATCCTAAACTGAATGCTGAGTTGATTAAGTACTTTTCCAATGAAGAAAATGGACTACATAAAAAAATTATAGATTGGAGAGATCAAGAATATGCACATTCGGATGCATTACCAAATGATATTCAAATTTATGAAGATGACGAATACAGTAGAAGAGTAGTTCGTCAATTACTAGAGAAAAATCAACTCGGAATGTTAAAAATAATGGTGAACAAAATAAGAGATGAAATAGAAATTCAGATTAAGGGTTTAACAAATTCTGAAAAAGCTACCTAACACGGCAACCCAACCCTCCAGCATTTCCGCACCCAGCATTTTTGAGATAAAATTAACTAATTCTCTTTTTCCTTGGTTGCAGCTTAATTGAATAATCGTTATGCTGCAATAAGAAATAAAAACAATTGAGAAAATGAAATTCATTATTTCAAGTTTTTAACAACGATAATAAATTAAATGGAAATAGAACTATTAATAGAATTCTCTAAGGCAGTTAGAGAGTCAACTATAAAAAGATTGGAATTAGTTCCCGAAAGTTATGAAAATTGGAAGGTCAGTTCTGGAGCATTAAGTTTTGCAGAAACAGCAAAGCATATAATTGATTTGGATTATTGGTTATTTGAAAAAATAAAAAATCCAAATACTAAATCAATTGAAACTGAAACAGCAATTATAAAAGATTGTAATAGGAAAGAATACAAAGAATTAATAATTGATCTAAAAGAAATACTCGAGAAAAAAATAGAATTAATTAATACATTAGATGAATCAAAACTCAAAGTAAAGATATATGATGACGCGTATAATTCAGAAGTAAGTTTAGCTTGGTTAATACTTCGAAGGAATATAGATCATGAAATTCATCACCGAGGACAAATAGCAACATATTTAAGAGTATTAAAAGATAAAAGGATAATAATTTAAAGGTCAGCCTAACAAAAGCAATTCAAGTTGACAGCATTTTACGCATTCGGCATTTTTGAGATATTTTAAGTAGATGCTCCGCTTAAAGTTTCTTGTTCAACCGAAGTACTCTAATTAATTTCTTGCAAACTGTGCTGCTCGTAAACGGAAATTTAAGCACAGTTTGCATAATCTTCGGCAGTAGTAATAAAAAAAAGTTTCTTGTTATGGGCTGCGGCTTAATTGCATGGCCTATGCTGTATAGAGAGATGGAGAGGAGATAACTAATGAATATAGAGAACAGTATGACTTTAAATTGGATAAAAGTCGGAATTATTTGCGGCCTTCTGGTCAGCATCATTTATCCATTGCTACAGTTTATATCAAATCTGTACTTGGCTTTGATTTTTGCTATCTTAATGGGTTTATTACTAAGCTTGTCTTCAGTGGGTCTGTATTATTTTTTTTTAATACATAAAAAGACTATCACAATCCAAATTGCATTATTTTCAAATATAATTGCCGGTGCTTTTTTAATACAAATGTTTTTAGTTCAACTCGCAATTAAATCATCAAAACCAGACTTAATTAATGATTCAAGTGAATGGATATGGAATTCAATAAATCATATCCATTATGGATTAGATGTTGTCTGGGATGTTTTCATATTTTTAGGAACATTATTGTTCGCAATAAATGCTTATCATCATCCAAAATTAGGAAGAATATTTTCTATAACAGGGATTGTAATTTCTATTTTAATGATTATAAGTAACTCACGTTACGCAAAAACTTAATATTTAAGATTTTTAATTTTAGAATTTCATAGCAAAGCAAGCTTTCAAATTTTCAAGTTCATCAAAAGCAGCACGATTTGCTGATATATATATTTTGGATCTCAGAGCAGTCTGGTTTACTTTTGCTTTTATACTCAAAAACTCTAACTTGAAAAATGCATAGATTGCTGCAAAAATATGATTGCTTTGTGTGCGAACTCTTTTGGTTGGAGACTTACATAAACAAACATGCTGCTTTAATGATTTGTGATACTCTTCTACTTTCCATCTTTTCTGATAGATTGCTACTAAGTTATCATATGTTAGTGTTAGGTCACTGCTAACTAAATAAAGAACACCTTGACTTGAATCATCGTTTTTGAAGATTTGCTTTATTAACAAAAGCGGAAACTCTACTGCTTCTAAATATATTTTATAACCGATGCCCTCTTTTAGTTCTAGTTCACTTACTGTAACATATTTACCATTTAGTTTATCCCTTTTACTTAAGGCTATTTTCCTATTGGTCTTTATTGGCATTATAAAATCTTTTTTATGCTCTTTTTTCACAAACATCATATTCTCGCTGGATGCGTAGCATACATCATTTAGAACATATCCAAATTTTATGTTATTCTTTATACATATCTTTAACATTTTCCGATATTGTTCGTTTTTTGTCTTCTCACTTACTCTTTTTTCTTCTCCTGTCTTTTTATCGAATATCGTCTTTGTTTTCCTGACTAAATCAAATGATACTGGGACTCTGATTCCTTTGCTATAATAAAGTGTTGATATAATATTTATTCCTTTGACTGAGCTGCCTTTACTATGATCATAATGCCAACTGACTATTTCATTCTCATCTGTGCTTGGCTTTTCTTCTATTGTATCATCTACTATTAGTACTCCTTCACTACTTTCTATTTCTCTTACTGTTGTCTTTACCATCTTCCACAAATCTGTTGAGCTGAAATCTTGAGATGATAAAAATCTTGTTATTTTATCGTGGCTTATTTCTCCTTGAACCATCATTGACAATCCTGTTGCGGTTGTATATGAAAATGAACTCATTAAGTAATCTGTATAAGTCTCCAATAGTTGCTTATCCATTCTGAACCTCTTATTTTTTCTATCTGAAACTTAATATCTTTTTTTATTATATTTTTAACTTTAGCGTAACGTGAGTAAGTAATATTTATACATTCCCTATATCACCAGCATCGGCGGGATTAATAGACATTGGTCCTTTTATTGGGTTATGGTATTTAGCCGTAACAATAAAAATAATCTTTTCATATAATTGGATAACAAGTACTCTATAGAAAAACAGTATAACAAAACAAACCAACCCGCCCACATTTCCGCCCCCAGCATTTTTGAAATAAAATTTAAATAATTCTCTTATCCTGGGCTGCGACTTAATTGCATAGCCGTAATGACTATACCATAAATTTCGAAGTTAGAATGGAAGAATATAAAATTATTACTTACACATCTTTGCATTTAATTAGATTTGAAAATGCAATCATTAAGACAATATGTCTAAGTAATAATATTCAAAAAAAATTTTTACTTAACGTTTTTAAGAAGAATAATATTCCCTATGATATTTATAATAAAATTGAAATTAAAACTAAAGAAGAAGATATATTAGCATACTTACAATTTAATACTGGTAGAACCCAAAAAGTAATTACGATAGAAGCAAAAGGGGGGAAGGTATTTTATAACTTTTATACAATGCTTGGTCAATTTATGTGCTTAAAAAAATCACCTAGCACATTTTATTGGTTTGCTTTTGCAATTCCAAGTTCTTGGAAATTAAAAATAAAAAAGACATTACTTTATGATGGAAAAATAAAACCCTTGATATCTGATATAATTAATAACTATACGAAAAATGGCCAAGGATTGTGGTTCTACTTTGTTAATGAAGATTACTCTGTAGAAAAAATTACTTGGAAAAAATTTCTAAATCAAAATAATTAGTA
Source organism: uncultured Ignavibacteria bacterium (assembly GCA_963739895.1). Taxonomy (GTDB): domain Bacteria; phylum Bacteroidota; class Ignavibacteria; order Ignavibacteriales; family Ignavibacteriaceae; genus CAVQBP01. The sequence goes on along the minus strand of CAVUCR010000059.1, from coordinate 10,090 downwards.
AAAAGCTATATATCAAACACTTTAAGCTGAAATCTTTTTCCGCATCCACCATTTTTGAGATTAAATTAAACTAATTCTCTTGTTCTGGGCTGCGGCTTAATCGCAAGACCGTTCGGTGTTATAAAAATTACAATGATTTTAAAAATATTTTGATATTAGATGGCAGCATAAATATCTTCAATGTGATATTTGCGAGGATTTGAGGATTTATAGACCGTAACCACTATAGGAGAATAAAATGGAAGTTAAAATAGAAAATGGAAAACTTATCATTAGCATAGAATTACAAGAACCGACACCCAGTGCATCGGGGAAAACGTTAGTAGTAGCAACTACACACGGGAACATGGTTACAGAATGTGTAATCGATGGAAAACCTGTGGTAGTTGGTCTGAATGCCTATATAAAAAAATAACAATCTATTCGCATTGAATACAGCGTCAATAATGGATTACTCATTAACGCAAAATGAGATCTTAAAAAATGTAACAAGCCCGGAGCGGAAAAACTGCACGCCGGGATCTGTGTGTGTGGGCTGCCTGGTAACAGGCATTCCTACCACGACGGCTGTAATAAAAATAGTTCAGTGAAACAGTATAAGAAATACTTCTCATATTTCTTCTATCTCATGGTAAAGTAGTATTCATTAATAATATATTGAGGGTAAGATGAAACATATTATCATACTTTCATTTCTTCTATTTACGAAAATATTTGCACAAGATTATTTCCCCCTTGAAGTTGGTAATTCTTGGACCTATTGTGGAAACTATGATACTACAAATACAATAACTTATCATGTCTCAGATTCTATAAATATCGGCGAGATGAAATATTTTCTTTATGGAAATGTTCTCAACACGAACTTTATGGATACTATTCGTAAAGATATTGAAGGGAATATATGGAAGAAAATAAATGGAATTGACTATTTGTGGTTTGATTTTACAAAAGACAATGGAACTGTCTATACATTCCCATCTTTCGATTCCTTATATGCATACGAAGTAAAACTGTTTAAGTATTTCATAGTAGAGACTGACAATGGAACTTATTCGCAATGCATTGAGTTGTCTTTTGACATTCCACAATATAGAGATGCAGATATCCTATATACTTTTGCTCCCAAAGTTGGTCTTATTGAGATATACGGAGGTGAAGCACCACATTACCTACTTTACTCAATGTCGTTAAATGGATTTCCATTAGGGATAGTTAATGATATACAATCGAAATCAATTATGTTCGAGTTGATGCAAAATTACCCGAATCCATTTAATCCAATATCAACAATAAGATATTCTATTTATAATAATAGTTACGTGAACATAAAAATATTTGATTATTTAGGTAGAGAGGTATCAACATTAGTTAATGAAGAGAAAAAACCAGGTAATTATAGTATAACCTTTAATGCCGGTGGATTATCAAGTGGTCTTTATTTTTGTAGAATGCTTACTGGGAATTTTGAAGAAACAAAAAAATTATTACTAATAAAATAAGTCAGCCTAAAAAGCATTTTAAGCTGACAGCGTTGAACGCATTCGGCATTTTAGAGATTTTTAAAGTAGATGATCCACAAAAAATATCTTGTTCAACATAGTCAAATAAATTAATAGTCTTGCAAAACATGCGTATGTAAAAAAAACAATTTACGCATGTTTTGCATAATCTTTGGTATTTGTAATAAAAATTAGTTTCTTGTTATGGGCTGCAGCTTAAATGCAATTAGCCTCCATATAAAATACAGCAAACATCAATATGAATACAAAAATAATTGTTATAATAGCGATAGCATACCTTTATTTTATTTTTGAGTATTATATAAGTTTTCGACAAAGACAAAAAATAAAAATTGTTAGCAAAGGTGATAAAGGAAGTCTGTGGGTTCTCTATATCTGCATTACAATAGGTTATTTGCTTTCTTTTTCAATTGCCACTACAAGGATTGGTCGAATTTACCATTGGAATCTTTTGTTTTTTTCAGGAATATTAATAATTATCGTCGGGTTTATGATTAGGATTATTTCTATTAGAACCCTTAAGCAATATTTTACATATTCGGTTACGAAAGCTGAAAATCACGAAATAATTGAAAAAGGATTTTATAAATTCATTAGACATCCCGGCTATTTGGGTCAATTACTAATTTTCACAGGCATTTCTATTTCATTATCAAATTGGATATCTGTAATTCTCATGTTACTAACGACACTTATAGGATACATGAATCGTATTAAAGTTGAAGAAAAATTTATGATTGAGCAAATGGGTAATAAATATTCAGACTATCAGCTGAGGACAAAAAAACTAATACCTAAAGTTTATTAAATAATTAGTGTCTGACGCACCCAGCATTTTTGAGATAAAATTAGACTAATACTTTTATTCTGGGCTGCGGCTTAATGGCGTGGTCGTCCGGTGTTATAAAAATTATAGTGATTTTGATAAATATTTGCTCTTAGATGGCAACCTAAATATCTTCACGGTGATATTTACATGAACTTATAGATTGTCACCATTATAGGAGAATAAAATGGAAGTTAAAATAGAAAATGGAAAGCTTATCATTAGCATAGAATTACAAGAACCGACTCCCAGTGCATCGGGGAAAACGTTAGTAGTAGCAACTACTCACGGGAACATGGTTACAGAATGTGTAATTGATGGCAAACCTGTGGTAGTTGGTTTGAATGCCTATATAAAAAAATGATTCACTTCGAATTGCATTATGCCCGGTGCGGAAAAACTGCACGCCGGGATCTGTGTGGGGGGTGCCTGGTAACAGGCATTCCTACCACGACGGCTGTATATCAAAAATAATAAAAAAGATGACTTGACTTAGTGTATCACAATGTGATATATTGGCTTATGCTAAAACTAAAAACAAAATGGTTTAATAAATGGGCTAAAAAGAATATTATTTCAGATGAAATATTATTAGATACACTTAATAATATACCAAACAAACTAGGTGTAGTTGATTTGGGAGGCGGATTGTATAAAGTTCGAACTTCCAAAGCCGGTAAAGGAAAGAGTGGTGGATTTAGAACTATTGTTGTTTACAGAGAAGAATATATTTCAATTTTTGTTCTTGGTTTTTCTAAAACTGATAAAGGAAACTTAAATAACGAAGAATTAAAGTTTTTCAAAAAATTATCAAAAGATTTACTATCGATAACTAGAGAAGAATATATAGAACTAGTAAAGTTAGGAGATTTTATAAGTATAAAGGAGAAATTATGAGACAATCAATTAAAAAGGCAATTGGAAATACTGTTCAAGACCTTATAATTAGAGGTATAAAAACATCGTTCACTTCGAAAGAATTAAAAGAATTAGGAATACAAATACCTGAAATAGAAATAGATGCGAAAGACATTCAAAAGATACGAGAGAAAATTAAATTAAGTCAAAGTGTATTTGCAAAAGTATTAAATGTAAGTTCCTCATCTGTAAGACAATGGGAACAGGGTAAAAGAACACCAACAGGTTCAACAAAAGTATTGCTGGAGCTTCTTAAAAAGAATCCCACTATTCTTAATTATCGTATAGAATCATCTATTCGAAATAACTCATCCTAACGTAGCAATTTAAGTTGACAGTCCTTCGGCAGGCTCAGGATAAACTTATTACGCATTCGGCTTTTTAGAGATTTTTAAGGTAGATGATCCGCATAAAGTATCTTGTTCAATGGAAGTGCTCTAATAAATTTCTTGCAAACTGTGCTTGCGAGATCCTGATTTTCATCAGGACAGGATTAGGCATGGTCTGCGTAATCTTCCGCATTTGAAATAAAAATTAGTTTCTTGTTCCAACCTTCGTTTTTCAAACTTCGGTTGGTAAATTGGGCTGCAAGTTAATTGCATGGATATGAGGTGAATCATGGTTTTACACATATTAGAGATAATAAGAATCACAACTGTTTGTGTTTCATTTTATTTGGGCTACAAGATTGGTTTTGCTGCAGGTTATAATCCTGTTGCACAATTACATTTTATGATACCAGTTATTATTGTTGCAATTGCCGGTTTATCAGGCATTGAAGGGTTATTCTTTGCAAAAAAGTCTGCCGAAATTAAAGGTTTCGAAGTTGGGAGTAATTATCAACGGCAATCTGCAATAGCATTGTTATCATATGCCGTAATAGCATTAATTGTATATTTCTACAATTGGGGAATCAAAGCAGAGTTGACAATATTTTTTGCTTTTATTTTCTTTTTCTTTTTTTCAGGGCTGAATCATGCATGGGATGCAATAAAAAGAAAGAACTATAAATGGCAAAACATCAATCGTCCATTTATTACTTTGCTTCTAATTGCTGGGATGATTTATCCTATAATAATGGCATTAAAAACTCTATAATTTTATATTTTGTTTTATTGCCTATAACCCGCAGCTCAACACGGACAGCGTTTTTCAGGCGGTATTTGTACAATTTAAAAGTATGTTCTTTAGCTTCGGCTTTCTTGTTTCGTAACAGTTCCTACCGGTCAACGTATACCTGAACGAAAATAAACGCACCTAATTCTCCCTCCCCAACCTCCTAATCTTCTCCTCCATCTCTTTTTTTAGAGCTACCAAGTTAATTCTGAAGGTTTTTATTGCCTTTCTGAAATATTCAATTTACATGAGATCTGATCGTATTTAGAGGTATGGGGAAAAATAGTCGATTTCTCTCATTCTCTGCCATTCTATTATCCCCCTTAGGAATTCATAAGTTAAAATTAGATTAAGATTTCGTCTCATATTTTGTGTTTATGGGAGTGATGCGGCGAAGCTATATCAAAATAAGCCGCAAAGCTAAAAACTGCACGCCAGGATCTGTGTGTGGGATGCTTGGTAACAGGCATTCCTACCGCGACTACGTAATAAAAAAAAATAAAAGAGGGTTGTTATGAAAAAAATAAGTATTATTTCCATCATACTTCTTTCTGTTTCCTTTTTCTCTTGCGCCGAGAATAATGTTACTGAAAATAATCTGCAAGAAGGAATCAATTTTTATTTTTTGAAAGATTCTACTATTACTGCAAATCAAATATCTACTCAAAACATTAACGATTTAAAGATTGCAGATAAACCTTTCCTTACTTATAAAGATTTGCTTTATTATAGTTGGGAAGAACATTCTTTTGGAATTGATTCAAACAAAGCTAAAGCCATAAGAAATATATGTAAAAACAATTCAACTGTATTTGGGATTCCATTTATTATAACAGTCGATCAAGAAAGAATTTATCTTGGTGCTTTTTGGTATTTATTTTCTTCCCTCGCACCAACTTTTCCATATATTAATGTAGAATTAGGCTTAGAACAAACTCCACAAGTACTAACTATAAAAAAGTCTTGGGATAGTACCAAACCAGATTTGAGAAATGATAAAAGAATTTATAATGCACTAAAAAAGTATAATTTATTGGTAAAATAAAAATTACGTATAACGTTATAAGGGATTCATGCCGAAGCCAACCCTCACAATAAATTGTTCCGTTTGGTAAACATGCCGAGGCATAATCCTGTGTTGGACTAAGCAGCAAAACTAAAAACTGCACGCCGGGATGCCTGGTAACAGGCATTTCTACCATTACGGCATTAGAGAATAAAAAAGGAGACTGTATGAATAATTGACACCTTTCTTCTAGTCAATCTAGAAATATTCATTAAATAAGAAAGGATAGTAAAATGTTTAAATCTTTTTTTGCGTCTTCAATTTTTATAATAATTATTTTTTCTAATATTATATTAGCTCAGAGTACTAACTCTATTCAAATTAACGGAGGTCTCCTTATTCCAATGAGTGCTTCAAAAGGATTAAATACTTCTATTCAATATAATTATTCCTTAAATAGTAATGTTCAGTTTTACGTATATTCCGGATATTCAAAATGGGATAAATTTAATATCAGTTTTGCAGAATTATGGTCACCTTTACAGCAGCAAACTCATTTTCGCACATATATAGCAGATAATCATATTTTAATACCTTTATACATTGGAAGCAGAATAAACATTCATACAAATAAATTATTAACAATTTTTACAACAATCGAAGCAGGTTATTCATATTTAAGTTATAACGCTTATGGATTTAAAAAAGAAATAGAACCAGGAACAGGAGTAGTATTAGCTTACAGTACAGACTTAAGTACAAAGAAAAAGACGAATGAGAATTTATTTGGAGTTGGAGCAGGGATTGGAGTATCACATCCAATTACAAACAATATGAATGTTATATTATCATTTAAGCTAAATAGTCAAATAAATTCAAGTTACTATAATTTTTTTAGTAATCAGGGAACATATGCCGCATTTAATTTAGGTTTTAACCTTAATATATAAAAATTGCCTAACGTGATAACGGATTCAAGCCGAAGCCAACCCTCACAATAAATTGTTCCGTTTGTTAAACATGCCGAGGCATAATCCTGTGTTGGACTAAGCAGCAAAGCTAAAAACTGCACACCTGGATCTGTGTGGGGGATGTTTGGTAACAGGCATTCCTACCACGACAGCACTAAAATGAGATAAGGAATATTTATGAGTACAAGTAAAGAAAGACAATTAATAATACATTATCTTGCTTCAATTGCATATCATTTTCAAAAAGCAATTCGCAATGCACCAAATGATTATTGGAAATTCTCAGCCGGAAATCAAGTAAGAACTCCTAAAGAAATCCTACATCATATAACAAGTTTAATTGGTTATACTAGGACTTTATTTGTAGGTGGTGCTTATACTCCTGAAGCACTTCCTACTATTCAAGATCAAATAGAACGATTTCAGTATGTTCTTGAGGATGTTTCTAAACATTTAAATGCCAATTATAAATTAAATAAAATAACAGAGTATCAACTACTTCAAGGCCCATTATCAGATATTATGACACATATTGGTCAACTTTCCATGTTAAGGCCATTATATGGAGATCCGATTCCGCCTGAGAATTTTATTTATGCTGATATTTCATCAACAAGATTAGGAAAAAATCAACCATTACCGAGAGCACCAGATAAGGATTGGCCAGAAGCTCCTTCAGCTAATAAATCATGAATTGAATCTTTATGTCTATAAATTATTCGAAATTTTAGTATTCTAATTTTATAAAAAACACTCGAATAGAGAATTAAAAGAAGTAATATCAATTTAAAAAATAAATTTGCTATTAATAAAAAGTGCCTAATGTTATAAGGGATTCATGCCGAAGCAAATCTAAAAAACTGCACGCCGGGATCTGTGTGGGGTATGCCTGGTGACATGCATTCCTACCACGACTATTACTAAAAAAGGAATTAGTAATGTTAAATTAATATAGAATAATATTCCACGATCCGCAACCTGCGGCAGGTTATGCAAATCGTTAGCCATATAACATTCTCAAAACTTAGAGGAATTCAACATGAAAAATTTTATTGTCATCGTGTGGTGTTTCGTTCATTGTTCAGTTATTTTTGGTCAAGATAATAGCCCAACCCTTTTCCAACCTGAAAAAATTATTGAAGATATTGATTTTTTACTTGAATCATTAAACAATATACATCCAACTTTCAATCAATATCTTTCGATAATTCTTACAAGGCTAAAATTGACAGTATTAAAACATCCATCATCATCCTTTGACAAAACATCAATTTTTTAAAGTTATGCAACCTTTAATAGCGATTGATACTCATGCATCTTTGCGATTTGATGGAAAGATTTATCCGGAAATTGAGGCTCCTTTTTTTCCATTCAGAATAATAATTCATAACAACCAAGTGTATGTCAAAGAAAATCTTTCGGCAAATAAAGAAATAAACTGGGGAATGATCATTGAATCTATCAATGGACTGCCAACATCTGAAATAATTGATCAGTTATCAAGGTATATACCATGTGACGGATTAAAAATCAGGGTATTATAAAATCGCTGATGAATTTTATAAATATTATCAATTGGTTTACCTAATTTTAAAGAATTCAGCCTGGTTATTAACGATCATGGAATGAAGCGAGATACATGTCCCCGGAACAAAGTTTGAGAATTTCAGATCAGAAAGTAAACCTCAATTTGAATTAAAGATGTTGGAAAATTCTTATTGCATATTTTTATATCGACAGATTCAGAAAACCTGATTTTTTTATGACATATATTGATTCTGTTTTCAGAGTACTGAAACAAAATAAAATAGAATATTTGATCATTGATAAAAGAAGTGGCGGCGGATTCCCATCATTGGTTGATTCTTTATTAAGCTACTTAACAGATAAATCCTATCAACAATTTGAGAAAAAGGCAGTAAAAATTAGTTCAGCAAACCAAGATTATATCAATGACAACAAATCGAATGGAATTATCGAAGATGGTTATTTAGTCATTGATTATCAACCTGTTTCCCCTGTTAAACGTGAAAAGATGTTTAAAAGGAAAACTTATATTCTCATGAATGAAAAGACATCCTCAGCAGCCACTTATTTCGTTTCAGCAATAAAGTGTAATCACATTGCCATTCTTGTAGGTAAAGAAGCAGCACAGCCCTTGATAAGTAACGGGGATGTAACCAAGTTTCGTTCTACCTAACACAGAATTGGCATGCTATTCTTCAATGTCAACATATTACTTCCCATGCGCTAAAAACAGTGACGATAGTGTACAACCTGACCACGAGGTAAAACTTACCATAGAAGATTTATTAAATGACACAGATAAATGTTTAGAATATGCTTTAGAAATAATCAATGTAGAAAAAATAAAAAATTAAAAGAAAATGGCCAACATAGCAATTCAAGTTGACAGTCCTTCGGCAGGCTCATATAGGATAAACTTATTACGCATTCGGCTTTTTTGAGATTTTTGAAGTAGATGATCCGCTAAATATATCTTGTTCAACTGAAGTGCTCTAATTAGTTTCTTGCAAACTGTGCTTATGAAAAAAAAAGTTAAGCATCCCGCATTGCGGGACTTAATCTTTGGCATTAGTAATAAATATAAGTTTCTTGTTATGGGCTGTGGCTAAAACGCAGAATTAATGAAATGGAATTTAAACAAAAGTTCATAGGTTTTATTGATATCCTTGGGTATAAAAATCTAGTTGAAAAAGCCGAAAAAGAATATAGTATAACTTTAAATGATTTATTAGAATTAGCAAAAGATTCTGGTTCATGGGAAGATGTTGTTAAGTATCAAAAATACGGTCCTACAATTTGCTCTGGAAGTTTATATTATCAATATGATTTGGATTTAAATTAACACAAATATCGGATTGTGTTATCATTTCTACCGAGATATCTCCTGCTGGTGCAATAAATTTGATAAACCTTTGTTATGGGGCGGTTACATGTTTATTACTAAAAGGTATAATGTGTCGAGGATATATAACAAAAGGTTCAGTATTTCATACAGATTCACAAATTATTGGTTCTGGCTATCAAAAGGCTTATTTGAAAGAGTCAGATGTATCAGCCTTCAAACTCGAAGCAGATGAAAGAATATGTGGAAATTGATAATATTGTATGTAATTATTTGGAAAATTGTAATGATAGATGTATTAACGAAAAATTTTCTAGATTAGTTAAAAGTGATGGCGAATTTACAGTATTATTCCCATTTAAGGCTTTGTTTCATTCTTTTATACTTGGTGGTTTAGATATAGAATTTGACCCCCAAAAGGAAAAAGATTATAACAATAATATGCGTTTGCTTATTAGGAATATAAAAGCTGAAGTATTAAAATATTTTAATGAAGGAAACGAACTTTCAAAAAACGGAAAGCTAATCATTATATAAACGCATTAGATTCCCAACTATTAATATGCGATGAAATAGATAAGACAATTGATTCGTTTAAATAAAGAGCAATTTAATCTTAGAATTCATTCTTAATTCTCCCTCCCCATCCTCCTAATCTTCTCCTCCATCTCTTTTTTCAGAGCTATCAAGTTAATTCCAAAGATTCTTATTGCCTTTCTCCCTTAATCAATATACATTAGAACTGATCGTATTTAGAGGTATGGGGAAAATTGGGGCAATTTCTCTTCATCCGGGCCATTCTATTTATCCTCATCAGGATTTTATAAGTAATAAATTAGATTAAGATTTGCATCATATTTT
>CAVUCR010000058.1:0-32946 GCA_963739895.1 uncultured Ignavibacteria bacterium | reverse complement strand
TCTAATGATAATATAAAAGAAGATTTCTCTCTTCGGTCGAAATGACACTACGGTAAAAATTGTTGAAATAAAAATCCGGGATTCAGGAATTGGCATTCCAAAAGAGGAAATACCGAAACTGTTTGACAGGTTTTACCAGGTCGATTCATCATTTACAAAAGAATATGAAGGGACAGGGATTGGTTTAGCATTAACAAAAGAATTGGTTGAACTTCATCACGGAACCATCTCAGCGGAAAGTGAAATGGGACAGTTCACCGAATTCACAATCGATTCTTCCTCTCGGAAAGGATCATTTAAAAGAAGAAGAGATAGTAATTGAAAAGAAGGTCGGATAAATCAGAGTTCAGTCCTGATGAAAATATGGATTTTATTCCTAAAAACTTGAATGAAGCATCAATAAATGATTTGGAAGTCAATTTTTTAAAAGAAGATAAAACCATAATTCTGATTGTGGAAGATAACTATGATATGAGGGAATATATAAAAGAATCGCTGGAGTAGTAGCTATAAAGTTGAAGAAGCGGTCAATGGCGAGCAGGGAATCAGGAAAGCAGTAAAAATAATTCCTGACCTGATAATCAGCGATATGATGATGCCGAAAATGGATGGGAATGAATTAACAAGAATATTAAAGAATGATGAAAAGACAAGTCATATCCCAATAATTATTTTAACAGCAAGATCAGGACAAGAAAATAAGCTGGAAGGATTACAGACCGGAGCAGATGATTATCTAACAAAACCATTCGATATAAAAGAGCTTCAAATAAGAATAGAAAATCTAATTAGCATAAGGAAAAAGCTCCAGGAAAAGTTCAGCAGAATAGAAAACAAGACACCTAAACCGATAGAGAAGAAATTAAGCAGCATGGATGAAAAATTTATTGTAAAAGTAACTGAAATAATTGAGAAGCATATATCCGAAGAAGAATTTAGCATGGAAGATTTGGGTAACGAGTTGGGGATGAGCAGAATGCAGATACATAGAAAACTAAAAGCATTAACCGGGAAATCAGCAAGCAGATATATTAGAAGTTTTAGGCTAGAAAGGGCAAAACTAATCTTAAATGAAAGAAATGAAAATATATCAGAAGTAGCATACTCATTAGGATTTGGAAGTCCTGCATATTTTACAAGATGCTTTAAGGAAGAGTTTGGTTACCCTCCAAGTGAATTTAAAATTTAAAATTTCTTAACTCCCTATTGCTGTATCTCACAAAAAAAACATCAAAAATCATTTTATCTTCCTACCATGTTACAAAAAGACAAATCTTTGTTACAATTTTAATATGTAACAGCACTCTCAATTTTGCTTATTTATTCCCATAAAATTCAATAAACAAAAAAAGGAGTGTGTCATGAAAAACATTTCATTTTACAAGTTATTTATATTGTTCATAGCAATATTTTTTTCCTCTTCTGTATTTTTATTTTCACAGGAGAAGAGTTACGGGGATCCGGCAGCGGAGATACCTTTAACAAGATTACAGCTCTGGCTTAAATCTGATGCTGGAATAGTTGCAAGCAACGGCAAGGTAAGTAAATGGCTAGATCAAAGCGGGAATGGAAATGATGCAATTGAAACTGATACAAGCCGACAGCCGGTATTAGTAAATAATGAAATTAATGGAAAACCGGTAATAAGTTTTGACGGAGTTAATGACAGGTTAGGATTTACAGGCTCAAAAAAGATGAGTCAGGTGAGTGTATTTGCTGTTCTTAAAAACAAAGCTCCTGATGTTAATTCTGATGCTGTTGGTTCTGTTTTTACATTCGGCCCCGGAGGAGCTTATAATGCTAGTGAACATTTAGGTTTGAGAATGCGGGGATTTCCACCGGGAAATGATAACGATGCTGTTGTCGGCAACGGAGATGGGCCAGATTGGGTTTTAGCCACTTCAACGAATCTGTCAAAATATAATGAATGGAGAACCATAAGTTTTGTAACTGATGAGTCACTTTTTAATACGACATTTCGATGGAATGGAAATGATGCCTGTTATAGCTCCAGATGGCTCTAACCTTCCTATGTCTGTTTCACTTGGTGATTCAACAGCCAGTGGCGGAGGAATCGGATCAACTGACCATTTTGGACTTCTGGGTTATCCGATAACTATGGCTAAATGTGATTTTGCTGAAATAATTGTTTATGATACGGTTCTTTCAAGTGATGATAGGTCAGCTGTAGAAGAATATCTAAAGAATAAATATAATATAACAATTACTGGGATAGAAGATTCAAAGTCAGAAAGCATTCCTGCGCAATTTACTCTTTATCAGAATTACCCGAATCCGTTCAATCCATCAACAACGATAAGATATTCAATTCCTAAGGCTTCTTTTATAACATTAAAGATTTATGATATTCTAGGAAGAGAATTAGCAACATTGGTAAATGAACAAAAACCTGCTGGTAATTATCAAGTAGAGTTCAACGCTTCATCATACGCGAGCGGAGTATACCTCTATAGGATTGAAGCAGGCGGCTTTATAGCAACCAAAAAACTTCTTTTGCTAAAATAAAAACTTAAAAGTTTCCGGGGTTTTAATGCACAGCTATATAAAATTCCCGGAAGTTTCGATTTAATTCTAGGTAATTTCTTAATCTTTCTCTGCTGTCTCTGCGGTAAAAATGGTGCCAAGTCTTCTTTATTTCATGATGCAAATCCGCAGAGAAGCAGAGTTTGAAAAAAATAGATATAAAAAAATTAATATGATTGAAAATGCAGCGGAAGTTTTTATGCTAAGGAAAACACTTCTATTAATCTTATTAGTACTTATGAATCATTCTTTTGTAGTTGCCCAATGGGTTCAAACAAACGGACCTTATAGTTGCATTATTAGATGCTTTGCCGTCATTGGCATGAATTTCTTTTCCGAGCCTTGGGACGGCGGAATATTCCTTTCGACGAACAACGGCGTGAGCTGGACGCAGATCAATACCGGCTCTTTCTGTCTCCGACACGATTCTCTTTGCTGGGACTTATAGAGGAGTATGGAAACGATCAATATCGGAATTGATCACTGGAATAAAAGATCAACACAACGAGCTTCCTTCTCGTTTTGAGCTTCATCAGAATTATCCGGATACGTTCAATCCAATAACTTCAATAAAATACTCAATACCAAAATAATCATTTGTAACAATTAAGGTTTTCGATGTACTCGGCGGAGAAGTTACAACACTGGTAATTGAAGAAAAATTGGCAGGTAACTATGCTGTTGAATTCATCGCCAGCAATCTTCCAAGCGGAATCTATTTTTACAGAATGCAGGCAGGGAGTTTTGTATCAACTAAGAAATTTGTTTTGCTGAAGTAAAAGAAATTATAAAAGGTGATATCTTTTCTTAGTGGAGATATCAGCTTTTTATTTTCATCCTATCAAAAAATAATTGCTCGCCTAATTCCCCTCCCCAATCCTCACGCAAATATTTTTTCATCTAATCAGTAAATCCGATAATTGATTTCCATTCCGCAGTGTAAAAAAACCTTGCTTAATTCTTAATGGAATAGCTGTTGGTTAAGCAAAGCTTTTGGAAAGAACACCTCCCAGAAACCTGTCAAAACGATTAAGGTTAAGGAGCATTATTTTTATTAGTCGTCTCTTAGAGATGATTAAAGGGAAATTATTTATAAATATCCCTACCTTTCACAATCCCATTTTCATTTAATCGTTTAATAAGAATTCTGTCAAAAAATAATTGCTCGCTCAAACGAATCTTATCTCGCTCGCAAATATTTTTTCAATCTCATCAGTAAATCCTGATATGATTTACCTATTCCCTAGTGTAAAAAAACCTTGCTTAAATTTATTATACTTTTAAATAGTATTTAATTAAGCAAGGCTTTTTTAAAGAACAAACCGTTTAGCTCGGGCACGCTTTTTTCGGTAGTATTTATAGCTGGCACACTTTTTTTCTTCTTTATAGCTCGCTTGTGCTTATTTGATAAATTTAAGCACCGCTCGCTATTTCACCTCTTGCAAAAAGATATGCCAGCTCAAGGTGTACCTGGAAATCTAAAGACAAAAAGATGTGCCCTCGCCAAGTGAAATATCAGTTAATCTTAATATTATTATTCCTATCAAAAAAATAATTGCTTGCCTAAAACACATTCCCAATCCTCACGCAAATATTTTTTTAATCTTATCATTAAATACTGGAATTATTTAATCCTATTCGCCGTGCAAAAAAACCTTGCTTAATTTTTATATGGTTGACTATTGATTAAGCAAGGCTTTTGATGATAATAGAGTATAGAATTTTCTTGTCTTTGAGAGAAAATAAAATTATGTTTATAACAATCTAAGTTTAATTCGGGGAGGAATTTGAAAGAACTTTTTAATCCTAATATTAAAGGTTTTTTATATGTCTTGGTTTAGACATTTATGATTAACATATAATTATGTAGACAGAAAGTATCATATCGACAATACAAATTGTACTAGCTTAGAGCCTTAATAATAGGTTAGGGAATATTCAAAAAAGGTACTACTTTTTCAGTAAGCATAAAACTTGGTGTTAATGAGACATAATATGGAACGTAAACATATCATATTAAAGATATCCGGACTATTAGTCTTGGCAATACTTAATTTTGCGTGTTCATCTAAAGTCAACATTATTGCGGATCGTAATGCAATTGCAGAAGTCAGCGGAAAGATGATCAAGCTGTTGAATGCCCGTTCCTATGATCAGTGGTTGTCCTATCTTGCCGATAACGCAACACTCCTGCCGTCGGATACGCCGCCGGTTACCGGTAAGAACGATATCCGTAAATTGCTTGTAAAGACAATGAAAGATCCTAATTTATCCATAGTACACCATCCGCTGACGATCGAGGTCAGCCGGAGTGGCGAAATGGCTTATGTTCGCTATATGTTTGATGTGAAGATTGCAAGTGATACTGCTGCTATATTCCAATTCAAAGACTTGTCCATATTCGTGAAGGGAAATGATGGACACTGGAAGCTGTTATACGATATGTGGAGTCCAAACGGAGTTTCTCCATATTAGTTGAAAAGAAAAAAAGAACTTAGCTAAAATTTTAATCATAGCTCTATCATTATATCAAAAAAATAATTGCTCGCTCAAACTATTATTATCTCGCTCGCAAATATTTTTTTAATCTTTTCATTAAAATAAAAATTATAAACTAACCACAATCGAAAAAGACTTCCTTATTTTTACTCTTCCTTAAATCTGTTTCGGTCAAAAATAAGTAAGACTTTTTTCTGTACCTCGAAATTTCATATTCATAAAACATAACATTTGCAGTCTTATCAAAAATTAATTGTTCGGTCTGACAGCCTATACGGTTACCGAATTCCCGTGCTGTCAGCCCTTCACAAATAATTTTTTAATATTTTCAGTAAATCTTGAAATGATTAGCCCATTCCGCAGGGTAAAAAAACCTTGCTAATTTTTTGGGAATAGCTGTTGATTAAGCAAGGCTTTTGAAGATCGCAATTATAAATTATTGATATTTGTTTTTTAGAATGCAGGATTCCTTTTTATTTTGAGAATGTATAACATAATAAATTTATGTTATGAGTTAAAAATTTTACTAATTCCCGATGATTTAGATAATTTCTTTTTTGATTAAATTCATTTGTGTTTTTAATCATGGTTGCAAATAAATAAATAAATTATATTCAAGAATCTTTATAGAACAAAGTTCCCAGATAGTGTTATTTTGTAAAATTCTTTCATTTTTTTGAGTGATGGCTTGTTTAAGTAATTACTCGATTCTTATACCACAATTCTCGTAAAAAAATTTCTCTTAATTTTTTGGTTTCATTGTTCAACTAAATCAAATAAATTTATTATTTATTGAGGAATTTTATATAGTTTATCAAATAGCTTCGGAATGGGTTACAAATAAATTACATCATAATTTAAAGTTATAACAACATGTCAAACTTCAGATTAGATTTACCAACCGACATTCCATGGAAACTCGTTAATTGTAGCGAGGATATGATGGATAAAACATTTTGCGATAAGAAAATGCCTCCGCCTTTTAGATCATCCATTGCACTTTATACATACGATCCAAAACCAGAGGATATCCCTGAAGAATATTCTAATTGTAAAAAACAGATTACATATCTAAAAGTAAGTTGTAGTATTACCGGTTATCAACCAACTGAAAATGAAAAACAACAGATATTAGATTTACTTTATTCTGTAAAGGAAGTGGATTATTCTAAAATTGATGCCATTACCCAAGAATATTTTGGTTGTTATGGAATTTTATTAAATGTTTCTGTTCATCCAGATCAAAAGGATAAGAATAACTTAGATAAATATCCACATATTATAGACTTTGAACCGAAAGTCAGAGATTTTTATCAAGCAGCTTCAGAAACTGGTGAAATACTAACATCATCACTTAATCAAGTTGATACTAACAAATCGTTTAGTTCTACTGATTCCACTCAAAGTTCATGGAATTCTGGAGCAAATATTAAAGCTACTATTCCAATTCAAGGTGTACCTGTAGAAACAAACATTAACGGATCCACAAGCCAAACGAGAACGGAAACTGATCAGCAGAATTGGGGTGTTACTACTGATGCCTCAAGAGAGAGAAGAGAGGGACAATCCACAACGACACAACTTAACCAAATGTACAATTTGCTCACAGGTTATCACACTGGAACGAATAGAGCTTCTTTTATAATGCTGCCACGTCCGCACATTTTACAGCCCACTGATAGAAGAACATTTGTTCAAGGATTAAGAATTATAGAGGGTGTTCAGGATTTTTTCTTGATAGTAATAAGAGATATAAAGCAACCGATTCTAAATGTTGACATTTTTTTACAGACTGGACATTTTCCTGATAATATAAATATTCCCTCACCTACAAATGAATCTGTTTATGAAACTGCAAATTTTACAATTCATATTGTAGATTCTATGGATGCTTCAGATACCCAAACTATATTTGGTGATGGCTACAAAACTGTAAATCGAGCAAAAACAAGAGATGTAGTTGATGAAGCAAATGGTTGGGAAGCAGAATCCTGCAAAAGGAGATTCCGGCAGAGGTGGCGTAAAACAAATTACTAAGGATGGAACGGTCATTATAACCGAAATTAATACTGAAACAGGTGAGGTGATTGGAACTCATGAAGAACACATAGAGCCTGAATCTGGCGTATCTGATATTGAATATGGTATAGAAGATGGGAAGTTAATAGTCTCATATACTTTAAGTGCAAGAAGAAAAAATTTTTTTGGTACATATGGAGTTGCAAACTTTAATAGGGCATATCAAATATTCTTAAGGAGAAAAAGAATTAATTCACCTAATCCTGTTGCTGACGTATCCGGACTATTAATTACCCAACGCAAGCTATGTACTAGAATAACCTATAGTGATTGTATTTCAAGCACAGATGTTACTTTAAGTAATTTAAAACCGCAAGATACTGAAGTTATTGATTTGCCTGGCCTAAACACTGATGACATTGTTATTGAGCTCCCTTTTGATATAACACCTCTTTTTGATATACCTGAATTGGCAAATGAGATCCCGCTTAAAGATGGATTAAAACCATCAAAGCCCATAAGTCAAAGGAATGATTTTGGCTTTAAGAAGGGTATTATCCGTATGATTCAGGGTTCTATGCTCTCAGCATCAAATTCTCCAATGAGAAACGAGCCAGGTTCAATTGGATATCTTCAAACAAAACAATTCCAAAAAAGGTTGTTACAGATTTTACCTAAAGATGTTTTGGAATCTCCGGCTCTCCAATCTGAATTTATTAATCCAAAAGTGAAGGGAAATTTAACTAAAGATATTTCTTTAAAGGAATTGCTATCGTGCAATGAGTTATTTCTTTCAAAACAATTTGGATTAAAGAAATCTGAGCTGCTAAAAATCCAATCTGTTGATGATAAAAATCAATAATGAACGATCTAGATTTTACAAGTTGGACCTGGACCTATAAGAACGATACTGGCAATCCAGTAAGAATAAATGCTAACACAATTGTGCAACCTGGTGAAAGTATAACTTTCAATGGAGTAGCGTCTACCAGTCAACAAGGGGCAGAGGATTTTCTTGATTCTTTTAATTCCCTTTTAAATAATCCATCAGCACATGTAATCATAAGTCCTTCAATGGATAACGCTCTCCGCCAAGCTACGGAACAGGCACCAGACTATAAAACTGGTGCTAAGAGTTTAAATTTACCACATGATACCCATCCAAATTTAGATCCTGCGTCAAAGGATGGAAAATTAAACCATTCTGAATATGCCACTGACCTTTATGATTTCGATTCTTTAGTCCCAGAAGATGAGACAGTTACTACTGCCGTAAAAATAACTCCTGACCCTGATCCAAATATTCCTCCTCCCCAAGCCCCTCCTGCTGGTGAAGCTGAAGAAAGGTCAAAGGATGAGGAAAAGCAAATTACAAAGGTTGCTGATCCTGTAAATCCCTTCACAGGTGAATTTTATATAGAGAAAGAAGATTTCGAATTACCATCCATTGGCTTCCCCTTCTCATTTATCCGGATCTACAAAAGCGGACGAACATATTTTGGTCCATTTGGATATAGTTGGGATCATAATTACAATGTATACATAAGAGAGTTGAATAATGGCGCCGTTGCCGTAAATACTGGAAGTTTGCAGGAAGATATTTATCATGATTCAGGGGATTCAATTCTTTATTATTCACCAAGAGGAGGATTTTCTATTTTAGAAAAACAACAAGGAATTACGATTTATGATTATATAATTACATTTAAAAACGGATTTCAATTTTTTTTTGGAAGACCAATTGGATGGTCCCATCCACAAAACAGAATACCTCTTATAAAAATTCAGGATACAAATGGAAATTTCCAGGAATTGATTTACAACAACAATAATCAGCTTGCTACCGTAATTGACACTATTGGCAGAAGAATCAACTTTATTTATGGTCAGTGCGGATTATTGGAAAAGCTGCAGCCAGAGTTCTTACAGGAATCGGGAAAACCTCCAGTGGAGATTAAGTACATGCATGCTAATAATATTGAACAACTTTCTGCTGTTATTACTTTTCCGACTCCCGATTTTCCAAATGGTTTAATGACGTGTTATGAATATGATGATTATGCAGTCCTTCCTGAGTTGAGAAATAATATACTTCGGGTGATTGATGCCAAAGGACAGACTATTGTAGAAAATTTTTACGGTAATGATACTACCAATGATAGTTTTAACCGTGTAGTAAAGCAATATTTTATGTGTGGTGAGTATTTATTTAATTATACTAATATCCGATACATTCCTCCGATTGATGATTATATTAATGATGCTTACCTACAAACTGAATTCTATGAATCCGGCAGACCTCTGAAATTACTGACTTTTAATTTTAGGGGCAATTTGCTAGATGAAAGATTTCGATTATGTGCTGATGGCTCTTACAGCGTATGGGCTCAGTCTTACAGGTATAATAAGAACGGACAATTGACTGAGCTTTACTATGCCAATGGAATGGCTGAATTTTATAAATACGATGAAAACAATTACGATTTATTTGCCCGGGGAAATTTACTTCAGGTAGATAGAAAAAGCCGGTTATTACAAGCAATCACCAGAACAATCGCCAAATTTACCTATGAGCAGCAATACCAGAGAGTAAAAACTGCTGAAGATGAAAAGCATAGTCTAACAGAATTTGTTTATGAACAGGAACTGAACCCTTTAAAGATAACTGGTAATCTTGTAAAAATAAAATACCCTGATACCATATTGCCGGATGGTTCATTACAAAATAATTGTGAAGTTAACTTCAAATATGATCTATTCGGACAAATGATTGAGGAACTTTCCCCTGAAGGAAGAAAGAAAAATTATGAATATTTCTTGAGCGGAAACGGTGCAGGGCTTGTCAAGAAAATCAAGTCATATGACAATATTTCACCACTGACAAAGTCATTTGAATATGATGCAATGGGCAATCCCAAAAGAGTAATTGATGATTCAGGGAATGATACGAATTATGAATACAATATGTTAAATCAATTGATAAAAGCAGAATTACCGGTTGTAAATGGGACCAGAGCTATTTCCGAATATGAATACAATGAAGACGGTAAAGTTGCAAAGGAATATTTACCCAAAGGAAAATATACTGATGCGGTTTTAATTAACCAATTTATTATAAATGAATATTATTATGATGTTGCATCATGGTTAGTTGAGATAAAAAAGTACTCAAACACCGAGTTTCCACAGGTTACAAAAATTCAACGGGATTTTTTTGGCAATCCCGTTAAAATTATCAATCCTATTGGGCAAGAGTTCAAGTACAAATATGATGAAAGGAATCTGGTTTTAGAGGAAACCAAATATTCAAATGCCGAATTTCCTTTTAAAACATCTTATAATTATGACAGGATGGGAAATCTTCTTAAAATTACTTTACAAGATGGGATAACAGAAACCTATAATTATGACGACCCCTTTACCCGTCTAAAATCTAAAACCAACCACTTAAAAGTTACTCAAGAATTTACTTATGGAATCAATGATGAGTTGGTTCAAAAAATAATAAAAGATGCAGCTGGAATAATACTTCAAACGCACAATTTTTCGTACGATAAAAAAGGGCGGTTGATAAAATCTGGTGTTAATGGTTTGACTTCTCAAACTTTCTATGATAAAGACAACCTTATCATAAAAAAAACAGATTACCGAAATAATTCAACAAAAATTGATTATGATGGAGTCGGAAGAACAATTCGAATTATTGATCCTTTGGGAAATCGACAAACTATTTCCTATGATTTCAATGGAAATAAAATCTTTAGTGGCATTAAAACAACTTTGAACGGAAATAATTTTTCCATAAATCAGCAAATAATATATGATGAAAGAAATCGCCCAATAAGAATTTTAGACCCTTTGGGGAATTTTGTTACATATATATACGATGACAGGAATTTGAGAATAGGTGTAATTAACACCTCGGGTCAGCAAGTTAATTTGTATTATGACCTTAACAGGGAGAAAATAAAATCATGTTTGGTTAAAGGTGGGGTGGAGCAATGTATCAACCAATGGAACAGGGATATAATCGGTAGGTTGATTTCATTTCAAGATGCTGAAAATAACATTATAAGATATAGTTATGATGAACGGGGCAAACTAATTAAATCAGAATACCCCAATAATTCTACAATTACGAAAGAATACAATGCCTTTGGTTACCCAAAAAAAGAGAGAGACTGTAATGGTACTTTATCCAATTTTACTTACAATAGTTCTGCTCAGCTGATTCAAATTGATTTTCAGGTAAATGGCGGAGCCGTCGCAACTCCTGCAATTACCTATGTATATGATTCCTTCGGTAGAAATACTGCTCTATCAAGGGGAACTTACAATATTATAAATAAATATGATGCATTTAACAGAATTATTGAAGAAACACAGGGAATTGAGACTATTAAAAGAACCTTTGATGACATTAAAATAATAATCTTGCATTGACCTTTCCAGATGGTAGAGTTGATAAATATAAATTTGATGAGCTCGGCAGAATTAAAGAAGTAGTTTTTGAAAAGAAAGGAAGCGAAAATTGCCTCATAAATGATTTTCCTGAAGGAAGAAATTTGGCACAATTCACCTACGAAGGATTGTTCCTAAAAACCAAAAAATATGCAAACAATATCATAACTGAACAAAAATATGATATCGCGGGGAGACTTAGTGGGTTTGATGTAAAAGATGGAACAGGCAATTTAATTGACGGTGAGCAATACTTATATGACAGCGAAAAAAGAAAACGATTTATTCTCCGAATTCCTTTACCTCAAACAAATAAATTTATCAACTATGATGAGTTAAGCCGCTTTACAGAAAATTACACCGGTATCAATGTTGCAATTCCGAACAATTTAAATAACCAAGCAGCAATAGATAATTTTCTCAACAGCATTAATCCAAATTCAGCAGCTCACGGGGAAAAATTCTCCATATCACATAATGATAAAAGAACTAATTGGGAAATTGATAATGTCCAATTTAATGCAAATTACAATATCCTGTTATTATTGAATTCTATTACTGGCGGAGTAAATATCAATTACACTTACGATAAAAATGGAAATCGAACTTCAGACGATATATTCAACTATTTCTATGATGCACTGGATAGTTTAGTAAAGGTCGTCCGAAAAGCGGATAATGTTGTTATTCTTGAGCATGCTTACGATGCTGTGGGAAGAATTATTGAGAGAAAAGAAAATGGAAATTCCAAATTCTTTTTTTATGATGGATTTGGTGCCATTCACGAGAAACAAAATGCAAACATAGTCCAAACAGCATTTACAGCTGAATTAGATGAATTTATTGTTCGAAGTGCGGGGGTAAATAACTCATTTTATCATCAGAATAGTATTCTTTCTTTATCTTGTATTACAAACAAAAATGGCAATCCGATGCAGTATTTTGATTTTAGTTCATTTGGAACCCCTGCTGTATTTGATTCCAGTAAAAATATGATTGGTGTACATAATTCCCAGGTTGAAATTCTTTTTAGCGGTAGGCCCTATTTGAATGCGATTGGAAAATATGACTTTAGGAAAAGGATTTATGATTAGTTCTCAGGTACATTTTTCCAGAGGGATATTACAGAACATTCTGAAAGCAGTAATCAGCACCTCTTTTGTTCACATGACCCTATTAACAGAAGAGATCCTCTTGGATTAGTTTCAGATATGTGGACACCAAACCTATATGCACCTGCTACAGAATATGAAAGAGAAAATATTCGGAAACTGATTGATGACTCTTCATTTGGAATTTGGAATGCATTTTCGGGAGGTGCTCCTGGGGCAATTTATAATAAAACAAATTTAGGAACTTGGATTGGTTTATTGGAAAGCGCAGGAGTCGGATTTTCTTCCTTTACAAATATTCTTACTTTAGGCTTTCAAAATTCAATTAGAGATGCAATATGGCAAACCCAAGAGGAAATGCTAGATTTAACTTTTGAAAAAGGTTATAATCCAAATGATATCTTTTCAGCAATTTGGATAAATCTTGGAAGCATCCCGAAAGGTGTGGTATTGGGCAGTATAAATAATGTATATAATTGGCTTCCGTTTAATGAAGCAGAAACACTTGGTAGTGCTTCTTCAAGTTCTGCTGAAAAATGGGGTGCTGCATTCTCAGGGATTTCAAAGATTGCAAATCTTGCGGCATTGGGTGCGGGTTTAAGACAAAACGCGACCTATTTTGGTCCCAATAAATCCGAATTTACTATAGAAGTAGGCACAGCTAAAGCTAAAAATTCTATAAATCCTTTTAATTATCATTCATCTATTTTTTTCCCTAAAACTAGAATGTTGGCCGAAAGAGTTGGAGGAGGTACTTATTTTGAAAAACAGCTTTCCAGACCAAGTGCCTTCGGAGAAGGGGAAGCTTGGGAAGAAAAATATTTTGATTGGAGAAATATTAATCTTTCAAAAAAACAATTCAATCAAGCTCAATCATTTTCTAGAAAATCAATAGTTAGTGAGAAGTTCAGATTCACAAAAAACTGCTCAATGTTTGCAAATGATTTATTACAAAATATTAATATACCTAATATATTAAGTTCTTCTCGATTCGCTCCTGAATTATTGAAAGCTAATCTAGATAACATGAATTATTTAGTCGAATTAACGTCTGGAAGCGTTAATTCCGCAATTCAGCAAACAGAGAAAAAAAATAAAGTTCGCTTTCGAACTGTTATGGTCATAAAAAGTAAGATTATTATCAGTAGTTTTTTTCATTATGCATATCATTTTCAATCTTGTCAATAAATCTTGCGATGATTCTCGTAATCACCTGGTAAAAAAACCTTGCTTAATTTTTATGGAATGGCTGTTGGTTAAGCAAGACTTTTTTGCATGCGTAAGAGATAATATTTTCTTGCCTTTGGAAAGAAATTATGTTATATCAACTTAAGTTTTTTCGGGGAGGTAATTAAAGGAACTGAATTATTTGCACTATTAAAAGATATTATAGGATGTCTATATTTAGATACAAATTTATTTATTTATGTAGTTTTATAAAGAATATGTATATATGTTGACATACAATATCTAGATATTTATATCTAAAAAAGTTTGAATGTAGGTTAATATTAATTAAAGTATATAGTTTTTAAGCACCAAATTATCTTAAATTAAATTTAGGAGAGGTAAAAAATGAAAATTTTTATTACCGGAGGTACAGGATTTATCGGTAGAAACACAGTTGAGTTACTTACTAAAATTAATCACCATTTAGTTTTGCTAACTAGAAGTACCAGCGATACTTCTTTTCTAAGTAAACTAAATAATCAAAACATTACCCTTGTAAACGGAGATTTAACCGACGAACAATCTTTGCTAAATGGAATGAAAGGATGTGATGCAGTAATAAATATTGCCGCTCTCTATACATTTTGGGAACCTGTAAAAAAGATTTACAGCGAAATAAATATTAAAGGTACACAAAATGTAATGGAATGCTCATTAAAGGCCGGAATAAAAAAAATAGTACATATTAGCACTGCGGGTGTTTTTGGTAAGCCTTCCGAAGAACCTTTTAATGAAAAATCTCCTGTTGGTCATAAACAAGTTAGTGAGTATTTCAGAACAAAATATGAAGGCGACCGTATTGCGTGGAATTTATTTGAAAAAAAAGGATTGCCTCTTGTAGTTATTTATCCTGTATGTGTTTTAGGTCCGGGTGATCCAAACGCCAGTGCAAATTATGTACAGAATTTAATTAATCGAAGACTGCCGGCCACTGTATTTAAAGATAAAATCTTCTCATTTGTTTGTGTAAAAGATGTCGCTCAGGCAATTGTAAATGCTTTGGAAAAAGAAGACAATATTGGTGAAAAATACTTAATAAGTAATTGCAGTCTTAAGTGGAAAGAAATCAACAAACTAATAAGTGATATGTCAGGTGTTCCTTTACCGAGAATAAATTTACCTGATATGATTACTATGATGAATGCATATCTTTTAACCGGTTTGGCCAACATAATTAAAAAACCTCCTTTATGGGATATGTCTATTGATCAAATGAAAGTAATGAAAACGGGATTTAATGTGGATGGAACTAAAGCAGAAAGAGAACTTGGAATAAAATATATACCAATTGAGACTTGTAAACTCAATTGTTATTTACCTAATCACATCGATTGCACCTTTGTAAGAAATTGATTCCATTAGTGCTAATAGATATAAGTTGACAGTATAAGTCTAAAATTGTTTCAGCAAAAAGTAGAATAATCCTATAAAAATTCAAGCTGATATCAAAGTCATTTTATATCCTTTTTGGATTCATGTAATCATCTTATTCTCAATCCTATCAAAAAAATAATTGCTCGCCTGACTTTCTTCCCCAATCCTGACGCAAATATTTTTTTTCATCTTGTTTACCAACCGAAGGTTGGTTAGTAATTCCTGAAATGAATTACCCATTCCGCAGTGTAAAAAAACCTTGCTTAATTTTTAGTTGTTGGGGTAATGATTAAGCAAGGCTTTTTTTTAAGAAGAATTCCATTAGCGGCTCAGGGACAACATATATGACTTAATACCACACTTTTCTTTACTCTTCATAAATATGTTTTTTTTATATATTTTAGCTGCTCATCTATCTCTATCTTCGGAATTTCAGATCAAATTTTTTTAGTAAAAAATAAATTAATTTTTTCAATATGTATAACTTACCGTATTATAAAGAAAAAAATCCTCAAGTAATTAAGGAATTTATTGACCAGCATCCATTTGCCTTTTTAACCGGATGTAATGTTGAAAACAAACCTGTTGCTACACAAGTTCCAGTTTTTATTGAAGAACAAAACGGCCTGAAAATATTAAGAGGGCATATAATGAAAAATACAGACCATCATAAAGCTTTTTTGCATAACAATAATGTTCTTGTAGTTTTTACTGGCCATCACACTTATGTAAGCGGTACTTGGTACAGCAATCCGTATATTGCATCTACCTGGAACTATATGAGTGTACATATTAAAGGTATTATTCGTTTTCTGGATGATGCTGCATTAGAAGATGTACTCCGAAAGACAACACTTCATTTTGAAAACTATAATCAACAATCCACGACAATTTTTGATAACCTTCCTTTAGAGTTTAAGCAAAAAGTAATGCCTGCAATAGTGGCTTTTGAAATTGAAGTAATCGAAATGGACAATGTTTTCAAATTAAGCCAAGATAGAGATGCAGAAAGTTATCACAATGTTAAAGAGAAACTCAAACAGGAGGGTGAAGACGGACAGGTTATCGCTGCCGAAATGGAAAAAAGGACTAAGGATGTATTTCCGGATAGTAAAGAACGGGATATTAGTTAATAAATTAAAAATCTTTATTTAAACCCTTATATCTAAATATTTTCAATCCTATCAAAAAAATAATTGCTCGCTCAAACTAGAATTATCTCGCTCGCAAATATTTTTTTTCATCTTTTCAATAAATCATGAAATGAGTTGCCCATTCCGTCGAGTAAAAAAACCTTACTTAATTTTTAGTCGTTGGATTATTGATTAAGCAAGACTTTTTATAATTCAGAAGTAGTGGAATTTTCTTGCCTTTGATTGAAAATAGATTTAAGTTGATATCGACTAAGTTTTATGGGGAGGAAATCGGAAGAACTTATTTAATCCATAATTCAGAGAAATGAAGATGTCTATATCCAGACACAAATAGATGTCTACATCTAGACATTCATAAAGAAAATGTATAAATGTAGATAGATAATAACTCTATATAGACATAGATAAATAATTCCCGATTCAGCTTAATAATAAGTTAGGCGATAAAATATATGAAATATATTATTATTCTTTCTATATCCTTCGGTGGATTTACACTAGCAAGGACAGAACTTTTTTCAGGAACTCATTGTCTTTGGCAAGTACCGTTGTTGGAATGCTTAGATAAAAATCCTGAATCTGGATACGAAAAAGATGGTACGAATAAAAAATATCATGACACCAAGAATATTCATAAAATAAATTTTCAAAAATTTCTTAATGATATGAATTCAGAATGCATGGATATTGATTCTAACTATGCGGTTAGTGTTGAATCAATCTTATATTTCGACCTTAACAAAGACGGAAAAGATGAAGCCATTATTACTGCACAAACTTGCATGATGGGAACCGGGGGACCGGATATTCATGGAGTGTACTATCTAGATACATCGAATAATATTCAGGAATACAAAATTGATTATAAGCCAAAAAAGGGCACAATAATAATAGGAATTCCTATGCATCTCATAGGTAATCGAAATTATAGTTTAAAAGTTCAAGACAGCATGCTTTGTGCAGATTATTGGGATGGTTCGGGAAGAGAACACCCACTGTACCAATATTTCAAATTCGACAATGGAAAATTTATTATAGAGAAAGAGGTCTATGGTAAAACTTTCCCCACCAGCTTTGATTGCAATAAAGCACAATCGGATCGTGAGATAGTTACCTGTTCATGTGATTCAATATCAGAAATGGACATTGAATTAGGTAATTTATATAAACAATTGGCATCAAAATTAAATCCAGATGACAAAAGCAAACTGAAAAAGGAGCAACAACAGTGGTTGAATGATTTTGATAAGATATCCGCTTATAAATGGGTTAATGAATTCTCGGACAGATATAGAGCTAGAATTAAAGAATTAAAAAATATGTTGGCTAATGTTAAATAGCATTTACCGCCTAACGTTATATTAAAGCTGACAATAGTTTCCAGAAGTTATTTTTTTCAAAAAAAAAAAAAAAAAAAAAAAAAAAAAAATTGCTTGCCCAATTCCCTTCCACAATCCTCACGCAAATATTTTTTTTCATCTTATCAGTAAAACAAAAATGATAATGTTATAATCACCGTTGAAAAAGACTTCTTTATTTTTGCAGCTTCTTTAAGCTGTTCAGGTCAAAAATAAGTAAGACTTTTTTCTGTACTCCAAATTTCATATTCATAAATCATAGTATTGGTAATTTTATCAATAATTAATTGTTCGATCTGACAGCCTATATTCTTGGCTCATTCCCATGCTGTCAACCCTTCACAAATAATTTTTTCATCTTGTTTACCAACCTAAGGTTGGTCAGTAAATCCTGAAATGATTTACCTCATCCACCGTGTAAAAAAACCTTGCTTAATTTTTATATCGTTGACTATTGATTAAGCAAGGCTTTTTGAAGAACAATAGTAGATAAAATTTCCTTGTCTTTAATCGAAGATAGAATAAAGTTGAAACGAACTAATGTTTTTTATGGAGGGAATTAAAAAAATTTAATTAATCCCAACTTCTTGTGACATTGGATGATCGTTAACATTTGGTCACGCGTTTATGCATGCATCTAGATCTTTTCAAATAAAAATGTGTAAGGATAAAAGAAAGTGTCTCTTTATGTACATCTGAAATACAATTACTTTTCAGGTTAATAATATATTAAATTACATATGGATATTTTAAACTATTTAGTTAATAAACATGGACTACTTATTACTCTTAACAGAATTCAGACGCATAGTTGAATTCCCGGACAAAGATTTTTTGAAACTCACTCCTATGCTTGAGAGGGTTCGCGTAAAGAAAAATGAACATTTATTTAGAGAAAGGGATATTTCCAGGAAAGTTTATTTCATAGAAAAAGGATGTTTACGACAATACCTCATTAATAGCAATGGAGAAGAAAGAAATATCTATTTTAAAGTTGAAAGCGGCTGGTGCAGTGAGCTGGAGAGCTTTTTAAATAATACGCCAACAGAATTAAACCTTCAAGCTCTTGAGGACAGTGAACTTTTGGCAATAAATCAAAAGAACTGGATATATGCAGTAACACACATCCCGCCATTTACAATGTATTTTATCAAGGCACAGCAGGAAACAAATTACGTGTTAAAAAAACGATTAGGAGAAGCCACGATTGAAACTCCTGAAGAAAAATATACGCGGTTTCTCAAAGAGGAACCTCAACTTCTTCTGCGTTTGCCTTTGTTTCAAATTGCAGCTTACTTGGGTATAACACCCGAAACACTAAGCCGGGTTCGAAAAAAATTAGGAAGCAATTGATTTCTTGATTGAAATCAAGGACTTTGGGAGTTAATGGAATTAGCTTGCCCTATCACAATTAAAGAAATATTATCATGAAAAACGAAACAATCCGAGTTGGGCAAGTAACAATTGATTTTCTACTGGAAGCAGCTGATACCAATGGCTCCGTAGCTATGTTTGAATTTAGTGTACCGGCAGGAGCTAAAGTCCCCCTTCCTCATTATCATGAACATTATGATGAAACCATTTATGGATTAGATGGAGTTATCACATTTACTGTTGAGAGGAAACCTATTGATATTGCTCAAGGCGAATCTTATTTTATCCCTCGTGGTGCGGTGCATGCCTTTAACAATCTAACGCAAGAGAATGCTAAGGCTTTGGCAGTAATTACTCCAGCCCTTCTTGGGCCTAACTTCTTTAAAGAGTGTGCTGAAATTGTAAATGCAGGCGGACCTCCTGATATTGAAAGACTAAAGATGGTAATGACCAGACATGGTTTGGTTCCCGTATTACCAAAATAGTCACGGCAAAAACATTGGGCAGATAGAAAAATAGAACCCCAATAAGCACTGGTTATAACAAAAGCTATGGCGCATTTAAAAGCGCCATAGCCAAAATGGGTTCCAGCAATTTTCAGATGGCTTTTCTCAATCGAAGAAGTAATGCTCTATAAAAGAATAATTGCCTGCCTAAACAAAATCTTATTCCTCACGCAAATATTTTTTATCTTTGGTTACCAACCGAAGGTTGGTCAATAAAGCAAAAAAGATATAACACCAATTACTATTGAAAAAGACTTCCTTATTTTTGCAGTTCCTTTAAGCTACACGGATCAAAAATAAGTAAGACTTCTTTCTGTACCTTGAAAATTCATGTTCATAAAACATAACTTTTGCAGTCTCATCAAAAATTAATTGTTCGGTCTGACAGCCTATACGCTCTCCACATTCCCATGTTGTCAGCCCTTCATAAATAATTTTTTAATCTTGTCAATAAGTCTTAAAATGATTTATCTATTCCACAGTGCAAAAAAACCTTGCTTAATTCTTATGGAAGTTGTTGGATAAGCATCGCTTTTGAAAAATTAAAATTTTCCTTAAATCAATCATCCGATTAATCTACTTCTTTTAATGTGAAGATATCCTCTACAGCTGCTTCAAAATAATGTGCTATTTTCAAGGCAATAATTGTAGATGGAATAAATCTACCGATTTCGATTGTGCTGATCGTTTTTCGTGACACACCAATATGGTCTGCTAGGTCATTTTGACTCAATCGATGTTCAGCCCGAAATACTCGTATATAGCAATTTAGATCATCGTCTTAGTATCAGTTTTATCAAAAAAATAATTGCTAGCTCAAACAAATCTTATCTAGCTCGCAAATATTTTTTTCATCTTGTTTATCAACCGAAAGTTGGTCAGTAAATCTTGAAATGATTTACCTATTCCCTAGTGTAAAAAAACCTTGCTTAATTTTTATTTGTTGGATTATTGATTAATCAAGGCTTTTTGAAGAACAATAGGTTAAAATTTTCTTGCCTTTGGAGGAAAAAGGAATTAAGTTGATATCAACCTTAAGTTTTTTTCGGGGAGATAATTGAAGTGAACTTATTTAATCCTGATTGCGAATTTATTAAAATGTCTACATATAGGCATTTATAGATGTCTATGTTTAGACATTTATGATTATAATGGATATATAGTGTTTAGATGAAACATATAAATTTTTCTCGTTTATATACTTTATAAAATAATAAGTTACATTGAAATCTAACCGAACATATTATTGTTTAAACAAGAGGAGTAACCCATGTTTTCAAAAATCAGACGACAGGTAATGAAACAGTTCACTGTGTGCGCCCGTACTGGTAAAATAACCGGACTTAAGATAGGAGAAAGAAAAGCTCGATGGCTTTGGATAGTTCTCGGTTTGGCCTCTGTTATTTGGGTTCTCATCCGGGTTGTACCCAAGCCCAGCCGTGCTACCTATCCATGTCAAAGAGTGGCACAGCCTATAGCCGCCGGTTTTATCGGTTGGTTATTAGGACTGATCGGGTCTTCCTTGATCATACACCGGGCCCGCAGCCTGTTTCAAAAACGACGTTATGCGGTGGCGGCGACCTGTTTTGCTGCGGCAATCCTTCTTAGTTTTTTCACATTGAGTGATACACCTAATATTGCTTCGCCGGCCGGAAGTTTCGTCCCCACTGATCCTGCCAACACACCAATGGGTATTGCAAAAGGTATTAACCCCGGACGTGTCGTGTGGATCTATGACCGCCTGCTTTCAGATCAAGGCAGCAAAACTGGCTGGTGGTGGGAAGATCAACGTACTGATCCGGAAGAAGCTCAATATATGATGACGCAGGCTCTTCTCAACCTCACCGGCATTGCCGATCCTGTTGCAGCCTGGGATTCCCTCTTCAAGTACTTCAACCGGACACGTTACAACCAAATCAATACAGGTTACCAAGCCGGCGATAAGATAGCTATCAAGGTTAACAACATTTACTCCCGTTTCTATGAATGGACCGACAGCCAGGATAACCGTCCTTGTCCGCAAATGCTTCATGCTCTGCTGTGGCAATTAGTTAACGAAGCCGGCGTACCGGATGTGGATATAACCATATATGACTGTAACTTTTATCACGGCAACCCGGTTTACAAATACAACCATGCAGACTTTCCCGGCGTGCGGTGGGCTGAAGGAGACGCCACAGATCGCGCTGACGGACATGGTTATGAAAACGGTCCCGGAAATGATCCCGGTACACGTGAAAAGGTAGTGCCCGATACTACATGTAAGGTTTATTACGGCGATCCTAACATCGTTCCGGGCAGCGGTACAGTCTGCCTGCCTACGGTTGTATCAAAGGCAAAGTATCTTATTGATGTTGCCATGCCCCGTCCGCATGAATTGGCCGGCGTAACTCTCTGTGCTAAAAACTTCTTTGGTTCGGTCTGGAATCCCGATCCCCCCTCGGGGAATGCTTATTATTACCATGGCTGGTGCCCGTTCTATATGCACAAGGCGGTAGCCTCCCTCGACTTCGCCGCCGACATTCCAATGCGCCCAATGGGAACGTACAATGCCCTGGTCGATCTGATAGGACATAAAGAATTGGGCGGAAAGACAATACTGTTTTTAGGTGAATGTATTCGCTTTAAATACTGGTCGGCCCCGCCATTCAACGGCGGACCTGCATCAAGTTTGTTCATGAGCCAGGATATCGTCGCCATTGAGTCTGTTCTTCTGGACTTCTTAAGATCCGAGGGAGCTGTACCCGCAGGTACGCCCGATAATTATCTGCACGAAGCGGCTCAAGCCGATAATCCGCCTTCAGGCACTGTCTACGACCCGGAAAACGACGGAATCCCATTGAAGAGTCTAGGTGTACACGAACACTGGAATAATTCTACCAACAAACAATACACACGCAATCTGGGAACCGGTGAAGGTATTGAGCTGATTCAAGTTATAAAAACAACAGCAACTGCAGTTGAGAATAACGATGGCGATATCCCGCACACTTTTACACTTTTTGCGAATTATCCCAATCCGTTTAATCCAGTAACTACCATACAATATTCAATCCCTAAAGAATCTTTTGTAATTATAAAAGTGTATGATGTTCTTGGAAAAGAAATTGCAACTATGGTTAATGAAAGGAAATCCGCAGGAAATTATTCCATTGATTTCAATGCCAGCAATCTTCCAAGCGGCGTTTATTTATACAGTATGCAGGCTGGAAGCTTTGTATCTACAAAGAAATTTGTTTTGTTGAAGTAAAAATTTATTCAAGGTGATATCTTTTCTTAGAGGAGATATCACCTTTCATCATCATCCTATCAAAAAAATAATTGCTTGCCTAAACCAGTATCCCAACCTCACGCAAATATTTTTTCATCTTGTTTATCAACCGAAGGTTGGTCTGTAAATCTTTAAATGATTTACCCATTCCGCTGCGTAAAAAAACCTTGCTTAATTTTTATACGTTGGGTTATTGTTTAAGCAAGGCTTTTTGAAGAACAATTGAAGATTAGGGATAGACTTTTCTTGCCTTTGAAGGGAAAAGAAATTATGTTGAAAAGAGCTAATATTTTTTCGGTAATTTAATTTGAAATTTCTTTTCTAATCCTGAATGCAATGTTATTAAAGTATTTATAAAACATAGTTAAATATGAAAAATATTAAACCGATTGAGAGAGAAATAAAATATTTAGAAGAGTTACTTTTAAAGCCACAAATAAGAAAATCAGTTGCATACCTTTCCAAAATTTTAGCAGATGATTTTATTGAATTTGGAAGTTCAGGGAGGGTATTCACAAAGAAAAAAATAATAAAATCATTACAAGAAGAGTCGAATCCAAAATTATCACTTACAAACTTTAAGTTAAAAGAGTTAGGTGGAGATTATTTTTTAGCAACATACAAAGGTATAAGTGAAGAAAACGGAGAAAATTTTTATTCACTTAGAAGTTCAATATGGCTGAAAAAAAATGAAAGATATGTAATGATATTTCATCAAGGGACAAAAATCAAATAATGATAAATTTTAATTTACTTTGATTATAAAAAAAGTTTTTGGATTTACTTATATACACTATTTTCTCAATTATTAATCCTATTTTAATCCTGTCAAAAAAATAATTGCTCGCTCTAATGAGTCTTATCTCGCTCGCAAATATTTTATTCATCTTGTTTACCAACCTAAGGTTAGTCAGTAAATCCGGAAATGATTTACACATTCCGCCCAGTAAAAAAACCTTGCTTAATTTTTATGGAATAGCTGTTGGGTAAGCAAGGCTTTTTTGTTGAACAAGACTTTTTAGCTCAGGCGGTATATTAAGAAAAGGTCTCGCTTTCTTTAAGGATTAGCACCTATTAATTTAGGTGGAAAAATGAATCTCATAAAAGAAAGGAGACCTAAAATGGAAAGTAATAAAAATTTAATATATAAACACTACATATCACTTGATTGGTCAATGCAGCTAGTGTGTTTAGCTAGAATGAGAGCTGATTCAAATGAACCAATAACAAAATTTTTTCCGGCAGATGTTAAGAAGATAAAAGAGTATTTAAAGGAATTGAAAGGTAAGAAAATATTAACAATAGAAGAAACCACAGGAAGCCATTGGCTATATGTAGAATTGCTTGAAAGTGTAGATAAGATATTGATATGTGATCCATTTAGGAATTCATTATTAAACGAAGGTCCAAAAAACGATAAAATAGATGCAAGGAAAGGAAGAAGATGAGGTGGATGACCATGGAAAAGTAATCCATAAGGGACAATTTGTTAAAAGCGGTATTAAGATGAAAATTGCGGGTGAGACTCCTTATGAAACTGATTTAAATGTTTGGATGCAGCTGGAAAAGGATCTTGACAAAAATAAAAGACCCGTTCAGAAAAATGTGGTTATGTTCTCAAAGACAGAAGCGATACAATAAAACGGGAAAAGATTTGAATTTCCAACTTATAGGAATTTCAAACCGATAATAAATTTTATTTTAGGTTTACCTGTTGGTGAGGTTTCAGGAGAAACCTTCAGCGATAATTTAACACCGGGAACCGATGCAGAATATTTTGAAAGAAGATTAAGACAACAGATAGAAACTGAAAATATATCATGGGTATTTGATAAATATGGTTTAGGTGATGCAAGATCCAAAGCAGATAAACAAATCAAAGCCACAGTTATAGAAAAAATATTCGGTACTAAAAGTCAAACAGAAATATCGAAAATGGCTTTCGGTACACTTGAAGTAAAACGGCTTCAACTTGAGGATCTGTTTATAACTCTTTCAAGTGCCCAGCCTGAAAATGTAATTGATTGGGTTATGTCTTATCAAATAAAAGTTGCTGCATAATATTTATGTGCTGCTGGTCCGATTTTGCGGATCAGCAGCATAACTTTTCTACTTACTCCAATCCTTAAAACTGTAACACTTTTTGTATTAGATTTATAGTTTCGCTTCGTTGTTAATAGAATAAGATAACAACTCCGCTCAACTATTCTGAAATGATCAAAAAGATGTTCCAGTTTTCACAACAAATCGAAGATTCCTGGCAATAACTTGCAAAAAAAAGTGTGCCCAAAACGTGCCCAAATTCGGATTAATTCTGATTAATTCTGATTAGTTTTGGAAATCTTTCATTTTGGAGGAATAAAAAAAGCTTCAAAATGTTCTATTTTGAAGCTTTTCAGTCGGAACGGTGGGATTTGAACCCACGACCACCTGAACCCCATGTATGTTTTTTAACTAAATTTTAACCTATTTTTATTAGTTTTAAGCCCTTTTTATTTTGGGTGCCCAACAGGGTGCCCAAATTTGTCTGCTTTTTAATTTCATTTCCCATTCGTATCAACTCAGCATTTGCATAGTGTTTCAGTGTAGTCTTTATGTTTTTATGCCGGGCTAAAGTCATAACATCATAGATGCTCAATCCGCTGTTTATCAATTTAGTTATGAAAGTTTTTCTTAATGTATGCAGCGAATATCTTTCATAACCTTCATTTATTAAAAATCTTTTAAAAAAATGTAGTGAATGTCTTGATTTATAGTTAAATAATTTGCCTTCAAATGTA
This sequence comes from uncultured Ignavibacteria bacterium, assembly GCA_963739895.1. GTDB lineage: Bacteria > Bacteroidota > Ignavibacteria > Ignavibacteriales > Ignavibacteriaceae > CAVQBP01. The sequence continues at coordinate 7,264 of CAVUCR010000058.1, read as the reverse complement.
TCCCATTCGTTTAGTATAAATTCTTTCAATATTGGGTGTAGGGGAATTCTATCCTGCCTATCTTCTTTTTCATTCCGGACATAGATAATATTATTATTAAAATCAATATTTGAAAAAGTAATATTTATTATTTCGCTGCATCTTAGGCCAGTTAATAATAAGAAGCTTATCACCTTATAGTGTTCAATATTTTTTCCCTTTAGTTTATAAATAATATCTTCAATTTCTTTATCCTGCATAGTAACTATTTCTTTTATTTTAATTTCTCTATGTTGAAATGGATTTTCTTTTACATATCCTCTTTCCTTAAAATATTGAAACATAACTTTTAATTGGTTATTGTAAGTAGCAACAGAATTCATTGAAGTCTGTTTTTTAAATCTTGTCATTTCATATTTTAATCTATTTATAAATGTATAAACAACAGATCTATCTATATTGTATAATTTCATATCACCCATATGTTTTATGAATTTTTCAGCTGCGAGTTTATAGCAATTTTTTGTTGTTTCTTTTTTATCATTTTTGATTTCTAAAAATTCCATTAATCCTTGTAATAAAGATAGTGTCTGTAGTTTATCCCTTTTCAACTTCTCGATGTAAACCCCTGCTCCTAATTCATACTCAATTTTCTTCTTCTCTAATTCGGCCTTTTTACGATTCTCTCTGTTATCCTTAAGGTATAAAGCATCCCTATGCCTCTTCCCTGCTTCGTCTCGATAATCCAAGTAAAGGAAACCACGTTTGGTTCGTATTGTAGCCATTTTATCCTCCCTTATTTATTGTAGTGATATGTTGATTTATTTAGGCAGCGAATAAGGTAAGCGTTATTGTTTGTCCTTAAATTGGTTTTTAATTACTGATTCGTAAGATTTTATTAAATTATCTTTTTGCTCTAATAAGTTATCTTTTTGTTCTAATAATGCTACTAGTTCTTTGATTCTTTTTTCAGCTAATTTTAGTTGATATTCAAAATTCTCTTTTCTCTTTCCTTCTTCATCAAGAAGCAAGACATCTATATCAATTCCGCCTTTTTTAAATTTTGAGAGATATCGGGCAGTTTGAGATTTAATAGCCCTTGAAACCGCTGCTTCTTTTAATCCCATTTTTTTAGCAAAATTAGCTTGAGTCCCGTATTTCTCTCTTATCGCTTCTTTTAATTTATTTTCATCTATTTTCATGGCTTAACATTTCTTACAATTGCTTAACAATTCTTGCATATAATTGTTAATTCTTGTATTTTATTATTAGAAATTTTTTTATTATTAATATTTGTACAAAATTACATATTATTAATGGAAATTACAAATATTCCGGCATTATCTATAAAAAAAACTTCTCGGATGCTAGAGGTAAGTCCCTCATATGTTTCCTATTTAATAGCTGAAGGTGAGCTTGATTTCTTCTTACCGCCCGGGAAAAAACATAGAAAGGTAACTCTTAAATCGATTAATAAATTTATTGAGAGATATACATATAATAACAAACCGAAAGATGTATCATGAAAACAACCAGCAATTCGAAGAAGAAAAACGGATCAAAATCCTGTGTCGTTCACATCGATCCTAACGTGCATAAGCATCTTAAAATTTATTGTGTAACTAATGAGTTGGATTTAGGCAAATATGCCAGCGACGAACTAAAGGAATCATTAAAGAAAAAAGGAGTAAAATTTTGAACTTAAAAAACTATACCTCCAGCGTTCCGGTTCTTAATTCTATATCAAGAATAGAACATCGTCTGGCTCAAGCCGGCGATCCGCATATTGCAAAGAGTTATGCGGGCGACAGACCAACCGGGATGATTTTTCAAATCCCTATTAATAATCTACCAATGACCTTTAAACTGCCTGCCAAAACTGAAAACGTATTCAAATACCTGGTTAAGCAGCGTTCAAGGCCTCCGAAGAGTTCTACAGTAGCTTCAATAAGAGCTCAGGCAGACCGAACAGCTTGGAAGATACTATCTGAATGGATTGATATACAGATTTCCATGATTGAAGTGGACCAGGCTGAATCAATCGAAATGTTTCTTGCTTATGCTTTTGACCCGGTCTCAAATCTTACTCTTTTCGAAAAGATTAAAAAGAACGGATTCAAACAATTAACAGAGGGAAAACTTTAATAACAATTCATATTCAACTTATAATCAAGGGTGCAGGATTGAATTTATTTTTTATTTTCTCAATGGGGTTTATCTTAAGCTTTCTCATCGGCTTTTTATTTGCCAGGTATCTTTATCTTCAAAATTTTAAGATAGAGATTTCAAATTATCATAGGATAAATTCTTCTCTCAACGAGAAATATTTTTTTATTTTTAAGAAAAATAAAATTCTTGAAGCAAAAGTGAAGCAGCTGCAGCCGAATCTTATTTCTTTGGATGCTTTTTTCGAAAAAATAATAGTTTCAAAAAATTGAAAAGGAATATAGCATACTATCCGCACTATGTTAACAGCCATAACCATTGGAAATTTAAACTACTCCGTTCTCTTTTGGGCTGGGAGGCTGAAGGTAAATTCTGGGCTCTGAACAATATGATTGCTGATAGTGAGAATTGTGTTCTTAAACTATCTAAGAAACAGATACGAGCTGCAGTTATGGATGATCTTTCACTTTCTTCAGAGCAGTTCGAAAGGTTTATAACAATTCTCACACATGAATGTGAATTGATCATAAACCTGGACGGATGTATAACTACTGACATAGTCCGGGATTCACTGCAGCTGGTCATGAAAGATCGTGAAGAAGCTCGCAAACGAAAACAAAAAGAGTACGAAACAAAACAGACTAAAATCTTTAGCATTTAACTAATGGATAACAAGAGCAATAATTCCAATAGTCAGATAACTAGTGTATTTAATAAACTCCAAAACTTTGGATTCAAGGTTTTTAGCTTTAGTGATAAGAATATGCTTTCATTCGGTTTAAAATATTTTGTTAATCATATTATCGTATCAAAAAAATACCTGGTATTTATTGAAGTAAAACAAGATATAGAAATATTGTCTGATGAGAGAAAAGAGCTGCAGCTATCACTCTCGCACCTGAGTTCTTTGAATAAATCACTGCACTACAGGATTGTCCGGAATTTAAATGACTGCAGACAACTGACAGAGCTTCTTATCAAAAAAAAATTATAGGGGTGAAAATGGGAAAACTCGAAAACTATAACCAGCTTCTCAACATGCTAAAGTACGGGAAGAAGAATGCAGTCAGGGCAAAACATTTGGCAGGTAATTTCGAAGTAACAAACCTGCTTGAATTTAAAAGGAAAGTAAGAACACTTGCTCATGAAGCCCGATTTAACGGCCACTGGATTATCGGGGATACTAATGGATATTATGTCGCCTTAAATCGTTCAGAATGGGAATCTTATAAAAAACAGAGACTTGTAGCAATTAATAATGAACTAAAAGCTATCGCAAACTGCGATAATATTTCTTTTGCGGATTTAATCAAGACTGTCTACGGTGTAACGCCGACTGACAAAAATTATGAGTTATTTTGAAAATATATTTTTTGTTTTTATAATTGTAATAACCAGATTTTTTAATACGTAAATTTTTACCCCAAAAAATACAGAGGAGAAAAAAAAATGTTCAGTGATTTCCAAGATGTATATTCTGATAACATACACGAAAAACTGTTCCCGTTTTACCTGCATCTTGAGTCGGCATTAGATCTTTACCTTGATGCACCGGAAGGTTGTAAACATTTATATATAGATAATGTTACGAATGCACATTCAGCTCTCAAAGGAGCCCAGATTATGTTGAATGATGCAGGGGAAAAAAAAGATAGCTAATCCTCTCTGTTAATCCCGGATTGCCTCGCAGGACCGGGAATTATTTTTTGTGTATTAAATATTTACTTTTCAAACGATGGCTGTTTTTCCCAGCCTGTATTGGAGAGCTATGCAATTTTGTTAATTTCGAATGAAATTGCAGATGAATAAGTATGCTTTTTTGTGAAAAAATATCAATTCTCTTGATTTAAGGTCATTAAATTGTAAGTGCCCTCTCCCCTTCCATCCGTATGTCAAAAATTACATAATCTCTAAAATCCAAAATCAGGAAACAACATTTTTCTGTCCATCCGGAAACTTCACTAAATAACAGCATACTTTTCTATGCTTAGAAACCTATTATAAAGCAGCAAAATTGTATAGAATAGTATACAATTTTCGAGTAAAAAGTCGAGTTCGCCCGAACTCTTAAAAAGTTCGCCCGAACTTTCCGAAAGTTCACCCGAACTGAACAACATAGAGAAAAGAGAGAGAGAAAGAGAGATTAGGAGAGTAATGTGGAAATGTGGATAACTTTTGAACCGGCAGAAATGAAATAAAAAGAGCAAGCAAAAAAAGCAATCAAAAAAGAAATTGTGCCAGAGAAGAAGAGTAACAATTCGTCCCGGGCGGATTAACATTTTTATCATTGGAGGAAGCTGCCGGTTACCTGCAGCTTTCGAAAAGTTATTTGTATAAAATGACACACTCGCGAAAAATTCCATTTTGTAAGCCGAGTGGGAAGAGAGTTTATTTTCATAAAGCTGATTTGGATAAAGGGATTCAAAGGAAGAGGGTAAAATCTATGGAAGAGATTGAACAGGAGGAGGTGGAGTATATTTTTAATAAGAAAATGAAAGATAAAAGGTTGTAAATTTCGGGCTCATAACCCGAAGGTTGTAGGTTCAAGTCCTGCCCCCGCTACTAAGTAACCCTTAAAACTTAATGTTTTAGGGGTTTTTTGTTTTAAAGAGGATGACTAAACTCAATTGCTTACTAAAATGCATACTCTAAAATGGGTATGAAGTAAGCAAAATGGTAAGCACTCACTACCTTAATAGTGCATTCAATAATTCAAAGAGCTTAATTGTTAATGAATAAGTTATTAAAATTAGTGCTCAATATCTGTTCCAATATTTCATTGAGTAAGCAGTAAGTAAGAAAATTGATTCTTAATATAATATTAATTTTTTTTGAAAGTTAAAAGCATTTTCTTTAATAAGCGATAGGTAAATTTTGTTACCTTTAAGGGTATTTATAAGTTATACATCATTAGATAAAAAGTTGGCAGGAGAATTAAAATCTTACCTTGCCCAATATGGTATCAGAGTATTTTTAGCTCATGATACAATAAATCCAACTGATGAATGGCAAGTTAAAATATTGGAAGCTTTAGAAAAGATGGATGTTTTTATACCCTTATTGACTAAAGAATTTAAATTATCAGATTGGACAGATTAAGAATCTGGATTTGCTATAAGTCGAAAAGTCTTAATAATTCCTGTTAAAGTTGATGTTATTCCATATGGTTTCTTTGTCAGGGCCAAAGTATTCCCCAGTATTTTTGAATTAGGGCCATAAGCATTCCCCACCCAGGATCAAAAGGATTCCTCACCGGGGTCAAAAGGATTCCCCACCCATAACTATTCTTTAGTAAAGTAGTAAAGCAATTATTTTAAGTCCATTTTCCCTGTTCATATAAATAACAAACGGGAGAAAAGTGGCTTATCAAAGGATAGTTAATATGGAGATAGTCGAAGTTATCAGACGTTATTTTGATTCTCAGAGCATCAGTCAAATATCAAAGCTCTCAAGGAATAGACCGTAAGACAATAAGAAAATACATCAAAGAGGTTATTGCCCTTGGGATAACCGGTTACGATAAAGAAAAGATTTTGTCTGTTCTTCCGGATATTATTCCTAAACTCTCCGGCAGACCAACTAAAGCTCAATCGGTACTTCAACCCTATAAGGAGGAGATCGGTAAACTTATAGGTGATACGGACAACAAGATAAAGCCCAAAACAGCCTTTGAAATAATACAAGAAAAACACGGAATAGATGGAAAAGTAAGTTACAGCAGCTTTAAGAGATTTATCCGTGAGAATAAATTTGTACTGTATAACGATAAAACAACATGCCGTTTGGAGTATCAACCGGGAGAGCAAGTGCAAATCGATTATGCAAAAATGGGAATGCTCTATGACCCTCTATTAAAGAGAAACCGTAGAGTCTATGCTTTCATAGGCACACTCTCATACAGCCGGTTTAAGTTTGTAGAGCTTGTCTATAGTCAAGATCAGCAGAGCTTTGTTCAATCCCATGTAAGGATGTTCAATTTCTTCGGTGGTGTACCAAAAGTAATTTATCTTGATAATCTTAGAACCGGAGTAATTAAACCAGACCTTTATAATCCTATTATAAATAAAGCATATGCAGAACTTGCCGAGCATTATGAATGCTTTCTTAACCCTTGCCGTGTAGCTACACCCAAGGATAAGCCAATTGTAGAGAGGGATGTACAAACCGTAAGGCAGCAGTTCGGAAAGCTCAAAGCTCTTAATAATAACATAAGAATCTCTGAAGCAAACCAATCAATGCTTGACTGGCTTATCCAGACATACGGACAAAAAGCTCATGGTACAACCGGCTTAAAGCCATATGAAGAATTTATAAGTACGGAAAACCTGCCCTCCAGCCTCTGGCAATGGAAGCATTTGAGGCAGCATATTGGAAAGAAGCCGCTGTTCATCCGGATCATTATATACAAGTCAGGAAAAAATCTTACTCAATACCGCACCGGTATGTGGGAAAGAAAGTATGGGTTAAGGTAGGGCATAATCTTGTTTCTGTATATTATGAAGACAAGCTCATCAAGGAACATACAATCCCAAACGGTTATAGACAGACTGACTTAAATGACTTCCCGGAAAATATGCAGTTAGCTTTGAATAGCGGTCTCCCATACGCGGTAAGAGGAATGCGAGAGGCAATCTGCCCGGAATTTGGAGAACTTGTAAACAAGATACTCTCACCACATGCGTATATAAATATGCGGAAAGCGCAAGGCATATTATACATTGCAAATAAATATCCTAAAGATATTTGGGTCAAGCAAGCCGGGTGGCTCTTGATAATTACCGTCATCTATCTCCCAAAATATTTAAGACAATAATTGAAAAACTAATAGAGCCCAAGGAAGATCAGCAGCTGAATATCTCGATGAAACATCCGCCTTTGTACGGGCAATGGATTACTTTATTAACGATAACTAATCAAATATTAACAACTTAACACAGAAAGGAAAACTCTTTTATGTCAAATATTGCTCAATTAAAGCTACAGCTTAAAGCTCTTAAAGCTATCCGGTACATTGGAGAGTCTTGAGCTAAGGCTAATGGAAGCCGCCCAGAATCAGTTATCATTTAACGATATGCTCTCAATGGTTTTAGCTGATGAACTGGAAACCGTCAGCAAAGAA
>CAVUCR010000057.1:0-57915 GCA_963739895.1 uncultured Ignavibacteria bacterium | reverse complement strand
CGAGTGATATGACATTGACATCAGGAAACAGTTACTTGTTAAGCGGTATAGTAAGAGTTCAGAGCCCGGCAGTATTAACAATAGAACCGGGAACAATACTCTATGGTGAGAACTCATCGAACGGGTCATTGATAATCGAACCGGGAGCAAAAATAATGGCTGAAGGAACAGTATCTCAGCCGATAGTTTTCACAAGTGAATTTGCAAAACCCGGCTCAAGCCAGCCTCCTCAGAGAGGTGACTGGGGCGGTCTGATACTTTTGGGAAATGCCCCTATAAACCCGGTTGGCGGAACAGGATCAATTGAAGGTCCCGGGGATAGTTATGGCGGCACCGATCCTCATGATAATAGCGGGGTAGTAAAATATGTAAGGATAGAATATGCAGGAATAGCCTACAGCCCGAACAATGAAATAAACGGAATGACATTCGGCGGAGTAGGTGACGGAACAACAATAGATTATGTACAGGTAAGCTACAGCAATGATGATTCATATGAATGGTTCGGCGGAACAGTACACTGCAGGCATTTGATTGCTTACAGGGGAATAGATGATGATTTTGATACTGATTTCGGATTCCAGGGAAAGCTCCAGTTCTTAGTAGGAATAAGAGATCCCCAGGTAGCAGATGTAGTATCGGGCTCAAACGGTTTTGAATCAGATAACGACGGAAGCGGTTCATTAAATACCCCCAGAACATCCCCTGAATGGTGGAACGTAACATTGGTAGGTCCTCAGCCGACTACAGATGCACCATATAGTTCGGATTTTAAGAGAGGAATGCATTTAAGAAGGTCATCACAAAATAGAGTAAATAATGCAATAATAATGGGCTGGCCGACAGGAATATTGGTAGACGGAATGCAGACAACAGCAGATGCAGAGAATAATATAATGTATGTAAAGAACAGTATAATAGCAGGTTCATCAAAGAAGAGTTTAGACACTGTATCATCAAACGGTACATTTAATGTTGATACCTGGTTTTCAAATAACAGCGGGAGGATAATGGCTGCAGCTTCAGATGTTATGTTGAGAAATCCTTTTAATTTAACACAGCCCAACTTTTTACCAAAACCCGGTTCACCAGTTTTAACCGGTGCCGGAACACCTCCGGATGACGGGTTCTTCGATGCTTCTGCAAATTTTGTTGGTGCTTTCAAAGATAATGATTGGACAGCCGGCTGGGCTAAATTTGATTACGATATTGAATCAAAAACTATAACAACGTTAAGCGGAGATATATCGAGTGATATGACATTGACATCAGGAAACAGTTACTTGTTAAGCGGTATAGTAAGAGTTCAGAGTCCGGCAGTATTAACCGTAGAACCGGGAACAATATTATACGGAGAGAACTCATCAAACGGTTCATTGATAATCGAACCGGGAGCAAAAATAATGGCTGAAGGGACAGTATCTCAGCCGATAGTTTTCACAAGTGAATTTGCAAAACCCAGCTCAAGCCAGCCTCCTCAGAGAGGTGACTGGGGCGGTCTGATACTTTTGGGAAATGCCCCTATAAACCCGGTTGGCGGAACAGGATCAATTGAAGGTCCCGGGGACAGTTACGGCGGCACCGATCCTCATGATAATAGCGGGGTAGTAAAATATGTAAGGATAGAATATGCAGGAATAGCCTACAGCCCGAACAATGAAATAAACGGAATGACATTCGGCGGAGTAGGTGACGGAACAACAATAGATTATGTACAGGTAAGCTACAGCAATGATGATTCATATGAATGGTTCGGCGGAACAGTACACTGCAGGCATTTGATTGCTTACAGGGGAATAGATGATGATTTTGATACTGATTTCGGATTCCAGGGAAAGCTCCAGTTCTTAGTAGGAATAAGAGATCCCCAGGTAGCAGACGTAGTATCGGGCTCAAACGGTTTTGAATCAGATAACGACGGAAGCGGTTCATTAAATACCCCCAGAACATCCCCTGAATGGTGGAACGTAACATTGGTAGGTCCTCAGCCGACTACAGATGCACCATACAGTTCGGATTTTAAGAGAGGAATGCATTTAAGAAGGTCATCACAAAATAAAGTAAATAATGCAATAATAATGGGCTGGCCGACGGGAATATTGGTAGACGGAATGCAGACAACAGCAGATGCAGAGAATAATATAATGTATGTAAAGAACAGTATAATAGCAGGTTCATCAAAGAAGAGTTTAGACACGGTATCATCAAACGGTACATTTAATATCGATACCTGGTTTACAAACAACAGCGGAAGGATATTAGCTACAACATCGGAAGTTAAGCTTACATCCCCGTTCGATTTAAATAACCCTAACTTTTTACCTTTATCAGGTTCACCTGTTTTAACCGGTGCCGGAACACCTCCTGATGACGGGTTCTTCGATGCTTCTGCAAATTTCGTTGGTGCTTTTAAAGATGTCGACTGGACTTTCGGCTGGGCAAGATTTAATCCCGATTCAACAACAGCAGGTGTAAAAGAGACTAAGAATACTCATATCGTACCAGTAAACTTTGGATTATCTCAAAACTATCCGAATCCGTTCAACCCGACAACTAGAATTGATTTTTCTTTGACCAAGAGTTCACAGGTTACTTTAAAAGTTTACAATATACTTGGTCAACAAGTTGCAATATTAGTTAATGGTTTTAAGAATGCCGGGAATTACCAGTTAAGTTGGGATGCTTCAAATCTTCCCAGCGGAGTTTATATTTATAGAATTGAAGCCGGTGATCAGGTAATGTCTAAAAAAATGACTTTATTGAAGTAATATTTTCTCTCGCCTCCTCAGTTCCTTCGACTATAGGGCGTCCGCAAGACGCCCTTATTTTTGCCGATTTTTAACCAGCATAACAGAATAATGAATAACAAAAATTTTCTTTCATTAGGCAACGGAAAAAAAATTATTTTTTTTGAAGTTTATCAAACTTTAATAAAACTAGAAGCATGATAACTAAAAAGCAAGCAGAGAATTCATAAAGATGTAATAAGGTCTGGGTTTTAATTGAAGATAAAGTATTGGAGGTGCCTTAGCTTGTGTATGGTTTTGAATACGAGTTGAACTCTAAACATTTTGTTCTCCTCAAATCTTTTTACAAGCACAACCCCTCAGAATGATTGCTCACCTCCAACATTCAGTTAATTAATGCTAAGTGCAGTATAAATATATAAGAAAAAATTATAATTTTCAATAAGGCATTTATTAAATAATATACCTGCTTCCTATATTAATATTTAAATGCCCGCCGGCACGAGTGACGGGCATTTCTAATTTAACCTTCATAACATTAAGGTCATTTTGAGATCGAGGAATCAGGATAAGTTTATAAAGGTATTATTACAATAAGAATAATATTAAGATATTGTTAATTGTCTTACAGTATCAATTGTGTTAATAATACTTCTAGAATTAATAAATAAATCATTCCAAATAAGGCGATCAAAACTATCTAAGTATCATTTCTTCAGAAAGAACAGTTTTGCCGGAGAGTTTCTTAAATAAAACTTAATTTGCTTTTATAATAAAATAATAGAAGATTTAAGATTAAAGAATTTTACTTTTAATTCCTTGAGGGGCAGCCTAGTGAATAAGATCAATTCCTTTGAAAATCCAAAGCAGCAAAGATTGAATTATAAACCATAAGGATTCCGGTTATGAATAAAACTTTAATTGTGTACGGGACACGGAAAGGAACAACAACGGAAACAGTTCTTTTGATAGCAGAAGTTTTAAAAGAGAAATTTTTGCATGAAGTCGATATTTCCGGTACGAAAGAAATGAGATATTATCGAAAAAGAATTGACGAATATGATAATATAATAATAGGCTCATCGATTATGTCTGGCCGCTGGAAAAACAAAATATTATCCTTTGCGAAGAGGGATATATTTACTGATAAAACAGTCGCAGTATTTGTAACAGCAGGTGGAACCTTGAATAAGGTTAACAAATATGGAATTACAAAGGAAGCTGCGGTAATTGAAGCCATAGAAAATTATATTAATAAGTATGAAGATAAGTTCAAATTTGTTCCTATTAGTAAGGCTGCCTTTGGCGGAAGGGTGATTAAAAAGAGAAAAATAAAATATGACAGCTGGAATAGGGAAGACATTATAACTTGGTCCGTTGATCTTGGAGATAAAATAAAAAACCGTCTCCCTTCAAAGACGAACAATGATGCCCGTAAATAAAATAAATCCGGTTAGAAGAAAATTATAACAATAATAAGAGAATTAACATGGAAGCAGAAAGAAACAGGGTATGTCCGGTAGAGTTGGCAGGTTCTCTTGACAATAAATTAAGAAGATTAATCCAGAACCCCAAAAAAATATTAGCACCATATGTAAAAGAAGGAATTGTCGCAGCGGATGTTGGCTGCGGCCCGGGTTATTTTTCGATCGAACTAGCTAAAATTGTTGGTGGAACCGGTAAAGTATTCGCCGTCGATTTACAGGAAGAAATGCTGCAAAAGATTAGAGATAAAATAAAAGGAACTGCACTGGAGAGAATTATAAATCTTATAAAATGTGAAAAAGATGAAATAGTTGTTCCTGAAAAAGTCGATTTTATTCTTGCTTTTTATATGGTTCACGAAGTCACTGACAAAAAGAATTTCTTTAATGAATTAAAAAGCTTCCTTGCTGAAGAAGGAAAGGTTTTAATTGTAGAACCGCCGTTTCATGTTTCTAAAAGTGATTTTGAAGAAACAATGGAAATTGTACAATCCATTGGTTTAAAAGTAAATCCGGGTCCGAAATTATTTATACATCATTCGGCAATATTAACAAAAATGTAAGAAGGAATTCAGTAAAATCGGACAGACAATTTTCTTTATCTGTAAGGATTCCTCTTAATTATTTCGTTTAGAAAAATAAGCTTGTTTCGTTCATTTTGGGAATGCAGATCGGCCTGTCTATAGTTTATAATACTGCATTCCTGATAAATCAAAGAAAAGATATATTTGGTTTAATGACAAAAGCATTAAGTATCCCCAATAAATGAGTATTGCGGAAGGGTGAAAATTTTACTTTTGGGCTGGGTTCAAAAATAGTTTTAAATGCACTAACAAAAAGGAGATAGACTATTTTGCAAACAGAAAATGAATTTCTAAAAATAATTTCTAATCGTTTTTCGAAATCATTTGAACGTATTTTTCATGGGATTAATCAGCTTAATGATCAGCAGGTATGGTATCGTCCGTCAAATAATTCAAACAGCGTCGGTATAATTCTACAGCACCTGGATGGAAATCTTAACCAATGGATTTGCTCCGCAGTCGGCGGTGAAGTTTTTGAGCGTAACCGGGAACATGAATTCAAAGATTCATGTCACTTGTCAAAAAAAGATATCCTTTCAAAAACAGATATGTTGAACAAAAAAATAGATAAGATTATTTCACAAGTTTCATCTGAATCTCTCCTTTCATATCGAAGAATACAGGGATTTGATGAAACTATAATGTCTGCACTAATTACTGCTTTATCACATTTAGAGCTGCATGCAGGTCAAATTATTTACATTGCAAAACTTATACTTGGTGATAATTATAAAGAGTCTTGGAAACCCGCAAACACAGAGCAGGGGATGGAATAATTTATTTTTGAAAGTTTTCATCATTCCATATTTGCATTATCCACGAATGATTAATCATGGTTATATATATATTCATAAATGGTCATAATTTAAATATACTTTTAATTCTTGTGAAAATTGTTAGTTTCAATAAAAATGCCCGTCATCAGCAGTGACGGGCATTTTGCATCGTGGTAATTATAACCTTAAGGTTAGCTTAAGGAAGGGATAAATAAAATAAGTTTATATAACCATTATTACAGTATAAAGTACATTAAGTTTTTGTTAAATATCAGACATGAGAACTATTTTAAAATTATCATTTATAGTAATATCCATATTAATATTTAATTTATTTTGGGAGTAAATTTCAATTCTGATTAAATATTTATATTGGAAAGAAAAATCTCTATTCAACAACTTCCAATGTATATCTGCTGCAGCATCGATCAAATTTCATATTGCAGCTTTAATACTACATTCCTTCGTTCTTCAAAGCTTGCGCCGCTGAAAAATGCTCCTTTAATTAAATGTGAATGATCAAACAAATTTGTTATATAAATAGAAGGCTCAATAGTATGATTATCACTAAGATTAAATTTATATCCGCCGGATAAATTAATTATCCAGGAGGGAGTTGTATGTGCACCCTGGTTAAAATCAAATAAACCTATTTTAAAATCATAATCATCATTACCATTAGCTAAACCACTTCCATAAATTGCAGCCAGGTTAAGAAACCAATTATTTGGCTGGTAATTTAAACCAACTACAGCTGCCAGTCTTTCATCATGATCTAAATCAAATGGTGCTGTAGAACTATCGGGTGCAAGGAATCCTCCGGAAACCGGCCCTGTGCCATATGCATGTATTAGTGAAGTATTAAAATATCCTGAAAGAGGGTTTTCAGGATTGCTGAAAGAAAGGCTCAATTCTATACCGTTTATTTTAACCTGGTTTATGTTAACATTCACCCTGATTGTGCTGGAACCAAGAGTCTCGTCATCCAGGCCCGGCGAAGAATCTTTAAGGAAGTATGTTAATTTCCCTGTAAAACCATTTAGGAAATTGTGAATAATTCCGGCTTCATATAAATTATCTTTTTCCGGAGATGTTGCCCTGGCAGAATCACTTACAGCAGTCGCGATAGAAGATAATCCTTCAATATTTGTTGGGATAAACATCCTGTCATAGCTTAAATAGATTGTACTAAAATCATCCGGGAAGAAACTAATTTTAACCCTGGGATTTAGTTGAGTTTGAAGATTAATATTCGGTGCTATATGGTGATCATACCTTAATCCTGCTTCTATTCTTGTCCATTCAAACGGATGGATATTCATTTGACCAAAAAGACTGAAATCAGAGCCTTTAAAAGTTGTATTATTAAGAGGTCCATTTCCATTTATGTCTCTAAATTGAAATTTTTCTTTACCGTTGGTTGCATTTAAATTAAGCCCTAAATTAAAAGCGAAATGATGTGAAAGCTCGTCACTGTACTTGAGACGAGTGCCGTACGAAACAAAGTTTCTGTTTTGGTTAACAGTGTATCCGGTAGTTGTATCGGTTCCTATATATTGTAATGTTTGATCGTAAGGACTGGTACCAAAAGTTAAACCGCCTTCCCTAACATATAAGCCAGCAAATAAATCGCTTGATTTATCGGTTTCCGTCGAAAATATATGGTAATAAGAAAGAGATTGAAAAGAATTATAGCTCCCCTGAGTATCGAAATTTATTCCTTCGGCAGAATCGAAAGGAATTTGCGTTTGCGTTTTACTGTAATTTAAATTAGCAGTTAGATAATCATTATCGCTAAAAAAATAATCCATCTTGCCATAAAGAAAATAATCGAATCCATGATCATTCGATAATTCTTCTATCGTCTGATCTATTCTACGATCGGTTTCCTGCCTGGCACCTGAAAAGAAATAACCGAAAGCCCCTGCATGATCACTAAAAGAAATTCTCTCTCCGTTGGAATTCAATGCTTTAAAAGCACCTACATTCGGACCGAGGTTTTCATTATTTGAAGTTAAATAACTGCCTGCATAACTCGACAGGCTGAGATGAAATTTTCCCGGGGGGATCTGAGTTCTCACATCAATTATAGCTGCCGATTGCCCTCCGTACTCAGCAGGAAATCCGCCTGTATAAAAAGTAATATTTTTTATAACACCTGGGTCAACGACATCGTTCAATCCTCCAAAAACGCCCAGCGGAATTGGAATCCCATCTATCAGGTAAGTATATTCACCATGCTGGCCGCGGATGTGCACTTCACCGGTTGGAGCTCTTACCGCTCCAACCAAATTTTCCTGGATAACCGATGTCATCCTTGCATCAGGCGACGGGTGAAATGACTGCAGTTCAAATGTCTTATTACCCGTTTTTAGATCTATGAAGCTTGACATGTGAGCTTCTTTTTCCCCTGTAACTACTACTTCTTGAAGACCTATTATATTTTGCTGAAGAAGTATTTTTAAATTGTTGTGCTCTCTATTTATTGCAACGGGGATTGAGTATTGTTTATATCCGACTAATTGCGCTGTTAAGTTATAACTGCCTTCTTCAATATCATTAAATGATGCAGTTCCAAAGTGATTCTGTCTCTTTTACATTAATGAATTTATCCTTTTTTTTCAAAATAAGTACAACAAATGAAAGAGGAGTATTTTCACTCGAGTCGACTACTGTAATTTTATAATTGATTGTGACTGCTTTTTTAATTTCACCTTTTTTATTTAATGAAGCCTGAATGTTTAAGGAAAAGCCGAAAACAATAAATAAAATTATTAAACCTGATTTGAATAAATTATTTTTTAAAATAACTAATCTGCTTTTAGTAGACATATTTAAGTCTCCTTTTAAATTTTTAGGGTTTTTATGGAATGCAGAAGAAGAGTTCATACATATTTAATATCAATGCTCTATATCGATAGATAGGATTATTGGAACTGACGGTTCTCTTTTTCTCTGAGAATTCTTCTGCAGGAAATAATTATTAGGTTAGGAAAAATTTAAAGGAGGGGCTCTAAGATTGTGTTTATAATTGAACTCTTGTTTGGGAACTTTGTTATGGTTATCTAATATAAAATAAACTTCGCAATTTGCCGTTTCCGAACTTAAAACCGGGACATAATTGATATTATCAATACTATTGCTAAAATGTGTAACAATACATTCGCCGTTTACATCCGTAAATTTATCAAATGGATTCGGGGTTTGACTTTCAGAATTTTGCTCCAGCTTATAATTCCCCTGTTGGAAATCATAATGATGGTAATGAAAAATGGTGAGGGTAATTAAAAATAAATAGGCACTTAAAAAAATATAAGAATATTGCCTGGTATATTTATTATAATAATTCATCCTGAAAGAATTTAAATTATTTTTTCATAAAGTTATTAAACTTACTCTTAATTCCAAATATTTTATATCAAAAATAACGTGCTCTAAAGGTTCAAAAAAAAAGCACGAAATGATGGGATAAGACCATCATTTATAATTTGGTAATTAAAAAATAAACGTTTATTTCGATTCTATTTAAGTATCTTCGGTAATTGAATTGAGAAATTCATGCCCGAATTTTCTTTATAAAGTAAGTAACCAGAAATAACCCGAATGCAAGAATTACTGCAGTCGGTCCGCTTGAAAAATCTAATTTAAAAGCAAAGTATAATGAAACAGGAGGAATGAAAGCACCAACTAAAGTAGCTATTAAAAAAACGCTAATAATCTTTTTACCAAGCAGAATACCAATTGAAGGGGGGATAATTAAAAATGCAAAAGCAAAAACATCTCCGACAAATCTTGTAGTTATTGAAATTCCCATTCCCACAATTAAATAAAACACCAGCAGCCATAGCTTTGAATTTATGCCGTGAGCAATAGCCGTTTCGGGATTGAAAGTAACAAACTTTAGCTGCTTTTGAAAAATGATAAATACCGAGACAATTACCAGCATTACAACCAGGAGTATATAAAACTCGGGCTTTCCGATAAATAAAATATCTCCTTTTAATATGGATTCAATTTCTGAAACTTCAGCAACAGGACTTTTCTGTATAAACATGATCCGGGCTGAAATAGCAGTGACGAAAATTATACCGAGTATTCCGTCCTGTGTTAAATATTTTTGCGTAAAAGTCTGTGAAAATATCAAAACACAAATTATTGCAAACAGCAGGGAGAAAAATAACGGTTCAAAGTTATGAATAAACTGCTTATCCATTTGATTACCGACAAATACACTTAAAATACTTTCAAGATTAACGAAGTGAAGAAAAGAAAAAGCGACGCCTGCTATTGATACTTGAGTAAGCACTGCTCCGAGAAAAACAACCTTTTGTGAAATAACAAAATTTCCCAAAAAGGCACAGATGATCCCTGCAATAACGCTCCCCATTACCGCGTAAGGGAACAGGTCCCAAAGTTGATGGAAAGTTTCCAAATTTTATCCTTTATGTTTAGAAGTTATCAGGTATTCACCGTTATACCTGGTTACATTGAATTCCGATGAATAGGTCTTTTTAAGATTTTCTTCAGATAAAATAGAATCAATATCGCCTACCTGGAAGTAGTCCTTCTCCATCAGAACCAGTCTTTTTACAACATTTGCAACATCACTTAAAAGATGGCTGACAAGAACAACAGTTAGCCTGCTCTCATCGTGAAGATTTCTTATTAAGTTCAGCAGGGAATAATGAGAAGGAGTATCCATTCCGTTTGTTGGTTCATCGAGAATTAAAACATTCGGTTCTACTGAAAGAGCTCTTGCAATTAAAGTCCTTTGCCTTTGCCCGCCGGAAAGACTGTTATAATTTGTGTCCTTTATATAAGATATACCCACATGTTCAAGACTTTTTTCTACAACTTCTTTATCATCCTGGTTTATTTTTTGAAAAAGTCCTTTTAAAGAATATCTTCCCATCATTACAATATCAAATACCGTATATGGAAGTAGAGTTTGAACAAAATCTCTCTGCGGAACATATCCTATCCTAATCGATTCTCTTTCAACAATACCTGAAACCGGTTTCAGACTCCCCAGCAGGGTTTTAAGCAAAGTTGTTTTACCTGCACCGTTAGGACCGACTATACCGACAAAATCATTTTCATATAGTGTAAGATTTACAGAATCCAGTATCACCTTTTTACCATAGCCGATCGACACATCTGATAGCTTTAGAATTTCTTTTTCCATGAGTTCTGCATTAGCTGTTATTAGTTATTGAATTAATTATATCGTCCATCATATCTATGTATGAATTATCATTTGCAGTTCCGTAAACAGCAACCGGGACTTTTGCAACTACAACCCCCGTTATTCCGGAAATCTGGTTCGGTGCACTGTCGCTGTAAAAATTAGCCATTACGATTAATTTTATCCCTGTTTTTCTTATTAACTGAATTATTTCGGCGTTATGAGAAGGTGAGGGAGGTATTCCGGGTTTCGGTTCAACATAACCGGCAATTTGAATACCGAACCTGTCCGCAAAATAGATCCATTCAGCATGATAAAAAATTACTTGCTTATTTTTAAGCGTTGATACTTTTGATTCCCATTCTTTGATTTTTTTATCAAGGAGTGCATTATAGTCGTCCAGGTTTTTCTTAAAATACGCCTCATCATTCGGCGATTCGCTTGATAATGCTTCATATATTTCATCTGCCATAATTTTTGCATTTTCAGGGTCAAGCCAGTAATGCGGGTTTCCGTATGGATGTATATCTCCATAGCTTGCATCGACCTTCTGCATTGGAACGTCCTTTTTAGTAATCTGCTCCGAAAGATCGATTAACTTTAAATGATCATTCCTTGAGCCGTCAATTAATTGAGGGAGCCATTTCTCCAGATCAAGTCCGACCTTAAAAACCAGATCGGCATTTCTCAACTTGAGCATATAGCTTGGCATCACTTCAACAAAATGAGGATCCTGATCGCCTCGGCATATATAATCTGCCTTTACTTTGTCTTTGCCGATTTGTTTTACGAGATCATAAATAACGGTAGTAGTCGTTACAACCTTTACCTGTGCAAAACAAAAGCCTGTCATTAAAAAAATAATCATTAATATCTCTAATTTCTTCATTTTAAAACTCCTTACAAATTAAAATGGGTGAGCTTTATGGGGGCCTAAAGAGAACAGCAGCTGCAATGTCACAGTATTATTAGGTTCCACACTCAAACTGTTTGCTAAACTGAAATACATATGCTGAAACCCGAGGCGAATTGCCAGAGTCTCTTCGACAGGGTAATATCCGATCCAGCTTGAAATTGCCTGGGTTTTATTCTGATCATCATTTGATAAAGTATTGTATGCAGGATCATCCCCAATAATTCCGTACGTAAAATCATATTTAAGCCCAAAGCTGTATTTCATATTAAATACATAATCAAAATAGATAAACGCTCCCGGAGTGTTAATGGTTTTGATGATATCATTTACCTGATTAACCGAAACATCCTCTTTTCTTAAAACCTGCCTATGATTTAATATCCCTTCACCTTGTATCGTAAGAGAAGTATATTTATCCGGTTTATATTTGTACTTAAAATCAACTCCTGCATAATTATAGGTCAAAGATTTGGTTAATTGTCCGCTCCCGCTTGAATTGATATCCAGTTTTGAATGAACACCGTATGAAGCATCAAGTCCCGCTTCAAAATTTGAAAAATCACCAACGGAAAAGAATGATCCTAGCCTTCCTACAAAGATAGGTGTATTCCCCCTTACTTCATTAAAATCGGAAGCAGAAGGATCTTCAGCCCTGGCAATACCGTCTCCCTTAAAAATTCCGAGATCAATGCTTGAGTAAAAAGCTTCCGTAGGCAAAATGAAACTAAAATCAAAACCAATATCATTAAATCCGTCGGGACTAAAATAAATCTGCTGGAACAGCGGACGATCTAAAAAGGGCCACGCATGCGGATGCACGGTATTCAGTTTACCGAACCCGACTAAAAATTTTCCGGCTTTAATCTGCATATCCAGCGGAAGGCCGCGGACAATATTCGCAAATAATTCTTCAACTGAAAATTCTCCTCCTTCATATGCAATATTCCCGGCTGCTCTTGCAAATGGATTTAAATAACTTTCAACAAATAATTCCATTTGCGGGGTTTCAAATATTAATTTCCCTTTATCCGGTGATCCGTTGTTAAAGTTCATAAGCGTGTTAAACGTTCCGATTAAACTGATATCGGGATTAATGTTGGATTGTGAAAATCCTGTTTGAAAAATGATAATAGTAATAATTAATGTATATATATATTTTGACACATCAAGCTCCTAAGACTATTAACTAAATTAATAATGATAATCTTCAAGGTATTTAGAACTTAGGAGTAGGCAGGGGGAGCTCGCGGAGAGATTTCATTTGATATACTTTGAAAGCGGGGCTTTAAATTTACCGGCATTATTATACTATCTGGCTTCTTTTCGGCTGATATTAAATTTTCAGGAGTGCAGCAAAGCTTTAAAACTGAAGTATAAAAATGGTGAATAGAACAGATACCCAGAAAACCATGGCCTAAATCGGAACTATTTTCAGTGTTTGCTCTTGATTCTGTTAGAGAATAATTATTATAATTTAAGTTGTAATGATGAAAATGTATTGCAGCAATTACTAAAAAAAGAATATAGCCGGTTAATAGAACTATTGCCGGGAATTTCTTGAATTTTACATTAATCTTATTCATCATAAATGTAAATATATAATTGATCCCTTATCTATTCAACTACAATGTGTTTTGAATTATTCTATTCTGTAAATTACTTAATGTTATTCATATGGAAGTTATTTTTATAAAATGAAAACCGATGCTTATTCCGATGTTAAGAAAATGGTCCTCCTAAAATAATATTTATCTACCGAAATTTATTTTAATGTACTGTATTTTTCATTTTGTAAAAATTAAATCTCGCAGGGCGATGCTTCCGGGGGCATGAATTTTATAATTAGGAGAGAAATAAATCAAACATTGATTTATAAACAACTTATAATTATCCAATTACGTTTATCTACTTCAGCTAAAAGTTATATAGATTTTGCAGTCTAACTAAAATATTCTTAAATAAATTACTGGATATAAAATGAATAAGAATAGATTATTCATATTGTTTTTATTAATTATTCAAAAAGACGAACAAAGTACACCTGAAAATTTTTACTTTTTTACATAATTATATTGAAAGTTATATTTTTTCAATTTAATTTGAAATGGTCATCAAAAAAAGTGGGTAACTATTCTTCTCTATTTCGAAACTATGCATACAAAATTCCGGAAAATTTATTAGGTGTGACTGATGGTGCGAAGCAGTAATCAGAATAGAGACATGATTGATAATAAGTCAGTTGTAATAAAAAAATGAAAAAAGAAATTATTTCTCAATACAAAGCTTCTTTAAATACGCTTATGAATGTAATAAAAAGATGTCCGGAGGATCTATGGAAAGATGAAAAATATAGAAACCCATATTGGCGTATTGTTTATCATACACTATTTTATACTTCACTTTATCTATCAAAAAGTACATCTCAATTTACTCCATGGATTAAACATAAAGAGAATTATAATTATTTAGGAGAAGTTGCATATAATAAAACACAAATTATCATTGAAAACATTTTTTCGAAGAATGAAATGATTGAATACTTGAAATCTATAGTTAACGAATGTGAAAACTCAGTAAATGAAATGATACACGACGAAAGAAGTAATTTTGAATGGTTACCTATGAGTAAAGCAGAATTACATTTATATAATATAAGGCATATTCAACATCATGTAGGTCAGCTTATTGAACGGCTTCATCAAAAAGGAATAACAGGAATAAAATGGGAGTCGATAGGATAAAATCACCTTACACTACACATGTTATGTTCCAGCTTTGCAACTCACTTGCTTGAATAAGGAATTGATTTAAGGTATATTTAAAAGTTTCCTGATCACAACAGTTCCGGGAAAACTGATAATTAATGCACAACATAATCCACAGACTCGATTATTTTTTCAAAAAAATTAAATAAGCTATTGTGCCCTATTCAACAGAGGTAATATAAAAGTATGAATAACATTAAAAGCAGTAAAAAGAAGCTGGCACCAGAACAACGTAAAGAACTACTTAGAACATTGAAAGCCCGTTTTGAGAAAAATATGAACCGCCATAAAGGTCTTGAATGGACTAAAGTACAAGCAAAGCTGGAAGCTAATGCTGAAAAACTTTGGTCACTCAATGAAATGGAAAATACCGGCGGTGAACCGGATGTTGTAGGTCATGATAAAAAGACCGGCGAATTCATTTTTTGTGATTGTTCAGCGGAAAGTCCTAAAAGCCGTAGAAGTCTTTGTTACGACCGTAAAGCGCTGGAGTCAAGAAAAGAATTTAAACCAAAAGATACAGCTATTGATATGGCAGCTTCCATGGGCATTGAGATTTTAACGGAAGAACAATACCGGAAGCTGCAGAAACTTGGAAACTTCGATTTGAAAACTTCAAGCTGGGTAAAAACACCTGCTGATATTAGAAAACTTGGCGGGGCTATCTTTTGTGACCGCCGCTACGACACTGTCTTTGTTTATCACAACGGAGCAGAATCCTACTATGCCGCCAGAGGTTTCCGAGGCTCGCTAAAGGTATAAATTTAATTCAATCAGCTGTTGATTTATAAATAGAATAAATCCTAAGCTTGATAAATATTTAAGGAAAGCCAAAAAGTGGAAGGAAGAATTTGAGAATGATAAATCTTGTCTGTGTACTGACCAATAATTGAAATGGGGTGTTCCTTGTTACAAGTTATGACCTGCCAAATCGATTATCGTAAACCTCAGGTTAAATAAAGTGATTTAATAAATATGAAAAAATTAATACTCTTATTTCTTTTTACATTATTTGTTCAAACTTATTCAATTTCACAAGTTACCGCTTCAAATAAAAATGTTAAAGTTCAGAAGCTTTCTGATAAAGTCTATGTATTTGAAGAAACAGAACGTTATCCTGTAAATATAGTTGCACTAACCGGTTCATCCGGGATTATTCTTTTGGATACCGGTTTCAAGATATATGCAAATGACCTCGTTGAGACTGTTAAATCTCTAAATTCTGGAAAAGTGGAATTTATTATTAATTCTCATATTGATAGAGATCATGTTGAAGCAAACTATGTCTTTGGCACAGATGTCACTATAATTGGACATAAAAATTGTGACTATTTTTTTAATAGAAGCGCGGCTAAGTCGATTACTTTTGAAGAAAATTATTCTTTCAAATTTAACGATGTAGAAATACAATGCACAGCATATCCAGGCGGTCATACATCATGCGATATTGTTATTCATGTTCCAAAACTGAACATAGCGTATTTAGGAGATATTTATTTCTCCGAATCATTTCCCCGTATTGATATTGAATCAGGATCAAAAGCACAGGTTCTTCTTAATCATATGAAGAAGATCTATTCAACATTGCCTAAAAACACAAAATTAATTCCGGGGCATGGCCGGGTTACGACAATGGATGAATTTGAAATATATATCGATATGGTAGAAACAACAATGCAAATCATTAAGGATGAAAAGGATAAAGGAAAGAGCCTTAAAGAAATACAGGATGCTGATGTACTTAAAGACTGGAATGAATGGGGAACATTTTTTACAATGATAAATAAAAATAGTTGGATTAATAATGTTTATTTAAGTTATTCCGGGGAATAATTTCAAAATTGTATCTATAAAATTATTATATCGGGTTTTTTATATTATTCGGCTGACAAAGAATTTTAAGCAGACAGTGGCATTACAAATTGAAGATCGATATGAATCGGGAAGACTGTTTACGCACCCGTTTTTTTTCCCCGAAGGGATGGCTCTATGCCAGAGATTTTTAAGTAGTTGCTTAGAAGTCGCATGGCCGTTAGACATATATCCAACTAAAGGCTTTTCATTTAATTTTGGAGGTGATTATGAAAAATTTAGTTTTCTCTTTAACTGCAATTCTTCTAGTAGTTTCAATATACTTAACTGCAAAGAATTATAATTCGATTCCAAAAGGATGGTTCCCTTCCGGCAGTAATCCTTCTGAATATGAAATGGGGATCGATAATTCAATTTTTCAAAATGGACATTCTTGCGCATATATAAAATCAAAAAATCCAAAAGAAAATGAATTTGGAACCTTAATGCAGACAATTGACGCCAAAAATTATTTAAGCAAAAGATTACAATTGTCGGGTTATGTAAAGAGTAAAGATATTAAAGGATGGAGCGGAATATGGATGAGAATAGATGGAAAAGAGAAACAGCAATTGGGTTTTGATAATATGCAGGACAGGGCAATAAAAGGAACTACAGATTGGAAGAAATATGATATTGTATTAGATGTACCTGCAAATAGTAAATCAATCAATTATGGCGTATTATTAAGCGGACAGGGAGAAGTATGGTTTGATAATTTCCAATTAAATGAAGTTGAAAAAAATGTAAATTTGACAAATATGACGAAAGAAAATAAATTACCGGATAAACCTATTAATTTAAATTTTGAGGAGTAAACAAACAAAGCAATTTAAAACGAAATCGTTTACGCACCCGGCATGTGGAGACAAAATTAGACAAATTCTCTTATATTGGCTGAAGCGTAATTTTAATATTTGTAGAGGATATATAATTTCACAGATAAGCAACACTTGCTGTGAGCAGTGATATTCAATTGTAGGGAGAAGTAGGGACAAGTCCAAGACTTGTCCCTACACCTATTTCAATAGCAAAGTCTTAAATATAATTTCCCCTTGGCAATTGATTATTTATACTATCAGGAAACCGGCATTAAATTAAATTGCCGTTAATAAATAGAAAGGATTGTATAATGATAATTCGTCTTTGTTTATTTTTTATATTATTGTTACTTTTTATTTCTTGCAACAATTCAAAGAGATTAGAAGAACAAATGAATAATCTTGAAACAAAATCGGAGAATACATATAAACCGGGATTCGGAGAGTTTATGACATATGTTCAAATCCATCACGCAAAATTATGGTTTGCCGGAAAGAATCAGAATTGGAAACTTGCCGAATTTGAGTTAAACGAAATAACTGAAACTATCGACGCAATAAAAAAATATCAAAAGGATCGGGAAGAATCTAAGGATCTTCCAATCATTTATCCTGCACTTGACAATGTAAGAACCGCTGTTCAAAATCGAAATCTTAAATCATTTTATCAAAGCTTTACCACTTTAACAAATACTTGTAATGCCTGCCATCAATCGGTAAAATTTGAATTCAACGTTGTCAAAATTCCCGATTCACCTCCTTTTTCAAATCAAGATTTTTCCGTGAGGCGCAAATGAAACGACTTATTAAAACAGAAAACCTTCCCCTGATTATCCCGCGTATTATTGTTGGTCTCATCTTTCTTTCCGAAGGAATTCAGAAATTTTTATTCCCTGAGTTGGTCGGCACCGGGAGATTCATAAAAATTGGGTTTAGTAATCCGGAATTTTGGGCATATTTTACTGCATGTTTCGAAATATTTTGTGGAGCACTAGTTTTAATTGGACTGCTTTCACGTATTGCTTCCATTCCTCTACTCGTTATAATGGCTACCGCTTTTATTACAACAAAATATCCTGTCATAGTTGAAAAAGGTCTTTGGATTTTCGCTCACGAATACAGGACAGACTTTCGCTCTGACGATGTTGTTATTCTTTATTTTATACTATGGTAGCGGAAATATTTCGCTTGATAAAAGATATTTGACAGAACAAACAAAATAGATTGATTTAGATTCCAGTCTATTTACAAAACTTCTTTCGGCAAACCTGCGGCGAATATAGCAATTAAGGAGAAGGAAGCAGGTAGAAAAGAAAATGGATGACGGATCGATAGGCAAAAACAATTTAAAAGCTGGAGGTAAAATGAATTCATGTATCAAAAATTTTTGTTCCTTTATTTTTATATTTTTGATTTCAATTTTTCTAAATACAGGAAATGTCTTTGCTCAGCAGATAAAAATATCAGAAGGCGAACGTGACACACTTTTATATGTTGCCAAGCAATATATAAATAATGTAAGATATTGCGCATTGATCACAATTGATAGCTCCGGCTATCCTCATGTAAGAACAATGGATCCGTTTCAGCCGGATGAAAGGATGGTTGTTTGGCTTGGAACAAATCCTAAGAGCAGGAAAGTGGCTGAAATCAGAAATAATCCGAAGGTAACTCTCTATTATACCGGTAATAAAGGACAAGGTTATGTATCGATCATGGGTACCGCCATTTTGGTTAATGATCAAATGAAAAAAGATAGCTTATGGAAGGATGAATGGTCTAAGTTTTATAAGGATCGAAAAGAGAGCTATCTGCTCATTAAAGTAGTTCCTAAGAAACTTGAAGTACTTGATTATAAGCATGGTATAATTGGTAATAAGGAAACATGGAGAATACCTTCCGTTACTTTTTAAACCAAAATATTCTAGAATAATATTAAAGACAATAGTTATTTTCAGAATATTACGATAGGAAACAGAATCCAATAATAAGGCTGGAGTTTTTAATATACAAACAAAAATATATTAACTGCCTAACAATGCAATCCGGTCCGCCAGCGTGTTACGCACTCTGCATCTTGTGAAAAAATTAAAGGATATGCTTCTTAGCTGAGGCATAATTGTACGACAATTCATATAATCACACAATTGAATAATATACTGTAAAATTTATATATTTATAATAGGAAGATTTAGAAAACTGGAGATAAAAAATGATTAGTAAGAATTATTTAAAAAATTGGGGTAAATTATTTTTAGTTATCTTATTTATTATTATATGTATAATAAATTTTATGAGAATAGACTCAGTTTCCCACTCTGTAAGTGATACCTTGAGACCATTTTTTATTCAAACGATGATCCTAATATTATTGCTTCTGCCGGTTTATTACTGGCTGACAAAAAGTAAAAATTTAATAACGAAAAAATAAATATTTAAATGAATTCTGCTTACCATTAATTTTTTGAATCCATACATTAAGAAAGTAGTATAAACAAAAAAAGGCAGTCACATGGACTGCCTTTTTTATTGAGTGTTTACTTTGGAGAAATTGCTACCGGATTTGATTTTTCCAAATCGATATGTAGTTCCCTCATTAGGTTACCAAATCAGTTGTATACTGTCCCAATGCCTGTCTAATATTTTGGGTAATTCCGCCAAATAAATTTATGTTCCCGTCAACACTTCTCCCGCTATAATTATTTGTCCCAAAACCTGCAACCTGGCAGTATATCGCAGCATCAATATTAATATTTTGAGTTGCATCGTTATCGGTAATTAAAACTCTATTTTGTGCAACAATACCAAGCAGGTCGGTAGAATTTGGATGTGTTCTCGGATTCGTATTGTAAACAATATCATCATCGAGATAAACATTTCCATCACTAACTACGGAGTATTGACCTTCTACTGTACCTTTGAGTCTAACATCCATTCCTTCCGCGCAAATTATACCATTTGGAGCAACATCAGAGGCTGAATATGTCGTGGCTGGTTTAGCAATACCGATTTAATTTGAACGCTATCCCGCGAAATTAAAAGTATTTTATTCCAACACTCTTTTACAAAACTCCATTATTCCGTTATTCATAGAATCATCAATTTTTTTCAATTTATCTAATGATCTTGCTTCATCCATTTTTGAATTAAATTTTTAAGATGATTTCATTAACCGCTGTTATTAAAAAGGATTTAATATTAAATTTAGAGGCGGGATTTTTCCAATTCTAAATGCAGTCTTGGATTTTAATACCAAAACATGTAAGAGTGCAAAAAACCGTTCATTTTCTGGTAAGGATAAAAATTCAGGGAGAATTAACCAGTTTATTAAAGCAAAATTAAATTTCCTTGCATGAATAATCGATATAATTTTATTTCTTTTAATTTTTCTAAGGAAAATAAAATGGAAATTGACAGCAGCATCCGGTTCAATTTAATTAACTGGGACGAAATAGAATCGGAGCGTCATGATGGGACTACCGGCTTTGCTCTATGGCAGGTTAAAAAGATCGGGGAAATCAGGATAAGGAAAGTCCAATATTCACCCGGTTACTTTGCAGATCACTGGTGCGAAAAGGGACATATAATTTTCTGCATTAAAGGAGAAATGGTTACAGAATTAAAAGACGGTTTGAAGAATATATTAAAAGAAGGAATGGTCTATTTTGTAGGGGATCGCTCTGATTCACACCGATCATCAACACAAAATGGTGTTACATTGTTTATCGTAGATTAATAAAATCTGGGAAAAATAATATAAATCAGAAAATAAGTTCAACTTTAGAATTCTATTTCCTCTTAATTTAAAAGGAGGAGAAGTAATATGTCCTTTTTCGGGAAAGTTAAAGTTAATACACAAAAGCTTCCTGAGTTTGGTCAAAAGCTTTTTAATAATGAGTTACATAGAAACCATGTAAAGTTTTCATTCTGTTTAAAAAACCATCCTGAAATCGGGTTAAATATTTGGGAAGCTGAAAGCAGGGCTGAACTGGAAAAGATCCTGCTTACTTATAAGCCATATTTTTCAGAAATAATTGAAATAAAAGATCTGATAACTCCGCAGGATTCTTTTGCTTTTTTAATGAAAGAAATACAGGTTTAATACCATTGACATTTAAACCGAATTATTCAATAATTAAGAAGGGAAAATAAAATGAAGATCCTGGTAACAATGCTATTAGCTGGATTTTTCGCTGCTGCATATGCACAGACTCCTTCCGGCGGAAACCTAACGGATTCGCTAAATGCCGCTATGACTTCCGTTGAAAATAATATCAATACTTCAGTTGAAAAAGATAAACAATTAATTTTGTGGACAAGCGGGGACCGCGAAGTTGCTTTAAAAATGGTATTTATGTATACACTTAATTGTAAGAAACGCTCCTGGATGAATGATGTTAGATTACTGATATGGGGTCCTTCGGGAAAACTTCTAACCGAAGATGCGGAATTACAGAATTATTTAAATGAACTCAAGAAAGCCGGGGTTGAACTATACGCGTGTAAAGGCTGTGCAGATATGTACGGCATTTCCGATGCTCTCACTAAGCTCGGCGTCACTGTTATGTATACCGGGAAAATGCTCGCAGATTTGCAGAAAGCCGGCTGGTTTGTTCTTTCAATTTAATATCATTAATTACGCGGAACAATTAGTGAAGAAAGAAAAAATAGAATCATTTTTTTCCCGGATCAACAATTTAACACCGGATCAAAAAGCTCTATTCGGACAAATGAATGTTAATCAAATGATTTGCCATTGTGCCGATTTTTTTCGGATTGCATTTGGTGAAAAGAGAGCAGAAGAATATGGCAAGATTAATCCAGTTGAAATTATTGCATTAGCCCGTTCAGGAAAAACTGCACTTGCTCCAAAGGGATTTGATCAAGTGAAGGGAGAAGGTACAAAACCTATTGATTTCGAGGAAGATAGAGTAACATTAAAAATGTATATTGCCCTGTTTGCCGAACTGCCCGCGGATTTTAATTTTGCTGAACATCCTTATTTTAGAATTATGAATAAGGAACGCTGGGAGAAATTAATGGATTATCATTTAATTCATCACCTGGAACAATTTGGCGTCTGATTAATCTTCTAACAATATCAATAGAAAAGGACAGACTAAAAATCTTATCCAATTTTAATAAAAAATAAAGTTAAATTTATATTTCAAAATAAAATATTTAATTGATTCGGGGAATAAAATGGAAACAGGTAAATGACTCAATAAAAGGGCAATTGTTTCGATTGGGTTGTTAACTTCGGAATTTAATCTTCCCGTTTCTGGTTTGATAAATCATTTATACAGATTTGATTTTCTTTACATGCTTTCAGGGTAAAATAAAAATGTAAATAAGCAGGGGAGATGCTCTTTTTATATTAATATGGATTTTCCCCGGAGCATGTATGAACTTGTAACAATTTTTCAATCTATTCGTTTAAATAAAATATACCTTGCATGGTAAATGATTAGAGGGAGATCAATATGCTCAAGAAATTTCTTTTTTTAATTTTTGTTTGCCTTCTTAGTAATTCTCATACACAGACAAATAAAAACATTATTTATCTCGGCTGGGAAAATGTTGTAAGTATTTCTTTAAAAGATAATCTTACCTTAGAATCAAAACTGCTTGATTATGAAGCACAGGGATTAGAAGAGTGGAAAGCTATCAGCTCTTTTTTGCCTGTTTTTTCTTACCGGGGAACAGCAATAAGAAATCTTGAACTGCCTGTCTTTATTTTTATGGGACAGCAGTTTGTTGTTGGTACAAATTATTCCTTTCAGCATTCGCTTGATTTAACTCTGCCTGTTTTTACAGGCGGTATGCGATGGTTTAATTTAAATGCACAAAAAAGCCTGAGAAAATCTTTAAGCGAAGAATTAAAAGGACAGGAATCGCAAACAGTTTTATCTGCTTTGCAGTCTTATTACGGTATTATGCTTTCAAACGAATTAATGAAAACCGCAGACGAAGCAGTTAAAGTCGCACTTGAGAACCGTGAACAGGTAGAAAAACATTATAAACTGGGAACAGCTACCGAACTGGATTTAAAAAGAGCAAATGCACAATACTACTCAACACTCCCGCAATTGGAGGCTGCCTCTGCAAGAAGGCTTTTATCCTATCAAAGATTAAAATCAATATTAAATATTCCTCTTAGTGATTCACTTGTTATTACTGATTCTCTTGAATCTAAAAATTTCCTGGAGGGTTATTCATCTTTTACACTGGATGAATTAAAAAATCTGGCATTAGAAAAAAGAAATGATTTAATATCACTTGGACATAGACTCGATGCTGCAGGTGAAGGAGAAAAAATGGCGCTTGCACAATTCTCCCCGGCAATCTCGATCTCTGCAAATGTAACTCATCAGGCACAAATGGATAATGCAAAATTGTCCTGGAATGATTATATAAGATCGAAATCTATAATTCTATCTGTATACTGGCCGATTTTTGAAGGCGGGAAGAAAATTATAGATTACCAGGTTGCCCAAATAAAAACAGATCAAATGAAATTGACATTGAAGCAGGCGAAAGACCTGACGTCTCTCGATGTGGAAGAAAAATATTATTCTTATAAAGAAGTCTTGAAAAGTCTGGAAAGTTTTCGACAGGCAATGGAACAATCAAAAGAAAGCATGCGGATATCTTCCTTGATGTACGATAACGGTATGGGTACACAGCTTGATGTTTTAAATGCACAATTAATTTTTACAAAAAGTACTGCAGAATACCTGCAGGGAATTTATAATTATAACATTAGCCAGCTTCAGCTTCTCAGCGCCGTTGGGTTGATGGATAAAATCTGGAAATAAAATTTACGAGGAAAAAATGAATAAATATTTATTAGCTTTATTAATATTTAGCCAATTATTTTTTACATCATGCAAACATGAAGAGGAAGTCCAGGAAGAAAAATCAATCCCGGTTAATGTTTATACAATTCAGCCGGATACAATCTCGAGCTATATTAAATTAACCGGGAGCATTATAGGTGAGAATGATGCAGTAGTTTATAGTAAAATCAGTGAAAAGCTGGAAAAAATATTCGTTAAACCCGGCCAAAGTGTATATAAAGATGAAGTGCTTGCGGTTCAATATAATGCTATTCTTGAACAGTCAGTCGATTTAGCTAAAGCAGCATTAAAAACTGCGCATGCACAATCCGAACTTGTAAAACAGGATTTTGAGCGTATGGGGGAGCTGTACAAACAAAAAGCTGTAAGCCCGCAGCAGTATGATCAGGCAAAAGCGCAAAAAGAAACCGCGGAAGCCGGCCTGGAACAGGCAAATCTTCAGCTTCAACAAGCAAATGAGAATTACCAGAACAGTTTCATTAAAGCCCCTTTTAACGGTATAGTCGGAGCAGTTTTTTTCGAACAGAACCAGATGGTCCCTGCCGGGCAGCCGGTTGTGCAGATTGTTACTCCTAACTCTATGAAATCAAAATTACAAATATCAAGTAAAGATATCTCTTCGGTTTCTGTCGGTCAGAATGTGCTGATAAATTTTCCGTCCATGCCCGGGAGAGAGTATAAAGGTAAAGTTGTGAATATTAATCATGCAATAAATAGGTTGTCAAATCTCCTGGAAATAGAAGTTCGATTAATTAACCCGGATAAAAGAATTAAATCGGGAATTTTCGGAGAATTCTTAATAACAACTTCAACAAAAAAGGGAACAATTGTCTTACCTGAAAATTCATTAATGCAGAGAACCGAAATCGTAGTAGATAAAAAAACCGGGATTCAGAAAACCATAAAGAAACATTTTGTATTTGCAGTCGAAAACGGGGCGGCAAAATTGAAAGAAGTAAAAACAGGAATAAACAGTGACGGCAGAATTGAGATTATGAACGGATTAAAAAGTTCCGATACTGTAATTGTTGTTGGGCAGAATGTTGTCCGCGATGGTCAAAATGTTAAAATAGTAGATTAACATATTCATCCGTATAAATCCGTTTAACTTGCACGACTTTTAATCAGTCAAATCCGTGTTCTATTGAGTTTAATAAGGATTGAACTAAGGGAGAAAGTTTATGATATTAACAAAGTTTTCACTTAAACGGCAAATTACTTTGCTGATGATTTATTGTGTGGTTATCGGTTTCAGCTTCTTTTCATTTTCACAACTGAAAATAGATTTCTTCCCCGATATTCAATTTCCGTATGCAGGCATAATCACCAGCTATACAGGTGTCGGACCTGAAGACATAGAAAATCTTATTACACGGCCTATTGAAGAGGCTGTTTCTTCTGTGAAGAATATTGAACAGGTAAATTCCCAATCATTCCAGGGAGCTTCGATTATCACCCTTGAATTTAAGTATGGTACTGATATGGATCAGGCGGATGTAGATATTAGGAAAAATATAGATTTTATGAGAGATTATTTACCCCCCGATGCTGATGAACCTCTAACTTTTATTTTTGATCCTTCACTTCAGCCGATAATTTTTATGACTTTAAGCTCTAATTATTTAGGCCCTGCAGAGTTGAGGAGACTATCAGAAGAAACCATTGAGCCTTTGCTTGAAAGGGTAGAAGGAGTAGCCTCAGTTCAAACTCAGGGCGGATTACAAAGGCAGATAAATATTAATTTGAACCCGGTGCTTTTGGCTTCATATGGATTATCCCCGACTAATGTCAATGTGGCAATACAATCCGGGGGAGGGATTCAACCAGGCGGCACTATAGAAACCGGTACTAAAAATTATAATCTTCGCATTTTCAGTGAATATCATACCGTTGACCAAATCAAAAATACTATCATAACAATGAAAGGGGGACAGCCCGTTTATGTTAAAGATGTTGCAGATGTTGTAGATGGTTATAAAGAATCAACCTCGGAAGTTAGAGCAGATTTCGGTGAAGGTATTACTATAATGATCTCCAAACAATCTGATGCAAATACAGTTATAACCAGCCGCAAAGTAAAAGAAGCTTTCCCGTATATTCAAAAGCGACTCCCTGTAGGAACAAAGTTGAGCGTCCTTTGGGATCAATCTGATTTTATTTTAAGATCGATAAATAATCTCCGTAATACAGCAGTAATAGCTTTTATAATGGCATTTCTAGTAATTTATTTTTTCCTTAGGAATTGGAGGGGAGCTTCATAATAGGTATATCAATACCTGTTGCGGTGATAGCGACTTTTGCAGTTTTATATGCTGCCGATTTAACATTAAATATTATTTCCATGGCTGGCCTTGCACTTGCGATCGGAATGCTTGTGGATAATTCAATTGTAGTGCTTGAAAATATATACCGCCACCGGGAACTAGGTGAAGAGCAAAATGGAATCTGCCGACAGAGGTGCTTCAGAAGTAGGTATGGCAATTACATCTTCAACACTTACTACTATAAGTGTCTTTCTCCCGGTTCTTTTCGTTCCTAATATAACCGGACAGTTATTTAAGGATATGGTATCTTACAATTACTTTCAGTTTGTTGTTTCCTTATTGATTGCATTAACTCTTGTTCCTATAATGTCTTCACATCTTTTGAGAATTAATAAATAACAATGATGCTGTGGCTCTAAAAAAGTAAGCCGGTTTAATACATTTAAAAACGAAAGTAGGCTACTGGCTGGATAATTTGTCATCCAATTACTCCAGGAGTACTGCATTGGTCGTTATACCACAAAAAAATTGTTCTTACTATCAGTATCAGTTTTATTTGTTCTGTCTATTGTTATTGCTACACTTCTCGGTGGTGAATTTCTTCCTAAAACAGATCAAGGATTTATAAACCTTGTTATAGAATCTCCGGCCGGAAATCCTATCGAGAAAACACGTCTTTATGCCTATGAACTTGAAGATATCTTTTCAAGTGTTATTAAAAAAGATGAATTGGAATCTGTCTCCATTTTCTTCGGTAACAGGGAAGGGAATTGGGCGTTTGGGACCACCGCCAGCACAATTGAAGTTTCATGCGGTTAACACCTGTTGAAAAGAGAAAAAGATCACAATTTGTAATTCAAGATTTACTTCGCAAAAGACTGGATAATATTGCAGGGATTACTTATTTCTTCCAGGAAGGAGGCTCCTTTACTAATGAAAAAGATATAGAAGTAAAAGTAATAGGTTTTGATGTTGACGGAGCAAAATCAATTGCAAATCAGATCAAAGAAAAAATGGAGACGATTCCGGGTCTGGTGGATATTTCATTAAATGTAAAGGAAACAACCCCGGAGCTTCAGATCCATTTAAATAAAGATGTAATGAATAATTTACATTTATCCACACTACAAGTTGCTGCAAATATCTCAACTGCAATACAGGGCCAGGTTGTTTCTCAATTCCGTGAAAAGGAAGATGAGTATGATATCCGTGTACAATTTGCCAAAGAGTTTAGAAATCAAAAGGAAGCACTGAACCAGATGCAGATTGCTCTTCCTGCCGGCCAGATGGTTCGATTGGATGATATAGCTCAAATTGTGGAAGAGGAATCTTCTCCAACAATTTTCAGAGAAAATCAGAGCCGCTTCATTTCCGTAGGTTGCGGTTTATCAGGCTTAGATCTTTCTACTGCAGTCAGTAAAATAAATAACATAATTGATGAGACTCCTATACCCTCAGAATACCAGGTAATCATCGGCGGTACTGCCGAAGATCAGCAGGAGGCTTTCTTTTATCTTATGCTTGCATTTATTGCTGCTATATTATTGGTATATATGATAATGGCATCGCAATTTGAATCCCTGGTTGACCCTCTGATAATTATGTTTACCGTACCGCTATCCGTAATAGGTGTTTTCTTTTTCCTCTACATTACAGGAACTTCGTTAAGTGTAATGGCGCTTGTCGGTTTGGTTATGATGGTTGGTATTGCAGTTAATAACGGTATAGTGCTTGTCGATTATATAAACCAGCTAAGGGCGAAAGGTTTAGGTCTTTATGAATCTGTTGAAGAAGGTTCCAAAGCAAGACTTAGGCCCGTATTAATGACTGCGTTAACAACGATTTTGGGAATGGTTCCTTTAGCAATAGAACTTGGTTCAGGCTCTGAAACTTGGTCGCCTTTAGCTCGTGCAGTTATTGGAGGACTTTCAGCTACTACAATCCTAACCTTATTGGTAATTCCGATTCTCTATATCTTATTCGAAAGAATGGGAGAAAAAGCAAAAGGATTTTACAATAGAAAATTTGTTAAAGAAATCAAATAATTGCTTTTATTAAAACAAGTTCTATGATTTATTTAATTTTTTAATTAGCTGGATCTGCCCTGCATGATAAATATCGTGCATGGCAATTCCTATTAGAAGTCTGCCCATTTTTCCCTTCTCTTTTTCATCTTTATCCCGGAATTTTTTTGAACCCAAATCACGGATTAATTTTTCTAGTTCGTCATGAAGATCATTTAATAATTTTTTCTGTTTTTTCCATTCGGATTCAGATAAGGTGCTTGGACTTTCAAACCAGTTCGTTCCTTTAATAGGGAACTTTAAACCGGGATTTCTCCTAATCCTTTGAATTACTCTATAAACCCAGTAAGCAGAATGGACCGTGATTTCATAAATGTTATGCCGGCCTTTTGATGGCCGTTTTAATGAATCATCTGCCGAAACACCAGCTAATGAGCTATGGAGATTAGGTCCATGCCACGCTTTCCTATAATAGGCTTCTTCTAAAACATCTTTGAAGAAGTTTTTTTCTACAGACAAATTTGCGTTCTTCATATTGATTTGATTGTTTGTTAGAAAATTGCTTTATCCCAGATTTGTCGTTAGAAAACGAAGGATTTCAAACAAAGCGTTGATTTTTCATAACTTACAGAATAAAATTATTCTCAAAACTATATTTTTTTATACATAAAAATCAGTAAAATATGATTTTTTAAAAAAATCTAACTTATTCTAATTAAATAAGTTAAGTGATGTTTTTTCTAATGGCGGCCATTAGAAATTATTACCTAATGACAAATCTGGGTTTATATAATTTAAAAGAAATTAATATAAAAAAGTTAGAGATTTTAACTCCTTTTAGGAGTTAAATATTTATAGAAAACAATATCCGCTACAAATTTATGGAACTCCGTTAGGAGTTCAATATTAATTTCTTCTTATATTACAAATATTTGCAAACCTCTAAAAATTAGCTCACGAATTTTCAAATCATTTCCTTTATTATAGATATTATTTATTTTATTTACAGGAAAATTAAGATAGGAATGATGAAGATGAATTACCTGGTAATAGCAAAGTTGAAAAAGGGAAGGGGAGCACGACTCAAAAATTCTATTACAAATAAAGGTTGGATATGGAAAAATCAAAAAAAAAAGTTACTGGCGTGGGGGGAATACTTTTTAAATGTAATAATCCCGAAGAAATTAAAGAATGGTACCATAAAAATCTTGGACTTGTTACAAATGAATACGGTTCTCTTTTCGAGTTTAGATATACCGATAATCCGGAAGTAAAAGGATACCTGCAGTGGAGCCCTTTTTCTAAAAATACAAATTATTTTGAGCCCTCTGAAAAAAGTTATGTGATTAATTATAGAGTAGAAAACCTTTTGGAATTAGTCGAAGAAATTTAAAAAATGGGGTAACAATCATCGATTCAATTGAAGAATATGAATACGGCAAGTTTGTTCATATCCTCGACCCGGAAAATAATAAAATAGAATTGTGGGAGCCGGTAGATACAGTTTTCGATAAAATGTTCGAAGGGAAGACCACCAAATAATTTGAACATTTAGTATCTTGATCTTCAAATTAATAATTAATTATGCATGCAGATAAATGGAAGAAAAAGATTTATTCACAAAAAGTTCTCCTGCTGTCTATGATATTTACCGGGCTATCATGGAAAAGTTAAATTTAATCGGGGAAGTAGTTGTTGAAACTAAGAGAATCGTCCGTTCACTTGAAAAGCATGAAAGCTTTCGGCGGTGTGCATCCAAAGAAACATTGGCTTGATTTTAATTTGGTTAGCGTAAAACCTTTAAATGACAAAAGGATCACCAAAGTTGAGCAGGTATCCAAAAACAGGTATCATAATAATTTCAGGTTTACAGCTGTAAATGAGATAGATAAAAATTTCGTATCGCTGCTTAAGCAGTCATATGAATTAATGAAGCAGTAATGTTAAGCTATTTAATTTTTGGGATTACATTCGGATTTGCTGCTGCTGCACAGCCCGGTCCGCTTCAGACTTACATCATATCTCAGACTTTTACAAATGGATGGCGGCGTACTTTTCCGGCTTCATTTTCACCCCTTATAAGTGATGTTCCTATTATCTTATTAGTTTTGCTTTTACTTAGCCAGGTTCCTCCATGGTTGATTCAATTTCTGCATCTGGGGGGAGCATTCTTTCTCTTTTATCTTGCATATGATACATTTAAAACTTGGAAACATTATGATGCAAATAAGAAGACAGAACCTCAATCAAATAAGCAGACTTTATTTAAGGCTGCTCTGGTAAATCTTTTAAATCCGAATCCATACCTGGGGTGGAGTTTGGTAATGGGACCGCTCTTTCTAAAAGGATATAATGAAGCCCCTATAAACGGGGTGGTTTTGATAGTTAGCTTTTATGCTACTCTTGTTGCAGGTATTGCAGGGATTATTATCCTTTTTTCACTTGCCGGAAATTTCGGACCGAAAGCAGTTAAAGTTATGTTGGGGATTTCTATAGTCGCTCTTGCCTGCTTCGGAATTTATCAATTATTACTGGGAATAAATAAATTCCAATGATCCAATATTGCATATCTCTTTACTTTATTTTTTATTAATCCCGGGTTCTAGTTATTTGCAATTCTCAATTATACTTTCTTAAGTATAAAAATCATTTGGTATGATCAAATATTCTTTGTACCTGATCATGTTTTGGCCAAATTTCTTTAGCAGTTTGACTGGAATTAATCTTAGCAAGCGTATCTCACTTTAAGACAAAATAACAAATATAAATTTATTACTGTTACACTAATATTACCTTGACTATCATAGTAATATGATATATATTGTAATAATCTATGGAGTTATTATGGATAGTTCTAAAATATCCTCTGATTTAATAAGAGGGCATATAGATACGATAATTTTAAAATTATTGAATAACGGGGAAAAATACGGCTATGAAATCGGTAAACTCATTTCAACAGCATCAAATGGTGAATATGAGCTTAAAGAAGCATCAATGTATTCCAGTCTTAAAAGAATGGAGCAGAATCATCTTATAGTATCTTATTGGGGAGATGAGACGCAAGGTGCCCGCAGAAAGTACTATAAGATAACAGCAAAAGGAAAATCTAAATATATCGAAAGCAAAAAAAATTGGGAATCGATAAAAAAATTACTTGATAAATTAATTTAACTTAAAAGGAGATAACACATATATGAATCCGAAATTAAAAAAATTCCTCGATGAAATATTTAAACCTTACGAAGATTCTAAAACCATAAGGGAATTAAAAGAAGAACTTCTTTCAAATATGCTTGAGAAATATGATGATCTGTTGAAAGAAGGGCTTGATGATAATTCTGCATTTCAAAAAACTGTGAATTCGTTAGGTGATATTTCTGAAATTATTGAAAGTATTTCAGATAAAACTAAAGAACTTCACCGGAAAGTAAATGAACCTACCATACTTAAAGGCTGGGATTTATCAAAAAGTAATATGGTTAATTCTAAGCTTAATTCGGTTGATTTAAAATCAGGAATTTTTAATTACAGTGATTTTAAGAATTCAGATTTTAGTAATTCTGATTTATCCGGAAGCACATTTAAAAGCAGTGATCTTAAAAATGTAAACTTCATGAATGCAAATCTGAAAAGCTCACTTTTTAAAAGCAGTGATCTTGAAAATAGTAATTTTAATTCTGCAAATCTTGAATTCTGTAAAATATTAAAATCCAGTCTAAAAGGTGCAAAATTTGAAAATGCTTCTTTTAATAATGCGGAATTCAGTTATTCTGAGCTATCCGGAGTTAGCTTTGAAAATATGGAGCTTGAAGGAATTATATTCGATTATGCAGGCTTGAGGGGAACCTCTTTTAAAAATGCAACTCTTAACAATATTTCATTTAAGACAAATGTCAAAAGAACAATTTTCGACGGGACCAAAATGGATAAGATAACTTATGCTTTGTTAAAAGG
Organism: uncultured Ignavibacteria bacterium; assembly: GCA_963739895.1. Taxonomy (GTDB): domain Bacteria; phylum Bacteroidota; class Ignavibacteria; order Ignavibacteriales; family Ignavibacteriaceae; genus CAVQBP01. The sequence continues at coordinate 25,681 of CAVUCR010000057.1, read as the reverse complement.
TTATAAAGCCGATTTGTCAAATGTGAAAATTATCTAAACAGAGGTGAAGAATTACAAAAGTTAAAAATTATAAAGATACAGAGGTGTATTGTTTCATTAAATATACAGATCCTGAGGATAATAAGATCCGGGATGTCCCGTTAAGTTTTAAAATATCGTTAAAAAAATATTAGTGATAAATTATAATTAATATTGAAATTGTTTTCCGGTTCTGTTGTTATATTTTTATATTTGGCCGGCCATTTCTCCATTCGATCTCCACACGTTTACCGTAAAACTCTTGGAGATTATTTTCAGTTAATAAATCTATTGTTTTACCTGCAGAATGGATTTCCCCATCTTTTAAAAATAATGCATGTTGAAAAGAAGGCGTAATTTCCTCAATATGATGGGAAACAAATATAAGCGTTGGCGCGTTTTTAATATTGCCTATCTTTTCAACAAGTGAAAGAAAATTTTCACGGGCAAAGATATCAAGTCCGATGCACGGTTCGTCAAGAATTAATATGTGGGGCGAGCACATCAAAGCCCTAGCGATTATTACCTTCTGCTTTTCTCCCTGGGATAATGAATAGTAGATTCTCTCTTTCATTCCTGGCAATTCAAATTGCTCGATTATTGCGTCAGCTTTTTCGTAATCTTCTTTGCCTGGTTTTTCATAAAGACCAATGCTGGCATACTTACCGCTCAGGACTATATCCTCAACAGTATCAGCAAGGTATAGAGATTCTTGTAACGATGAACTTACCCAGCCGATTGATTTTCTTAATTCTCTTAAATCTACCCTCCCGAATTTTTTGCCAAGTACCGTCATTTCCCCTGTGGAAGGGGAGAGGTAACCGGTTATCATTTTTAATAAAGAAGTTTTCCCTGAACCGTTGAGCCCGATAACAGCCCAATGCTCTCCCTGCTTAATTTCCCAGCTGATATTTTTTAAAATGAAAATTCCGTTACGGCGCAATGAAACATTTTTAATATCTAATACCAAATTTTGCCTCGTCTTTTTTTAAAAGAAACATACAAACATATTTTTAATATGGTTTATGATCAATTAATTAAAAAAATATTCTGATAGAAGCAGTTACTTGAATTAAGATAAAATCCTTTTGATAAGCATCATAAGCTTAACATCATTAACAAGCATGCATAGTTGCCGAATCTGGAACCGGATGAGTATAATTAATAATTGTATTATTTTCTATTTTAAATAATAAAAAATAAAATTACATGTAAAAATGGATAAGAAAGAATTAAAAAAGCAATACAAACAGACATTAAGACCAATGGGGATTTATCAGGTTAAAAATTTGGTAAACGGGAAAATATTGATCGGTAGAAGTAAAAACATAACAGGAAAGCTTAATAGTATTAAATTTCAGCTTGAGATCGGTTCTTATATAGATAAAATTTTGCAGGAAGATTTTAATGAATTTGGTGCTGCTAACTTTTTATTTGAAACAATAGATATTCTTGAACCTGAGGAAGATCCGAATTATGATTATAATGAGGATTTAAAAACACTTGAAGAAATGTGGCTGGAAAAATTGCAACCTTTTTATGATAAAGGTTATAATAAAATTAAGAAATAGATTAAATTAAGTAAAATCATGTAAAATAATATGTCAATCGAAAAAGTACGTGAGCATTTAAGAAAGTGGAACAGAGATGATGATATCCTGGAATTCGAAATTTCAAGCGCAACAGTTGAATTAGCTGCCAAGGCACTTAATGTTGAACCTGGACGTATCGCAAAAACAATTTCACTTAAAGATGGAGATACAGCAATTTTAATTGTCGCAGCAGGTGACGTAAAAATAGATAATTCAAAATTCAAAACTGAATTTGGATTTAAAGCAAAAATGCTGAACCCGGATAAAGTACTTGCATTTACGGGCCATGAAGTCGGCGGTGTATGCCCATTCGGTATAACAGCTAAGTTAAAAGTATATCTTGATCAGTCATTGAAAAGGTTTAAAACAATATTCCCTGCATGCGGGAGCAGCAACTCTGCTATTGAACTAACCTGTAGTGAGCTTGAAGAATATTCATCAAATATTAAGTGGATTGATGTTTGTAAAAGTAGAAATGACTGATAGAGAACTTTATTATTCCTCTTTAACTACTCAGTCATCAAATAAATTAAAAATAATATAAATATTTTATCTTAAGTACAGCTGCACGGCTGGTTAAATGCATTTGTTCCGGCAATTCATTTCCATTCATATCATACTGAAGACTTCGATCATCCAGCTGGTTAATAGCAAAATATATCCAGCTTTTAGGTAAAAAATTGTAAGAGTAAAGTATTCCCACAATAATCCTTTCAAGGTGATCTGTTTCTGTTTCATATAAATTATCAACATAAACCCGGAGATTCATATTATTCACAGGAGTAAATGAAAAATATGGACGGGCATTATAAGTTATATCCTGTACACTGCCGTCAGGTTTATTTTCAATATTAATACTTCCTGATGTTCCTAAAGTTAGACTATTTAAAACTTTCCAATCTGCTGAAGCTCCAATCCACGTATAATTGCCGATATAATCACGCGAAAAATTATATGATTTTGTATTTCCCCCGTAAATATTTGCATTCCAGGACGGATTGATATTAAACCATGAACTAACATCAAGTTCATAAGAGTTATAAATAAAACCTTTATCTTTTACTTTTGCATATAAGAAATCCAGTTCAAAACCCCAGTTGCTCCTAAAATTCATATTGTATCCGAGTAAGAAACCATGATCGGTATAATTTTCATAAATTTTATGATAAAGATACAAACCTCCGTACGGGAAAACCTGGCTTACTGCTCCTTTCTCAGGTTTAAATATAGGTCCGTGCAGAGTTGTCAGCTGTGTAGTTCCTGTCCATGGAACATAACCAATCTGGCTTATATCAAAATTATTTCCTACAAATCTCAGACGTGTAAAATTTGCAAATTTATCGCCGAATTGAACAAAACCTGCGGATGCTGCATAATCACCGCTTGAATTTGTAATTGACCTGGCTAGCTGGTATGACAACTGCCATTCAGAAGTTCTGAATGCACCGTCAACATCTAATACACCGTATGTATTTGAACGGGTCTTTTTGCCGACGTATAATAGTCCAATAGAAGAATTTTCAAAAATATTTTTTTTAATACGGCCGGAAGCAAAGTAAGCTCTCTCTTCCTTATGCAGGGTATCATCAACCAGATAATTTTCCTCTCCAGTTATAGCGGCAAATCCTCCATATTCCCAATCATTTAATCTCCCGAACGCTTTTGCACCGGCAATTAAAGGGACTGTTGAACCATCCGGTAAAACTTTACCAATTCTGCGCGAATAAAAGATGTTCAAAGGTTGATAAAAGCCTGTATTTCTTTCTTTACCGGATGCAGTAAAAATCTCACTCCCTTCAGTAAAGAAAGGCCTTCTTTCATCAAAGAATGATTCATACCTTGATATGTTAAAATTATACGGATCGGCTTCGATTTGAGCAAAATCAGGGTTTGCCGTTAATTGAAATTTTAACTTCGGTGAAGGATTGTATAGAACATCCAGCCCGGCTTCAGGATCTATTTTATATTTTCCGTCATTAAGATAGGTGGATTTAGAAAATCCTACCGGGTAAACCTCGAGGTTTAATCCATGTATACTTGGGTGAAAATTATTAAATATTAATTTACCAAACTTTGAAACACGCATTCCTTCATTCTGATTATATTTATTCCAGTATATATCTTCCGAATTAATTGCTCTCAACCTGTCAAAGCCTAAGCCCCATTCCTTTAACTTATCATCATACTGGATTGACTTATAAGGTATTTTCCATTCAACTACATATCCCCAAGAATAAATTTTGGATGCGGAAAACCAAATCCCGTCCCAGCTGTAATCCCTGTTCCTAGCGTCATCCAGCAGCCTGGAATCGGCTTTTACTCCCGAAGCATTTACTGCAAATTTATATGCAGTTTTATTATCTTCAAAAGTATCCAGCATAATTGAAACTATATCACCTGCAAAATCATCATGCATCCCGGTAAAAGCGGTTACATCATTCTCACTATCATAGCAAATCATCAAAGCATATAAATCTTTTTCTGTTGTTAAAACTTTGGCTACCGTTTTTACAGTTGGCGGTTTCTCATAATAAGGAGAAAGCTGGAAAAAATTGGAAACAGAATCTGCCGTGCTCCAAACAGGATCAATTATGCCGTCAATCTTTATATCGATGCCGGTAGTTTTTAGAATGACTTTTTTTGTTTGTGATAACATAATTTGGTGAGCTACAATAACTGAGAAAATAATTATTAAAATTTTTATCATACTTTATATATAGAAGTATATCTTCGTATTAATTTTTATTATGGGATTTATCTTTATTTAGACATATAAAAATAAAAAAAGTTGGCAAAACCATTTCCTGTTCTAAGTATAATATTTACTAGTTATTCAAAAAAACATATAAATATGATATACGGTTTAATACGGTTTCGGGAGGATTGCATGATTGATTAAAACTATTCAATTTAAGTGAATATTTTTCAAAAAATTAGATTGTCTATTCAACACAATTTATCTAAGTTCGTTTAATTCATAAAACTATTTGAGGATGATATGGAACGAAAAAGTTTAAAACATCTTGTAGTATTGTCATTTATTGTGCTACTCGTATCAGGTAATCCGGGAAAATCATTGGCTCAAGATAATTCTACTAGTGTTTTATGCAGGTATCCTACACTTTATGACAATACAATTGTATTTGAATCGGGCGGAAATTTATGGAGGGTTAGTCGAAACGGAGGAACAGCAGGCAGGTTAACTACCGATAATGGATTCGATATTATGCCTCACTTTTCCCCTGATGGCAAAACTATTGCTTTTACAGGTAATTATGACGGTAACACAGACGTCTATACTATTCCTGCCGATGGAGGTATCGTACAAAGGCTAACTTTTCATTCCGATGTGGTAAAAGAAGCAACTCTTAGATGGGGTCCCGATAATATGGTGGTTTCTTGGACACCGGACAGCAAGAATATTATTTTCCTTTCAAGGAGAAATACTTTTAACTCATGGTTCGGGAGATTGTTTTCCGTTAATGTTGAAGGAGGATTGCCGGTGCAGCTACCTTTACCAAAAGGCGGTCTGCTCTCGTACAATTCTGACGGAGGAAAAATTGCTTATAACAGAATTTTCAGAAATTTCAGAACATGGAAAAAATATTATGGGGGGCTGGCACAGGATATATGGATATATGATTTTAGTTCAAAAAATATTGAAAGAATTACTGATTGGAAGGGGACTGATTCCTATCCGATGTGGTATAAGAATACAATTTATTTTTCGTCGGATAGAGGTCCTGAAAACAGGATGAATATCTGGTCATTCGATATACAGACAAAAAAATTCAGGCAAATTACTAATTTCAAGGATTATGATGTTGACTGGCCGAGCCTGGGAAATAATGGTATAGTATTTCAAGACGGTGGTTCATTGTATGTACTTGATCTTCCATCTGAAAAATTAAATGAAATTAAGGTTAATGTTCCCGATGATGGAAAACAGTTCCGGTCTCGCTGGGTAAATGTCAGTAAAGATATAATCACTTATGAAATTGCACCTAATGGTAAAAGAGCGTTATTCGAAGCGAGAGGGGATATATATACAGTTCCGGAAGAGCATGGAAATATTAGAAATTTAACACAAACTTCGAATGCACGTGAGGAAAACCCTTCATGGTCTCCTGATGGGAAATGGGTAGCATATGTAACCGATGCAACGGGTGAAAGTCAAATTGCTGTTAAATCATCGAATGGTTCAGGGCAAGAACAAATATTGACAAATAGAAAAGAAGGATATTTTTACCGACCGGTTTGGGCTCCGGGTAGTGATAAACTTGCGTTCTCGGATAACGAAAAGACACTTTGGTATTTAAATATTAAAGATAAAAGTTTAATTAAAATAGATGAATCTAAACGAAATGAAATTCATGATTACAATTGGTCGCCGGATGGTTTATGGATTGCATACAGTAAAACTTCTGATAACAATTTTAATAATATCTACTTATATAATTCGAATAATAAAAAAACCGTAAATATTAGTTCGGAAATAAATGATGATTTCGAACCGGTTTTTAGCAATGATGGTAAATATATTTATTTCATTTCCTCGAGACATGAAAACCCTGTCTCTAGCCAGGTTGAATTTAATATGGCAACTCAGAAAATGGGAGGTATTTATGTTGCAACTTTGCTTAAAAACCTACCCTCTCCATTTGCTCCAAGATCTGATGAAGGAACAATTGAGGCAAATGTTGATTCTTCCAAAAAATCGTGGAAACCCCGTGCAATTAATCCTATTCAAATTGATATAGACGGCTTGATGTCAAGGGCAGTCCCTCTTCCGATACCTGCTGCAAACATCCATCAATTGTTAACTTCCGGTGAAAGTGTTTATTATTTGACATCTCCATCTGAAATTGTTGATGGTCCTAAACTGGTTGGTGAACAAGATACTCTTCATCTTTTCGATATGAAGCAAAGAAAAGAATCAAGTTTAATTTCTTCACTTGACGGTTATGAACTCAGTGCAGACGGAAGTAAAATTATTTATCAGGACAAGAATAAATATATTATTACCGATTCAAAACCTGAAACCGAAAAGAAAAAAAGCGAAAAAGTTCTGGTTCTATCAAATATGAAGTCCGAGATTGATCCTGTAGCTGAGTGGCATGAGATGTTTCATCAAGCCTGGAGATTGGAACGTGATTTCTTTTTTAACCCGGAAATGAATGGTAAGAACTGGAAAGAAATAGAAAAAAAATACGAAAAACTTCTTCCGGAATTAACATGCAGAGCTGATTTAAATTATTTAATAGGCGAGATGATTGGCGAGCTTCAGAATTCACATACGTATGTTGGCGGCGGTGATGAGCCCCAAAATGACTATAATCCTACCGGACTTCTAGGTGCTGATTTTGCTCTTGATAAATCCTCAAACCTTTATTATTTCAAAAAAATTTACATGGGTGATAACACACGGAATGATTTTCGAGCTCCTTTAACAGAACCGGGGATAAATATTAAAGAAGGAGATTTTCTCCTTGCGGTAGACGGACATGAACTTAAGGCACCCCAAAATCCATACGGACTTTTTGTAAACAGCCTCGGCAAGACTATAACATTAACTATTGCAGATGATGCAAACGGATCAAAAAAACATGATGAAATTGTTAACCCCATTAATAATGAACTTAATTTAAGACTAAAAGATTGGATTGAGCATAATAGGGAAGTCATTGACATAGAATCCGGCGGCAAGATAGGTTATCTTTATTTATCTGATATGGATGAAGTAGGTCTGAATCAATTTGTACGCCAGTTCTATCCGCAAATCAGGAAAGAGGGGTTGATAGTTGACGTAAGGTTTAATGGGGGTGGAAATATTGATCAAATTTTGCTCGAACGGTTAAGAAGGATTTTAATCGGTATGGAAACAAATCGACAGGGAGAACCAGGTACTATTCCTGGCGAAGTTTTATATGGATATAAAGTGGCATTAATAAATCATTATTCTGCTTCAGACGGGGATATTTTTCCATACTTCTTTAAAAAATATGATCTAGGTCCGCTAATTGGGACAAGGACCTGGGGTGGCGTAAGAGGAATCCGGGGATACTGGAAATTATTAGATGGAGGCTATATTACAGTTCCTGAATTCAGCATTTTTGGATTGAAATCCCAATGGGTAATAGAAAACCATGGGGTAGAACCGGATATTGAAGTTGATGATTTACCCGGTGATATTATGGAAGGTAAGGATGCTCAAATTGAAGAAGGAATAAAATATATTTTAGGAAAAATTAAAGAGCATTCTTTGGAAATCCCTAAACCTCCTCCATTACTTCCTGCTTATCCTTCAGATAGTAAATAATTTTAAGAAAATATAAAAGTATTCAATCAGCCTGTGATCCTCAGGCTGATTGAATTAACTTTATCCGGTTTTTCTAAATTTTTTATTAAAGGCTAATTATATAAATAGCTTGAGATTATTACTCATTCATTTCAAAATATTTCACTTTAATACAAAGCAAAATTTACTTATCAAATTGAAACAAAGGAATAATATTTTCTTTAATATTTATTAGAAATAACCTGTTTTAAATAGGAATGAAAGTTGAGTTATTATTCGTACTGAAACTTAATTGCTATTGCTATTAACTATTTTTTAACTTCCTTTGAGGCGCAATATGGAAGATTTCGATAGAATAATAATAAAAGATGTCGTAATCGAAATTGTAAATCTTACCAGGGCTACTTTGAAAGAAACCCTCGAATTCAAAGAAATTTTGAACTGTGATTTGGCAGATAATTTCAAAAAAATTGTCATCGACTTAAGACAATGTGAATTTATTGATTCTACTTTTCTGGGAGCTATTGTCTTTACAAAGAAGAGCATTTATGATATGGGTGGAGATGTAAGAATTGTAAAATCACATTCCAATGTTAGAACTATTATGGAGAAAGTCGGTACATACAGGTTCTTTAGCATTTATGATAGTATAGAATCTGCAGTGAGAAGTTATGATCTAAATGATAAACCGGTTGATTATCTGCCGAAGAAACAAGTTCATGTTCCAAAGAAAAAGACTTTTATACAAAAACTTCTTTCATCTTAAGGTTCAACCATAATATATTTTCCGAATTATTAATCCCGGCTATATTGCCGGGATTTTTTTAATAAGATAATTTAAAATCTTCACTTTCACACCCGTCAATTTAATATTTATGCTCCCCCTTTTTTTGCTCGAGAAAATTAAATCCATTGTGGAATGATTGTTCAACCGGAGGTGAATTATTACCTCCTGTGAAGAACTGTTGTTGTGAATATAAATTTTGAATTCACTACAGTATTAGTCAATAATTCTGAAAATCTATGGATTAGTATTATCCCTAATAATTATGCGCATTCTCACTAAGTATTATTCAGATTTTATTTATTTATTGTAATAAAAAGGAAAGGTTTTCGTTATGAGAAGTGTTTTTTTAATTTTACTTTTAATTTTATTTACAGCGTTTTTGTATTCACAAGCCGAAAAAAAATCACATAATAATGATATGGATATGAAGGTAAAGGGAACTTCGCAATTACCGGTTCATTGGGAGGCGCGTTTTGATAAACCTGATGCAGGCAAGAAGGATATGCATCTGATTAAAGAAAAAAATTATTATCATTTTATAACCGGTCCGGCTGCTATTTATTATAATCCTAAAAATAAAGAAGTTGGAGAATATAGAATTGAATCAAATTTTATTCAAATAAAACCTTCCAAACACCCCGAAGCTTATGGTGTTATTTTCGGCGGTTCTAATTTACAGAAAGAAAACCAGCACTATTTTTATTTTCTTGTACGGCAGGATGGAAAATATCTTATAAAGGAACGAAACGGCAATGATACAAAAGAGATCATGAATTGGACTGCAGATAAATATGTTAATGCCCAGGATAAAAATGGGGAAACAATAAACAAATTATCTGTTACAGTTAATAACAGGGATGTGATTTTTGGTGCTAATGGCAAAGCTGTAATGTTCTTAAAGAAATCCGGCCTGGGTAATACTAATGGAATTGCCGGGCTCAGAATAAATCATAATCTTAATGTTAAAGCAAGCGGATTAACAATTGATAAATTCTAGCTATATGTAAATATTTCTCAAAGTTGTTTATAAATAAATAATTTTAACTACCTTTTATTTTTCAAGTCCTGATCATATTTTTATTGTTTAAATAATTGAACGATTTTTCAAATTTTTATAAAAATTATAATAGATCAATATGAAAAATGACAAACCGAAAAGTTTCTGCGGAATTTTTGGAATTTTTGGAACACCGGAAGCTGCAATTCATACTTATTACGGACTACATGCATTACAGCACAGGGGACAGGAAGCGTCAGGTATTGTTACAAAAAGTTTTAATGAAAAAGGACACAATGTTTTCAATGTTCATAAAGATGAAGGTCTGGTTTCCGAAGTTTTTGCGGATACAAAAGTATTTAGAGATGTTTTAGTCGGGAACTCTGCTATTGGTCATAACCGGTATTCAACAACCGGTTCTTCACAGTCTAAAAAGAATATTCAGCCTTTTGTTGTCCACTACAGGATGGGCAATCTTTCTATATCGCATAACGGGAACCTGACTAATGCCAAAGAATTAAGGGAAGAATTAGTAAATGAAGGTGCTATTTTTCAAACTACAAGTGATACGGAAGTCATATTACACTTAATTGCCAGGAGTAAATTAAATGATCAGATTGAACAAATAAAAGAAGCAATTTCGAGAATCGAGGGAGCATACTGCCTTACAATTCTTACTGATGACAAGCTTATTGCAGCTCGTGATCCGTATGGCTTTCGCCCGTTAGCCCTTGGTAAATTAAACGGCGCTTTTGTTGTTGCTTCTGAAACATGCGCATTTGATATTATGAGTGCAAAATTAATTAGGGAAGTTGAGCCGGGTGAGATGATTATCGTTGATGACGAAGCACTGCAAAAAAATGAAGTGAAGTCAATACAGCACGTTCCTTTTAATAATGTTGGTAAAAAGCATTGTATTTTCGAATATATTTATTTCTCAAGGCCGGATAGTTTTATCTTCGGGCACAATGTTGATAAGATGAGGAGACGTCTGGGAAAAGTTTTGGCCAAAAAGCATCCTGTAATTGATAAAGATGGGGAAAAAGTAATTGTCATAAGTGTTCCCGATAGCTCCAATACAACTGCCCTGGGTTATCAGACTGAGCTTGAAAAGCTGGGCATAGACTCGAAGCTAGAAATAGGTTTAATAAGAAGCCATTATATCGGCAGAACATTTATTCAACCCGGGCAGCAGAAAAGAGAGATCGGGGTAAGAATTAAGTTTAATATTGTTAAGGGTGTACTTGAAGGAAAAACTGTTGTCGTTGTTGATGATTCAATTGTAAGAGGAACAACTTCAAGGCAACTGGTTAACCTGGTTAGAGAAGCTAAACCGAAAGAGATACACATGAGAATATCATCCTCTCCAATTCAATTTCCGTGTTATTACGGGATGGATTTCCCTAGTAAAGAAGAACTGGTTGCAAATCAATGTAACGGGGATGTTAAAGAAATAGAAAAACGGCTCGCTGTTGACAGCCTTGAATATCTTAGCATTGATGAAATGATCGAGGCAGTTTCTGAAGCCGGTCCGGAGAATTTTTGCACAGCCTGCTTTTCGGGGAACTACCCGACTCTCGTAGATTCTTCTTACAAAAAGGAAATGTATGAAGTTTAAGGGGTTATGGATCATTTTTCTTTTTTTAATGAATGTTCCATCCTTTTCTCAAATAACTTACTTTGTGAAATATAGATCTTATGTCACATCTGCAAAAATTGATGAAAAAATAAAGAGTCAATCTATTTTCCCGCAAAATCAGCTAAGGAAGTCTGCAAAATTATTTAAGCCCGGCCAAATATTAATCGATCATTTTGCCAGGAATCTTGGCTCTAACGATGAAGTCCTTTCAAAAATTATAAAAGTAACTATTAATAATCCTGCTGACTCAACTGCTTTCCTTGATGAGATAAGAAATGATCCGGAAGTAGATTTTTTTCAGCGTTCCAGAATATATAAAATTGATTATACACCCAATGACAGCCTGCTGAGTGAACAATGGGCTTTAAATAAAATACAGGCATTTGATGCATGGAATATTACTCCCGGTTCCGATTCGGTTCTGCTAGGTATCATTGATACGGGTATAGATTATAAACATCCTGATTTAAAAAATAAAATATTTTATAATCCCGGGGAAATGGGACTTGATAAAAACGGGAAAGATAAAAGGTTTAACGGGGTAGATGATGACAACAATGGATTTATAGATGACTATATGGGATGGGACTTTACTAACCGTGTAGGTTTCCCATTCGATTCGACTTCGGGTGATTATTTAAAGTGGGATAATGATCCTGATGATGAACAGGGTCATGGTACTGCTATTGCAGGAATTGCCGGAGCAGAAACAAATAATATCAGCGGTGTTGCCGGGGTTGCCCCGAATATAAAAATCTTAAATTTGCGTGCTTTCGATCCTTCCGGTTACGGAGATGAAGATGATGTAGCTTCTGCTATTCTTTATGCTGTTAAAATGGGTGTAAAAGTAATTAACATGAGTTTTGGCGATGTTTCATATTCATATGTTCTCAAGGATGTTATTAAATATGCTTATTCAAAAAATGTAGTGCTGGTCGCAAGTTCAGGAAACTCCGGAGATGATCAGCCTCATTATCCATCCGGTTATTCGGAAGTAATAAGCGTTGGTAACTCAACTGAAGATGATTATGTTGCTTTCAGTTCAAGTTATGGTTCAACATTGGATATGGTAGCTCCGGGATCATTGATTTTGTCCACATCAAGATCCGGCAGTTATTCGGTTGTTAGCGGAACTTCAGCCTCGGCCCCTTTTGTATCCGCTGCAGCAAGTCTAATACTTTCATTAGGAAATTTTACTAATGAAGAAGTTAAACAAATATTAAAATCTACTTCGGATGATATCGATATGCCTGGTTGGGATATAAAAAGCGGGGCAGGGAGATTAAATCTTTATAGAGCATTAAGCGTGCTTGCTCCTTCGGTAATAAAGTTTAATTATCCCCGACAAGATTTCGCTACAAACCGGGACACTCTTCAAATTTCTGCCACAATTCTTTCTGCTTATTTTATTAAATATGATCTTTTCTTAGGCCAAGGCTTAAATCCTAATAATTGGACTCAGCTTATCCAAGACGGCCAAAATCAATTTGCAAAAAAGAATATTTACACTCTTGATACTAAAACATTGCAGGATACTTCATATACTCTCCGCCTGGTTGTTTATTTAAGCAACAGCAGAACCCTGGAGGAAAGGGTAATTATTCACGTGATGCACGCGCCGCCCAAAGTTCAATTAATTTCTATGGGTCCTGCTTTTTACGGTAATACTACTACAATATTAGCTGCTCTTTACACGGATGAACTCAGTACTGCGAAAATGTATTACAGGTTGAAGGGGAGTACAAATTTTGATTTTATTACACTTGATGGTTTCAACATAAATAATAAGTTTGTCAAACAATATCATTACGGGTTCATACCCCGGCAATTAATTAAACCTAACAGTATTTATGAGGTCTATTTTGAGGCTGAAAATTTAGTCGGATTGAAAACAATAATAGATAATAACGGGAATTATTTCACTTTCGATTCCAAGTTCAACCTGGAAAATGCTGAAGAATATGTTCTGCCTTACAGTTTACCAGCTGGAAATATATATCAGAACCCGTTAAACATAACCGGCAATGATTCAAATGAAATTGCTTTTAGAAACTTAAATAATCTTGCTGTTACTCAAATTTACAAATTATCAAATAATTCTTTATTAAAAATTGATTCATTACAGAACATAATAGTACAGGACTACGGTGATTTCAATAACAACGGAAAGAAAGATTTATTAGGTTTATTTGTATATAACGGCTATTTATTAGAGCAGGAAAATCCTGCCTCATCGAAATTTATTCAAACTTATGCTGACACCTCGGGTTCCTTTTGGCCAATTCTCGCAGAAGATATTGATAATGATGGGAAAACTGAAGTGCTGGTTGTAAGCAGTGATTCATCAATTACAGTCTGGAGAATTACAGGCGATTTAAAAGTTTCGAATCCTACAAAACTTATTAATTTCTCTCCGGAGGGTTCCGGGGGAAATATTTATGATTCTCCGCATGCAGTAATTACCGATCTAGATGGTGACGGCAAAAAAGAAATATGGATGGTAGATAAAGACGGAGATATTTTTGATTATAAAGTTATGGGCCCGAATAATTTTGTACAAGGGAAAGTCTTCTCTACAAATTTTTTAAGCTCTTCATCATATTTAACTGCAGGTGATTACCATGGAGACGGGAAAAACGAAATCGCAGTACTGCTTCACTCTATCACAGATGTTGATGTCGCTCCTTTCTACAGGCTTTTAATTTTTAATATTATTTCAGATACGGTTAATGTAATTTATGATCATGCATTCATCGATGCGGCTTCAGAATTCAATTCTTCTTTTCAAGAAGCCGATAACAGTATAAGATTTTCCGATATCGATAATGACGGTGCTGATGAATTGATCCTGTTTACATTCCCGTATTCTTATATTTTAAAATTTAACAAAGGGAATAATGATATTATTTCATTTAAAGAAAATATAAATTCCAGCTCTATTTTTGTTGGTGATTTGAATCAGAACGGTGTTGAAGAAGTTGCTTTCCCGGCTAACAATAAAATTACTTTTTCAGAATTCACTTTGGCTAATAAAGCAAGTATGCCGTTTAACTTATTAGGTTTCAGTTTGGATTCTTCAAATATAAAGCTTTCCTGGGAAGGGAAGGGGAATAAATTTTATATTTACCGTGGACTAAATAAGAATAGTCTGATTCTTATTGATTCCACAACACAGAATGAATTTATAGACAGGAACCTCTTAAATAAAAGATATTATTACTATTCGATCCAGGCATATGATGTGGCCAAGGAGTTTCCTTTATCTTCATTAAGTTCAGCTGTGGATGTTTATTCTCATGAGCCGGCAAAATTAATCAGCGCAAAGAGTATTAATCAAAACACAGTTGAGGCTGATTTTTCAGAGAGAACTACTACGACTATTGAAAATTTAAATTCATTTGAAATTACCGGTGTTGGAATTCCTAATACTGCAGTTCCATCGAATCAGTATTCATATACGCTGTCTTATAAGAATAACCTGCCCACAGGTAAAAATTATCTTTTCATAAAAAATTTAAATGATTTTTATGGTTCATATATTCCTAGTGATACTGTTGAGTTTAACGTGGATTCTATATCCTCATCTGAAGAGTTTTTTATAAGTTCTTTTGAGATTATTAATCAGTCTCTTATTAAAATAACATTTAACCTGGATGTTGATAAAACCAGCGCCGTAAATTTCACCAACTATACATTTGAACCGCAGAATAACATAAATAATATTGAAGTGGATCAAAATAACCCAAAAGTAATTTATATAAAGCTTGACGGCAGAAAACCTATCGGTTCAGTAGGGAGGGAATATAAATTAAAGATAAAAAATATTACCTCATCCTCATCCGATGGAAGTATACGAATAAACAACGGTGCAGGGAGCGATATCGTTTTAACTGGAGTAGCAAAAGATTTATCCGGGGTTTATGTGTATCCCAACCCGGCAAAAGTTCTGAATGGAAGCGGGAAAATAACTTTTGCCAATCTTCCGCGAAGAGCCAAAATAATTATATTTAATCTTCAAGGTAAGCAAATGTTTGAACTAGAAGAAAATGACGGCAACGGCGGTGTTGATTATAATTTAAAAGATAAATCCGGCATTGAATTAAGCAGCGGAATTTATATCTTTAGAGTTGTGGAACTGGATAATTCAAATAATGAATTGGATTCAAAAATTGGGAAATTTGCAGTAATTAATAATTAAATGAATTACAAAGAGATTTACACTAAATCTAATATCATCAGTCTTTTCCGACTTTTTTTAGCAATACCTTTTTGGTTTCTGCTCGATGGTTTTGATTCTGCTAATATTAGATATATCACTTTTGCAGTCTGTATTGTAGCTTCTTTTTCCGACATTTTAGATGGTTATTTAGCCAGAAAATATAATGAAGTTACCGAATTCGGAAAGATTATTGATCCTCTTGCCGATAAAATTGCAGTTGGAGTGATTATTATTAAATTATATGTAATAGGCGAAATACCTGCTTACTACTTTTTGATGATTATATTAAGAGATATAATTATTTTTCTAGGTGGAATATTTGTCGCAAAAAAAATAAGCAGGGTTTTACCTTCAAATGTGTTAGGAAAAATAACGGTTATAAATATAGGAATCGTAATATTACTAATTATATTGAAGCTAAACGGGAATATCCTGGTTTACAAATTATTATATGCATCAAGCATAGTTTTAATATTTGCATCTTTAATTGGTTATATAATTCGTGCTAAAGAATTTTTAAAACGGAAAAATTATGGGTCTATTTGATAATTTTAATTTAGACAAATTAAAAAGCGGTCTATCAAAAACCAGGAAAAAAATGGTAAACAGCATAAATGAACTGGTTACCGGGCGAGCCGTTATTGACGAAAGAACTCTTGATGAAATTGAGGAAATCCTGGTTACTTCAGATATTGGCTTTGATCTCACCACCAAAATTATTGACAGGGCAAGATATTTTAATACTATAGAAAAAAACAGGAAAGATTCCTCAATAACCGATTCTATAAAAAAAGAGCTTACTAAAGCGCTTGAGATGGGTTATCAAGAATATAATGAAGATATTAAAATTGAGAATTACAAACCGTATGTTATTTTAATTGTTGGAGTTAACGGCGCTGGTAAAACAACCACAATAGGGAAGCTGGCACATAATTATAAAAAAGCCAATCTTAAAGTAATTGTTGGAGCCGCAGATACTTACCGTGCTGCAGCTAATGAACAGCTTGATATCTGGGCTGAAAGAGCCGGTGTTGAAATCGTTCAAAAATCAAAAGGTGCAGATCCTTCTTCAGTAGCTTTCGATACCATTCAAAAAGCTGTTAATGAAAAATATGATGTAGTTTTGATTGATACTGCTGGACGATTACACAATAAGCCAAATTTAATGGGAGAACTCCAAAAGTTAAAAAAAGTAATAGCTAAGGTAGTCCCTCATGCTCCCAATGAAACTCTTTTGGTTTTAGACGGTACTACAGGGCAGAATGCAATAATTCAAGCGCAAGAATTTTCTAAAGTAACGGATATAACAGGTTTAGTTGTCACTAAGTTAGATGGCACGGCTAAAGGCGGAGTAATATTCCAGATCGCAGCAAAACAAAAAATCCCGGTTAAATATATTGGTGTCGGTGAAAGTATAGATGATCTGCAGACATTCGATCCTAATTTATTTGTATCTGCTATTTTTGAAACTAATTAAAGGGAGGATTTTATGTTAATGAAGAAACCGCGAAACAGGGTTTTCGATTACACTCCCAGGTTTTATAATCCTAAAACAGATAAAGACGAAAAGATAAAACGCAGATTGGGATTCACTAGAAAATCAAAAGCGATGAGAAAAAATCGAAGCCCGGTATTTTGGCTGGTAATTTTAGCATTTGTAATTTATTTATATATAAAATTTTCAGGATTAGCATAAGAAGGCTTTACTGTTACAACTGTTATGACATCATTTACAGTATAAAGGGGAGAATACTAATTAAAATCCTATAATATTAACAAGTCTAAGGGATGGAAAATAGTTTACATAATATACATTATCGGACAAGTAGTGGCTTCGGGTTTTTATTACTATCTAACTTTCCTTAATTACTTTATTTAGTTGAAATTTCCCTTATCCTGGATTAAATTAATTCTGCTCTACTTCAAAAATCTCATTAAAAATTTTAAAAAATTGATTACATCGGACAATATTATTCTTTTATCTTAATGCTGATTAATAAATTCATTTAGTTTACTATCTTCTCCAAATAATATTAACCTGTCCGATGTTCTTAATTTATAATGCGGATCTGGAGAGACTATTTCAGGTTCACCTTTGTTTTCGAAAATGTCTTTCAGATGTTTTATCATCAAAACTTCCAAGCCGAAATTATTTCTTAATTTGAGTTCAGTCAAGCTTTTACCTATAAATGTATCTGGTAATAAGACTTCCATTATTGAATATCCTGAAGCCACTTTTGTCGGAGTACCTCTGCCTATAGTTTTCAATTCTTTTGCCAGTCCGCTTACAAGGTTTTCCTTTAAAGGTTCCCTGTTATAAATTGAAATAACTTTTTGTCTTGTAACCGCTCCTAAAACTTTTGACGGGTCATTTGAATCGATAACGGGAAACTGATCAAGATTCAATTTTCCAAAGAGCTTTAAAACATAATCCAGATCGTCGCTTGTTTGAATAATTGTAATCGATGGATTCGCTATATCTCTTGCTACGAGAATATTCTTTACTATTTCATATTCTGTAATAATGGGTCTAAGCTCATTTTCCGTAATAATACCGGATAGTTCTCCCTTCGAATTAATTGTATAGAATGAACTGTTAGGACTTCCGACTAATTTAATAATTATCTCAGGCAGAGGCATTTCTTCATTTACAAGATCAATTTTTTCCAATTCGACATCACTTACAGAAATGGTTCTTAATAAGTTTGCTTCACGTCCTTCGGAAATTATAAATCCTTCAGCTTCCAGGTGCTTTACCTGGACCAATCCTTTTAAAGCGATTTGAACAAACATGGTGCTTATAATAACCGCAAGCATCAACGGCAGAATAAAGGAATAATCCTGCGTCATTTCAAATATTATCAGTATGGCTGAAATGGGAATTGTATTAGCTCCTCCGAGCATTGCTCCCATTCCAACCAGGATAAATTTAGTTGTATCTAAGTTCAGTCCCCAAACCGAATTAAAAATAAAAGCAAAAAGATATCCGAAGCATGCTCCCATGAAAAGTGACGGAGCAAATAATCCCCCGAATCCACCGGAATTTAAAATTAATGGGACAGGATAAATTTTAAGGCGAGTAAAATCAACACTATCTGCCATGCTAATGAACTCTTCAAGATTTCATTAATAGCGGCATAGCCGATACCAAAAATTTCTTTGAAAAAATAACCGCTTACACCTACCAGCAAACCTACCAAAACCATAGCAGCCCATTGCGGAAATCTTTTTTTGTAGATCTTATTTCTAAATAAAATCTGTACCCAATTATTATACCGTATAAACAAAAAAGAGATTATGCCAGCCAATAAACCAAGCACTGCATACAAATAAAGATAGTTATAATTAACTTTCTCTATATGGAAATGAAAAACTGAAGCGTTCCCCAGAAAAAGCCTCGAAACGGCACTGGCAGAAACTGTAGCTAAAATAAGAGCAGAAAAAGTGGGAGTATGAAAATCATTTAACAGAATAATTTCCAAAGCAAAAAAAACTCCACCCAAAGGAGCATTAAAAACCGCCGCAATAGCCGCACCTGCACCGGCAGCCGTAAATATTCGTATCCGTTCTTCAGAAATCCTTAATAAGCTGCTCATTTTACTTGCAATTCCACCCCCTAATTGAGCTGCAGGACCTTCAGGACCAACTGTTCCCCCGGTACTTATACAAATAATAGGAGCAATTACGTGGAAAAATGTAGTTCTTAAAGGTATAAAACCGCCCCTTAATGCAACAGCTTTAATTACATCAGGAATACCCTTATGTTTTGCTGTACTAGGCGCCATTATAATCATTAGTGCCTGGGCAAGCATTCCTATAGCAGGAATAAGAATTACTACTGCAGCCCCTAAAAAGAAAAAACCTTCATTAGATTTACTAAAAAAGATTTCGTTAAAGTATTCTATTGCATTATGAAAAAGTGTAGCACCTAAACCTACAACAATTCCAATAACAACAGAAATAATTGTAAATGTTGTATATTCTGCAACAAATATTTTCGATATTTTTTTCTGTAATTCTCGATTAAAATTTCTTGATTTTACAAGTAACCGTAAAAATATTTTCCTATTTTTCTCTTTCATCTTATTTTACTAATGTTACATGATTTTAAACAATTGCTAAAGCTAGACAATAAGATTTATTTTTGATATAAATTATCATAATTAAATAAAGATTTTTCCAAATGGTATTCATGAAAGTAAGAAAGGATATTAATAAAATTCATTTTTATTTATAAATAAAGAAACCTTCTCCGGATTTTCTTCCAAGTTTCCTGGCTGCAACCATTTTCTTTAATAAAGGACAAGGCCGATATTTGGAATCATTATAACCATCATAAAGAACCTCCATAATAGCAAGGCACACATCTAAACCGATGAAATCAGCTAATGTTAGAGGTCCCATGGGATGATTCATTCCAAGCTTCATCACTGTATCGATATCCTCAGCCGACGCAACTCCTTCCATCAATGCAAAAACAGCTTCATTTATCATCGGCATTAAAATCCGGTTTGATATAAATCCAGGATAATCAAACACTTCAACCGGTGTTTTGTCTAATTTCATAACTAACTCATTGATGGTTTTATAAGTATCATCACTAGTTGAATATCCCCTGATAATTTCTACAAGTTTCATAACAGGGACGGGATTCATGAAGTGCATACCAATAAATTTATTTTCCCTTCCTGTTTGAGATAATTCCGTAATTGATATAGAGGAAGTGTTAGTAGCAAAAAGAGAATTCGGATTAACTATATTATGCAACTTATTGAATACATTGAGCTTAGCATCCTTGTTCTCATAAATAGCTTCTATAATTAAATCTGAATCAGGAGGTGTAGAATCGAGCCCAACAATTTTATTAATTCTTGATAAAATTTCTTTTTTATTATCTTCAGTGATTATCTCTTTCTTGATTTGTCTGTCGAGGTTTTTAGAGATAATCGCAATTGATTTGTCTGCCAGCTCACTGCTCATTTCAACCAGGCTGACATTGAAGTTTTTCATAGCAAAAACGTGAGCAATACCATTCCCCATTGTTCCACCCCCAATAACGGAAATGTTTTTAATTTCCATAATTCCCTGCCCTCTTTAACTTAAATAATTTTTTACAATAAGTGCTGATGCCTCACCTCCGCCAATGCAAAGCGAAGCAAGACCAAACTGTGAATTTCTTTTTTTCATTTCATGGATTAAAGTTGTTAGAATACGTGCTCCGCTAGCACCAATCGGGTGACCCAATGCAACAGCACCGCCATTTACATTTACTTTTTCCGGCTCCAATCCTAATAATTTATTTACTGCTAAAGATACAACTGCAAATGCTTCATTAATTTCATAAAGATCTATATCGGAAGTTTGCATTTCAGCTTTTTTTAATACTTTCGAAATTGCGTCTGCAGGGGCTGTTGTAAACTCCATTGGTTCTTTAGCTGCAGAACCCTGTGCGACTATCTCCACAAGAGGTTTTAATCCTAAATCTTTTGCTTTATCTTCAGACATTATCAAGACTGCAGAAGCACCATCATTTATGCTGGATGCATTTGCTGCGGTAACAACACCCGCTTGATCGAAAACAGGTTTTAAACCTGCAATTTTTTCGAATTTTACTTTACCGGGTTCTTCATCTGAATCAATGATAACTTCCCCTGTTTTTGTTTTCATTGACACTTTAACAATTTCCTCATTAAACTTGCCGTTCTTTTGTGCGGCTTGAGCTTTTTTATAAGAATTAACTGCGAATTCATCCAATTGTTCTCGGGTGAACGAAAAATCTTTGGCGCATGATTCAGCACAACTTCCCATATGTATGTTATTGTAAACATCCCATAATCCATCTATAATCATAGAATCGACAAGTTCACCATTTCCCAATCTATAACCAAATCTTGCTTTCTGAAGAATGTATGGAGCATTGCTCATACTTTCCTGCCCTCCGGCAATAATAATCTCAGCATCACCGCATAAAATAGCCTGTTGCGCAAGCATAACGGCTTTTAATCCGCTGCCGCACATCTTATTTATTGTTAAACATTCAGTTTTTGCAGGCAGACCGGCAAAAAGAGCTGCTTGTCTCCCGGGCGCTTGACCTTGTCCGGCAGTTAAAACATTACCCATTATAACTTCATCAACGAGATTTTTATCTATTTTCGATTCATCGAGTAATACTTTTATTACAAAGCTTCCTAATTGCGCGGCGCTGAAGGAAGATAAAGAACCTCCGAGTGAACCTACCGGGGTTCTTTTCGCGGATGTTATAACTACTTTTTTCATTGTTTAACTATTATTAATTAAAAACAATTTCAAACTTAAACAAATATAATAAAATATTCAGGAAATGGCTGACACGGGGAAAAATTATGTTCTTATTTTAGGTGATGTTAATGAAGATAATTTAAATATTAATGATAATATTATGGTATTAAGATTTACGTTGTTTCTAAAAATTGAAATAAGGTTGTCTAACTCAGATACAATTTCATTTAATTCTATATCCGGAAATTTAATGTTAAATTTTTCTAAAGTTTCCATGTAATCTTTAAAAAATATATTATCTTCTCCATATCTATACCTTTGGACATCGTTAAGCCATACTATTATCATCTGGATTAAAATTTTAACCGATTCGGAATCTCCCTCGGAAATAAATGTTGAGAACTCATTTAAAGCAGAATTATATTTTCTTCCAAAAGAATACCGCAAAATAAAAATCGTTTTTTCTTTAAGTAATTCAAAATCGTTTTCAATTAAAGTTAAAGCTGAATATACAGAACCGCCGGCAAAAGGCGCCACCGACTCGGCGCTCTTTCGATCAATATTAAAATATTTTACAAGTATTTCTTTTATTTCGCGGTTAATTAAAGGTGCAAAATTCAGGAGCCAGCATCGAGATCTGATTGTTTCCCTTAACAAAGACGGGAAAGGTGTCGTTAAAATGAAAATAACTCCTTCCGGCGGTTCTTCCAAATTTTTCAAAAGAGCGTTCTGTGCCGCTTCATTCATCAAGTGTGCATCGGAAATTAAAATAACCCTATACCTAATATCACTATAATCAAGCGATAAAAATTTTTTTATATCTCTTATACTATTGATTTTGATATTCTGGGCTTTAGGTACTTTTAATTTGTGGTATGGATTTATGATCTTTTTATTCAGCTCTTCTTGAACCGTCTGTATATCAGTCTGGCTTAATTTTTCCATTGGTGAACTTGTATCTGTTTCATTTTTTCCACGGGGAAGCGGAAAAATATACTTTATATACGGCTCTGAAAAATTTGCTATCTTTTTTACTACCGGGCTGTTATCGTTAATTAAAGAGAATTTCTTATTTACTGCTTGTGCAAATTTGATTGCGATTAATTCTTTTCCTAATCCATTCAACCCCTGGAAAAGAAAGGCATGTGGTATTTTGGAATTGTTTATTAATTTATTTAAGATATTTTTTGCAGATTCCTGTCCTATTATTCCTTCAAAGTAATCATTCATAACCAAATAAACGCACTTTTAAAGTTCCTGCTTTAATAATCATCTTCATTATAAAAGAAATCTTCATCGGTCGGATAATCCGGCCAAATATCTTCAATAGTTTCATAAGGTTCCTCCGAATCTTCCAACTCCATTAAATTTTCAATTACTTCGTAAGGAGCTCCAATTCTATCGGCATAATCGAGCAATTCTTCTTTGGTCGCCGGCCAAGGTGCGTCATCTAAATAAGATGCAAGCTCCACAGTCCAAATCATATTTACTTCTCCAAATTTAAGAAATGGTGTGATGTAACTAAATTGGATTTCCCATTTATTAACGACTATCCTCTAGTCAATTTTAATAACTTTTCTATCCGTATTATTATTTAATCAATCTCAAAACTTAAAAAATACGATATTCTGAAAAAGTTTTTCAAGAGTACAATATTATTACAATTAACTCAATATTATTCTTCTAAGTGCTGAAAAAGATTAGTTTTATCAACAATTTAGCGAATTACATTGTGTTCAAATTTCAAGTGCCGGAATCTAAAAAAAATGGAATGATTTGTCAAGAGATTTCTCATTTAACTTATTCAAAATCATGTTCAAAATAGTCTACACCCCTATAATCATTTTTTCCCTTGTTTTTCATTCGGCTGAGAAGCTGCTCTTGAAAAATTTTAGCGGAATCGTACCCATAGTGCTTTAGAAGATAGTTTAGGCTTATTACTTCAGAAATAACTGTAATATTTTTACCGGGTAAAATCGGAAGTTTGACATAAGGAATATCAATCCCTAAAATAGTAACGGTTTTTTCATCCAGCCCGGTTCTAGTATATTCACTTTTATCATCCCATATTTCAAGCTCAACTATTATTTCAAGCCTTTTGTGAAACCGGATAGCTCTAATACCAAACATTTTTTCGACATCAATTATACCGAGACCTCTAATTTCCATATGATGCTTAACCAGGTTTGTCCCGGATCCTAAGAGAATACCTTCCCCTTTTTTAGTCAAAATGATAATATCATCAGCCACTAACCTTTGCCCTCTTTCTATAAGATCGAGAGCTACTTCGCTTTTGCCAATGCCGGATTTTCCGATGAATAAAATTCCTACACCGTATACATCTACAAATGAGCCGTGGATAGAAATCCGGGAAGCAAACTGATCATCTAAAAAATCACTAATCAGATATACTGTTTTTGTGGTTGGGTATGGCGAGCCGAAAATAGGCGTTTCATATTTATTACCTAATTCAATTAATTCAGGGAAAGGAATATTATTGTCAGTTAAGATAATGCACGGGATATTAAATTGGAAAATTCTTTCGAGTGACTTTCCTCTTTGTTCTTCGGAAAGCTGGGATAAATACTGCATCTCAGTATTTCCGAAAACCTGCATACGTGATGATGAGAACAAATCAACAAACCCGGCTATTGCTAAGCCGGGTCTGTGTAAGTTCTGTTCGTAGATTTTTTTCTCAAATCCAGCTTCATTAGTATATAATTTCAGCTTAAATTTTTCCCTGGTATCTTTAAACAAAAAACCTACCGTTAAATATTCTTTACGTGAAATAGCCTTTTGATTTATTTTAATCATCTTGCATGCGCATATTTTTTGGTTTTTATTTTTTTTAACTGTCTTGAAAGTTTTTCCACCGCACCGCTTACAGATTTTTTATAATCATCCGAATCATCTGCTGCTTTTAATATCAGACCAGGAATTTTAAGTATAATTTCGGCGCTTTTTATACTATCTCTTGAATTTTGGTAACTTAAAATCACATCAGCGCTTAAAATATTGTCATAAAATCTTTCTAAAGAAACTACTTCTGAACTTATGAAATCTTTAAGAGTTTCACGAGCTTTGAACTTCCTGGAAGTTATTGATATGTTCATATATCCTCCGATTTACGTTAAGATTTTGGATGAGATTTTTTATATGTAGCTTTTAACCTTTCTATACTAACATGAGTATAAATCTGTGTTGTAGAAAGATTTTCATGTCCTAATATTTCTTTAACTGCTTTAAGATTAGCACCGCTGTCCAGCATATGCGTTGCCGCACTATGTCTTAAAATATGGGGACTTTTCTTCTTAATGTCTGTAATCCTTGATAAATATTTGTTAACTATCCTATGAATCATTCTTGGATAGACTCTTATTCCATTCTTATTTAATAATAAAGGCTCTTCGCTGCTTTTGAAAGATCTCCCCGTGCTAAATATTCATTTAAACTTGATGATGATTTTGTCCCAACAGGTGAAATTCTTACCTTGCTGCCCTTTCCTTTTACCCGTAAAATTTTCTGGTTTAGATCCAGATCACCTCTGTTTAACTGGCACAATTCGGAAACCCGCAATGAACATCCATATAATAATTCAAAAATTGTTTTTATTAATTTACTATCTTCCGGGTCTTTGTCAACTTCTTTATAAATTTCCATAAAATTTTCTACTGAAATAATTTCAGGCAATTTTCGTGCTGCTTTTGGATTCGATATGTAAAATGCCGGATTTTGTTCAATTATATCCTGCTGAAAAGCATATTTAAATAATCCTCTTAACGAAGCTAATTTCCTAGAGATTGATTTTTTTCAAGACCGAGGATCATTCAGTGCATCAGGTAAGATTTTATTATTTTTTCCGTGATGGTATTT
>CAVUCR010000056.1:0-31162 GCA_963739895.1 uncultured Ignavibacteria bacterium | reverse complement strand
ACAGCCATACGGATGGACCGGTTTTACTTGGAATAAAGATGTTTTTCCCCATCCTCAGAAATTTCTTGCGTATACTGATGAACTTAATCTTAAAACATGTTTAAATTTACATCCTGCTTCCGGCATTCAGCCTCATGAAGAAATTTATCCTGAATTTGCAAAAGCAATGGGGCAGGATCCTGCAGAAAAGAAATATATTCCTTTTGATATAACAAACAAAAAATTTGCCGAGAATTATTTTAACCTCGTACTTCATCCAAAAGAAAAAGAAGGAATTGATTTCTGGTGGCTCGATTGGCAGCAATGGAGCACAACAAAAATTGAAGGAGTTAATCCGACTTTTTATCTAAACTATGTACACTTCAGCGATATGGAAAGAGAAGGTACAAAACGCCCATTGCTTTATCATCGATGGGGCGGTTTGGGAAATCACCGGTATCAAATCGGTTTCTCGGGTGATACTCATATTACCTGGCAGTCATTGGATTTTCAGCCTTTCTTTACTGCAACTGCATCGAATGTTTGTTATGGTTATTGGAGTCATGATATTGGCGGACATTATTCTGGAGATAAGAAAAATCCCGAATTATATACAAGATGGATTGAATGGGGTATATTCAGTCCGATATTAAGAACTCACTGTACAAAAGATAGGGAAATTGAAAGAAGGATTTGGGCATATAAGCCAGAGTATTTTAACATAATGCGTAATTCAATAAAGCTGCGGTATTCTTTAATCCCTTATATTTATACCGAAGCCCGTTTAGCTTATGATACAGGAATATCAGTTCTTCGCCCGATGTATTATGATTATCCTTCCGAAGAGATTGCATATATTATGAAATACCAATATATGTTTGGTGATGAGTTTATAGTTGCTCCGGTCACACACCCTATTGACACAGACAGTTCCGGAACTGACAGTTTATATACTAGGCAGAAGATCTGGCTGCCGGAAGGAAATTGGATTGAATGGTTCAGCGGTACTTTATTAAAGGGAAACCAAATATATGAAAGACCTGTTTGCCTGGAGGATATTCCTGTTTATGTAAAGGCAGGAGCAATTATTCCAATGCAGAAAGATGTTAATAATACTGCAGATAATAACGGTGATTTATTAATATTAAATATTTTCCCCGGTGAAAAAGGAAGCACAAAAATATATGATGATGAGGGGAATAATGATAATTATAAAACCGGTAAATTTACTTTTACTAATGTAAGCTTTCAAAAAAATGCTAATAGTGAAATTTCAATCGAAATATCTCCTGTCGAAGGAGAATATGAAGGGATGCCTCTGGAAAGAAAATATGAGTTAAGATTCCCGGTTTCATATCCTCCTGAAGAAATAAAAATTAATGGGGTTGCCTGCAGTTATAGTGATGATCGAAGTGAAAACTCATGGGATTATAATGGAAATACCTTTACATCATATATCTATTCTAAAATTTTTTCTGTTAAAGAACCTGTCAAAATTAACGTTAAATTTGTGTCGAACGATTTGAACAGTTTATCCGGATTAAAGAAACAAATTAATAGTCTAGAGAAGCTCGCCAGGTTTGTTAATGGTAATAATTTTAGAGAAAAGATGTGGGATGAAGAAAAATCAAATTCAGATAATATAAATGTTTTTGCCGAAACAGGGGCTAGAATTTCTATGGAACCCATATCAATAAAAAAAGAATTAAATAATTTTAATGATGGATTACCCGGGTTAGTAAAAGAGGTAGAAGAGCAGAGTAAAATTTTTCCGGCCCTTATTCCTTACATGGAATTAATTAAATCATCTCATTAAAGTAAATAAAAAGAGATAAGTAGAAGAAAATTAAATTTTCGTTTTTATCAAGTGTTCTTGAGTTTTTGAATTATGAAAAAACTCTATACAATGATTACATTAATTATTATATTAATCTATAAATGTTGCAGTTAGAATTTCCGCTAAATGATAATCTTATTCAAATATAATATTGAAATTTAATTTTACTTAATAATTTTTAAACACGGAACCCGGAGGGATGAAAAAAAATATTACCCGTAAGGAAGCAATAAAAAAAATGGGGCAGGCGGCATTAGCCGGAGCAGTATTACCTAAAATTCCGATTTTCAATTCTGAAGATAAAACTTATTTACCGAATATTATATCGAGGAAACCGGGAAGCAAACCGAATTTCCTGTTTATTATGGCAGAAGGTACACCTTTAAATGCATTAGGTTGTTACGGAAGTTACAGGATGCAGACTCCAAATATAGATAAATTGGCTTCAGAAGGGATGAAGCTTGAAAACAGTTTTTGTTCAAATGCACTCTGTTCTCCAAGCAGGGCTACAATGTTAACAGGCACATACAGCCATATAAACGGAATGCCTGGAAATCCCGGTAATACAACATCCGGCGTTACAAGTAATCTATTCGATGGCGCCCAATTAACTTTCCCTAAAATTTTAAAAGAAAATGGTTACTCTACTGGATTTGTCGGGAAATGGCATCTAGGAAGCACGCCCACCGGATTTGATTATTGGAAAATAAGATTCGGGGGTGCTGGTCCCTATTATAATCCTGAATTTTATGAAAAGCCTGAGAATGGAAGCGGCGAAGAAAAAAATGTTGACTACAGAAAATACGGAGTTAAAAAACAATATAAAGGATATGCAACTGATATTACTACAGATCTGGCAATTGAAGGGATGAAAAAATTTAAAGCACCGTTCTGCATGATATTTTCACCTGTAAATGATCACAGTAATTTTGAACCTCCCGATAAGTACAAACATATTTATGATAACCGGAGAATATTGGAACCGGGAACTTTCTGGGATGATTATTCTAACCGTTCTGCTGCGGCAAAAGAAGCTCATATGAGAATAGAATATATGGCAGATTTTCAACTTTATGGAGATATTCCAAAACAACGGCTGCAAAATCTTACCGACAAACAAAAAAAGCAGTGGAATTACCAGCAATTCATTAAATCATTTATGGGAGCTATGCGTTCTTTGGATGATAATGTCGGCAGATTAATGAATTTCCTTGATGAATCCGGCTTGAGAGATAATACTATTGTAATTTATACTGCAGACCACGGATTCTTTTTGGGTGAACACGGATGGTTTGATAAAAGATTTATGTACGAAGAATCTATTAGGGTACCGTGGCTTATCCGCTATCCCGGAGAAATAAAAGCCGGAGGTATAAATGAAGCACTCATGCTTAATATTGATAATGCACCTACGCTTTTGGATCTCGCAGGAATAGCTGTCCCGAAAGAAATGCAGGGTGTGAGTCTTAAACCAATATTAGAAGGGAAAAATCCGGCTGATTGGCGAAAATCAATGTATTACCATTATTATGAATGGGGACCTCCACACTGGATAGTACCATGTTACGGTATAAGAACAGAAAGGTATTCATTAATAAATTATTATACTATTAATGAATGGGAATTATTTGATCGTAAATATGATCCCGATGAAATGAACAGCCTTTTTAAAATGGGAGGTTATGAAATTGATCCTAATTATGAGGATGTGGTTCTTAAATTAGTAGAAGAACTAAAACAATTAAGGGAAAAATATAAAGATACAACCGGTGTACCTGTAAAGCTTTGGCCGACAGATTCTTACAATTAGAAATCATTTTGATGTTATATCTTTTTGAGTTTCGAATAAAGCTCAAACTAAAATTCATTTTTAATTTCGGAGGATAATAATGAGTGAAGGAATTTCCAGGAGGGAATTTATTTATAGAGGCACTGCTGCATTAACAGCTCTGCCACTAATTAATTTATTTGGAAATCCACTATTCCAATCAAATGGTGAGCTTCCGAATATCATTTTAATTTATGCCGATGACCAGGGATATGCGGATGTTGGCGTATTCGGTGCAAAAGGATTTGAAACTCCTAACCTTGATATACTGGCCGACAATGGGATTCAATTAAAGACTACTACAGTGCGGCTCCAACATGTACTCCTTCACGTGCTGCTTTATTAACCGGCTGCTACCCTGTTCGTGTAGGTCTGCCTTTTGTTGTTGGTCCTAAAGGCCCGGATTGGACTAAAGGGAAAGAAAACATCGGGCTGGATCCAAAAGAAACAACAATAGCGGATTTATTGAAACAAAAAAACTATTCAACATGTTGTATCGGGAAATGGCATCTGGGTGATAAAAAAGAATTTCTTCCTCCGAACAATGGATTCGATTATTATTTTGGATTGCCCTATAGTCATGATATGAATAAAAATACTGATCCGAGATATCCCGATTTACCTTTGATTGAAAATGAAAAAGTAGTTGAACTTAATCCTGATCTCAGCCAGCTAACAAAAAGATATACTGAAAAGACTTTATGGTTTATTGATAAGAACAAGGATCATCCTTTCTTTATATATCTTGCTCACAATATGCCGCATGTTCCGCTTTTTGCTTCGGCTAAATTTAAAGGGAAATCCAAACGAGGATTGTATGGAGATGTTGTCGAGGAAATCGATTGGTCGGTAGGTGAAATTGTTAAAAAACTTAAAGAAGATAATATTTACGAAAACACAATTATAATTTTTACTTCCGATAACGGTCCATGGCTTATATATGGAAACCATGCAGGATCCGCTGGAATACTTCGTGAAGGCAAGTTTACTACTTTTGAAGGAGGCCAGAGAGAACCTTGTATTATAAGCTGGCCGAAGAAAATTCCCAAAAGTGTTATTTCAGATGAAGTATTTTCATCTATAGATTTTCTTCCGACATTTGCTGCAATTACGGGAGCTAAATTACCCAGCAAAAAAATAGACGGCAAAAATGCTCTGCCGCTCTGGTTAAATGAACCCGGTGCAATAGATCCGCATGAAGCCTTATATTTTTATGCAGAATCTAATTTACAGGCAGTTAGATGGAAAAATTGGAAATTCCATTTTCCTCATGAATATAATTCAGTTGAAGTTCCAGGTAAGGATGGAAAGCAGGGTATCAGTATTGAAAAAACTATCGGACTTTCATTATTTGATCTTTCGAATGATCCGGAAGAAAAAATCAACCTTGCTGATAAACATCCCGGTATTGTAAAAAAAATGTCTGAGATGGGAAAAGCTTTTGATAGAGAATTGAAAAAGGATGCGAGACCTTGCGGCAGGGTTGTTGAACAATAGTACTTTTTGCACCTTATACAAGGTTTTGGGAATAATGGAATCATGGAGTGATGAAATAATGGAATTATTATATTGTAAATATAAATTTTAATACAATTAATTCAATTAGCAATTTTTAAGTTTTAAATTAAATGAAATATAAAAATCTTTTTCTTTTTTTTGTAATGCTTGTATATGCATCAAATATTCAAGCTAAAAAATTAAGTGAAAACTATTCGCAGGATGCAGTTTATAAATGCAGCAAATGGGATCTTATAGATATTTCATTTGGGGAAAAAACAAAAATTGATCAACCTTTTGATCTGGTGTTCGGTGTAACTGCAACGCTGCCGAACAGAAATAAAAAAGTAATTCCTGGTTTTTATGATGGTGGTAATAAGTATCTGCTCAGAATCAATCCAGATGAGGTCGGGAAATGGAGTTTTGTAACTTATTCAGATAGAAAAAATCTTTCAGGTTTACCATTCAATATTATTGTAACAGAATCTTCAGATTCAACTCAACATGGTCCAATAGTCCTTTCTACTGCACACCCGGGCAAGTTTGAATATGCTGATGGAAAACCATATTTCCTGCAGGCTTATGAACTGGATTGGTTGTTTGCACTTGATGTCGATAATCCAAATGATATTCCAAAGACCAAAATGCTTGTTGATACAATATCTGCATATAATTTTAATCAAATCATAATGAATGTATATGCATATGATGTCGACTGGAAAAAAGATCCTTCATTGAAAAAGGAATATGATTATGGTTCGCCTGATGTTTATCCTTTTGGAGGCACAAATTTAAAACCTGATTTTACAACTTTAAATACTGATTTTTTTCGAAAACTCGATAGGGTAATTGAATTCATGCAAAGCAAAAATTTAATTGCTCATTTAATGATATATGTATGGAATAAAAATGTAAACTGGCCTCCTATGTATTCGGAAGCTGATAACAGGTATTTTGAATATGTAATTAAACGCTACCAGGGATATCCAAATATAATTTGGGATATATCAAAGGAAGCACTATCATACGGCCGCTGCGACATGAATTATGTCACTGATAGAATCGAGCGCGTCAGGAAATTTGATGTATATAAAAGATTATTAACTGTTCATGATTACAGGTATTGTGAAAAATATCCCGATAAAGTCGATTTTATTTCAATTCAATATTGGGGAGCAGACTTGTATGAAAAAATGTTTTCTATTGCGGAGCGGCACAAAGATGAACCCGTCTTTAATATAGAGCATGGCGGTTATGAAAAGGGAGATTATGAGGTATTTAATGGTGATTATACTGATCCCGTTTCATGTTTATGGAGAAATTATCTCTGTGCATTTGCTGGAGTATATTCCACATACTACTGGCAGAATACTGCCTGGTATGTAATTATTTCCGATCCAATGGAAATGCAGAAAGACCAAAGACCCCGCTTTGATTATCTTAAATACTTTGTAAGTTTTTTTACAAAACATCATTTTGAAAATCTTCAATCCCGCAAAGATGCTTCATCTTCCGGGTGGTGCCTGGAAGACAAATCAAATAAAACTATTTTGTTTTTGTTACCAAAAGAAAATTCCGGTATTAGTATTACATTAAATGATTATACCGGTAAGAATGCGTCAATGAAATTGTTTAATCCTTTGGATGGTAAGTATACTGAACTGCCTGATATTAAACTTAGTTCATGGTTTCATATGGATATCCCGGAGAAAAAATCTTTCCAGGTTCTTGTTATTAAAGTCGAGTAATAATTTTCAATAGAAGTTCTATGAAAAAATTAGTCTATTTTTTAGGAATTACATTCAGTATATCCTTTCTTCTATCACAAAATTCTATGGCTGGTGGTAATCTGGACAGTCTTGTTAAAAATGCTGTTAAGGTCTCATTAATTCATTTGCTGAAAAGCATTAAAGAAGTCGGCAGCGATACTCTTTATCCTACTTATGGAACAAAAGATTTAAAATGGCAGCTAAAAGGTTCCGATGATTGGACAAGCGGTTTTTACCCTGGCTGTCTCTGGTATGCTTATGAATTAAGTAGCGAGCCCCGTTTTGAAAAATGGGCAAAAGAATGGACTTCTCCAATCGAACATGAAAAATTTAATCCTGATACTCATGATTTAGGATTTAGGTTTATGTGTTCATTTGGCAATGGCTTACGTTTTGGAAAAGGAAAAGCTTACAAAGGTTATAAGAATATCATTCTTACCGCTGCTGAAACTCTAGCTAAAAGATATAATCCTAAAGCCGGCTGTTTAAGTTCAAACTGGGATATGTTAAAAATTAAAGAGTCTTTTCCTGTTGTTATTGATATTATGATGAACCTTGAACTCTTATTTTGGGCATCAGAAAATGGCGGCCCGCAATATTTAGCAGAATACGCAATTAATCATGCAGCAACTGCCGCCCGAGACTTTATCCGCGAGGATGGAGGTACTTATCATGTTGTGAGATATAATAAAAATACTGGTGAAATAATCAATAAAGGTACTTTGCAGGGTGCAGGAGATGAAACTACATGGTCGCGCGGTCAGGCATGGGGAATATATGGCTTTGTTGTTGCTTACCGCTATACTAAAGATAATAAATTTCTAAAGACCGCCGAAAGATTAGCCGATTATTTTATCAAACATTTGCCGGAAGATCATGTTTCCCCGTGGGATTTTCAGTCAGACATAGATTACCGTGATGTTTCTGCGACTAGTATTACTACCAGTGCTTTATTTGAAATGATAAAGTATATTGACGATGATTCTTTAAAAAATTATTACAAATCTCAGGCTGAAGCTATGTTAGCTTCGCTCTGTAAACTGCCATATTTCACCGGTGATAAAAATACCAGCTGCATATTGGATCATTCAGTGCAGTACCTTCCGATAAACAGTAATGTGGACGTTCCCGCAATATTTGCCGATTATTATTTCCTTGAAGAAATTTACCGTTACAAAAATTTACATATGCAGGATAAAAAATCATTTCATTGAAATAATAAATATATTATCTTAAATATCTGTTAAATTCTTTTTCCAGATTATTCAAGTTGACAGTTAGAATTAAAAACTGTTGAATCAGTTAAAAAAGACTTGGTGTTTGCATTAACTACGGCATTAATCCAGCAGTTAATGTTAGTTTAGATAAATCAAGTACATAACCGTTTCAACGGTTTTCATTTACAAATATATTTTAAATGATCAGTTTGCGCAGATTAATTAATTCTAGAGTATTTAAACATTCTTACAATTTAAAATCTTTTTGATATTATGCAATTATCGAATGCTTTTCACTTAATGGCCAAACCTACCGGTCCAATTTGTAATCTTGACTGTGAGTATTGTTTTTATCTTGAAAAAGAAAAATTGTATGAACCTAAAAAAAATTGGGCAATGCCTGATGAAGTTTTGGAAAAATACATTAAAGATTATATTGAAGCTCAAAACATACAATCAATTACATTTGCCTGGCAAGGAGGTGAACCCACATTACTGGGAGTGGATTTTTTCAAGAAGGCTGTAAAACTTCAAAAGAAATATTCCAACGGGAAAAAAATAGAAAACACTTTACAGACTAACGGGATACTATTAAATGATCAGTGGTGCGAATTTTTATCTGAAAATAATTTTTTAATCGGGTTATCAGTTGACGGACCTTCTGAAATTCATGATAAGTACAGGGTGCTTAAAGGCGGGCAGCCCAGCTTTTATAAAGTAATGAAAGGTTTAAGCTACTTAAAGAAACATAATGTTGAATTTAACACTTTAACATGTGTGCAGAGAGATAATTCTTATAAACCGATGGAAGTCTATAATTTTCTGAAAGAAATTGGAAGCAGGTTCATGCAGTTTATTCCGATAGTTGAAAGGAAAGCTTCAAGTTTAAAGAATAATGGACTTGAGCTGGTTTTACCGTCATACAAGGAAGAAGCATTTGTAACTAACTGGTCTGTAGAATCTCTGCAGTACGGAAAGTTTATGATGGAAATATTCGATTATTGGGTAAGGCATGATGTTGGAAATTATTTTGTACAGTTATTCGATGTCTCTCTTGAAATTTGGTATGGGCAGGAAGCAAATCTTTGTGTATTTCGAGAAACTTGCGGTCAGGCATTAGCTTTGGAACATAATGGTGATGTATATTCTTGTGATCATTTTGTCTATCCCGAAAATAAGCTGCAGAATATCATGGAAGAATCACTTAAGAAAATAGTTGATTCCGGCAAACAGATTCGGTTCGGGTTAGATAAAAGGATTTCACTGCCGCAATATTGCCTAGACTGTGATGTGCGGTTTGCCTGCAACGGTGAGTGCCCGAAAAACAGGTTCATAAAAACTCCCGGCGGAGAGGATGGATTAAATTATTTATGTGCGGGATATAAATATTTTTTCCATGGGATCGCTCCTTATATGAGATTTATGGCAAATGAATTGGATAACAAGCGTTCGCCTGCTAATGTTATTGATTGGACCAGAGAAAAAGATAAAGGCTTTCCGGGAATTAAAATCGGCAGGAATGATTTATGTATATGCGGGAGTGGAATCAAATTTAAAAACTGCTGTGGTAAAAATAACTAATTTAGAAAATGAAATCTATTTTTTACTTTTTTATACCTCTTATGTTATTGAGCTTTAATTCGTGTTCAAACCATCTTAAAGGTGGTGCAGAAATGAATGATGAAAGTGATTTTCAATATCAGACTCAAAAAATTATTGATACAACTTTTATCTCCAAATATATAAATGATAGTATTAAAGTTGATGTGAGCCTTCCTGCAAATTATAATGGAAGCCCTGATAAGTTTTATCATGTCCTTTATATGACTGACGGTTACTGGCGAAGAACAGAGCATGATACAATTCATCAAATGAATAATAATAAAATTATACCTGAAGTTGTTATTGTGGGTATTGGTTATCCTGATGATTATGACTTCGAAAAGATCAGGATCCGGGATCTTATAAAAAATTCAGGTAAACTTTTTTCCTGT
The DNA here is from genome assembly GCA_963739895.1 of uncultured Ignavibacteria bacterium. Classification (GTDB taxonomy): domain Bacteria; phylum Bacteroidota; class Ignavibacteria; order Ignavibacteriales; family Ignavibacteriaceae; genus CAVQBP01. The sequence goes on along the minus strand of CAVUCR010000056.1, from coordinate 21,041 downwards.
ATTAAAAAAGAAGTCCTGCCTTATGTAGAAAATCGGTATCGGGTTGATACAAAAAATAGAACATTATGGGGGTCATCATACGGCGGATATTTCTTAATTTATGCTTTAACCGAACATTATAAACAAGGTGAGCTCTTTAAGAATTATATTTGTGCAAGTCCTGCATTGAATCCGCCTTATAAGCATGTTGATCTTATTAAAAATGAAAAAGATATGTGGGAGAACCATAAAGAACTTCCTGTCAATCTCTACTTAACAGTTGGAGGAAATGAAGAAAAACGTTTCCTGGATTCTTATGATGGAATCGTCAAAGCCCTCAAATCTCATAAATACAAAAACTTTTATTTTGAGCATGAAATAATTCCCGGAAAAAATCATTTTACGGTTTGGGAACCAACTTTGTTAAAGGGATTAAAAGAATTTCTAAATAAGAATTAAGTTTATATTAATTAAATTAGGGGAAAATATTTTTATAGACTTTTATGAATGATATCGAATCCGGGCTTCCGCAAATTCATATAAATCCTGAGCAGGTAATTCATACAATAACAGGGGGAATAGGAGCTTCATGGCATGCATTATCAAAGGAAATCCCTCTTAATAATGAAAAATATGATTATCCTGTACGCATTATAAATCCGAGAGGGAGTGCTTATGGTGGTAATCCTCCGGTTAATGACAACTTAGCCTGGGAGCAGATTAATTATCATGCAAAATGGCTGGGATTAAATTTTATAAGAGTAGAGTTAAGTCAGCACATGTATGAACCTGAAAGAAATGTATTTGATTGGAATAATGATGAAATGCTGGCTCTTTACAAAATATTGAATTGGTGTGAAACTAATGGAGCCGATGTTTTTCTCCAACAGATGTGGAGACATGTAGAATGGAATGCTTATCCGGGTGTTCACCCTTTGTTAAGTGCTCCTTACTCAGTTGAAGATTTTGCAGATGGGATTGGTGTATTGATTGATCATTTAATTAATAAGAAAAGTTATTCGTGCATTAAATATTTTTGCATCACAAATGAACCTCCCGGCGGATCATGGGGTTATTGGTGGTCTTATGGTTCTTATTCCGGTCCAACTACACAAGCCCTAAAAAAAGTCAGAGAAACTCTTAATGAAAAAAAGATAAATATTCCTCTCTCCGGACCAGACTGGACAAGCCTTCCCCCACTTGATGAAAGTAAAATTGATTTTGATCCATACTTGGGTGCTTATGATATTCACTCTTATGAAGGTATTGATGTTGAAGGTGAGAAAATTATTGGTGACTGGGTAAAATGGGCGCACAATCATAACAAATCATTCTTTTTAACTGAGTTCGGTAATATGAATTTAGGATGGGGAGGAAACGATCCAGGTCCTAAAAGTTTTGCTGCTTCCTTATCCAACGCTTCCGATATAATTACAGGATTAAATCTTGGTGTAGATGGTTTTAACCGGTGGAGCTTTACAAACCGCGGGGATCTCGACGGACAATGGCAGCTTATTCGCACATGGAATATAGAAAAGAAATGCTATTTGAGGAATATATTACCTGAAAATTCAGCATACTTCGGCTTTGGAATTATTTCCAGGTTTATCGGTAAATATTCAAGAATATTAGAGTTAAATTTTGAAAATAATTATATAGGGATCAAAGCTGCTGCTATTCTAAATAAAAATAATCTTATAACAATATTTGTAATTAATTCTGATGCAGAAAACAGAGTTGTTAATCTTGAGATTAAAGGGATAATTAAAGAACGAATATTTTATTTATATCAAGTAGATGAGGAAGTTGTTTCTAATAAGTCATTTCAATTAAATCCTCTAAAACAAATAAAGGGATTAAATAAGACACAACAAATTTTTCTTAAAGCAAAAAGTATTACGACTTTATCTAATCTTAATTTATCTAATAATGATTTTGGAATAATTGAGTAATAATTAAAACAATTTTAGAAGTGATTTATGAAACCAGCTAAAAGCATATTGTCTCTTTTAGTAATAATAATTTTAATAAATACTTATTCTTTAACAGGGAAAACTTATAACATAAAAGATTTTGGGGCATTAGACGATGGTAAAACAGTAAATACGGTAGCCATCCAAAACAGTATTAATAAATGCAGAGAAGCAGGCGGTGGAATTGTTTTAATACCTGCAGGAACTTTTATCTCGGGTTCAATACAACTATTCAGCAACATTAATCTTTATCTCGAAACCGGCGCCATTTTAAAGGAAGCGGCAAAGTATCAGATTACTATTTAAATGATTCGAAAGTCGGATTAATCTATACTGAAAATTCAAGCAATGTATTTATTACCGGGCATGGCACTATTGATGGTAACGGAGATGTATTTGTAGACCAGGCTCATTCCAAAGTATTTGATTCTGTTAGCACGCAATATACAAGACAAAAAAATCATTTTCGTGAAGTAAGGCATGGATTGGGAGACGGACCATTAGTGCCCCTTGACAGACCCTTCCAGATGATTATTTTTTCTAATTGTAAAAATGTAACAGTCAGCGGCGTGTTAATTTCAAACTCTCCATTCTGGACACTTCACTTTGCAGACTGTGATGGTGTAATTGTTTCGGATATAAAATTACGGAATAGTCTGATGATTCCTAACAATGATGGTATAGATGTTACTTCTTGCAGCAACGTTCTAATTTCAAACTGCGATATAAGAACAGGTGACGACGCAATTGCAATTACAGGTTATTCTCACCATTTTGATTTGCCGGGGTATAAAAATATTATACATGATTCTGAAAATATTGCTGTAGCAAATTGTTATTTGATTTCCCGTTCAAGTGCAATTCGAATTGGAGGCTGGGATCAGAATAATATGCGGAACTATTCTTTTAATAATATTATTATTTCAAATTCCAACCGGGGAATTAATCTCTGTGTAAGAGATAAAGGTTCAATTGAAGATGTGATCTTTTCAAATATTATAATTAAAACTCATCTTCATACTGGAGATTGGTGGGGAAATAGTGAACCGGTCCATATATCTGCCATTAAAGGGCAGGATAGTGTCGGTCTTGGAGAAATCAATAATATTAAGTTTAATCATATTATAGCTGAAGGGGAATCAGGTATGCTGATTTATGGAACTAAAGAAAGCGTAATTAAAAATATTTCATTAGAAGATGTTACATTTAAATTGAAAGAAAGTCCTTTAAATCCAGCTTGCGGCGGTAATTTCGATTTGCGTCCGGTTATTGACCCGAAATTTTCCATGTTCAGCCGCGATATTCCGGCATTCTATGCGGGATATGTTGAGAATATTAAGCTTGATAATTTTGAAGTAAAATGGGATAGTGTAAAAGAATCATATTTTTCTAATGGTATTGAATTTTCTGATTTTGAAAATATTTCAATTGATAATTATACCGGGGACCCTGCTCCCTCAAATAAAGATGCGGTTGCAGTCTTATTAAAAAATGGAAGCAAATACAGGATATTGAATTCCTCTACATTTAGAAATGATTCTAAGTTTTTATCTAAGAGTAATGTTGAAGAGTAATAACTTCATAATAGTTACTATAAATAAACTTTAACTAACTTTTGGGTTGAAAATAATTTTTAATCCTGTATTTTTAAATTGTTTACCAATTTTCTGTTATAATTTTCTTATGAATATCATAATCTCATTAGTTTTTCTATCCTTGTCTTTTTCATTTCGTAATTCATTATTATTAAATAAAAAATCTTCTTTTAAGGAGTACATATGAAGAAAATAATACTATTGTTATCTAGCTTGTTACTTACTGGTTTGGCAAGTGCCCAGGTTCTGGAAAATTTTAATACTTCCGGCAGCCTGGGTATGTATCAATATAACAATTGGGGAAATCCCGGTCTTATTGATTCCGTTTTCCAAACAACGGATCCTGCAAATGCTACTAACGGAGTTTTAGCCGTTCGGCTTAAGTTAGCAGGTATAGGCGATAATGATGCGGTTGGGTTTTTGGAAAGTACAAAAGGTAAAGTCAATTCCAATGGTGCACAGGTTTTAACTCTCTGGGTTTATGTTCCTAAAAATGTTCCTGATAGTGTTGATGTACAGTTATTTTATCAGCCTGTTGCCGGTGGTGCATGGACCTGGACTGCCACAGATTATTATGCTAAGGATATTCCTAGAAATAAGTGGTATCCGTTGTCAATGAATATTGCCGCTTTAAGCATTTCCGATCCTTCAGGTCACAGCCTTACAGGGACTAATGATATCGGGGATTTCGGTGTACAATTCTCAAATTTTAATTCCGCAGCAGATTCTATCTGGACAGGTAATATTTATATTGATAATGTAACCTTGGTCGGCAAAAATCCAACTTTATACTCAGGGTTTGATGCAGGCTTGGATGGTTTCGATGAAAAGTGGAATAATGGCTGGGTCGATTCTGTTAAGTGGAATGCAGGACCTATCGGCAACAAAACAGGATCGATAGATTTTAAACTGATTTATGGAGATACTGCAACAGGTGCAACTGCGGTTGGTGTTGAACCTAGTGGTGGTTATGATGCAAAAAATCAGAATATGTTCGTGGTTTGGGTTTATGTTGATACTACATTCCCGGATACAGGACTTTTTCAGGCATTTGCTCAAGATAATTCCGGCTGGGAATGGCCTGGACCTAGAGGTATAATAGATTACCTAGGAGCAGATGTTCCTAAAAATGTATGGTATCCCCTATATTTCGATATGCTGCAGGCAAATATTGCCGATACTGTTGCAGGGGGCAGATTTAATAGTAAAACAAATAACCTGGGGAAATTCGGACTCCAGGTGGATGGCGGAAAAGACTGGAGCGGATCTGCTTATATTGATAAAGTAGAGTTTATAAATGCCGCTACACCTGCACCTCCTCCGCCTCCTTCGGTTGTTTGGACTGCTGCAGATTTCCAATTATTAAGTAATGGAGTTCAGGGATTTTATGTTCCAAGTTATTGTGACGGCTCAATTTCCCGCGCACTTGATGTGAACACCTCCAATAAAACTTATGTATTAAAAGGCGATGCTGATTTTTCTTTATCCCATCATAAGTTTGCGATCGTTAGAGATAGTATCCCTCTTCTTGATACAAACGGGGTAGATTATGCAGATACTGCTTCATTTGATATTTACCTTCCTGCAGATATGCCTGCCGATTCGGGCGGAATAGTACAATTTGTAATAAATGGTGATGCTACAAACAATACATGGACACAATTCGATTTTAATATAGATAACAGCAAGATGAAAGTTGGTAAATGGAATAAAATTATAATGGATTTATATACACTTGTTAATTCCGGCACTGTAGATCCTTCAAAGCCCGCACAATTTGTGGTACAGATTTATTATCCTGAAACCGTAACATGGAAGGGTTCTGTTTTATTTGATAGTCTTGAATTTATAGGAGTTAAACGTAATGGCCAGCTTCCACCAACTCCTCTTGTCGGTGTTGTAAATAGTGATAATGCTGTTGTTAAAGAGTTCAAGCTCTATAACAATTATCCAAATCCTTTCAATCCTTCAACTAATATAAGATATGATCTGCCGAAGGAAACTTTCGTTGTTATAAAAGTTTATGATATTTTAGGTAGAGAAGTAGCTGCTTTAGTTAATGAAAAACAGGCTTCCGGCAGGTATAACATAAGGTTTGATGCATCCGGTTTAGCTAGCAGTATGTATGTATACAGAATAAAAGCCGGGGATTTTGTTCAAGCTCATAAGATGATGCTTATAAAATGAGCGCCAAGCAAAGCTATATTGTATCTATTTGGATGAAACGTTCCAAAGATGGTAAAACTCTACAGCCATGTAGCGAGGAGTCGATGTATAATTGGAAACGATTATACATTAAGCGGCTCGACAACGTAACCTTAAGGGTGCTACGCAAAAGCTTAGGTTGCAATGGAAATGAACGCACAGGTAGCCTCGTAAATATTAAGACAGGGATGGACGAGCCTGTATTTATAGGCGAAGTCAGAATTCTATACCAAGAGTAGAGAAAAGCGGTATAGAACATTTCCGGGGTATTAGCGGTGACATGAGCAGAAAGATACGGTATGGAACTTGGGAGACCCTCGCCAGCGAGAAAGGCTTATCCTATAAGGAAACGAAGTGGATAAGAGATGGCAGGGAGTCGGATGAGACCATAGTACCGATGATGATAGTGCAAGATAACACTATAGTAGGGAAGGGTCTCTGCTGAATAATAGCTTACAAAGAGAAGACGTAATATGTATTGCAAAAGCTATCAAGCATATAAAGTCAGGAAACTTGGAGTAAGCAGTCTCGCAAGAGATATGTATTCAGGAAAGCCGTATGAGGGAAAACCTCACGTACGGTTTGATGAGGGGTCAAGGGAAACAGGCTCATGCGTGGGTACTGCGCCCTTGTCCTACTCTACAAGATACTTCGAAGGCAGGGACTTCAGTTGTTCATGCCTGTTATTTCAATTAGAATCTTTCTTTATTTTTATCTTCAAATTACAGCATTAATTCTCTGAATATTTGTACGCATTCTTTTATACTAAATTCCGCTCAATTACTAGTATTTTACAAAGATCAGAAATATTAACTTTATACATTCATTTTAAATTTCTAATTTTTATTTTTCTTATGTTATAGTATTTAATTTCAACTTAATTCCTATTCCAAGATGAACATAAAATTTAGACAAAAATGGGGCGTTATTTTTCTTCTTTTCGTAACAATAACATATCTTACAATATTCTTTATTGATTACAATAGTCAGGGAAAAAAAGTTAAAGAAATTTATTTTGCCGATCAAATAACTGCTGCTCATAGAATTCTGATTAATGAATATAATAAAATGAATGCTGGGAAAGTTAAAGTAATTCCCATTGATTTTCCTCCTTTGGATTTTAGTACAAATGATAGAAAAGAAGTAGTTGCACGGTCATTGAGAGGGCATGGAGACGGCATTGATTTGTTTGCTGTTGATGTTATCTGGGTGCAGAGGTTTGCTAAATGGTGCGAACCTTTAGATAAATATTTTTCTGCAAAGGAAAGAAACAATATCCTTTATAAAGCCCTTGAATCCTGTTATTATGATGGAGAGCTTGTAGCAGTTCCATTGGATATGGTTCAAGGTATAATGTACTACAGGAAAGATTTGCTTAAAAAAATAAAGGGGGGTGATGAAATAATTAGAAAGATTAATAATTATATAACTTGGAAAGACTTTATAAATTTGGATCAAAAATTTTCAATTAAAAAACCCTTCTATGTTTTTCCAGGTGCTGATTTTGAGGGATTTGTTTGCTGTTATGATGAACAATTATTAAGTCTCAAACCAAATTATTTTGAGGAAGAAGGCTTTAATTTCGAAACACCGGAAGCAGAGAAAACTCTGCAGCTTTTTGTTGATCTGGTTAACAAGTATAAAATATCGCCACCGGTAGTTTCAGATCTTACAGATGCTGCAAGTTTTGAATATTTTATAAGGAATGATGATTTATTTCTGAGAGGTTGGCCCACCTACGAAAAAGATTTTAGTGAAAATCCTATCAATATAGAAAAGCAGAGTCACCTGTCTAAAGCCCCGGTACCTCACTTTAAAGATGGTGAACCTGCCTCGGTTTTCGGAGGATGGGATCTTATGGTTTCTAAATTCTCAGATAAGAAAAAAGAAGTAGTTGACTTTATTAAATTTCTTTTAAGTGATAAATCCCAGGAAATATTTTATAAAGAAAGTGATTTCTACCCGATTATTAAAAAATTCTATTATGATTCTTCTTATATAAAAAAGTATCCTGAAATTATTAAATATAAAGAGCTTATGGAAACGGGAGTTCATAGACCTGCACATATTGAGTATACTAAATATTCAAAAACTATGTCCTATTATTTTAATGAAGCTATTAAGAAAAGAATCTCGGTAAAAGATGCTCTGTCGAAATGTACTAAAGCTATACAACTGGATAAGTTAATGGTTCAATAACTAATAAATTTTAATAATTATGGTGAAGAAGAATTTTTTAAGTAAGTTTTCAAAATACCGTTTTGAAATAAAACATATTACTATCTTTTTTACTGTGTTAATTTTACTTCAAATTGTAATGGTGTTTGTTCAAAAATCTTCGTTAAATGATTTCTTAAAAGAAACGCAGGATTGGTATAAGCAGTACTCTGCAGAACGTTTAGCTTTAATAACTTCAACATCCATGGAATTATTATTCGAGAATCTTTTTTTAAACAAGTCTTTATCCCAAATAGAAGATACTAAAATTATTAATTCGTTTAACGTAATATTTAAACAGCAGCTAATCCAGAAAGCAGTTAATGATATTTGTCTGATCCTGATTAGGGATAGAAAAATTTATGTAATAGACAGCGGTCAAAAAATTGAATCTTATTTAAATGGTAACCTCCAACCATATGAGCTAATTCCGAATTCACATCAAAACGCTATAAATCTGTTTTTATCGGTAAAAGATCGGATGAGAGCATCAGAAGTTATTTATAGTACCCTGCAGAATCAAAAAACATATAATATACTTGTCCCGTTCGTGCCCGACGGAGAATACCTTGGTGTAATGTATATGAAGATCACCCCTGATTTTACTTTTTTAACTGAAGAGATAGGAGCTAATTTTGATAAGTTTTCATTAATATACACTTCCTTAATCTTTATAGGTTTAATAGCAATATTTTTAGTTTCATCTCAGGCTGTAAAGGAAAGAAATGAAGCACAGGAAGAATTATTTGAAGAGCATAAGGAACTGATAAAGAAAGAGATCAGGTACGAAAAGGAATCTGTTTTTACCAAACGCATTTACCATACCCATCATAAAGCAGAAAAAATTATGGGATTTATTAAGGAAGATGTCAGGCAAATGAATTCGGAGAACCTGGATGAAACAAAAAAGAGGGTTATTACTTATTCAAACTTTATTTCGCGGATTATTTATGATATGAAATGGTATGACCAGGAAGTGAATACAATCGTTAATCCTATGTTTAAAACAAATATTAATAAGATTATTGAGTTTATATTAAAACATGTTTTTTTGAGAATTTCGAGTAAAAATGATATGTTTGAATTCGAACTTGATCTGGATAACTGTATGCCGATAGTGCATGTAAATGAATTTGTCGTTTGGGAAATCCTGGAACCTATAATTCAAAATAGTATAGATCACGGGAATAAGAAGTCTATTAAAATTAAGATTACTACAAAATATAATAAAGAAAAAAATACCTCTTTAATTACAATTTCCGATAACGGTGTAGGTATTAACGAAGAATTATTAAAAGTTGGGGACATGGGGGTTAAAAAAATATTTATGGAAAATGAATCAACAAAAATTAATAGGGATATTAATTCCGGGTATGGTTGTTATATTGCTTACCAGATGGCTGTTGGCCGATGCGGCTGGCAATTGAATGCAGAAAATTCGGAAGACGGCGGATGTGAGTTCACAATAAGGATAAAAAATTAAAACTTAAATTATTAACTAATTAATCTTAGGCTGTTATGTTTTCTGTCAAGAATTTTTAGAAATAATTAGATAAGTCCAAAAAAATAGAAAGCAATTTTCATGAATACAAATAATAACAATATTAATATTCTTTTAGTTGAAGATGAAGATTTTGATGTAAAAAGAATAAAAAATACCATTAATTACTATGAGACAAGAATAAAAGTCTTAGATACGGTATCGAACGGAAGGGCCGCACTTGAACTGATTTCCAATAGCCCCGATAAATACGATGTAGTTATTTTAGATTATCAAATCTCCGGGGGATTGAAAGGCGAAGAACTAATTACAAAGATAAAAGAATATAATCCAATCCTGCAGATTATTGTCATTACAAAGATGACTATTAACATTACTGATTACAATTTTGCAAATAATTTAATTAAATCGGGAGCTTTCTGGTATGGAACAAAATACCCCGGCAATATTGAAGATTATATTTACCAGCCGACTGATTTTATCCTCAGCATATTTAATGCATTTGAAAAGAAAAAGTTGGAGATTCACAACCTCAGATCTGATAGAAAGCTTAAACAGAATATTGCCAATATACTAGAAATGAAAAAAATTATTGGCGAATCAAAACCGATTACCCTGCTGAAAGAGAATATTGAACGGTATGCTAAAAGTGATGTTAACATTTTGATTAATGGCCCGTCCGGTACCGGCAAAGAACTGGTTGCATGGAACATTCATTTGAAAAGTAAAAGGAAATATGAGAATTTTGTTCCTATAAATTGCGGAAGTATTCCTGCTGACTTAATCGAAAGTGAATTATTTGGATATGAAAAGGGTTCTTTTACCGGGGCTAATAACAGTAAAGCGGGATTATTTGAAGTTGCTCATAATGGTACATTATTTTTAGATGAAGTTGGTGAGCTTCCTCTACCTGCGCAGGTTAAACTGCTAAGAGTTATTCAAGAGGGAGAAATTGAAAAAATCGGCAGGACTGAAAAAATTTCTGTAAATGTAAGAATAATTGCTGCAACTAATAAAAATCTTGCTAGTGAAGTTAATAACAATAGGTTCCGAGAAGATTTATATTACAGGTTAAATGTTGTCCCCCTTGATATAGTCCCGCTGAGGCAAAGAGGTGATGATATAATTTTACTCTTTAATCATTTCCTTCAATATTTCAGTCAGGATCTTGGAGTTGAAATACCCCAGGTTGATGAAAAAGCAGAAGAAATTCTGTTGAATTATAAATGGCCGGGAAATGTAAGGGAATTAAGGAATGTAGTTCAGAGATTAATTCTTAATTGTAACGGTGTTATAAAAGCTAAGGATATAAGTGATCCGATGATTTTAAGAAACCATATTATAATTAAAGAAGAAACTAACTTTGAAGATCTATACCAGGGCAGGTTTTACCTTTAAAGGAAATGGAAAGAATTTTTCGAAAAAAATATTTTCAATATGTCAGAAGTATTTCCATTTCAGATTCAAGTGCCGCCGATAAATTAGGATTAGCTCCATCAAATTATTATAGGATGAGCAAAGAACTGGGTATAAAGTAATTCGTATATATTATTTGTTTTAATAATTCCTTGTGGGAAATTCTTTACGATTGCAAATTTTTAAATTAGGTCATTAGAATTTACCTTTTAATACATTTCCAGTTAATAAATCTCTTATTTTTATATTAAAGGAAACATCGCATATTATGAAACATATGAAACAATACTTTCTCGTCGCGGCATTTTTAGTATGTTTCAGCCATATAAGCTACCCTATTAACTTTATTCCGGCTGATAATCATTATATCCAATATTTTGGCAGATGGGATATTACCGATTCTCTGCAGCCGAAACATTCCTGGCCGGGAATTTTTATCTATGCTGAATTCAGTGGAACAACCATCGGAGTAAGGATGGATGATAGTGTTAATTACTATAATGTTTATTTGGATAGTAAATTTTATAAGATTTTTCATTCAAATAAGGGAGGTGAAAGGGATTATATACTTGCCGACAGTTTAACTAATGCTCATCATACACTTAGATTAAGTCAGCGCAATATTTCGTTCGGTGTATATTCATTTTCCGGCTTGCTGTTAGATAATAGTGCTCAACTTTTTCCTCCTCCTGCTAAACCTGAAAGAAAAATTGAATTTATTGGAAATTCATTTACTGCTGCAGAAGGTAATGAAGCAACGCAGGCAGAAATGCAATGGGATGCAAAATTTTCTGTAACAAATATTGATGAAGGATTTGCACCTATTATTGCACGGCATTTTAATGCGCAATACCATACAACATGCCGTTCCGGTATCGGGATGGTTTGTGATTGGCAGGGTAAATTCGATGTTTCTATGCCTCATTATTTTGACCGGACTTTGATGGAACGGAAAGAGCCTAAATGGGATTTTATAAAATGGATACCGGATTTAGTTGTTATATGTCTTGGATTAAACGATTTTTCAGGTCTTAAGGACAAAAACGGTGATGTACCTGAGAAAAATTCGGAAATCTTTCGAAAAGGATACCATGACTTTCTAACGACCGTCAGAGGAGCCTATCCCGGTGTTCCTATTCTCGTTGTTGCTGCTAGCCCTGAGTGGATTCGTGAAAATGTAAAACAAGTTGTTTCAGAAGAAAATGGCGATGGTCATAATGATATTTATTATGCACAATTTGATCATTTCCCCGGAGGCTACGTTGCGAATGGACACCCTACTGTAGCGACACACAAAAAAATAGCCGGCGAAATAATTAACGCAATTAATAAATACAAATTAATCCTAGGGAATTAATTATTAACTCATGTATCTGTTACCTTAAAGGTGACTGGCACATTAATGAGCAAATTAAAGGGAAAAACTTAGATGAACAAATTCTACAAATTTATTCTTTTATTTTTGTTTCTATTTGCAGCTTTAAATAATTTAACTTTTTCGGCAAATATAATTTCTGCTAATAATTCCAATATTCAATATTCCGGGAGATGGGATTTTTCAAATCCGTCAGCACCAACCCATTCGTGGCCCGGTGTTTACATTTATGCTGAATTTGAGGGAACCAGTATCGGTATAAGAACCAATGATAATGCCAGCTGGTATAATGTTTTTATTGATGATACATTATTTTCTGTCTTTCACGGCACTTCACCTAATGTGTCATCATACACTTTAAAGGACAGCCTGCCGGACGGTAACCATAAAATTCTTATTACACTTAGAGGGGAAACATCATGGACAAAATTTTCTTTTAACGGATTCATACTAGATGACGGAAAGAATCTTCTGTCTCCCCCAGATAAACCAGATAGAAAAATAGAATTTTTAGGGGATTCTTATACAAGTGCATCCGGTAATGAATGGACCGGTTCGGATGCGGCACCATCCGATTACTATACTAATATTTATAAAGGATTCGGCTCAATAATAGCCAGGCATTATAATGCACAGTATAATATGACAAGCCGCGGAGGTATTGGGCTTGTTCATGACTGGCAGGGCGACTATAGCAATAATCTGCCTGATTATTTTGATAGAACCCTTTTTTATACACCGTTGCCTAAATGGAATTTCTCAAGTTGGATTCCTAACCTGGTTGTTATTTGCTTAGGCTTAAATGATTTTAGCGGGTGGGGTGGTTACTCAGGTCCTATACCGCAGTATGATGCGGATTTATTTAAGGATAGATATCATGATTTTATTTCAACAATCAGAGACGACTATCCCGGTGTTAAAATTCTTTGTGTAGCCGCAAATGATCTAGCCTGGATAAAACAGCAGGTTTCGGAAGTTGTTGACAAAGAAAATTCACTGGGATATAAAGATGTTTTTTATACTTATTTCCCATATTATAACGGTGAATATGTAAATAGCGGTCATCCGAATACTGATGCACACCAAAAAATAGCCGATAAATTAACATCTGTTATTGATACATTAAATGCATGGGTTCCGTATAATGACACAACTGCTCCAAGAATACTTAATAGCACCGATACCTTATATAATGTAAACACCACGTCATACAATTTAACAATTAAAACCGATAAAAATGCTACAGTGCGGTACAGTACGGAAGATAAAACCTATGATCAAATGGAAAACACTTTTACGAGTACCGGCAAACATGATCATTCTGTAAATCTCAACGTAGAACAGAGTCACCAGTATACCTACTATGTTAGGGCAATCGATATCAACGGTAATGAAATGGATTCCTCAGCGGTTATTCATTTTAAAGTCGATACAACAAAAGATATGTTTTCATGGATGTCGGTAGGCTATGATGTCTCTTTTTGGGGAAAAGGGAGTACACCTTTAGGTAATGATAACTCGCCGGACAATTCTACTGAACTTGCTCCGGCAACTACTGTATATTTCCGTCATTCTTTAATGCTGGAAAATGTTGGTGATATTCACGATTTGCGTGTCTATATTGCAGGTCATGATGGTGCTGTAATTTATTTGAATGAACATCAAATCGGGCGTGTAAATATTAATTCGAATCTGGATGCTGCTTATAATACTTTTGCTGACTCAAAAATGGATATTAGCAATACCATTATCCTCGGCCAGGTTAGCGGTTTAAACTATTTAAGAGATGGAGAGAATGTTTTTGCAGTAGAAGTCCATTCAAGATTTATAGATAGTCCTGACATTTCGTTCGATATCCAGATATTTGATAAAAATGGTTACGTCTATTATGTTGCCGGCTCGGAATGGAATTATTATGATAAAGGAAATCAACCTAAAGAGCAGGTGGGGAATAAATTAACAGGAATAGAAAATATTGGCGGGAACTCAATTCCGGCTGAAATCTACTTATATTCGAATTATCCGAATCCTTTTAATCCCGAAACCAATATCACTTTTGATCTAAATAAAAGAAGCAATGTTGAATTGAGAATATATAATATACTTGGGCAGCAACTGGAAACTTTAGTTAATGCTGAATTGGAACCGGGAAAATACAAATATAAATTTGACGGACAAAATTTTGCAAGCGGAATTTATTTTTACCAGCTAAAATCCAGGATCTTTAACCAAGTCAAAAAAATGATCTTAATGAAATAGAAGGTAATATTATAGCAAGAGATTATTCGAGAATAAAACTCAAGACTTCTTTCAAGAAATGATCTTTTATTTTTTAAGAGATTGAATTTACAGAAAAATATGGAGCTTTTAATGGTAAAAAAATACTTATTTGTGGTAATATTTCTATCAGCACTTTTATTTGCTCAGTCGCCGGTTCCTCCCGGTGCTAAACTGGAAAAGATAGCCGCAGGATTGCTGCAGCCTGAAGGACCTGTTTGGAAAGATAATCTAGGTTTATTATTTAGTGATATCCAAGCTAATGTTATTTACCAGTGGTCTCCGCGTGATAGTTCATTAAAACCTTATTTGCAGCCTTCTGATAGCTCGAACGGCTTGACTTTTGACCTTCAGGGCAGATTGGTTTTGACCCAAATGGAACTGCGCCGTGTTTCTCGACAGGAATCCGATGGTTCAATTACAGTGTTAGCATCAACATTCCGTGGTAAAAGATTTAATTCACCTAATGATCTAGTTGTAAAATCAGATGGCTCAATATTTTTTACAGACCCCGATTTTAATATTCCTGCTCACCAAACTTCTGAACTTTATTTTCGTGGCATATACAGAATAAGCCCTACCGGGTCGACAGAATTACTAGACAGTACTTTTGATAAACCTAACGGTATCTGCTTTTCACCGGAAGAAAAAAAATTATATGTTAATGAATCACCAAAATGTAGAATTTATGTCTGGGATGTTGTTGATGATTCTACAATAGCCAATAAAAAATTATTTTATCAAATCCCGGCAAATGGTTATGCAGACGGGATGAAAGTAGATTCTGCAGGAAATGTTTATTGTACAGGGCCAACCGGAGTCTGGATTATATCACCTGCAGGAGTATATCTGGATAAGATTGCAATGCCTGAAAATCCATCAAACTGCAATTGGGGTGATGCAGACGGAAAAACTTTATATATCACTGCAGGTAAAAGTCTTTACAGGATTCGTTTAGCAACGGCAACTAGCCTGAAAGATCAGGGTTCCTTACAAATTAAAACTTTTAAATTGTATGCTAACTATCCCAATCCTTTCAATCCATCAACCATAATAACATTTGACTTATCTAAAAATCAAAATGTGAAGCTTAAAGTTTTTGATATCCTGGGAAATGAAGCAGGCACTCTGTTGAACGGTTATTTGTCAGCAGGGAGACACACAATTACTTTTAATGCAGATAATTTTCCCAGTGGAATATATCTTTATCAGATGGAAGCCGGTAATTTCGTACAGTCGAAAAAAATGGTTTTGCTGAGATAATCGCAGCATAGATTAATAATCTATGCTGCTTAAAAAAATATTACCAGATTTTTACAACTTTATCATCCTGGTTTCTCATAGGGTCACCTGGCTTAACATTGAACGCTTTCCAAAATGGAGGGAGATTACTTAGCGGACCGTTAACTCTATATTTAGGAGGGGAATGCGGGTTAGTTTTTACCAACCTGGTTATATACTGGGGCCTGGAATTACTTCTCCATACATTTGCATAGGAAAGGAAAAATCTTTGCGCGGGAGTAAATCCGTCAATCTTTTCTCCTTTAAATTGGTCGGTATTTGTAAATGCTTCATAGGAGATACTTATTCCCCCTAAATCAGCTATATTCTCGCCTTCGGTTAATTTGCCGTTCATGTGTAAGGTATCCACAGGAACATAACCATTAAACTGCTCAATAATCTTTTCAGCCCGTTGATTAAACTTTTCTTCATCGGATTTCGTCCACCAATCTTTAAGATTTCCATCAGCGTCAAATTGTCTTCCCTGGTCGTCAAACCCGTGAGTCATTTCATGCCCTATAACTGCCCCGATTCCGCCGTAATTCACAGCATCATCTGCGCCGGCATCAAAAAAAGGCGGTTGCAGTATACCTGCAGGGAATACAATCTCATTTACCAGCGGATTGTAATATGCGTTAACAGTGGGAGGTGTCATGTGCCATTCAGAACGATCTACCGGTTTACCGATCTTTGTTAATTCTTTTTTTGAATTAAAGATGGTAGAATTAATAACATTTTTAAAATATGAATCCCTCACAATATCCAAACCTTCATAACTCTTCCATTTATCCGGGTAACCGATTTTTATTGCAATAGCCGAAAGCTTATTCAGTGCTTTTTCCTTTGTAGCTTCGCTCATCCAATCAAGGTTTTTTATCCTGTTTCCTAAAACCGAAATAAGGTTATGAACAAGGTCAAGTGCTTTTTCCTTTGCTTCAGGCGGGAAATATTCTTTTACGAAAAGCTGCCCGAGCGACATCCCTATATTCCCATCAACTATTCTTAAAACTCTTTTCCATCTTGGCTGCATTGCTTGAATACCGTTAATTGCTTTACTGTAAAAGTTAAAACTTGCTTCCTCAAAGGGCATACTTAGGTATGGCGCAGCAAAACGAAGGATATTCCATTTTAAATATATTTTTAAATCATTTAGAGGGATAGTTCTTATTATTGTATTTACTTCTTTAAAATAATCCGGCTGCGCTACATTAATATCTCCCGGGTTTGAAACACCAATGGAATTAAAATATCTCTCCCAGTTGAAATCAGGAGTAAGTTCCGATAATTGTTTAATATTCATTTTATGATATGTCTTTTGAGGATCTCTCCTATCAACTCGTGTCATCGAAGCCTTTGCAAGCTTTGTTTCAATATTCAGAATCTTTTCAACATTCCCGGTTATTGTAGTAGAATCATCTCCCGACAGGGAAAATATTCTTTTAATGAATTCGATATAAGCTGCTCTAATGGATTTAGTGTTAGGATCATCTTTTAAATAGTAATCTCGATCAGGCATTCCAAGACCATCCTGGTATAATTCTGCAATATTCATTTTACTGCTTTTTGCGTCTGGTGATGAAGAAAAAGAAAAAAGAGGATTTGAAAAACCAAGATGAATCCTGCTTAAAACTGTATAGAAATCATTTAGGTTTTTTACATTTTCAATTTTATCTAATTCGGATTGAATAGGCTTATAGCCGTCTTCTTCAATTTTTATAGAGTCCATGCCTGAATGGTAAAAATCACCAACAAGCTGATCATTACTTCCTTTAGCTGCAGATGAATTATTCTCAGCCTGATCCAATATTTTTTTTAATTTTTTATAATTATTTTCAACTAAAACTATAAATGATCCCCAGGTAGGATATTCAGCAGGGATTGTATTATTCTTAATCCAATTTCCATTTGCATATTCAAAGAAATCTGCTGACGGACTTACCGTTGTATCCATGTTAGCCCTATTAATTTCATTCTCTCCTTTTTCTCCGGGAACATTGCAAGACTCCGTAAGAAAAAAAGTTAATACCAGGAAAAGAACAATAAAATTGATACGTTTCATCGAACCTCCAATAATAAATAATTTGTTAGGAGCGCTTTTGCTGGCATTCCGGGGATTTGCCGCTAAATGCGGAACCACTTTTTTTATTGACAAAAAAGATAAAGTAAACCAGGCAATTTTACCAGTTAATAAATAAAGTACACTGGCTGAATTTTTTTTATTATTTTGAAGATATCCATTAGGGGAATTTTTAATAATTAAAAAATATAATTGAGGTATTATGGAAGGGAATAAAAAAACTTTTATTGATTTTTACAATATAAATATATTAATAACGGGAGGCTCAAGGGGGATCGGAAAAGCATGTGCAAAATTGTTTGCTGAATTAAATGCTAATGTAATTCTGACATATAAAACTAATTTTCAGCAAGCTGAACAGACCTTATCCGAACTGGACTGTGAAGATAACAACCACAGCTTTTATCAATTGGATATCTCATCACCCGGTAATGTGAAGAGTTTTTTTGAAGAACTTAAGAAAAAGTATTATAAAATTGATGTTTTAATTAATAATGCTGCAATATATGTTGAACATAAAATAAGTGAAGTTTCCTATGAAGAATGGCAGTTAAAGCTCCGTATGGTATCGAAGCAGCTTCATTAAAATTCATATTTGACGGTATTGCAATAACTGCACTGTTTTCTGGTAAACAAATATATTCACTATGAGTTCCCTCGTAAGCTCCGAAAACATAATCACCTGTCTTAAATAACTTCACATCTTTCCCAACAGATTCAATTTCTCCGGAAAACTCAGCACCAAGAATTTTATTTTTAGGTTTTGTTAATCCTGTTGCAAGTCTCGCGAAAAATTGATTACCTTGTCTAAAGATTGAGTCGACTGCCGTTACTGTTGTAGCATTTATTTTGATAAGTACTTCATTGTCCTTGGGAACAGGTTTTTCTAATTCTGTTATCTTGAGAACGCTAGGTTTTCCGTATTTTTCATAGACAATTGATTTCATGGATTACCTTCAAATTTGATTATTATAAGTATCTTATTTCAACAATAACATTTTCTTTGTTTGGTTAAAATTACCAGCCCTAATTGTATAGAATTATATTCCACTTGTCAGTTTACTTGCATTAAATGAATATGAATAGTTACCTGCTTTTTTGTACCCATTCTCTAATACAGCCACTTCTCTACCTAATACATCATAAATATTTAAAGTAAGAAAAACATCATTGGGTAGTGAGTAACTTATTGATGTAGTTGGATTAAACGGATTAGGATAATTTTGATGTAATTTAAAGTCTAATTTTGAAGAAGCAATCTTTACGTCTGTTGGGTCAGATGTTAACTTCCATAATTCATACCCGGTATCAATATTATCAGGAACAAAATAATAAGATCTTGCTGCAAAATATAATGTCCCGTTTACATTTGTTAATTCATAGGGATGACTTCCATAACCCACCGCTGTATGCATATCTTCCACCATTATTGTACCATCAGTTGTACCATCGGTTCTCCAAAGTTCTTCGCCATATTCTTCGGTCCAAGCCGAAAAATACATAAAATCATTTACAACGGTAAGATACCGTGGATTGGAGTTGTCTGCTCCGGTATGGATATCCTTTACTAAATATGTGCCTTCAGCAGTTCCGTCTGTGCGCCAGAGTTCATTGCCATGCTTGTCATCTCCATCATCATAAACAAAGTATAATATACCATTATATGCAGTTTGCTCGGTTATAGTGGTACTTTCTTCACCTTCAGTCAAATCAATTACCATATTTGTACCTCCCTCAGTTCCGTCTGTTTTCCATAGTTCTCTGCCGTGCATCCCATCACATGCCATAAAATAAAGCAAGCTATCAACTATTACAAAATCTCCAGGATAACTACTGTTTTGATTTCCACAACAATTTGTCCATCCGAACAGATATCCTTAACCAGGTAGTGTTCCACTGAGCTGTACCATCTGACTTAAATAATTCATTGCCAGTATTTGTACTGTATGCAGAAAAGAAGAGCTGATTTTTGAAATTGATTAGGTTATTAGGATATGACCATGCTTCTCCATAAATAGGATTGTATGTAGGAGATAAATCGACAACAATGTATGTTCCCTCTGCAGTTCCGTCTGAACGCCAGAGTTCAAGACCTCCTATATAATTTTCACCTACATCTTCACCAAGACCTTTAGCAGCAAAATAATAAACACCATTAACAACAGCAGATGAAGTACAACCACCTATTCCTGGCCCACCATTATTATGGTAAGGTCCCGGCCAAATATCCTTAACCATATATGTACCCTCAAAAGTTCCGTCTGAACGCCATAATTCTGTTTCTATTCCGCCTGCGACTAAATCTTCTGAAGAAGCGAGAAATAAAAGAAGGCTATCTTTTACTGTAAGATAACTTGGAGAACTCCAACCAGAACCTACATAGATATCTCTAATCATCCGGGTTCCTTCCTGTGTTCCGTCTGTTGTCCATAATTCACCACCTAATCCCGATGCAGTTTCAACCGCTCTAAAAAATAATTGATTTTTGAAATACTGTAAATTCTTCATAATTAGGATCTAATATCAGGATTATCTAAATCTATAACTAACTTGGTTCCGTCCGTCTGTACCATCAGATTTCCATAATCCTTTGCCGGAATTAAATGCAACAAAGTATAAAATACCATTAACATTAATGAAATTATGAAGATCTGAGCTTGGATATCCCGGGTTAATATCCTTAATTAACTCAATATTTGTTTGAGCCGCTAGTTGTGAAATGTAAATAATCGAAACGAAAAGGAGTATGCAAAGAATGTGTTTATTAGTAGAATAATTGTGCATATGAAACCTCTTTAAATAATTATTTGATAAATGACTTTACTTCTTTTTAATAGAACATATTTTTATAACTATTGCTTATAAATACTATTTAAAAATGGTGTTGTTATTGTGCAAATTTCTCACAAATATTCTTTTTTAATCGAATGAGCTTTACAATAGAGTCAATATATATATGTTTTGTTCAATTGCATTCCCCGGGCCCTCAACTTTAATACAAATAAAACCTTTTTATTATTAAGAGGCAAGTAAATTTTCATCTTTTCCATGAATATCCAAGTTAATACTAGTATTCTTCAAAATAGTATTAAAAGAGAAAAGCTCTTCTAAAAATTAAATATTCTTAGATAATTATCTCATATAT
>CAVUCR010000055.1:0-3111 GCA_963739895.1 uncultured Ignavibacteria bacterium | reverse complement strand
TGCTGATAGATGCAAAGAAGAGATATACAAAATTAGGAGGGAGAACTTTATGAATGGAGAAAATTTTATCTGCTTTTATTATTTTTTCATCCTTAGTAGAAATGGCAACTATCCTCTCTCAGTTTTCAATGAAATTTTAGCGGAAGCAAAAGAAGGTAAATTTATTGTAATAGATGGTACCGTGCATGAATCTCCCCCGGAAGCTTATGATGTTTATAGTCAATTCTTTTAAAGACATCTTATTCCTTCACTGAAAGAACGGTATGAGGATATTATCTGCTTAGCTAATCATTTCTTAAGAAAATTTTCACAACGGCAAAACAAGTCGGCATAATCTCTTGAAAATGATTTAATTTTATTTATAATCAAATGAAATAGACAGGTAATTATTATCTCGCTAGCAAATATTTTTTTCATCTCTTCAGTAAATCATAAAATTATTTTCGTAAGCACCATGCAAAAAAACCTTGCTTAAATTTTAATTCGTTGAATTGAATTTAATTATGTAAGGCTTTTTGAAGTTTAATATTGTGGTTTAACTTCTTAGAGTTGGTTAAAATTTTTTGCTTAGTCTGAACCATAACCCATGGAAACTTCATCCATAATCTCCTCCAGCGTGTCTTTGGTTATAGTTTCAATATGAAACTTATATCTCCATACCTCACAATTCCATTTGTTATTATCAAACCAAACATATCCATAAAAATTCCAGCCAGTGTAGCGCGCATATAGTTTTTGTCCTTTGATTTTTTTCTCACTCTCTTTATCAATAGTATGTTTGAAATTAGACATTAAGGTCCTTGGATACATTTCATAATCTGGTGGCTTTTTCAGTAACTCAGATTCCAATTTACCTCCCAAGAATTTATCAAAAGATTAGTATTAAAGAGAATTATTTTTATTGTTAGTTTTTTAAAGATAATTAAATTAAAATTATTTATAAATATCCCTGCCTTTCACAAACCCATTTTCATTAAATCATTTTAATGATACTTCTATCAAAAAATAATTGCTCGCTCAAACTAGTATTATATCGCTCGCAAATATTTTTTTAATCTTATCATTAAGTCCTGAAATGATTTGCCCATTCCGCCCGGGAAAAAAACCTTGCTTAGTTTTTATGGAAACTGTTGATTAAGCAAGGCTTTTTTAAGAACAGCAGCAGTGGAATTTTCTTGCCTTTGGGGGAAAATAGGATTAAGTTGGAAAGGCTATAAGATTTAGCGGGGAGAAAATTGAAGTGACCTATATAGCGAATTATCTCTGCTCAATTAAAATATTCAGAATTTAACAATGAATGAATACGTTACTAAATCAGGTTATGTGTATATCCTTGATGTAAAAGACATAATTTTACCAGTTTGCAAAATTGGAATGACTACAAGAAATCCAGCCGAAAGATGTTCTGAGATTCAACAGCAATTCTACAGGTGATTTTATTTGGAAAGTAGCATATCAAATTTTTGTAAATGATTGTAAAAAATTAGAATCATTAGTTCATAATAAATTGGGATTTGTTAGACAGAAAAACAGAGAATTTTTTAATATAAATGCTAAGGCAGCTTATAATTTAATACTATCAGTCATTGAAACTCAATCAGATATTATAGCTGATAATAAGGAATTAAATAATTTACAAGTAACGGATTTAAACTGGTAAAGAAAAGACCAAATATTCCAAAATTCAGAGATATCGATTCTAAATACACTGAACTTCTGCAAACATTTACTTCACTACTAGACGTAAAAGGTAGACCATCTGGTCAGCTTAATAAGCCCCTTTTGGGTATGTGTGATGGTAATGAAGGGGTTCAATGGAATCTCTTAATATTAATTGATATTGAGAAAATTCGACTAGGGGTCAATTTGGAGGGATTGAAATATAGAAATTGGCCGATTTTGACTTTCATTCAGAATGAATTAGAAAATCCTAGTATTGAAAATTTCAAAAAATGTATTAAGCAATCCTAATCTCGTATATATTCGATTCATGCGAGATGCATGGCAAGTCACCTCCAGACCGAATATTGTAGAAAAAATTATTAGGTGGGGATCAATTTTCTATTTCCTGAAATGAATAATGAGCTTTGGACTGCGATTTTGAAAGAGGCATTGTGTTGTCTGATGAACAAAAGCAATATCGAGGGAGAAAAATACAAGCTGTTACTCTTGAAACTAAACCAAAGAACGGTGACCAAATAAGAGACATGGAGGTTTCACCTCATTTAACAATTTGGACACCAATTGATTTAGCTGGAGATTTTCCATCCAAATTGAAGAGTGGATTTGCACTATTAAAACCTGTTTATGATTGGATAAAAAAAGTTAGTTGTTGAATGTTTTTTACATCCTCTTTCATATAAGGTCATATTTCTAATCATTTAATCCAAGTGTAATCATTCTATCAAAAAAATAATTGCTCGCCTAATTCCCTCCCCAATCCTCACGCAAATATTTTTTTCATCTTTTCAGTAAAACAAATAAATATAGTAATCACCATCGAAAAAGACTTCCTTATTTTTGCAGTTCCTTTAAGCTGTTCCGGTCAAAAATAAGTAAGACTTTTTTCTGTACCTCCATATTTCATATTCATAAAACATAGCATTTGTAGTCTTATCAAAAATTAATTGTTCGGTCTGACAGCCTATACGCTTATTGCATTCCCATGCTGTCATCCCTTCACAAATAATTTTTTCATCTTATCAGTAAATCTTTAAATGAATTACTCATTCCACTATGCAAAAAAACCTTGCTTAATTCTTATATGCTAGCTAATTGATTAAGCAAGGCTTTTGGAAAGAACACCTTCCCGGAAACCTGTCAAAACGATTAAGATTAAGGAGAATTTTTTTTATTGGTCGTCTCTTAGAGATAATTAAAGGAAAAATATTTATAAATATCCCTACCTTTCACTATCCCATTTTCATTTAATCGTTTAATAAGAATTCTGTCAAAAAATAATTGCTCGCTCAAACGAAACTTATCTCGCTCGCAAATATTTTTTTAATCTTATCAGTAAATCCTGGAATTATTTATCCTATTCGCCGTAGCGAAAAAAACCTTGCTTAATTTTTTTATGTTGGATTATTTGATTAAGCAAGGCTTTTTTAA
>CAVUCR010000054.1:0-18026 GCA_963739895.1 uncultured Ignavibacteria bacterium | reverse complement strand
ATGTATTGCTAGGAGAAAAAGCAAAACACGGCTCATATTACACCCCCAAAAATATAGTTGATGAAATTATCTCAGATTATGTAAAAAGTAATTTTAAAATTTTAGATCCTTGTTGTGGGACTGGTCAATTTCTTTTGAATGCAAGTGATTTCATTTCAAATCCTAATAATCTTTTTGGGTTTGATATTGATTATTTAGCCGTGTTTATTGCAAAAATAAATCTAATTATAAAGTATAATACTGATTAATTTTAATCCAATATCTTTGTCAAAGACACACTTTTAGAAATTGACAGTTCTTCACTCTTTGTTACTAATGAATATCCTGAATACTATGATTTAATATTGACCAATCCCCCCTGGGGTTTACATTTTGAAAATGGAACATTAACTACACTAAAAACTTTATACCCATATATTAAGTCACTAGAATCTTTTCTTATTTCTTATCTAAAAGCATTAGAAATGCTTAAAACAAATGGTATGTTTTCCTTTATTCTTCCTGAATCAATTCTTAACATAAAAGTACATAGGGATATAAGAAATATATACTTTAAAAAACACTTCAATTTAAAAATTGTAAAACTAGGGCGTGCATTTACAAATGTATTTACAAATGTCATACGCATTGATTTAATTAAAAAAGCTCCACAAAATAGTCATAAAATTAAAATTTTAGCAGAATACCGAATACATTATTGATCAAGATAGATTTACTTTAAACCCAGACTTAATTTTTGATATTGATGTTAATGAGTTTGATAACTCTATAATTGGAAAAGTATTCTGCAAGCCTTTTAATACACTAAAGAATAATGCGGATTGGGCATTAGGAATTGTTACTGGTGACAATAAGAAATTTCTAAAAACAAATAAATTGGAAGGATATGAGGAAATATATAAAGGTAAAGAAGTAAATAAATATTTACTCTCTGAGGCCAGCAATTACATTTTATTTGAATCTGAGAAATTTCAGCAAGTTGCTCCTGTTGAAAAATATCGAGCTAAAGAAAAACTTATTTATAGATTCATCTCAAATAAACTTGTTTTTGCATATGATGATAAACAACGGCTTACACTTAATAGCGCTAACATATTTAATACCCAAACTAAATAGTTATCCAATAAAAGTTATTTTAGCTTTATTAAACTCATCACTTTACCAATTTGTTTACTTAAAAAAATTCAACACAATAAAAGTGCTTCGTGGAAATCTTGAAGAGTTACCACTCCCGGTTTTTCACAAGCGATATTTAGTGAAATATCGAATCTAGTCGATAAAGTATTAATAACGAAAATCCATATTTCTGTAATTGATGATTATATTTTTGATTTGTTCACTATTACTGAAAAAGAAAAATTACACTTAAAAAAGGCATTTAATTCAAAAGCGAGCTAACATGTGCCTCTAAACGAAAGCTGTTTCGCGCTTGGCGTTTGTGTTGGTTAAAAGTTTAGAGTTGTGTTTCGACTTTGTTGTTAGGTTTAGTTTATAAATGAAATTTTGTTAAAATTAAGAAGTTATCAAAAAATGTAAAATTGTTTTGCTGGACTTCGGCTTAGGAACAACGCCATCACTATTCTTTTATAATTATGAATAAATGAGCCTGCTCTAAAAAGGTGATTTTATAAAAAATAGTATTTGAATTTTCTATAAAATCAAAGTTAAATTTTGGCTAAATAGCCTTTTTAGATTGGACTCATAAATAAAATAATGAAGTTGAATTTTGTAATCTTTTAATAATTAATTATATACATGCTTCCAGACTTAAATAACTTACCGGTGTATGACACTGTTGGTGTAGATGAAAGGACGGCCCGGTTTCGCTCCCGGAGCATTAAAACGGCGTCAAAAAAAGAAGGGCTTGAAATTAGCTGTAAGTATGATTGACCTGACAACTCTGGAAGGTAAAGATACCAAAGGCAAGGTTAAGCAGCTATGTTATAAAGCTATGCATCCTCATGATTCATATCAGTGATATTCCTAAAGTTGCTGCTGTTTGTGTTTATCCGTCATTTGTGGGCGTTGCAAAAAAAGCGCTTGAAGGAAGCGGCATTCATGTGGCCTCAGTAGCTACAGCATTTCCAAGCGGACAGACGGCTTTAAAAGTAAAGATAAACGAAGTTAAAACTGCTGTTGATCAGGGTGCTGATGAAGTCGATATGGTAATTTCAAGGGGTGAATTCCTTTCCGGGAATTACCAGTATGTTTTTGATGAAATTGCTGCTGTTAAAGAAGCCATGCGGTAATGCTCATCTAAAAGTAATCCTGGAAACCGGCGAACTGGATACATTGGATAATGTCCGAAAAGCAAGTGAGATTGCTATCTATGCAGGGGCCGACTTTATTAAAACTTCAACAGGTAAAATACAGCCGGCAGCTACTTTGCAGGTTACTTATGTAATGCTTGATGCCATTAAAGATTATTATTTAAAAACCGGCAAAATGATAGGAATGAAACCGGCAGGCGGTATTTCAAATGCAAAACTTGCTCTGCAATACCTGGTTATGCTGAATGAAGTACTCGGTGAAAAATGGATGAATAAAAACTATTTCCGTTTTGGAGCCAGCAGCTTATTAAATGATTTACTGATGCAGCTTGATTAAAGTGGAAACAGGTGTGTATCAATCATCTAATTATTTTTCAAAAGATTAATTATGCCAGAAAAAAGAAAGTAAAGATTTATTTAAAGCTTCTTGGAAGTATTCCGAAGCACCTGAAAGTACCGGCCATATACAAATTCAAAAAAAGTATGAACTTGTATATTGACGGGAAATTTACAAAACCTGTAAAAGGAAAATACTTTGATACTATCAATCCTGCAAATGATGAAAAAATTTCTGCTGTTGCAGAAGCAACTGCGGAAGATGTTGATTTAGCAGTTAAAGCTGCCCGCAAAGCATTTAACGGATGGTCAAAATTATCAGGGAAAGACCGGGGCAAATATATTTTCAGGATTGCACGTTTGATACAGGAACGTGCACGCGAATTTGCAGTTATCGAAAGTATGGACGGCGGAAAACCAATAAGGGAATCACGCGATATTGATATTCCACTTGCTGCAAATCATTTTTTCTATCACGCAGGCTGGGCAGATAAATTACAATATGCTTTCCCAAACAGAAAACCGAATCCTATTGGAGTTGTCGGTCAGATAATTCCCTGGAATTTTCCTTTATTGATGGCTGCGTGGAAACTTGCTCCGGCACTGGCAACAGGTAATACTACAGTATTGAAACCGGCAGAAACCACACCATTAACCGCTTTAAAACTGGCTGAAGTTATTCATGCCAGCGGTTTGCCGGATGGTGTAGTAAATATTGTTACAGGAGCAGGAAAAACAGGAGCCAGTATTGTAAATCATCCGGATATAGATAAAATAGCTTTTACAGGTTCAACAGAAGTGGGAAGATACATTGCAAAAGCAATTGCCGGAACTAATAAAAGAGTATCACTTGAATTAGGCGGGAAAGGTGCTAATATAATTTTTGAAGATGCGGCAATCGATCAGGCTGTTGAAGGAATTATTAATGCAATATTTTTTAACCAGGGACATGTATGCTGTGCAGGTTCGAGATTATTTGTACAGGAATCTGTAGCTGATTAAGTGATACAAAAATTAAAAGACAGAATGGAAACTTTAATTGTTGGTGATCCATTAGATAAAAATACAGATATCGGTGCAGTAAATTCCAAAAGACAATTACAAACGATTGAGAACTATATAAACATAGGTCTGAATGAAGGCGGTGAAATTTATCAGCCTGAATGCAAATTACCGAAAAAGGGAAACTGGTGTCCTCCTACTTTATTCCTTAATGTATCACAGTCGCATAAAATTGTTCAGGAAGAAATATTCGGTCCAGTTTTAACAATTCAGACATTCAGAACGATTAAAGAAGTTATAGAAAAAGCAAATAATACTCCGTATGGATTATCGGCCGGAGTATGGACACAAAACGGTGCAAAAATATTTCATTTAACTCAAAAATTAGCAGCGGGTGTAGTCTGGGCAAATACATTTAATAAGTTCGATGCAGCTTCTCCTTTCGGAGGCTATAAAGAAAGCGGCTTCGGCAGGGAAGGCGGACTGCATGGATTATATCCTTATGTAAAATTTGATTAATTATTATTTGGCTGAAAATTATGAGCAGATTAAATATCAATAAAACTTATAAATTATATATCGGCGGCAAATTCCCGCGTACAGAATCTGGAAGATATTATGCTGTTAATGACAGCAAAGGAGAATTGATTGCAAATATGTGCCTGGCTTCCCGGAAAGATTTCCGAAATGCTGTTGTTGCTGCACGTAAAGCCCAGGATTCATGGGCAAATGCATCGGCATTAAATAAAGGACAGGTTTTATACCGCATTGCAGAAATGCTTGAAGGAAGAAAAGAACAATTTGTTGCAGAGCTGATTACCCAGGGTGAATCAGCAAAATCCGCTCATGAAGAAGTGGAAGCTTCTATTGACCGGTTAGTTTATTATGCAGGATGGAGCGACAAATATCAGCAGATTTTTAGTAGTGTTAACCCGGTAGTAAGTTCTCATTTCAATTTTTCAAATCTTGAACCGGTAGGTGTGGTTTCAATTATAGCTCCTGAAAATAAAAGTCTGTTAAGTCTAATTACTTTAATAGCACCTGCAATTGTCGGCGGGAATACAGTTATTGTTTTAGCATCTGAAAGTAAACCTTTATCGGCTGTTTCTTTGGCCGAAGTATTAAATTCTTCCGATGTTCCTGGCGGAGTTGTAAATATTCTTACAGGTAAAAAATCTGAATTGTACAGCCATATGGCATCTCATATGGATGTAAACTCAATTATTTATTGCGGAGACGATGAGAAGATAATTAAATCGATTAGTGAACTGGCAAGCGGTAACATTAAAAGAACTGTGTTTTACAAAAAGAATGATTGGACACACGAGATTTATGAATCTCCTTATATAATTGAGAAAACTCAGGAAGTAAAAACAACCTGGCACCCGACCGGGATATAATTAAAAATTTATTTTTTCTTTAACATATTGCCGGTTCATTAATAAGTAGAAAAATAGTTCCGGGTTGCGTCTTCCTACACTTTCTTATTTTATCTCAATGTGTTAAATCATAAAAGAGTTCATGATATTAGATATTGTAATAGAAAATACTGATGACGGCTATACTGCTGAAATACCTTCATTAAAAGGGTGTGAGAGTTGGGCTCATGATGAGGATACAGTGATGGATAAAGTTCTTGAATTGGCGGCTTTTTATCTGAAGACCGATGTAAAAAAATTTAAGGTTGACAGGGCGAGAAAAATTAAAAATAAGATAATTTATAAATTGGTTTTTAATAAATAGTCTAGCTTGTAAATAATCTTTAATTATAAATGAAGAGTACAATTGTACCTAAAATTGAAAGAAGAAAAAGCAAAATTATTTCTGTAATTAATCACCGTCAGCCCTCGTTAAGAGTTGTTTTGGAAAATATTCACGATCCTCATAATGTAAGTGCGATATTCAGAACATGCGATGCGGTTGGAGTTCCTAAAGTCTCTTTGGTTTATTACCGGGAATCTTTTCCTAAAATCGGTAAAAAATCTTCAGCTTCAGCATTTAAATGGGTCGAAAGAGAAAAATTTAAAAATATAAATGAATGTTATGAAAGTTTGAGAAATGAAGGTTTTATTATTTATGCATCTTCTATTTCAAATGAATCTGATAACTTATTTGATATTGATTTTACAAAAAAATCTGCTATAGTTTTAGGCAATGAACATAGAGGAGTTTCTGAAGAAGCAGCAAATCTTGCTGACAAAAAATTTTTAATACCAATGTATGGAATGGTTCAAAGTCTAAATGTTTCCGTTGCTGCTGCAGTAATTTTATATGAAGCTTTAAGGCAAAGAATTGTTAATGGGATGTACGAAAAATCTGAATACTCTGAAGCTGAGCTTGAAGAAAAAATAATTCAATGGGTTTATAAAAAGTAAACAATATTAATTGCGGATTTCTAGCATAGCCATCCCTTCGTGAGGATTTTTGATTTCGGATTTTTCTTAATAGGATTCTCAATTTCATTATTATTTCATAATGTTAACTTTTTTATCTAATTGTAATTAATTAATTTTATACAATCACTTGTTCTGAAAAATAAAAAATGAAATATAAAAAATTTTTTGCTCTCTCTTTCAATCCGCAATCCGAAATACTAATTGGTTATGCTTCAATCTTTTAATCATATAAACAAAGTACATGGTGAACTCGAATTGCCTGGAGATAAATCGATTTCTCACAGGGCAGTTATGTTTTCTTCACTTGCAGAAGGGAAGTCTAAGATATTTAATCTGTCCAACGGGGAAGATGTCAATTCAACCCAAAAATGTTTTAGACAACTTGGTGCCGAAATCGAAAAGAGACATAACTTTATTGAAATAACCGGGAGGGGCTTTAAAAATTTTAATAAGCCGGTTAATCCGCTAGATGCTGGAAACTCTGGAACTACAGCAAGATTAATATCAGGAATATTAATAGCCCAGAATTTTGAATCTGTTATTATCGGTGATGAATCTCTTTCAAAGAGACCTATGAAGAGGATAATAACTCCTCTCACCGCAATGAACGGGAAAATAAAAGCAACAAAAGATTTTACTTTACCTTTATCTTTTTATCCGTCTGAAGAAATTACCGGAATTAATTATCGAGCTGCCTGTCGCAAGTGCACAAGTTAAAAGCGCCGTTTTGCTTGCAGGTTTACATTTAGAAAAAATGACTTCGGTTATTGAAAAATTTCCATCAAGAGATCATACCGAAAAGATGCTTGGTCTAAAATCAAACTTTAAAGAAAACAGCAAAATAACTTTTGTCTCAAAAGATGATTACCCTGTTTCAAAAACATATTTTGTTCCTTCAGATATTTCAACCGCTTCATTTTTTATTGTTTTATGTCTGCTGTCTGAAAATTCATCTTTTATCATAAAAAATGTTTCTTTAAATCCTACAAGAACAGGTATTTTGGAAGTATTAAAAAGTATGGGAGCAGAAATTGATACTGAAAATATCAAAGAAATGAACGGGGAAATTTTTGGCGATTTGGCAGTTCATAGCAGCAAACTCTGCAATATCAAAATCGAAGAAAAAATTATTCCCAATATTATTGATGAGATCCCTATATTATCGATCGCATCAATCTTTGCAGAAGGGAAATTTGAGGTTGATAATGTTTTGGAATTAAGAGCAAAAGAGACTGACAGGATAAATGCGATTTGCTATAATATGAAATTGCTGGGATTGGATGTAGAGGAAAAAAATGACAGTTTTTCAATTTCCGGTGAAGTCAAAAATTATTCACCTGTTTTTGAAAGTTTTGGTGATCATAGGATCGCCATGTCTTTCGGGATTTTATCTTTACTATTGAAAGACGGGGGGAAAGTTAATAACTTTGACTGTTCTGCTATTTCTAACCCTCATTTTATGAACCAGATATCACTAATAGTCAGATAAAAGTAATGGCGAAGTAATTTTATGAGATTCTGCATGGATAACATTTCTAACTATAATAATTATACTGCAAAATTTAAATTTGAACTTTAATGTCCTACCCTTCTGAGTTTCAGGAAGATCCGCTCTTTTTATCTATAAGATATTTACCGTTGGAGAAAATATTTTTATGTTATTAGTTCAAAAAATAATTTTTAAATAAATATGAAACGGTGTTCAGCATTATTAATATATGATTAAGTTATTTATTGAAAATATAACTGGAAGAAAAATAATTCAGCATGGGGTAAGCTAATCCAAATCAGTTCTTACAATAAAAACCAAATGAACTTGAACTTTTAAAGAAAATTAATGAAAAATCTGCGCAGCGATACGAATAATTATCAATTATTACCCTAATAATTACTTTGAAGGAAATAAAAGAATGGATATATTAAAGAAAATTATTTGGCATTTTATTAGAAATAACATTTCTGGATATTTTTAACACTTACTATAATCTTACAATTAAAAGTATAAATACTTTTTTGTTATATGAATATCAATAAAGGAAAAATAATTGTTGTTGAAGATGAAAATATCATTTCAATAAATCTTCAGAAGGACTTTAAATAAACTCGGCTACATTGTAACCTTGGTTGTAAATTCCGGTGAAGAATTATTGGAAAAAATATCAACTGTAGAGGTAGACCTGATTTTAATGGATATATTGCTTGCAGGGGAAATGAGCGGTATAGATGCAGCGACAATTATTAACGAGAAATATAATATACCTGTTGTATATCTTACCGCATTGACCGACGAAGAAATTTTACAAAAAGCTATGGTAACCGAACCGTTCGGTTATCTTTTAAAACCTTTTGAAGAGAGAAGCCTTAACTCAACTTTAGAAATGGCATTTTATAAACATAATGTCGATACTAAGGTAAAACAAAAAACGAAGGAGCTTGAAGAAGAGAAAATAAAAACCGATGCACTCCTTCATAATATTTTACCTGCTCAAATAGTTAATGAATGGAAATTAAAAGGTGAAATATGCCCGCGTAATTACAATATGGTCTCAATTCTGTTTACTGATTTTTATAACTTTGCCAAACAGACAGTAAATTTAACGCCGGAAGAAATTCTAAATGAATTAAATGAAATATTTTATGAATTCGATGATATAATTTCAAATTATGAACTTGAAAAATTGAAAACGATCGGGGATAGTTATATGATCGGCGGCGGAATACCAAATGAACTTCCGGATCATGCCGTTAGGATAGTAAATGCAGCAATTGAAATGCAGAATTTTATAAACGAAAGAAATAAAGGATCGAAACACAAATGGAAATTTAGAGGGGGGATTAATTCAGGCCAGGTCGTTGCCGGCATAGTCGGTAATAATAAATTTACCTATGATGTTTGGGGTGATACAGTAAATATCGCGAGCCGCATGTGCAGCTGCTGTGAACCTAATGCAATTAATATCTCCGGTCCCACTTTTAACTTAATTAAAGATTATTTTGTATGTGAATACAGGGGGAAGCTTAATGCCAAGGGAAAAGGTGAAATTGATATGTATTTTGTAAAAGGGAGAAAGAAAAATCTTAGTATACCAATTACAAACATGGATGATATTGAAGCTGCCGGCTAATAATTTATATCCAGTTGGAGGCTAAGCCTATTATCAAGAGGGCCATCTATTTCCAATAACCCGGTTCCCAAAGTTTTCTCCTTCGGTTTTATAGTTTCAGAATATTTGCATGAAACTGACACTATCCCGGAAAGTCTAAAATTTATTACAAGATACCACCTGATTCCTTCACCGTATAATGCCGTGTTTAATAAAGTTCCAGTCAAATCATTTTCATATTCATATACTGCGGAATTAAATGAATCGGTTTTGAAAAAAATTATCCTTGAATAAAAATTAAATAAAGCCGTCAAGTTAACCTGAATATCCTGGTAAGTCAAAAATCCCTCTTCAAAAAAATTATTGTTAATAATTATATTATTATACTCAAACCTTCCCTTTAACCTGAATTGCCGGTTAAGTTTATAAATAATTTCTATTCTCGATATTTCTTTAATCCTATTCACAATTTTCGAGATATTATTTTCATCAAATGTGATTTCCTTATTTTCATATTTGAATCTAAGTTTTGTCTCAAAATTTTTAATAAATGTTTTTTTATAATCAATTAGGAATTCATTTCCTGAGCTTGGCATAGGCATTTGGTAGGAGGCGTAAGGAAATTTAAATTGGTCATAGTAAAAATTAATAAGGCCTGCCGGTGAGTTCCATCTTATCCCGTTGTAAATTCCGAATTCATTTTTACAAGCCCCTGATTTTTCACCGAAAGAAAACCCGTGAATATTATTAAAATTTCGAGGATAACTTCTTACTGAAGTTACGAAAATAAAATCTTTATTAACCGGGAATTTGATTCCGTTTATCAATGCAACTGAAACACCGTCATAAACAAATTCCCCGAAAAGGTTCATTCTTTCCGAAAATATATCATAAAAAAAAGATGTATAGTTAAATTTATCCCCCTTAATGTCATAAATAGAACCGGGGATAAAGGAATTGTTAAAAACCGAATTATAATATAGAATCCCTGTATTCAAAAAATTATTTTGAAAGGTTATTGCTGAGCCGTAAACAGTTTCAAAAGTAGATTTCCTTTTTGTTAGTTCATTTTCAGTACGGTGCAAACCATCTATTGGGATTGATAAGATACCATGAGAAACGGAATCAATACTTGCATCGACTCTGTTTCTTGAATAAAAAGTCGTCAAAGAAAAATTCTGAAATTTCAAATTTACAGCAGCACCCCTAAAAAAATTACTTTCTGTAGAACTCGTATACTTATTGATTATCTTCGAATTTTTCTTGACAGGAAAAACTGCGTCGGCACCTTTAGAAAAACCATACAAGCTCCATAATGCTAATCCCTGACCCCATTGAACCAAATAATCACCTAAAACCATATTATTTATTATTCCTGTTTTTTTTACAAATAAATAATATGAAGAGAAGTCGTTAATCGAACTCTCTCCGGGGTCTTTGTCGGTTAAAAATCCCAGTTCAAAATTTTTATAGGTTGTCCTTACCCTGTTGTATATTTTGTATTTTGAACCGTTGAATTTATTTTCAGTAAATCCTTTCCTTTTCTGAAGGTCGTTCAATATTTTGCTTCTTAAGTCAAATGATAAATTAGAAAAGAATGAGTCCCCAGAATTTTCTCTAGATGAATTTTTATCAACAACAGTTAAAAAAGGAGAAATTTTTTCTATTATTTCTTTTGACAGTTCTTCTACAGAGTATAATTCACTTATGGAAAAAATATGCCCGAATTTTTTCCTGTGATTTAGTATCTGGTTTGCAGTCTTAATATCCATAAAAGGAACGCTCTCTAACTCGCTTAAACCGGCTTCATTTATGTTTACAGGATTGGAGATGAGCTCTTCAACGGCGTCGTATAAATCGGAGTTATCCGATTCTTCAGATGGTTCTTGAAGCAAATTTGAAATTACTTCTTTAGTTTTGAAATCTGTAGAATCCCCTAAAGCCTGATCCCGTGAATTACAGAATAAGAGGATGAGCAAAATAGAAATAATTTTAATAGAGAGATTATTCAATTTACTTTTTGGTTAAAGGTTTTATTGAATTTAAAGTTTACTTCCCTAAAAGATATTCTTTTATTTTTTTGTACCGGTTTCCAATATTTTCAAAACTGATTAAAATCCCCGCCTGGTGAGTTAATCCGAGATCAGGATGATTGAAAACTGCATAATCAAGACTGACAAACGAATAATTAATTCCTATACCTAAAGAATAAGTTGACGGCTCGTTGGAAAATCCTATGCGCAGGGAAAGGTTTTCTATAATATAATAATCAATTCCGAATCTTAACGATGCAGTATATCTTATATCCTTTTCCAACGCGAAATTAAGTGAAAGTTCAGGAATTATATTATAGCTGAATCCTGAATTGAAGATTGTCGGCATCTGATCATCTTCATCAATAAAAGATGCCCTGTTAATATTATAAATAAAAAATCCCCATTTAATTTCTTGTGTAATGTAAGTTAATCCCCCCAGGTTAAAATAAAAAACAGATTTATCTCCATAATTTTTTATCGAAACAGAATGAAAATTTACAGCTAATCCCAAAAAGAATTTATTCAAAAAATTGTGTGAATATCCTAAAAGAATTTTATTTTCTTTATACAGTTCGAAGCCGTAAGTCATTCCTCCGACAGAGAAGGAACCGGATGACAAAGGTTCGTTATAAGCAATAAATCCGTATGCAAGTTTTTTAAATCCAAATGGGGCAGGCGAATAGAATACACCGATTTCTCTCCAGTTAAACTGGGCTAAACCGGCCGGGTTATTAAAAATTGCAAAAACGTCGTTAGAAAGTGCGACCCCTGAATTTGCTATCGAAATCTGCTTTGCCCCTGCAATCATTTGCGCTTGTATAACCGATTCATTACCAATTATCAGCAGTAACGCAAATAAAAGTCTCAAATCGACAGTAATTTTTTTATTTATTGTTTGATTATATTGAAATCCATATATTAAATCAACTAAAAACTGAAAATTGTTAAAAAAAATGAAAACTTGCCTTTTTCTTCTTTTGTTCTTTTCCTCCTTGATTTTCCCTCAAGAATTAAATTGCAAAGTAACATTGAGCACGGGTAATATACCAATATCCGCCCGGGATAAGATTAAGGATTTTGCTCAAAAGATTGAGGATTATATGAATAAAACTCAATTTACCAATGATCCCGCTTACCAGAATGGCGCAAAGATTGACTGTGCAATGAATATATTTGTAATAAGCGCATCAAACGATATTAATTATTCTGCACAAGTTGTTGTGACGAGCTTTAGACCAATTTATAAATCGCAGGATAATTCCCTCGTATTAAGCATTAATGATAATACATGGTCCTTTACTTACGATCCTGCACAAGCTTTATATAGGAACCAGACTGTCTTTGATCCAATAACAGGCTTCCTGGATTATTATGCGTATATCATTATTGGTTTTGATCTGGATACTTGGAATAAACTAGGAGGCACATCTTATTTTTCAAAAGCTTCCGATATTGTGAGCTTGGGTGCTGTAAGCAGTTTTTCAAATGGATGGGCCAAAAGCAGCAGTTCGTATAGTAGGAGAGGTCTTGTTGACGATTTATTAAATGATAAGTTCAGGCCTTTTAGAGAAGCTATTTATGATTATTATTACGGTATTGATATTTATTCAATGAATAAGAAAGAAGGGGAGCAGGATATAGTCAAATTAGTAAGCGTATTACAGGATCTTAGAGCTAAAATGGATCTGAATACTGTATTGATAAAAGTATTTTTTGACGCCAAAGCAGGTGAGATAGTTGATAGACTAAAAACATACCCTGATAAAGCAGAAGTTTTTACGTCACTTAAAAAGATTGACCCTGCACATGCCGGTAAATATGATGAACAATTAGCAAATTAAAAATCTTATATATCAGTTTGATAAATTCTGTATTTTTTATAAAGGCTTGCATTAAGAGCCTCTAATCCGCGCGTCATCATATCATTATCCTCTAAAACCCAGCTTGCTTCACCGAAATAGATACCTATATCTCTTGCACGGGTTACAATTTCCCAGTAGAAAGCTGCATCTAAACCTTTCTTCTGGTATTCCGGGATAATGCCTAATGTAATAATTCTGCACCTCTTTATTTTTTTCTTTTGCGTTAGGAGTTTAATAAAACCAAACGGCAGCAATTTCCCGTTCATTGTTAAAAAGATTTCATTATAATCAGGCATTACTAAAGCAAAACCGACTAGTTTATCTTTAATTTCTCCGAAAAGGACAAGAGACGGTTCAACAAGAGGTTTGAGATCTTTTGCCATGGCATTTAATTCGTCCTCTGTCATAGGAACGAAACCCCAGTTTGGTTCCCATGCTTTATTATAAACAAATTTGACTTTGTCAACTTCATTATTAAAATCTTTCATATTCAATTGGGAAATCTTCAGCCCATACCTTGTTTTTGCAATTTCGGCAACCCTGCGGACTTTTTCAGAAGACATTGTTTTTTCAGTCTCAAGTATATAAGCGTATAAATCTTTTGCTTTTTTAAAACCATAATTTTCGCACAAATCCAAATAGTATTTTGGGTTATAAGTCATTAAAAGCTGCGGAGGAGAATCAAAACCTTCGATAAGCATTGCATACTCATCGTTGCTTGAAGGATTAGCCGGACCTCGCATTTTGTCAAGTCCTTTTGCTTTCAGCCAGCTTTTTGCCTTATCAAAAAGAGCATTAGCTACTTCCTGATCATTTATCGATTCAAAGAAACCGAAAAAGCCTACTTTATCATTATGATGTTTATTATGAAGATCATTTTTAATGGCTGCTATTCTACCAACTAATTCACCATTTTTTTCAGCTAAAAAGTATTCGGCTTCGGAATGTTTAAAGAAAGGATTTTTTTCTTTACTAAGGATTTTTTTTCTATCAATTATCAGCGGCGGCACCCAGTTAGGATCACCGTTATAAATTTTCCATTGGAATTTAATAAAACGCATTAAATCATTTTTATTTTCAACGGTTTTTATTGTAATGTCGCTCATCTTTAATCCTTTTATAATAAAAAAGCATACCTATTTAAAAGTATGCTTAAAAATGGATAGAAAAATTCACCTTAAATCAATCCTAATTTTTTCCCCGTATCCGTAAAAATCTCTAGAATTTTATCCAATTGTTCATCTTCGTGTGTCGCCATATAGCTAGTTCTCATCATCTGTCTTCCGGGAGGAACACCTGGTGAAATAAAAACATTTACAAATACCCCTGCATCAAAGAGCATTCTCCACATCTTGAAGGCAAGGTTGTCATCACCAACAATGACAGGAACAATTGCAGTTCTACCTTCCAGGACAGTAAACCCGGCATCTTTTAATCCTGTTCTCATTTTTTGAGCGTTTCTTACTACTTTATCTACTCTTTCCGGTTCTGCTTCCAGGATATCAAGTGCGGCAAGTGTTGCAGCTACGGAAGATGGAGTAGGCGATGCACTAAATATTAATGCAAGAGAATTATGTTTAATATAGTTTATTATTCTTTCTTCACCGGCAACAAATCCACCTAATGAGGCAAAAGTCTTGCTGAAAGTTCCCATAGTCATATCAATGTCATTTTCTAAATTGAATTCACTGGCAGTACCTCTTCCTCCTTTTCCGATAATACCAACTGCATGCGCATCATCAATAAGAATTCTCGCACCATAAGTTTTAGCAATTTTATTCAGTCTTGCTAAATCAACAATTTCCCCGCCGGTACTGAAAACACCGTCACTAACAACTAATTTACCTCCGTTATCAGGAAGTTTACTAATAACTCTTTCGAGATCATCCATATCATTATGTTTATATCTTACGAATTCGGCAGTAGCGCCTTTAGCCATCAAATTACCTGCAATTAAGCAGGCGTGGTTGTCTTTATCGGATATTACATAATCGCCGCGCTGCACTAAGGTAGGAATAATCCCTTGCCCTGTCAGATAACCTGTGCTGAATAATAAAACGGCTTCACGTTTAAAAAATTTTGCCAGCCTAGTTTCAAGTTCAATATGAAGATCCAATGTTCCTGTTAAATAACGGGAGCCAGAGCAGCCCGTTCCATACTTTTCTATTGCTTTTACAGCAGCTTCTTTAACTTTTGGATGAGCAGTTAAGCCAAGATAATTATTTGAACCTGCCATTATTACTTTCCGGCCTTCAATCTGAACAACAGGTCCTTCGTTCTCTTCTATAGCTCTGAAATACGGGTATAAACCTAATTTTTTTATTTCATCTGCTCTAGTAAATTCATAAGCTTTTTTGAATAAATCCAAAAAATCCTCCTAATGTTTGAATAAAAAAATTTTTAATCTTTAATAATAAGTAATTTATTTCTAAATTTCCCGACAAAACTTAAAATTTAATAATCTCAAAATCAAATTATTATGAATAATCCAATTGCAGTAGTCACGGGAGCGAACGGCTTTGTAGGAAGTCACTTAGTTGATTTGCTCCTTGAAAAAAAATATAAAGTAAGATGTTTAACGCGAAAAACAAGTAATATGAGATGGCTTGAAGGAAAGGATATTGAGATAATCAATACCGGTTTATTCGATAAAGAGGGATTAAGGAAAGCATTCAAAAATGCAGTATATATTTTTCATGTTGCCGGAGTTGTGAAATCCAAGAAGCCCGAAGGTTATTTTAAAGGAAATGTAGATACTACAAGAAACCTGCTGGATGCCGCTCTGGAATTTAAGGTTACTATAAAACGCTTTCTGATTGTAAGCAGTCTAACTGCGGCAGGTCCTTCAGTCGATGGTAAACCGGTTAACGAAGAAACAGAATGTCATCCAATTACTACATACGGCAGAAGTAAACTTGCCGAAGAGAAATTAGCTCAAACTTATATGGACAGACTTCCCATTACAATTTGCCGTGCTCCGGCAGTCTATGGTGAACGGGATACGGAAATATTAATATTTTTCAAAACTTTCAGTAAAGGTTTGATGACAACCATCGGGTTTGATAAAAAAAGTTTAAGTTTAATTCATGTCCTGGATTTGGTAAATGGTTTCTTTTTAGCCGCTATAAACCATAAAGCACAAAATCAAATATATTTTATAAGTTCTGAAAAATACTATACTTGGGAGGAAATAGGTAAAGTAACTTCGGGAGTAATCGGCAAGAATCCGATTAAAGTAAAAGTACCGCATCCAATTGTTTTTTCTATTGCAGCAATAGCTCAATTTTCCGCAATATTTAATTCAGGCCCGGCGACTTTAAACATTGAAAAAGCTAAAGATATTACCCAAAACTCCTGGACTTGCGATACTGGTAAGGCTATAAAGGATTTAGACTATCGTCAAAAAATTTCAATTGAAGCAGGGATTAAAAGAACCGTAGATTGGTATAAAAAAATGAAGTGGATTTGAAAGAAGTCAAAAGTAAAAAGTCAAAATATTCTTGAATCTAAATTATTATTTTGACTTTTGAACATTGAATTTTGGTTTTAATTATTTTGCGCTCCTTCATCAATCCAAGTCTTAATACCTGCTATTTGATTAACTGTTAATGCGGAATATCCAACAGGCGGCATAGCAGGAATACCGGCGATTCTATCGATACTCCAAACGAGCGGGCTATCTTTTGAATCACCTTTAAGAACAATATTCGGATCTGTTGCCCCAACCCATGTAGTTAAGCTGATTCCCCCTGCTCTGGTTCCATCATCATGGCATCCAGAGTTAGCGCATTTTGTTAAAAAAACCGGAGCAATATATTCTCCATAACTTACATTGGATGAGGGGATTGTTTTATTATCGAGCCCTGTTGTGGTATCTTTGCATCCCATATAAAAAACAAAAATCCCAAAGATTACAAAAAGAATTAAATTAACTTTCATCAACAAATATTTTAATTTTGAATGTATATTTATAACAAATTACAAAACGAAACAATATAATATAGTGTAAATATAAATATTGATAAAAATAATAAACTTATATATTTTTACAAAAGAATATATTATCGGGGCTATAGCTCAGCTGGGAGAGCGCTTGAATGGCATTCAAGAGGTCAGGAGTTCGATTCCTCCTTAGCTCCACAAAAAAGCTTCAAAATTAAACGTTTTGAAGCTTTTTTTATGCTCAAAAAAAAGACATCAATCCAAACTAATCAGAACTAATCAGATTTAATCCGAATTTGGGCACATTTTGGGCACACTTTTTTTCTCAAGGTGTTGCTAGGATTCATCAGTTAGTTGTGAAAACTGGAACATTTTTTTGTTCATACTGGAATAGTTGAGCGGAGTTGTTAAATTATCTTATTAACAACGAAGCGAATCTATAAGTTCAGTACAAAAAGTGTTACAGTTTTAAGGGTTTATTCATGGTGTGAGTGAAAGGAACTTGATTTTTAATATACTGCTGATCCGGTAAACTCATGCCGAACCAGCAGTGGTTGGTATTAAGCAGCAACCTTTATTTGATAAGACATAACCCAATCAATTACATTTTCAGGCTGGGCTGTAGATAAATGAATAAACATATCCTCTAGTTCTAATCGTTTCTTCTTGAGCAGCTTATGATCCATCTTTGATATTTCAGTCTGGCTGGTGGTACCAAATACTTTTTCAATTATAGTAGCTTTGATTTGTTTATCTGCTTTGGATCTTGCATCTCCTAAGCCGTACTTGTCAAATACACCTGAAATATTTTCGGTTTCAATCTGCTGCCTTAATCTTCTTTCAAAATATTCCGCATCGTTTCCGGGTGTAAGATTATCGCTGAAGGTTTCTCCTGAAACCTCTCCTACAGGTAAACCTAAAATGAAATTAATAATCGGCTTGAAACTTTTATAGGTAGGAAATTCAAATCTTTTCCCGTTTATCGTATCGCTTCTATCTTTTAATACATAACCCACATTTTTCTGAACCGGCCTGAGATTTTTATCAAGTTCTTTCTCCAGCTGCATCCAGATGTTGA
>CAVUCR010000053.1:0-14429 GCA_963739895.1 uncultured Ignavibacteria bacterium | reverse complement strand
ATGTTCTATTTTGAAGCTTTTTAGTCGGAACGGTGGGATTTGAACCCACGACCACCTGAACCCCATTCAGGTACGCTACCGGGCTGCGCCACGTTCCGGTTTTTATAGTTTTGCAACTAAATATTCCAATAAATTTCTTATATCTTCAAGATCCTTTTTTAAGGAAGGTTTCTCCTTTTTATTTTCGCTTGATTGAGGAGCTGTAAAGAGATCAATAGGAATATCTTCCTCTTCAGCTTTTTTCTCTTCAGCTTTCCCATCATTTAATATTTTTCTTGCTCCTTCAATTGTATATTTCTTTTCTCGCAATAAATTCTTGATTTGCATAATTAGATTTATATCTTTGTTGGTATAAATCCTATTCCCTGCCCTGTTTTTTTGAGGTTTTAATTGCTCAAATTCCGTTTCCCAATATCTTAAAACGTACTGCTCAACATCTGTAATTTTACTTACTTCACTGATTGAATAATACAACTTTTTAATAGAAAGGTCTTTCATAAGAAACCCGATTAAACGTTTAGAAAAAAGATAATTATTTGGATTTATAATAGCAAGATAAAATACTTTAAAAGAATCTTATAAATCATTTTCTGTAATAATTATATCTATGAGTTCATTAATATCATTTAATTCAAAATCTGCAGAATGCTCTTTAGTATCGAAAGTATCGCCGTAACGGGCAAATGCTGTTTTCATTCCGACCTTCGCAGCTCCTACTATATCGCGTTCAGCCCAGTCTCCAACCATGATAGCTTCATCCGGCTTAACATCCAGTTTTTTCAAGATCATCAAAAAAGGTTTTGGATCCGGTTTCCTTACCCCTGTCTCGTCAAAAGTTACAACAGCATCAAAAATATGATGGAAGTTTAGGTATGCTAATCTTAACCATGCTTCCTTTACCGGAGCATCTGAGACAA
Source organism: uncultured Ignavibacteria bacterium (assembly GCA_963739895.1). Classification (GTDB taxonomy): domain Bacteria; phylum Bacteroidota; class Ignavibacteria; order Ignavibacteriales; family Ignavibacteriaceae; genus CAVQBP01. The sequence goes on along the minus strand of CAVUCR010000053.1, from coordinate 13,512 downwards.
TACCCATTTTAACTCCAAGCTTTAACAACTTATTTAAAGTTGAATAAACATGCGGGTAAGGGATTAGTGCGGCTTCGCGTGCTCGTCTATATGCGACTATACCGGCAGAGAGGATTTTATAATCTACCCGATTAAGAACTCTATTTAGGAATTCATCAAAAACCTGCTGATATTCAATTCCTTGTTCCTTGTAAATTTCATCAATAATTCTATCGGCAACATCAGTAGTAATTTCGAGGCCCGCATCAACCATGGCTGGTATAGCCTCTTCGATTGCTCTTCTTTTCATTTTCATAAAATCAACCAGGGTATTATCCAAATCGAAAACTACGGCTTTAATCACTCGCTTACCTCTCTCTTTTTATTTAATCTATCAATTAAGAACACTCCTGCCGAGTAACTATCCACTTTAAAACCGGAGATATAACCATCACACCCGGAAGCAGTTATAAGTGTTTGCCTGAAGTTTTCCCTATTAACCAGGTGAGATAAATGTACCTCAACTTTAGGTATTCTTAGTTCTGCAAGAGCATCGCGAATAGCTATAGAAGTATGTGCATACCCTCCGGGATTTATTACTACTCCATTAAAAAAGTTCTCTGCACTTTGAATCTTATTAATTATTTCTCCTTCTACATTTGACTGATAAAATTCAAATTCAAAATCTTTAAATTGCTTTTTTATAATTGATTCTATTTTATTTAAGGAGAGTTCCCCGTAAAAACTTTTATCCCTCTTCCCCAATAAATTTAGATTTGGACCATTTATAACAAGAATTTTCATTGTATTTCCGCCATTTCATCAATTATTTCACGAAGCTTTGGTGTTAAATAAATTTTATCAATCCCAAGTTCCTTTAAAGCCATTGATAGAATCATAACTTTTCTTTGAAGATTTGCCATTTTATTAACAACAATTACTTTACTGTCATTTAATATACAGTAGCCTCCTTTAAAATCACCTTTCTCGAAACGTACTTCAGCCCCCATTTGCGATGCTAAATTCTTAAGATCCTGGATAATTTCTTCGAACTCTTTCTCCTTAATTTTCATACAGTGAATTTTTCTTTGTTAAAGGTTGAAATAATATAAAATAAATTATTGAGAAATAACAAAATAATTCTATTACCGGAAAACTACTCAAGACTTCAAATCTTTTAGTTATTATGTTTATTATTTGGACAGGACTAAAATTCCCGGTTAGTACTGATGAAATTATCTTATAATCAAAGCTAATCAGATAAAGCTCGAAAGGTAATGTCAGAAATATTATAGCAGTCACAATAAACAGCCAGCCGTTTTGCTTCAGACTAACTTTAGAGATAGTAATGAAAATAAAATAAGTTATTATAAAAATTAGGTATAAAACCACAGCTAAAATTATCAGGGAATTTAATACAATTAAAACCGCATGTAAGTTTTGTTCATTAAATGCAGGTCTTAAAATAAGCTCCTTCGGTTCAAAAAGCTGGTAAAAAACCAGCAGTCTTGCAAAATATGCTCCCATCCATAATGAACCGGATAAAGTTGTAAGTAATAAAAATATTTTAGAAGTTTTGCTTAGATTATACATAGAATTTTTTTTAAAGTAGTTCTAAATTATAAAAAAAATATGATTATTGCTTCTATAGATATCGGAACTAATACAATTATTCTTTTAATTGCCAAAATAGATATTGATAATGAACAAATCTCTCCATTATGTAATGAACAGAGAATCCCCAGGCTGGGGAAAGGACTTGCTCCGGGAAGACCGATACTAAAAGAGAAAATTAATGAATTATTGAGCATCCTTGAAGAATATAACAAAATAATAAAGAAATATGACTGCGAAAAGATTATAGTAACGGGCACAAATGCATTAAGAATTACTTCTAATAATAATGAAATAAAAAAGATGGTAAAAGAAAAGCTGAATCTAGATATCAATGTTGTTTCGGGCGAAGATGAAGCTGAATTAACATTTAAAGGAGCTGTCTTTCAATTTAAAGATAGCTCTAATTCATTAGTAATTGATATCGGGGGCGGGAGCACGGAGATTATCTTTGGAGATATGAAGAAAGTCATATTTAAACAGAGTTACCAGTTAGGAGTAGTAAGTGCTAAAGAGAAATATCTCAAGCATGCACCCCCTCTGCAAAATGAAATTACAAACCTTCAAAATGAAATGGATTCGATTTTTGGAGAACTTAAAAAAAAGAGTTTTACAGTTCATAGGGCAATAGCAATTGCCGGAACCCCAACAACCCTAGCTGCAATAAAATTAAATTTACGTGAATATGATGAAGATTTACTTGAGGGACATATCCTTAGTTATAATGAAATTCAAAATTTAATATTGGGATTATCAAATTTAAGTGATATAGAAATTCTTAAAAAATTCAAAGCTGTTGTGAATGGACGTGAAGATGTAATATTAAACGGAGCTATTATCTTATTACATATAATGAAGTTATTGGGATTGAATGAAGTTATAGTTAGCACAAAAGGGTTACGCTACGGAGCTGTTTGTAAAGAGCTGTTTTATTTTTGATACGATAAGGATACTATATATTATTCCGGTTACAAATAGGATATTGAATTAAATTTGTAGAGACGGAGCATGCCCCGCCTCTACATAGAAATATAATTATTTAAGCAGCATCATTTTTTTGATTGCTGAAAAGTTACCGGCTTCTATTTTATAGAAATATATACCGCTTGCCAGTTGCTTGTGGTTGGAAGTATTCTGGGTGTTAAATACTATCTGGTAGCTTCCAGCTTCTTCCTCTCCATTAACTAAAGTCGATACTTTATTTCCTAAAATATCATAAACCTTCAAAACTACTTTGCTAGCTACTGGTAAATCGTAGTTGATTACAGTAGAGGGATTGAACGGATTAGGATAATTTTGACTAAGGCTGAACGATTTCGGAGCAATCGAAGTTGCTTTTACTACGTCCGAATATTTATAAGAACCGTTATAATCGATTTGCTTCAAACGGTAATAATATTCACCAGCATTTTGAAGTTTATCTGAGAAGGAATAAGTATTCGTTTTTGTTGTTGTGCCATTTCCGCCGATAAAGCCAACTTTTACGAAACTCTTGCCGTCGATGCTTCTTTCAACTTCAAATCCTGAATTATTATTTTCGGTTGCAGTTTTCCATGATAAAACTGCTGTACCATTAACAATATTTGCAGTAAAAGCTACTAATTCAACCGGAACGACCGGAACCGGGGTAAAATCCGTAATGTATCTCGGTAATATTTGATATCCGCCAGTTCCTGTAGTAGTATATTGTGACCCTATTCCGACCAAATCTACAGGCCATGTGGGTTCGGTATCATTAAAGAGCTTCATATCTGAATCGAGGTAAGCAACCACAGTATCAGCGCCGTCTGTCAAATATAATGTTGAACTGCCTGTTGTTGACCATGTGCCTGAGGCTTTCGATAATCCCTTTATTTTAATTAAGTGTGATTCGTATTTTTCAGCATTTGCAAGGTATTCAGTTGTCGTAATAACTTCAGGATCGGGTAATACAGCATTACTGTCCAACACAACTACACTTGTATCTGAAAGAGGATTAATTTCGAGTAACCCATTAAAAGAAGAAATTGATCCAGTTACCATTACGCTGTCACCTAACTTTAGAGCCGGACTGTTTAAGCCGGAATTGAAAGTTACAATTCCGCCTGTTCCGTCCCAGATATAATAAGATCTATTACTTGTCTGAAAGTTTGGAGAGATTGTAACACCTGTAACCATCACAGTATCATTTAACGATTTCCTAGCAGAATCAATTGAAATTACTTTTGACATAAAATCGGTAATGAATCTCGGTAAAACTTGATATCCGCCAGCACCAGTTGTTGAGTATTGGGATCCAATTCCAATTAAATCGACCGGCCATTTAGGTTCAGGATAATTAAACAGCTTCATATCGGAATCAAGATAAACATTTACCGTGTCTTTACCGTCTGTTAAGTAAATCGATTTATTTCCTGAAGTCGGCCAGGTACCGCTGAGTAATGTTAAGTTTTTGATTTCAACAAGGTGAGATTCATACATTTCACCATTTGTATTAAAATCAGAAATAGTGACTTCTTCAGGATTAGGTAGTGGTGCATTAGCACCTAGAACAACGATATCACTATCGTTAGCAGGTTGAATTTCAAGTAATCCGTTATATGCTCCAATTAGCCCTGTTACCATTACAAGATCTCCTAATTGGAGGTCAGGGCTTGTTGTACCTGATTTAAATGTTACTATTCCGTCTTTGCCGTCCCAGATATAATAAGATCTGTTGCTGGTTTGGAAATTCGGAGAAATTGTAACTCCAACTACAGTAACTGTAGAATCGACGGCATTCCTCGCTGAATCGATAGAAATTGTAGGAGGAATTGTTTTTCCAAATATTTGGGCATATTGAGTAAACAAATATTTTGAAGTTGAAGCTGAACCGTCATACCAGGGATAAACCCTAAAATAAAGAGTATCCCCCTCAGTAACCAACGCACCTATGCGATACCCAAAGTGTTCCACAGAATCCCTGTAAGGTAAAACACCTTGCATTGAAGGATTAAGTAAAGTTTTGGTGGCAAATGTTGGATCAGTAGAATAATATAAATTTGCCCTAATATGATCTGTAGTGCCGGCAGCGCCAAGATAGATAGAAATAGAATCTGCCACAAACATATTTCCTGTATTTGGAGCTAAAGCAAATTGAATCCATCTATTATCATTTTGCATAGTCTCATCTCCCCATGAAACTTTAGCACCGTCTACATAAGGTGCCCAACGCACTGCATTAGTCTCGCCCGATATGGGGCTGTTCGGAATACTTTTGGTATCGATAATAGCAATAGTATCTGAATTTGTAACATTCTTTCCCGTTACATTCCCAACAGTAGTTGTTGGTACCAAAGAATCTGCTCCAATAAGATTCCAAGTAACTGAAGCAGCATCCTGTCCGAATGTTAGTGATGCAGCTATAACAAGCATCAGCAACATGAAAAGAGAGGATTGTACTAATCTGGTTTTCATACGCTTCTCCTATTTTTATTGAAAAAATTTTCTCAACTATAAATTGCATTAAAACAAAAAAACAATTGAGAACTTATTTACTTTGAAAGTTTTACAATTAATATATTATTTTTTTATATAATAAATAAATTCCTGCCAATTACATTTAAATCTCCGGGTTTTTAACACATATAATTGTAAGGACAAAAACCTTGGAAGATTAGTCTCTATTTTAAAAGAACCAGCTTCTTCGTAGAAGTGAATCCCGAAGAAGTTTTAAATATATAAAAATATACTCCGCTCGCAAGATTCTTGCCGTTAAAATCGACAGTTGTAATTCCGGCAGTAACCACATCATCAAATAACATCTCTACTTTTCTTCCGAGCATATCATAAAGTGTTAAATCAACATGCTCTTTTTTTAATGTTTCAAATTTAATTGTAGTAACCGGGTTAAACGGGTTGGGAAAATTTTGGTATAAAACATAATTCAAATTGTTAATGTTTTCATTTCCCGATATAGAAGCAGGGACAACAAATACTCCCTGTGCCCCCGGCATCATTATATCTTGCTTTGAAAGCCTGCAAATATAAATTTGCTATTAAAGAATCATGTATTATTAAAGTATTTTCATCATTATCATTTTCTGCAGCCGATGACCAGTTGTGTGAACCAGTAATTATAACCGGATCACTCTCGTGGTATAATGCGTCTATAACTGCATATTTATCATGAAGAGTTGGAGAGGGATTTTGTAATGCTTCTGAAAAATTTTTAAGAGTAGTAAATTCACTTCCGCTTGCATAAACATCATGAATTACACTCCTTATGTCAGTCACTCCAGAATTGTATTTATTGAATAAAGAATTCTCTATATCATTCCTTGTAAAAACATAAAGGGCCATGTAAACAGAATGATCGGCAGAAGTAATTGTATTTATAATTTGGTTTGTAGTACCGTCCGAAGGACTGAAATAAAGCTGTACATTTCTTCCCCCTATATTAAATGCATGGGGAGTATTATCACTTTTCATATTTCCAAACTTTGCATTTGAAGGATCAGGCTTCATCCGTACTGCTCCCCCACATTTCCTCAAACTCGGTCTCATAAGCTTTGGTAATGGTCGGATCATTTATTTCGACTACATTGTTTTTCCATTCAAGTTCGGTATTAGTAATATTCCATGAACCTGTCCACAACCAATCATTTACTGCAATTGAATCTCTTTCATCGAAAATAAAAAATTTATTATGCATAATACCGGAAATTGTCCCCGGCCGCTTACTTATTTTTATACCTGCATTAACCAGAGTCTGTATATTATCCTGCGTATTACGGCTGTCGTAGACAGCTCTTATTTTTACTCCCCTGTTTTTAGCAACAACCAGTGCGCTTGCAACATCCGGCATTCCTGAAAAGCTGTATACTGCAAAATCAATTGAATAAGTTGCGCGGTTTATCCTATTAATTAATTTTTCCTTAAAATCGACATTACCGTCAGCCGAGTTCCCGGGAATTGCAACGGAGGTATCAACAGGAAAATTGAAATAAATATTTATTGTACCCAACGATGGATTAGAAGAGGCTGTTGTTACTATACTTAAATCACTTTCACTTGTTCCAACAGCATTTGATGAATAGACTTTATAATAGTAAGTCTTAGAGGATAGTAAACCTGCTACTTTAATAACATGATCTGTTGTATCATCATTAATATATAGAGAAACGAGTTCAAGTGATTTTGTTAATCCATATTTTATTTTTGTGTCACCATTCCTGGCAGTTGAATAATAAACGGTAAATGAATTTGTGTCTATATCAGCCGCTAAAACCGGGCTTAAAATTAAGGGAGCTCCATTATCAATTATATCTGAGATAAACCTTGGAAACAGCTGGTAGCCGCTGTTATAGGGAGCAGAATATTTATATTGACCCAGAACTCCTATCATATCTATTTTACCTGAAGGGATGGGAGTTCCGACTATAGTAGTAACATCTTTATCGATCCTAAGTCCCGACGTCAATGTTCCTGTTGTATCAGAGATATCATAATTTTGACCGCTGCTTCCACCGGAGAAATTACCGCTCCCGGAAATAGAGACATTATTTATTCTTATTAGTTTACCTTCATAATCTTCTACTCCATCCCACTGCTGGTTAATAATTTGAGAAATTGTAACAACCGTAGGCAGAACTTCATGATTTGAAGAGATTACTTTTAGATCGGAAGTTGAACCGGGAGTAAGTTCAGCAAGACCGCTGTATTGAGATAGAACAGCAGTTATAATTACAGAATCACCGATGTTAACATTATTGGCGAAACTGCTGCCGTAAACAGATATCGACCCGGTTTTATCCTGAATCGTTCCTGGTCCCGAATTTCCGAGCTGGTTAGAGGAGGTAACTATTCCGGCTACAGTAAAAACCTGCCCTGTATCAACCGGTACGCCGTTTGAATCATTTTGTTTTAAATCAGCAATCGGTGTAATTGTTTGTGAATATGAAAATGAACCGAATAAAATAAGAAAAAATAAAGCTAAATTTTTCAAAATCACCTTAAATCTGTTGAGAGGATGAATCTTAAAATTCTGTTATTTCCTGAATCAACCACATAAAGAGTTCTATCGTAATGCGCAACTGCATACGGTTCATTGAAAACATCAGGTCCGCCGAATGACTGCAATTCATCTCCTAAAGGAGTAAACTTAAAAACACTGTCTTTTTTTGCATCCGCTATATATATATAATTTGCATCATCGAGACATGAACCTTCGGGCTGATTGAACCTATTAGGGCTCATCAATGCACCTCCGTCTGAAGGAGTTAATTTTGCAACATAATCGGCAGAAACCGGAGTTACAACATATGTAAGCCACTGTGCCTTTAAACTGTTATCCCCTGTCAGAGTTTCTATAAAATCTATATTCTTTCTATTAAAAGAAGTAAGGGAACTAATCCGGTTTGCCGAAACAAGACCTGAACTGAGAGGATCGATATTTGGTACTCTCCCTATTAAAGTATCTCCTTCCCCTCCGCCGTATAGCTCCTTAGGAATAAATTGCAAAATGGAATTATCGGGATCGATAAAACTTGAATTAGCAGAACCTGTCCTTGCAACATAAAACATATTGTTGAAAAAAACCGTAACTGCAGTATACCTGCGATCAGGATAATTAAGATCGACAGACCGCGGGAGAAGTCTGGTAATAGGCGCCGAACCAATCTGATGTGCAGCAGCAACCATATTTAATTTATAAACTGCACCGAATGTCTGTGTCTGTCCCTTTACAAGAGTATCAATTTCTGCACAGATTATTAAATTCAATTTATAATCCTGTGCTAAGGCAACAGGTCTTTTAATTTGCCTGGTTCCCAAAATATCCCCATTTAAATTCATCATTACTATACGGTCATTGTAAGTATCAGCAACATATACAAACGGCTCTCGCCCGATTATCATGTCCTGCGGCTTATTAAAACCCGTCCAGGGGGGATTTACCGGGACATAAACGGTATCGCCTGCAATGTTAGCGCTGCCTTGGCTTGCGGTTAATTCCCCTACATCAAATTTATCGCCGCAGCCGATAAACAATGGGATTATTAAAGTTAAATAGAATAAAAATAATGAGAAGCGGACATTTTTAAAGATACAAGTTTGAAGAAATGAATGGTTGATTGCATGAATGCAAATTCTTTTTTTCTTAATAATTCTATTCAATTCCAATTTCACTATATCATTATTTATTTTCTTTTTCATTAAAAACCCAGGATGATTGAGAACCTTTGCGCATTTCCTAATCTTACAAAATTAGAATATGAATAATCCACTGCGCAGTAAGCAATTCTGATTGGAATATTCACTCCAAATCCAAAAGAATAATTCTGCTCATCAACATTAAATTTATACCCGCCTCTTAAATAAACAATATTTTTCCAGCTGTATTCCAATCCAGCAGCTACATTTTCTCTATTATCATTAGGATGATTGAACTGTATTGAAGTTGTAATTTTGTTATCCTCAGATTGATAAGGTTCGAAAGCAAACCCTATTCGGAAAATTGTTGGAGGCGAAAATGACTGCCATTCCGATTTCTCTCTTTTTCCGACAAGAACAATTTTACCATCCGGAGCAAGCTGGTTTCCAAAATTAGAAACTGCAACCGCGAATCTTGTTGTTCCTAATCCTGTCCAATAATATGTTCCCAGGTCGATCATAACACCGCGCATTTTCAGTTTATCGAGTGTTTCTTCAATGTATCTTACTGTTCCACCAAAGCTGAATTTATCTGTCATCTTTCTTGAATATGAAACTGCAAATGCAAGATCACCGTAACTGAAATATTCACCTGTTCCGAAAGGAGCAAATTCAGTAGTTACCGGCATATCTTTTGTCGAAAGCGAAGTTAAAGCAACCCCGAATGCATTAGTTGCATCAAGATGATAAACAGCTCCAAAGAAATCATGATTGATATCTACAACCCATTGATTATGAGAAAACATCATTTGGTCCTGATCGAATTGTACCAATCCTGCAGGATTCCAGTATAATGCAGAAGCATCATTAGCTACTGCAACAAATGTTTCCCCATAGCTGTAGCATCGGCTTCCTACACCAATTTTCAAAAACTCTGCTGTAGAAATTCCTGCCCTCTGTCCCCCAAGATTAGGAATTAATTGAGCTTTTATATCAATTAAAGTAGATTATTAGAATTATTACAATAAATAATTTTTTCATTCTAAAATTTTAAACTTATTCCGAATTTTATATTTCTTCTTGTTAAATAACGTGCCGGATTAAATGGATATGGAGATATCGGCGCCTGCAAATCAGGATAATTAGGATCATTCCAGCTATAAGGAACCGGATCGCCTGCCTCATATGCTTTCCCGGTAACAGGATTTATTATTGCAGAATTTTGAGTATCCAATAAATTATTTATTTCCATATTAAGTGCAAACTCAAGTCCGCCTATCGGAATATATTTTTCAAAATTCAGATCTATCTAAAACCAGTTTTCTCCAACATCTGTATAAAGATCGGTTGTAGATGCAATATAAATTGGTCTTCCCTGCGAATCATAACCGGTAAAGTAAGCCGGTGTGTATCTTTTCCCGGATTCAAAAAAAAGCCTTACATAAAAATTATATCATCAAGAATTCCTTTACCGAAACCGAATAATCCTTTCCCTTTTGCAACATAAAAATTAGCCGGAAATTGACGCCGTAACCGGTCTGATCCCAGGGCATAAATTTTTCTTTAACAGATTCATTTACATCACCCTGAATAACAAGCGCACCTTCACCTGCTGAGGAACTTTTACCTGTAACTATAGCATAAGCAAAGGATTAGCGACACCGTTAAACCAGTTACCGATTCTTTTCTTAAACTCTATTTCTAATTCCACGTGAACGGGCATAATCAGAATTTACATAGGTAATAAAATTTTTGGTTATAAATCTTGCTGAAGTAATTTTTGCCGATCTGGTATTTATGTAATCGAAAATATCTTTATAATATGCAGTAACCGTAAGAACATCGTTTGGAGTGAATTGTGTTTTAAACCCAATTCATATGCAACTGTTGTTTCCGGATTTAGATTCGGATTTCCAAATTGCTGAAATGAAGATTGTGCATTGAGTGGATTTAATTTTGCATAAACAAATTGAGGTCTTGGCCATTTGCTGAAATGTCCATAAGAGAAAAACAATGTTTGATAATCTGAAACCGGGAGAGAAATTCCAAGCGCGGACTTAATCTTGCTTTAAATCTCCTGCTACCAAACCAGCCAAAAGTATCATTCTTATAATCCTGTCTGGTCTGATCAGGAATAGTGACTAACGTCAGGATTATCTTAACCGCATCATCAACATATTTTCCCGGGAACCAATAATCCAGCCTCAATCCGAAATTCAGGATCATTCCATTGAAATTGATATTGTCCTGTGCATAAAATTCTCCCATGGCCGGATATACTTTATAGATATCATTATTCAATCCCAGCGTACCAACCCAGGGTTGATAAATATCAACGACCTGCATTTCCTGAAAACGGGTTTCAAAGCCGGCTTTAAATTTATTTTTTTCATCAAAGAAACTTGTTATATCTCCTTTAATGAATATTCTTCAATATAATGATCATGCCAGGTATAGGGTTTCCAAGATCCCAGAAACCATCCCCCGGAATTACGCCGACTGTATCATGATTCTAGGTTATAATACTGAATAGGAAAGTTAGGAATATCCTGCGGCTGTACATAATCAGTCCATTTTTTCCCGTTTGCATCAACGCGAAGATTTGTATAAGAAATATCCAAGACTTAACTCATAATAAGTTTTTGCACTTAATGTTTGTGTAATAGTTAAAGAACTGAAATTTTTATTATGTGTAAAAACATTGGCGTTTGAAAGAATATTTTGAAAAGTATATTGATAACCGGGACTCGGTTCAACAAATTCAAGATTTGTTTGCAGTGCAGTTGTATTTTGACTTATTGAAACAGACTGATTAAATGAATATGAAAATCTAAAAGTTGATGATGGTTTATATGTAATCTTACCCAGCCAGTTCCAATTGTTGCTGGCTTCCGGTGCAAACCTTGTTCCGTTAAAAGTTGAAGAATATAGTCTTCCTGCAGTAGGTTTATAATATCCCTGTGTAATTCCATCGGATAACCCCATATAAAAGCTGCCGAAGAAATAAAGATTGCCGGGGATTTGAATTCCAAGTAATGGTAAAAGAGATGAAGTTAATCGGCTCCGGTCCGCCGAGATCCATCTCAAATACTTTATTGTTAAAAACATGCCATGAAGATCTATTTCCCAGTTATCGGTTTTATATGATACATAACCGCTGTATTTATCTCCACCTTCTTTAGTTTTAACATTAACAACACCTGAAGTCGCCTGGCCGTATTCCGCATTAAAACCGCCTGTAATAACATCAACTTCTTCAATTGCATTGGCACTTAATTGAAGTCCGAATCCTGTACCGGCTAAAGGATCTTGAACAGAAACACCGTTCAAAAGAAATGCATTTTCATAAGTTCTTCCGCCGCGTATATGTATTTCATTATCTTCTTTTACAATTCCTGCCTGCTGGGCAACAACGTCAGAAACATTTTCTACAAGAGCATTTTTAATATCTTCTGCAGATATAGTAGTTTTACTTTGAGTTTCATCAACATCAAGCAATGGCTTTGTGCCTACAACAATCACATCCTGATCAATGTTAAAGCCGATTCATTCATTTTAACATCTAATTCTACAGTTTTCCCTGCATTCTATTTTGATACCGGTATATTCAACAGTTTTGTAACCAATAAAAGAAATTCTTACATTATAAGTTCCCGGAGTAATATTCTCAATTGTAAACTTTCCGTTTATATCTGAAGCTGCACCATAATATGTTCCCTTTAAAATAATATTTACACCTATTAAAGGTTCATCAGTATTTGCATCAATAATTTTACCCGTAAGTTTTCCATTGTTTTGCGAATATACGCTCCGCAAAGAAAACCTATATAGAAAAAGAATAACCAGCAGAATTTTTTTCATCATTGCGTTAATCCGAAATCTTGAAAGAATACTTTATTAAGTAGACTTTTTACATTTGCATTTCCGCCGTTGGCTTTATTTAACGGCACACCAATAAAAAATAATTTTTTTTCGAGATCGGTAAATCCTATAAAACCCTTCATTTCATTATTTGGGAAGTAATATATCGGTATTCCGCCCAAAGGATTTAACATAAAAAGATTTCACCCTGAATACGCTATGAAGATAATTGTAAATCAGGATAATCAGGTTGTGTATTTTGTGCAGATATTTTAACACCGCTTAATAAGGAAGTCCTGGAATCACTTGAATCTGCGCTTATAGGTAAAAAGCTCTGCAGTGCAGCCAGATCCACTGTTCTGCGGAAACTGCATAGAGATTAGCAATTTTCCGCCCGCATCATTATACTTTTGAATTGACGAACTTAATAGATCAAGTGAAGGATCATTATCAGTATACCAGAATACATATTTATAAAGTTTTAAATGTCAGCAGAAATGTTACATTTAAATAATGGCGGTTCTGATTATGAAAATCATAAACATCATATTTATTAAATGGAGACTATCGCCAAACATTGATGAATAAAATGCTGCAGTATTATCAGAAATATTATAATCGTCAACTATTAAGCAGATCCCCTTTCGGCTTTTTCACATACCAGGAATTCTCTTCACCGGGTATAGCAATAAAATTTGATTTCGCACCGGAAATATCTTCTGCCTGGACATAGAATTTATTATTTCCATTTAAAATAACCCTGGAAGTTTTTGAATTGCAATATTTGATTCAAGACCCCCGATTAAAATATCCATCAAAGGCGATGATGAAGAAAAGTCAGTTGTTCTTATAGATATATTTCTGACACTGCCGTCAAGCGAGACTATGTTATTTGAATTTGTTGTATCATTAAGAGCAATATTTATTTTTTGAATTGTTTCATCCCCG
>CAVUCR010000052.1:0-10585 GCA_963739895.1 uncultured Ignavibacteria bacterium | reverse complement strand
TAGGAGATAAAATGACCGGTAATATACCCAAACAGTCTGTGCCATTAATCATATTATCAATTATGTTCTTATTTGTATCAGCAGCTTTTGCACAGCAGACTCAAAACAATAAGATGAAAAAGAATAATGAAACAAAAAGCACTATACAGCCATGGAATAAAGAGTTGAGAATTAGTCCTAAAGCTTTTGTGATGCAGACAATCGGATTGAAAGATGTTTCCATATCTTACAGCCGTCCCGGTGTAAAAGAAAGAAAGATATGGGGAGGACTTGTTCCTTATGATAAAGTATGGCGTGCAGGTGCAAACGAAGCAACAAAATTTGTCTTCGCAAGTGATGTTTTAATCAATGGGAAGAAATTAACAGCCGGTTCTTACAGCTTTTTTGCTATTCCAACAAAAAATAATTGGACTCTAATCTTTAATAAAGTAGCAGATCAATGGGGTGCATTTGAATATAACCAGGCAGAAGATGCTATGAGATTTACTGTAAAATCGCAGCAGACAGAATTTACGGAATGGCTTGAATATAGTTTTTCGGATATGAAGGTAAATAAAGACGGGAAAAATTCTGCAGTCGTAAATTTAATATGGGAAAAATTAAAAGTGCCGTTTACAGTGGAAGTAGAATAATATGAATGTAAAAAAATTTTTTTGAATGTTTGATTGAGTGAATAGATGAATGATCAAAATGATTTTTATTCATTCAATCATTCATCCATTCGACATGAAATTAATTTATTATTTATTCTTTAATTTCTAAAAATATTTAATCTCTGATCACCTTTAGCAGTTCTTCAGTCTTTTCTTTCATCAATTCAATATTTTCCTTACTTTCAACATTTAAACGGATAATTGGTTCTGTATTTGATAGTCTAACATTAAATCTCCATATATCATATGCAACGCTTAATCCGTCTATTTTACTGATTTCACCGTCTGAATATTTCGATTCAAGTACTTTCAATTTTTCTGCCGGGTTTTCAATTTCGGAATTAATTTCACCGGAACATGGATAAGCTTTTATCATTTCTTCAACAAGTTCCGATAATTTTTTATTTTCAACAGACATTAACTGCATAGTTAATAAAAAAGGAATCATACCGCTATCCGAATATGCATTTTCTCTAAAATAATGATGTGCAGACATTTCACCGCCGTAAATGGCATTTACTTTTCTCATTTTCTCTTTAATAAAAGCATGCCCGCTTATAGATTCTACTGCAACTCCCCAGGTTTTATTAACTATATCAATTGTGTTCCAAACTAATCGCGGATCATGTACAATCTTTTCACCGGGATTTTTTTTGAGAATTGATTTAGCTAAGAGTCCGACAATATAGTATCCTTCAATAAAATTCCCTTTTTCATCAAAAAAGAAGCAGCGGTCAAAATCGCCATCCCAGGCGACTCCCAAATCGGCATTATTTTTTATTACAGCATCATAAGTGGGCTTCCGGTTTCCGGGAAGTAATGGATTTGGAACACCATTCGGGAAATTGGAATCCGGTTCATTAAAGATCTTTATCATTTTAACCGGCAATTCTTTTTCAAGTGCATCTAAAGCTAAGCCTGCACAACCGTTTCCTGCATTTACAACAACTTTAAATGGTTTGATTTTATCCGGGTTGAAAAATTTCTTCAGATGATCAACAAATCCTTCCATTATATTTATATTTGTTACGTTACCATGATTTTTACCGGCAGGCCGGACTTCATTATTTATTATCATTTTTTCAACTTCATTTAAGCCCGAATCATATCCAACCGGTACAGAATCTTTTTTTACAAACTTCATCCCGTTATATTCCGGAGGGTTATGCGATGCGGTAATCATTATACCGCCGTCAGCTTTAAAATGGGGTGTAGCATAATAAATCATTTCAGTCCCGCATAAACCTATATCAATCACATTAACCCCGTTTTCGGTTAATCCTTTTTTAACTGCTTCAGATATTATTCCCGACGACTTCCTGATATCATATCCGATAACAATGGTTTTTGCGTTTATAAGGTTTGAAAAGCCAATAGCTACTTTATAAGCTAAATCAGAATTTAATTCCGAAGGGACTTTACCGCGAATATCGTAGGCTTTAAAGCTGTTAATTTTATCCATTTTTCTCCTTTATATATTTTACAATGATACTGATTTATCGTGGAAATAAATTTGAATACTTTTATAATATCAAAAATAGTAATTTAGTCTATAAAAATTTGTGAAATGAGCGGAATATATATCATAAATAATTCCGAAATTAATAAAGTTTTTGTTAACCTGTCTAATTTAGTCAGGTAATTACATCTAAATCCCTTTATCTTCAATAGTAAATTACAATTGAGTGGAAAATATAGGGGGATTATTTTTCAGTAGACTTTTTTAAAATTACTATTTAAGTTAAAAATCTAAATTTCTAGGGAGATAAATATCGATACAAAAGATACTATTAAGTGGCACTTCGCAAAATGCAATAACTCTAAATGCAATGCTATTTTTTTAGTCAATCCTGATGAAACACCAGGAGAATTGGGATTTATATGCCCAGATTGTAGTATGAAAACTACTACATCGCATGTTGTACAATGTTCGAGCTGTAAAACAATTTTGAATTTTGTTCGTGCAGCACCGAATGAAGAAAAGGTTGTTTTTAATGTCCCTAAATGCTCCCATTGTATTGGAACAATTGAGGATGAATGGGAGATAGAACCACTTTATCAACCTGATTCTTATATTTAATAAAGCGGATTGTCACATATTTAGAATTTTTACCTGTTAAATTAAAACAGGGGAACTATTTAAAAATTGTTAAGGCATTCGTATATATTTTACTTATGTATTAATAATCAATATTCATTCTCGCCTAAATGATTCCGACTTTTAATAATGATATAAATCGATTAATATTGGTCTTATTTTTTATTCTATTCTGCAATTTAAGGAAGCTCTATGATTAACCGGAGAAGGAAAACTTTATTAGCAAATTTTATATTAATCATTTTGCTTGCAACAGCTGGTTGTTCTTCATCAACACAACTTCAAAAAATTTATAACTCATCCCGGCCCGATTACAGCTGGTTAAATTTAGATACAGTTAAAGCCGGTAAATTTGATACCGGCCGAATGTGGACATTTGAATATCCTCCAATAAAATATTTCGAAGAAACATATAATTTTAAACCCTCACAAGAATGGCTCAATAATGTTCGGCTTTCTGCTCTGCGTTTTGCCACTTATTGTTCCGCCTCCTTCGTTTCGGAAGACGGATTAATCATGACGAATGACCATTGTGCAAGAGAAAGTGTAACAGAAGTTGCAAGTGATAGTGAAGATTTTTCGAAAAACGGTTTCTGGGCAAAAAATTTGGAAGAAGAAAGACCTGTGACGGGTTTGTTTGTAGATCAGCTTGTCCTTTTAAAGATGTAACTAATGAAATACAGCAAGAAATTGAACAGGGCAAAACCGATGCAGAAAAGGAACTCAATAAAGAAAAAGCAATTGCAGAAATTGAAAAGAGAGAAAGTGATTCTACAGGATTGGAAGTATCCGTTGTTCCCTTATATAATGGCGGCAGATATTCTCTTTACGGTTATAAAAGATACTCAGACGTCCGGCTTGTTTTCGCACCTGAATCGGAACTTGGATTTTTTGGCGGTGACTATGATAATTTTACTTATCCGCGTTATGATTTAGACTGTTCTTTCTTTAGAGTATATGAAAACGGCAAACCTCTGAAAACAAATCATTATTTTAAATGGAGTCAAAATGGAGCGATTGAAGGTGAACCCGTATTTGTTATAGGGAATCCGGGCTCTACTAACCGGCTTAACACAGTTTCCCAATTAGAATATATGCGGGATATAACATATCCGAGAATGCTGGATATGTTGAACGGCCTGGTTGATGTTTATTCGAAATTAATAGTCGAAAATCCGGATAGGAAAAACGAATTGACAGATCAGCTGTTGAAATACACCAATTCCCAAAAAGCGTACAAAGGTATGCTCGACGGCTTGAGAGATCCTATCTTAATGCAGAAGAAAAAAGACTTTGAAAAAAAATTTGAAGCTGCTGTTATATCTAATCCGGGGTTAAATGTATTATATGGAAACTTATGGGAAGAAATATCACAGAACAGGGATGATTTAAGAAAAATTGCAAACGAACAATATGCCCTGGAGTTAAATCCTATTGAGACCTCAGAATATTTTACAATTGCCCAGGAGCTTGTTGAGCTTGCGCAGCAATTGAAGCTGCCAGAGGATCAGAGATATTACTATTATAGAGGAGATGAACTCGATACAACAATAAGCGAAATTTTCCCTGAAAGTTTTGATTACAATCAAAATAAACAGCTGCTTAAAGAACAATTGCAGATCATGATAAAATATTTGGGGCGTGACAATGTTTATGTTAAAGAGCTTGTAGATGATAGAACAATAAGCCAGGGTGCAGAATATTTAATTAAGAATTCCCATTTAACCAGCGAAGAAAAAATAAAAGAACTTATAAATAAAGGCCCTGATGCAATATTAAATTCAAAAGATCCATTTATCAATTTTATAGTAAAATCAGAAAAGAGGAGAAAGACGCTTCAGCAGGAAGCTAGCCAGCTTGAAACTCAAAATGATTGGCTTTCCGGTGAACTTGGAAAAGCATTATTCGATGTATACGGAACATCAATTCCGCCGGATGCTACTTTTACACTTCGTATTTCAGACGGAATTGTAAAAGGTTTCCCGTATAATGGAACAGTTGCCCCACCTATTACAACTTTTTATGGTTTATATAACAGGTATTATTCCTTTGATAAAAAATCACCTTGGAGCCTGCCGGAAAGATGGCAAAATCCCCCGGATAATTTTAACCTTTCAACTCCAATTAATTTCGTTGCAACTAATGATATTATCGGCGGAAACTCCGGGAGCCCGGTCATTAACGAAAAAGGAGAGATCGTGGGAGTTGCATTTGACGGAAATATCCAGAGTTTACCTGGAAGCTTTATATTCTCCACCGAGGAAAACAGGATGGTCGCGGTTCATTCTGAAGGAATAATGGAAGCATTGAAAGATATATATAAAGCAAATCGTTTGGCTGATGAATTAATGAATGGAAAGATAACTACTGAAGAAAAAACACCTGAGAATGTTTCGGTTAAATGATTTGAAAAGATATTATTGTTTTTGACTTTTGACTTTAAAAAGAGTATTCACCCTGAATATGAATTGATAAATAATCGGCGAGCGTGTTATTAAAAGTAAGTCCGTATTCAAACCCCAGACCTAGTTTAACATTTATATTTGTATACTTGCTTAAATCCGTACCTCCTGTTAAAGAGAATACAGTTCCGAAATCATTAACACTTGAATTGCTGAATACTCTATCGTTTATATATAGAAATCCGAAACCCTCTTCAAAAAAAAGATTTCCTGATAAATCCTGTACAACAATTCCTTTTATGGAAGCGCCCTTAATAAAAGGGTAATATCCGCTTCTTGTGCCTAAATAATAATCCAAATCCCTATGGTAAAAGAAACTAAATCTTAAGGAGAAAGCATCACTAATAAAAGTTTTCATTTGAAGAAACACCGAGGTATTCAGGCTGGTCTGGTTTGGCGAATTCCCGCTTATGTATCCCCCCCCGATATATGCACCTATACTGAAGTCACTCTGGCTTCTTAAATTGGGAGAAATCAAAATAAAAAAAATTAAGAGCAGACCAATTTTTACTGAAAATCCAGATATTTTAATATATTTAAGAGTCATTTAATTTTAATCAAAGCAAAAATAAAAACCGGTACAAATTAAAATTAAATTAAGAGAGATGAAACATATTCTTTACAAAAGTATAAAGATAAGAGAATAAAATGAACAAAACTTCGGAAATAAAATTCATAGTTACTTTAGACGAAAAAAAAATCCCGGAAAAAATAGAATGGGAAGCTACCGATTCGGGTTTTAAGGGGAAAAAGGAATGCAGCTCAATTATGATCTCCCTTTGGGACAAAGAAGAAAAAGGGACATTAGGTATTGATCTCTGGACAAAAGAAATGGTTGTTGATGATATGAATATTTATTTTCACCAGGTCTTTAATAAACTAGCCGATACTTATGAAAGATCAACAAAAAATAAAGAAGTTGCAGATATGATTAAAAGTTTCAGCTCTGATTTTGCTGAGAAAACGGAACTAATCAAGAAAGTTAAAAAGTAATTATTATATTTTTAACATAGAAGTTACAGCTTCTTCAATTCCCCGCCGGCTTTTCCTCCCCCTTAAATTTGAATATCTTTATTAAGTAGAATAAAGAAGGAAAAATAATGAATGAACCGATAATCAATGCCCAGCCCAGGTAATTTAATGTAACTTCCGGAGCTGCAGAATTGAATAAAGTAAGGTTGTTCCCGTCTTTTATTTTTACTATTGTCGGGAAATATATCACATAAAATCCTCCCAAAATAAAAAGAAGTTGTGCGCCGGCAATTATCCTGGAGAACCAGATCAATCCTTTCCCCAATGTAATCCATAAGACAGGCAGACCGAAAGTTGCAAGAACTATTAAGATAATACTGACCGGGTGAGAAAAAAATTGTGCAGCCAGATCAACACTTTCAAGGTAAGAAGCTAAAAATACCAAACCGCCGCTGATTACCATTGCCGCAGTTGTATGTTTTGCTTTAGATATAAATTCTTCCCTTACAGATTTTTCAGTTGAATCACCAATCAGGTAAACCGAAGCGATGAATGCGAAGAGAGTACAAAGAAAAATACCGATTGAGATTGAAAAAATATTTAACCAGGGGGAAATATAGCTTTGAAAAAATCTATCCGGCTTCTCAATTATTTTTCCCGAAATTAATGCCCCGATTACCAGACCGAAAAAGAATGTAACAATCAGGCTTGAGTATGCAAAAACCCTCGAATAGATTTTTTGCGAGTTATCCTTAATAGCATCATAATGCCTGAAAGTGAAAGCAGTTCCTCTAAAAACAATTCCGATTAAAAGAAGAATTAAGGGGATATATAAAGAGATCGAAACCCTGGTATAAATTGCAGGAAAAGCATTGAATAGAATCACTACAGTAATGATGAGCCACATATGATTTGCTTCCCAAATAGGCGCCATTGATTCAGAAACCAGGTTTTTTGTCCGTTCTTTACTTGCGCCTCTAGCGGTCAATTCTACGATACCGGCACCGAAATCGGCACCTCCCAACAGACAATACAAATAGACCGAGACTAGTAAAAATATAATTACAATATAAAGCATGTTTTTTTAACTTTTATTTTATCCTTGTACTTGAACCAGGCTTCGCTAATATTTATTTATGGTCTAACCTGCTGGAAATTGTTATTCATTCAAGCAGTTAAATCATTTAACAGCAAAGCTTCGCCTGGCAGGCTTAACCAATCATTCAACTCTTTCAAGCATTTTTATTTGCCTTCCCATTAACCAATAAGCCACAATCGATAAAATTGCATAAATCAAAAAGAAAGCAGAAAAATGAAAAATTTGACCGGGGACAGGTGTAACTGAGTCAATAGTTTTTAAGATGTTAAAAATCGCCCACGGCTGTCTTCCTACTTCAGTAACTATCCAGCCAGTCTCAACCGCAATAAAACCCAAAGGAGTGCATATTGCAGTTATCATTAAAAATTTATTGTCAAGTAATTTATCTTTCCATTTGAACCAAATAATCCAGAATAAAATTCCCAGTGTAGCAAGGGCAAAACCGCAGGCGACCATAATCTGGAAAGCCAGGTGGACAATCAAAACAGGCGGCCAATTACCTTCTGGGAACTCTTCCAGACCTTTTACTTCCGCATTAAAATCTCCATAAGCTAAAAAGCTCAATAATTTGGGAATTTTTATCCCGTATTTTGTTGATTCTGTTTTTTCATTTGGTATGCCCCCAATTGTAAGGCCGGCACCTTTTTCGGTATTAAAAAGCCCTTCCATTGAAGCCAGCTTAACGGGTTGTCTTTTAGCTACATCTTTTGCACTATAATCACCGCTTAGAGGCTGGAGGACTGCAAATATACTTCCGAAACTTAAAGCGATTATTACAGCTTTACGGTGTATCCTGTTTCCTTTTTTCTTTAACAATAGGAAAGCATGCAGACCTGCAACGGCAAAAGATGTGGCAACAAAAGCTGCGATCGTCATATGAGAAGTCTGGCTTATCCAGGCAGGATTAAACATTGCAGCAAAAGGATCGATATTTACCGCCTGCCCGTTTACCCAATCGAAACCGGCCGGGGCATTCATCCATGCGTTTGCACAAACTACAAAGATTCCTGAAATAACACCTGAAACTCCGACGAGTAAACCGGAAATCCAATGTATATAAGGATTTACTTTATTCCAGCCATACAAAAATATTCCAATAAAAATTGCTTCTACAAAGAATGCCGTACCTTCCCAGCTGAACGGCATCCCGATAATTGGTCCAGCATGCTTCATGAAACCGGGCCAAAGCAAACCAAGTTCAAATGAGAGAGCTGTTCCTGAAACTGCTCCAATGGCAAAAAAGATGGCAACTCCTTTTGACCAGGCTTTTGTTAATTTCAAATAAACTTCATCTTTTCTTTTGATCCAGAACCAGTGGGAAATAACCATAAGAAAAGGCATAGTCATTCCTATACAAGCAAAAATTATATGGAATCCAAGAGATAAAGCCATCGTGGAACGGGCTGCTAAGAAATCAGTCATTGTATATAAATAAAAATTATAAAATTTATATTTATAAATTACTAAATGTTTATATAATCTTCAGGGAGAAAGTTAAATGATACTGATAAATGAATTATTTTTCTCTTTATATTTCTTATTCTTATTTGAGATTATAAAAACCTTTGACAATTAAATGAAGATTATAACTTTATTTGTAATTTTTAGCTCAACCGTTTTATTCCCTCAGCAGGATTCAATAGAATCAAAGGGAATATATCTTCCGTCAATAGGGGAAATAAATGTTCTATTTATTTTTATACAATTCCCTGATGATAAATTTGATACTGCAGATGTTAATTGGCCCAAAGGCGGCAAACCGCTCGGTATGAAAAAATGGGTAGATGAAAAATGGAGTGAAAATCCAACCAAAGGCTCTATGACTCATTATTTCAACGAAATGTCTTTTGACAAATTTAAATTTATTGGAAAATCTGTATCAGTAATTTCTCCTCATACACGCAAATGGTATTTAAGTAATAAAAAAACCAGGGGTTTTATTCATCAGGAGATTATTAAAGAAGTAAATAAAAAAATTGATTTCGCCCGGTTTGATAATTGGAGCTTATTAGGAGCGCATAAACATTTGAATAATCCTGACGGTATTATAGATATGATTTTTATGGTTTGGCGTAATATATCAAATGATTACCCTGCAGATTCGGTTGAGATTATACATAACCGGCTGGATTTTAATAATGATGAGGGAGATTTGGGAGGAAGTCCTTTCACCGTTGATAATGGTAAAAGAACTGTAAAAACCTGGTGGGGTATTTCAGGAAATCAGCCAGGCGGCTCAGGCGTAACAGTAAGAGATTATTTATCAACTAATGCATTACGGACCTGCATCCATGAATTTGCTCACTATTTAATAGGAAACAATAGTTATCATACTGGTTATGGTTTCTGGGGTATGCTTGATGCCTGGGGAAAGAAAACGCAGGTTGCAAACTCCTTTGAAAGATCACCGTTAGGATGGATAAATATTAAATCAATAAGCAGTTCGGCTATAAAAACATTTAAGAATATAAAATTGAGGGATTACGTTACAACAGGTGACGCTGTTAGAATTACAATAGACAGCTTGGAAAATGAATATTTTTATATTGAAAATCATCAGAAACTTTCTTACTGGGAGAATAATCATGTATTCGGTAATGTTGAAAGGGGAATTTATGTTATAAGGCAAAATAGTTACTATGGCGGCAGTCTGCAATTAATTTCTGCAAGCGGCAGATATTTTTGGACAGTAAACCAGGTTGTAAAAAATCCCTGGGGTTCAGGGATGCTGCCTGTTTATGATCGTGTTAATGCGGATAGGAAAAACGGTTATACCGATATGGAATATATACCATGGGATTGGGAGAAAAAACATATGTCTTCTGCTCCTATCCATTTTACATTAAACAAAGAAAATCTGCTTCCCGTAGAAGATGTTAAATATCAGGGTGATGGAAGGGATGCATTCAGAATGGGATATAATGAAGTATTCTCACCGTGGAGCAATCCTAATTCCCAGGATAAGAATCGTGACAGCACCGGGATAGGATTTAAATTAGACTGTGAAAATAATGGTGTATATAATCTCGATATTTATATTCATACAGCTTATGAAGCACCCCCTTCAAAGCCGGTAAACCTGGAAGTCAACAGGAATAATGACAGCGTTTTTATTACATGGTTGGAAAATGTTGAACCTGACATGAAAAACGGTTATTATAAAATCTATAAAGCTGATGATTTAAATGGACAGCCGGGGACTTTTAAATTAATAGAAAAATTAAATACTTTTGACCAAAATGATAATCCAAAAACAGAATGGGTTGATACTAGCGTAAATCAAAATAAAAAATACTTTTAT
>CAVUCR010000051.1:0-115396 GCA_963739895.1 uncultured Ignavibacteria bacterium | reverse complement strand
GCAATAAAGAATAAAGAATAAGCATAAGATAAGAAAAATAAATAAATTAGGAAGAAAAAACGGAGCACTAAAAAAATGCATAACATCAGATATGAATTTGTAAAAAACCAGTAAGTGCCGGGGCGGAATGAGAATGATGAAAGAGTTGTTGGAGAGGACAGGGATAAAAGAATTTATGGAAAAATTACCATTACCAAAGCCCGGTTCAAACCGGGGATATTCACCAATTCAAATAGTAGAAAGTTTCTGGGTAAGTGTCTGGATAGAAGCCAGGATTTGCCCATAGTGCTTGGTTGAGATATGACAAAGTGCTAAAAGAGATATTTGGCTGGAAAGAGCTCCATCGGAAAGTACATCAGCAGGTTTTTCGGTAAGTTCAGTTGGAAATTAAATAATGAAATATTTGTATCCATACAGCAGTGGTTTATGGAAAACATAAAGATAGAATCAATCACAGTAGATTTAGATAGTACAGTACTGACCCGTTATGGAGAGCAGGAAGGAAGTAAAGTTGGATACAATCCACAGAAGCGAGGTAGAGCAAGCCATCATCCATTGATAGCATTTATGGCAGAGGCAAGGATGGTAATAAATGCATGGTTAAGACCAGGCAATACAGTTCCATTGAGCAACGTCAAAGGATTCTTAGAAGAGACATTGGAAATATTATCAAATATAAAGATAGGGTTAGTAAGAGCAGACAGCGGATTTTATGCTGATAAATTTCTTAAATATTTTGAAGAAAAGAGGATAAATTACATAGTAGCAGTAAAACTATTTAAGCCAATAAAACAAATGCTGGAAGGAATAACGGGATGGATAACATTAAAGGATGGAATACAAATAAAGGAAGTAATTTATAAAGCAGCAGGCTGGAAAGATAAAAGAAGATTTATAGTAGTAAGAAAAAACATAGAGAAGTTTCCCAAAGCCACATGGAAATTATTGTTATTCAATGAAAGTGCCTTACCGCCAATATATCGCTATAGTGTATTTGTTACAAATCTGGATTTACCGGCAGAACAAATATGGAACATGTATAAAGACAGAGGGGATGCCGAGAACAGAATCAAAGAATTAAAATATGATTTTGCCATAGATGGATTTTGTATGAAGAAGTTCTGGGCAACTGAAGCATCATTTAGAATGGTAATGGTTTCATATAACTTAATGAGTTTATTTAGGCAAATGGTACTGCAAGAGAAGACACAGGCAACACTTAATACACTTAAGTTCAAATGCTTTGCATTAGGAAGTTGGATTGCAACAGAATCCAGAGAGAGAGTCTTAAAGATATCAACAGTTGGTAGAAAACGGCTTTGGTTAGAAGGATTATTCTCGAAAGTTAGTCAAATTACTCCACCATATTCGTTTCCTAATGCATAATTTGGGTTAAATAACAAAAGAATAATCCATATTATTAATTAATAGATTTGTTTATTGGTTAAAAGATAAAAAATATTAACAATCCTGAATGGTAGTCTATCGGATAATCTGTTGGTCAATAAAAATTTATTTTGAACGGCATGTCTTTATCGAATAGATGGAAAGTTGAAACCTTCTTTGAGAAATTCCGGAAGGTTTAAAATTTAGAAAGATTATGAATTATTTTTCCTTCAATCATTATTTAACTGCCGTTTTATATAATTAGAATAATCTTTTATAATCGGCATATATT
Source organism: uncultured Ignavibacteria bacterium (assembly GCA_963739895.1). Lineage (GTDB taxonomy): Bacteria > Bacteroidota > Ignavibacteria > Ignavibacteriales > Ignavibacteriaceae > CAVQBP01. Next base: position 113,718 of record CAVUCR010000051.1, on the reverse strand, counting down.
TCTCCTTAAATAAAACAGACGAAATTAAAAAGTCCGCAGTTGCCCTGTTACAAGCTGTGGGGACATTATATAAAACCGCGATCCTTAATAGAGCTTTAACATCGACATCGTGCGGCTGCGGTTCCATCGGATCCCAGAAGAAAATTATGATATCAATTTTGCCTTCTGCAATTAATGCTCCTAACTGCTGATCACCTCCTAAAGGTCCGGATTTTAACTTAACCATATTGACTTCTAATTTGCTTCCAATCCCGTCTTTACCTTTAATAGCTTCTTCAACTAATTTACCGGTAGTACCGGTACAAGTTAATTTGTGATCTTTTAATGCCATGTAATTCCATTCAACCCATTCAACCAAATCCTTTTTCCGGTTATCATGAGCAACCAGGGCAATTGATTTTGTTTCCATTTATTTTCCTCTCTAATGTAGGGGATGCAAATTTTGCATCCCCTACATCTACTTATAATCTATAAACTTATAAAGCCACGAATTATCACGAATTTCACTAAATATTTTCGTGAAAATTATTGTTAATTAGTGGCTAAATACCGTTATCGTAGTTTGATTTTTCATAAAATAAAAGTGATTATTTATTTTCACTGCTAAGTATAAGCTTGTAGGCTTCAATACCTAAATCAATAACAGAATCATCAGGGAGGAATTTAGGGTGATGCAGGCCGTGTTTCACATTTTTATAAGTGCCTAGCCAAAACATGAAGGAAGGATACAGATCTGTGAAAAATCCAAAATCCTCCCCGGTCATTTTATAACCGCAATCTACAAAATTAAATCCGGGTTCCAGATTTTTCATACATTTTGCATAAAGTTCAGGATCAACATGCACCTGGTTATAATGTGCACCCTGTTCTATAGTAAAATCTGCCCCGGTAGATACTTTAATACCTTCAAGTATCCGGATTAAATTATTATAAAATACCAATGTTCTCTCTGATGTGAGAGCTCTTATTGTCCCTTCAAGTTCGGCAGAAGAGGGGACTATATTCCTGACCGTACCTGCGGAGATTTTTCCAACTCCAATTAAAGTCGGTTCTTCAATATTTTTAGGAATTTTATCAACTGCATCCAGAAAGAGCCTTAAAGCATTAAATGCATTTATCCCTTCATACGGAAAGGCTACGTGTGCGCTTTTACCTTTAAATTTAATATTTACTTCAAGTGAGGATGCAAATAAAACGCCGGGGGTTGATGCTATTGTCCCAATCGGATATTCATCATTAACATGCAGTGCAAATGCTTTACTAATATTAAATTGATTTAGAATTCCTGTTTCAATAATTTTCTTTGCTCCTCCGCCTCCTTCTTCGGCAGGCTGGAAAAGGAAAAGAATATTTTGATTTATTCTTTCCGAAATACAGTAACTTATAAATCCATAAAGAATAGAAGAATGCACATCATGTCCGCAGGCGTGCATACAATTATTTTTAGAAGCAAAAGAAACACTGGTTTCTTCCTTTATCGGGAGCGCATCGATATCAGCCCTGAATAAAATATAATTTCCATCATTTACAGAATACTCGGCAATAAGTCCTGTCTCAATCGGCCGGTGAATTTTAATATTTGGAAGATTATCAAGATTATTTAAAATGAGCTGTGTTGTTGCATATTCCCTGAACATTAATTCCGGGATCTGATGCATTTGATGTCGAAGTTCAATTGGTGAAAGGGGCATATTATTATAATTGATTAGCGAAAAATATTATTAAAATATTAATAAATTTGGAGCATAATTGGATGACTGCGTGAATTGTCCTTATTACAGTCAACCATTAATCTATAATTCTTATTTATTATGTCTTCTAAAATATTAGAAATACATTTTTAGTTTGAAATATGCAATTATTCCAATCGGTTTGATAATTAAGCAATATAACAATGAAACAAGTTAAGAATATGTTTTAAGGAATAATTTATAATTCAAATTCTTTTATAATAGAATCAACCGCTTCCTGTTTATATTTTGCTTCTATCAGGCATGAAATTCTTATTTCGGAAGTTGTAACCAATTTTATAGGGATATCCTGAAGAGCTTTAAAAGAATCTTGATGCAACACCGACACTTGATTTCATACCGATACCAACTGTAGAGAGTTTAACATAACCGGCATTGTATTCAATTTTCCAGCCTTCGAGCTCTTTCAATACTTTGTTTAAAGTCTTTTCAAGCTCTTGTTTTTTGTCTTCAATTATTGTAAAAGATACAGACAGGTTTTCTTCATAATTAATAATTGAAATCATGTCCACATTTAAGCCGGCAACTGCTATTTTTTCAAACAGTGTTTTTACTAGTTTAAAATCCACAGGCAAATTATTAATAGTAACCTGGGTTTCATTATCCATAACACTCATACCGGTAACAACCGGCTGCTCGATGATATCTTTTTCGTCTACCACGTAGCTACCCTCCTCATTTGAAAATGTTGAACCGCAATAAATTTTAATTCCGAATTTTTTGGCAATTTCGACAGAACGGCTGTGAAGCACTTTAGCTCCAAGGCTGGCAAGCTCCAGCATTTCGTCGTAAGTAATATATTTTATTTTTTTTGCATTAGGATGAAGTTTGGGATCGACAGTAAATATACCGGCAACATCGCTGTAAATTTCACATGTAATTCCAAGAGCAGCGGCCAGTGCAACAGCGGAAGTATCGGAACCGCCTCTGCCCAGTGTGGTTAATTCTCCGTCTTCATTTATTCCCTGGAATCCGGTAATAACTATTACATCATTTTCCTTCAGCAGATTTTGAATTTTTTCCTTATCAAAATTTTTAATCCTTGCTTCCGCGAAATTACCCATAGTGATTATCCCGGCTTGATAACCATTTAATGAAACACTTTTTAATCCCATGCTTGTTAAAGCAATCGAAAGCAGTGAAGCTGAAACCTGTTCGCCAGTTGTCAAAAGCATATCCATTTCTCTTAAGGACGGATATTCAGTTATTTCTTTTGCCAGTTTAATTAAACCGTCGGTTGTTTTTCCCATTGCCGACACAACAACAATTAATTTATAATCTTCTTTAACTCTTTGAGAAATTTTTAATGCGACATCTTTAATTTTTTCGGTTGTTGCAACTGAACTTCCGCCGTATTTATGAGTTACTACTTTCATCAGCTCCCCCTATAAATTTCTGAGTTCACTAATTAATTGAGTTTTTTGTTCGGTTTTTTTATCAACCTTTTTAAGCATCTTAGCAGGAACGCCTGCAACAACCGTATACTCTTCTACATCAGAAACCACGACTGACCCGGCGGCAATTACTGCACCTTTCCCGACTTTTACACCTTCCAGGATTACAGCATTAGCACCAACTAGAACATTATCCCCGATTATAACGGGATCGGCACTCGGCGGTTCAATGACTCCGGCTAACACTGCTCCCGCACCTATATGGCAGTTATTACCCACAACAGCTCTTCCTCCGACTACAACATTCATATCTATCATTGTTTTTTCGCCGATAACCGCACCGATATTTAAAACGGCACCCATCATAATTACACAGTTGTTTCCGATTTCAACAAGATCTCTTATAACAGCTCCCGGTTCTATCCTGCAGTTATATTTAGTCAGATCTGCTAAAGGTATTGCCGAGTTCCTTCTGTCAACTTCCATTTTATATTTAGTTATAAAAGATTTATTTAATTCAATAAACTCCTGGAATTCATTCAATTCACAAAACAAAATTCCTGATTGATCATTACCGTAGTAATCCAGATTTTTAAAATCGGTTTTACCCAGATTCTCCTTTTAAATAAATTTTAATAGGAGTTTTCTTTTTAGATTGAGCGATATAATTAATAACCTCGTATGAATCCATTAAGCCCTCTTTTATTAAGAATTAAAAAGTACATCTTTAATTGTATAGAATCCATTTGGTTTGTCAAGTAAAAAATATGCGGATTTCACGGCGCCTTCAGCAAAGGCTCTTCTTGATAGAGCAGTATGTTTTAAGGATATAACTTCACCGAGACTTCCAAAGTAAACCGTATGTTCCCCGGCTACATTGCCGAGTCGTAATGATGAAATATTAATTTCTTTACCTAGTACATTCTTGATCATCAAAGCAGTTCCCGAAGGTTTATCTTTCTTAAACCGGTGATGGGTTTCGCTTACTTCGATATCCCAATCGGGTAATTTCTCCTTTAAAATTTCAGTACACTTAAGCAGCATTTGAATCCCTAAGGAAAAATTAAAACTCTGAACTACCGGGATACTTTTGGATATGTCTTTTAATTTATTTAATTGTTCTTCTTTTAGTGCGGTTGTTCCGTTTACTAAGGGCACTTTAAATTTAAGAGCATAATCAATACTAGTATCAAAAGCTTCGGCAGAAGAAAAATCTATTAGGACTTGAGGTTCATCTACTTTCCATTCGCCGTCAATATCGAAAAAAAAGACAAGGGAATTTTCATATTCATCCATTATTGATTTAACTTCTTTTCCCATCCTTCCGGAACTACCGATTAAGCCGTATTTAATTTTCTGCATATTCTACCTGTAATTTTGCTATCTCGGCTTTTAAGAGGACATTTGTATGTTCAGAAGCAATCGTTAAAGGAAGTCTTACGACATTTTTGCAATAGCCAAGCAGGCTGACTGCATATTTCACAGGAATCGGGCTGGTTTCAACAAATAGAGCATCCATAAACTTTAGATATTTCTTATTCAATAACTGAGCAGTCTGGATATCATTTTTAAGTAAACTGCCGGTTAATTCAGTCATTAATTTCGGGAAGACATTTGAGAAAACTGAGACAACTCCTGAACCTCCATAGGCCATTATAGGCAATGTCTGGTCATCATTTCCTGAATAAACATTAAAGTCAGGTCTTTTTAATGCAAATATTTTACCTATTTGAGAAATATTGCCGCTTGCTTCTTTAATTCCAATTACATTTTTACATTGCATCACTTATGGTAATAGCTGTTTCCGGCAAAATATTCATCCCGGTTCTGCTGGGAACATTATAAAGTAAAATGGGAAGTACGGTTCTTTCGGAAATATATTTATAGTGCTCAACTAAACTTTGTTGTGTGCCTTTATTATAATACGGATTTACAATTAATAATCCGTTAGCTTTAAGTGCTTCAGCAGCTTTATTCAAAGCAACTACTTTTTTAGTATCATTGGTTCCGGTACCTACAATTACCGGGATCTTACCGTTAACTTCATTAACCACAGTTTCAATTATCTTATTTCTTTCATTCTCATCAATAGTAGGGGCCTCGCCGGTAGTACCTAAAACAATTAACGCATTTATTCCTTCATCAACCTGGAACCTGGTAAATTTCTTTAACGATTGATAATCAACATTCATATCATCGTTAAAAGGAGTTACCATTGCTGTTCCTGTTCCCTGAAACATTTTACCTCCGGATATTTAATAAATATTTAAAACTAATTATTTGAAAAGTACAAAAAAAAACCGGCTCATGCTAAAGCCGGTTCAATTTCAAAATGTAGTTATACATAACCAACTTTAGCCATTGGGCGGTGAGGCTTTCTTTATCTTGGATTTCTTTATGCTGGTTATGTTTTCCATTTATCAAATTTAATTTTGTCAAACATAATACTTAATTTAAATTTAGTCAATGATTTTTAATTAATTTGTTAAGATTTTTTATGAAAATCGGTTTAGTTCAGTACAATCCAGTATGGGAATCAAAGGAAAAGAATAAAAAAAAGATAACGGAACTTATTAAAGGTGATATGGAAGAGGCATCGCTGCTGATTTTCCCGGAAATGACTTTAACAGGTTTTACGATGCAGCCTTCAAAATTTGGCGAATCTTTGATTGAAGATAGCTTTGAATTTTTTTCTAATATTGCAAGGGAAAATAAATTTTTTATTGCTGCAGGTTTAATTGAAAAAGAGAGTAAACATTATTTTAATTCCTTAATTATATTAAACCCTGAGGGTAAAGTAATCTCTAATTACAGGAAAGTCCATCCTTTCTCTTATTCAACTGAAGATAAAAATTATAAACGTGGTGAAAAAACAATCATTTCGGAAATTAATGGATATAAAGTAGGTCTATCAATCTGTTATGATTTACGTTTCCCTGAACTCTACAGATTTTATGCAAAAGAGAGAGTTGATTTAATAATTGTAATTGCTAATTGGCCTGACACAAGAATTGAACATTGGAATACCTTACTTAAGGCAAGAGCAATAGAAAACCAATGTTATGTTGCTGGTGTTAATAGGGTAGGGAATGATCCAAAGCTCCATTATACCGGATGCAGCAGTGTTTATGATCCGATGGGGAAAAAAATTATATCTTTAAAAAATGAAGAGAAAATAAGCTTTGCGGAGATTAAGAAAGAAAAAGTTGAGGAAACAAGAAAAAAGCTACCTTTCCTTGAGGATATTAATTTAATTTAAACTTTCTGCTTTATAGTTTTATTATTATATTGCACCCCCTTGAGGGCTAAGTTTACAAATTTTTTATAAATATTTTTTTGAAAGTGATTGAGGGAATATAGTCTCCAGAGGTTGCTTAGGTTCAAAAAAAAATAAAAATTTAACGGCTTGAATTTTGAATGAAAACATTCAAACAAATTAAAAAAGTGATAATTGCAGCAATAGGTTTTACAGTATTGTTTATCGGAATAATATTAATAGTATTACCCGGTCCGGCATCTTTAGTTATTCCTGCCGGTCTTGCAATACTTGCAACCGAATTTGTTTGGGCAAGAAATCTTCTGGATAAAATAAAATCTAAAATGGGGAGATCACGTCAGAGTGTTGATATAAATTAAAAGGAATTTTAATGAGAATATCCTTTTCGATTACTTTTATATTATCATTCTTAACATTTTTTCCAAGCGTTAAAGCTCAGGTACTGAACAATGCTGTTGTTTATGATTCTACTTTGGCTCAAAAGTTCGGTGCTGATGAATACGGAATGAAACAATATGTAATGGCATTTCTTAAAAAGGGTCCCAACCGTTCACAAGATTCCACACAAAGAGATGAAATTCAAAAAGCGCACTTGAAAAATATAATGCGGCTTACCGCCGAAGGTAAACTTATAGTAGCCGGTCCTTTTCTTGATGATGCTGATATTCGCGGTATTTTTATTTTTAATGAAGAAAATATTGAAGAAGCCGGAAAGCTCACAGAATCTGATCCTGCGGTTAAAGCGGGAGTTCTTATTATGGAATTGCACCCGTGGTATGGACCTGCAATCCTTCCGGAAGTACTTAAGCTTAACAGGAAACTGGAAAAGAAAAGGATAGCTGAGTAGAAACAAAGGATAGTATTATTGTAAGGTAGTGAAATTTTATAAATAATTTGAGTGAAGCTTCGTTTGACATTCACTTTCTTTTTGGTCAACCTCTGCAGAATTCTAACATAAATGGAATTTGTTGTGCGAAGTAATCCTGGAGTCTAAATAATATGTTTTATATCCAAAAAAGAATAAATTTTTATGACTGTGATCCTGCCGGGATCTTTTTCTTTGCCCGGGTTTATGAGCTTTGTCATTCAGCTTATGAAGAAATGATTGAAAGCTTCAATCTAAAAGAAGATTTTTGGACCAATGATAATTTTATTGTTCCTATTTTGAAAAGTGAAGCTTCATATCACAAACCTGTCAAATATGCCGATAAAATATCGGTAGAAATTTCAGTTGGAAATCTGAAAACATCTTCTTTTGAACTTGACTATGAAATTAAAAATATTAATAATGAAGTGTGTACAAAAGTAAAAACCGTTCATATTTTTGTTGATAAAAAAACATGGAAGAAAACAAAAATTGTTGAAGATGTGAAAAGGGGATTGGAGATGCATTTGATAGCTTAAACGTCAGATAGATTGCCGGATACCGGATGCCGGATGCCGGATGCCGGATATAAAGTAATAATAATACAGAATGCATCAAGAAATCGGCGTTATAACTTATCATGAATTACTTTTAATAACTTTTCCTTTTGCACTTTACCCAAAGATGTTCTTGGAATTTCACTAATAAAAAATATTTTTTTGGGAATTTTATACCCTGCTAGTTTTTTCTTTAAAAATAGTTTTAATTCATTTGAACTAATCTTTCTATTCTTCTTTAAGACAATTGCAGCAGCAACTTCCTGCCCCCACTCGCTGTTGTTTAACCCGAAAACAAAAACATCTTCAACTACGGAATTATTTAAAATTGCAGATTCAACTTCTTTAGGAACAATATTTTCACCGCCGGAAATAATTAAATCTTCCCGCCGTGCTTCAACAAATAAATACCCATCATTATCCAAATAACCAATATCACCTGTATAATAAAAACCATTGATTATTTTTTGCGAAGTTTCTTCCTGATTTTTGTAATAACCTTTTGCAACGGCAGGACTATTAACAATAATCTCCCCCCGGGTGTTTGCAGGAACATTCATCTTACTTTCATTTACGATTAATATTTCATTTGGATACAAAGCTTTTCCCGAGGAACCTGGTTTAGATTGAATATCTTCAACTGTTATAGCAGTAACAAATGAAGAAACTTCCGTAGATCCGTAAACTCTAGTAATCTTCCAACCTTTTTTTATTGCAGCCAAAGATAATTCTCTACTTGTGAACCCGCCTCCGATTAAAACATTCTTCAATTCGTTATTTGGTCTGATGTTATTATCAATTAATCTTTGAAGCTGGACTGAAACAAACGAGGCTAAAGTTGGTTTGTGTTTTTCAATCGCACGGGAAATGTCTTCAATATTTAATGAATCTGGAATTATTAAGGAAGCATCTGACAAAAAAGCTCTTACAATTATAGAAAATCCGCCGATATGATAAAAAGGTAAACTAGCCAGCCATTTATCATTTTTATTTTGATTTAAAATTTGATCTCCTATTAAAGCACTTTGGATCAGATTTTCATAAGAAAGCATGACTGCTTTGCTTTTCCCTGAAGAGCCGGATGTGAACATCATTAAAGCTTTATTATTCTTATCAAAATTTTTGGCTGAATTACTTTTTAAGGATTCGGTATTGAAAGGAAAAGGGATAACCGGTTTTTGAATATATGAATTATTAAATGTTTTATTTATACTTTCATGAATAAAAATAAATTTACAGTCTGCAGAAATAATTTAATCTCCAATTTCTTCAGTTAAAAGCTTAATATTTAGTGGAACCGGGACAGCTTTCAATTTCCACAGAGAAAATATTAGTAGTATAAAATCGGGATTGTTTTCACTTATAACGGCAGCATTATCCCCTTCTTTAATCCCTTTTTTTCCTAAGTGATAAGCAAGATTAATAGCCTTTTTTTCAAACTCACGGAATAAAATTACCTCCTTATTATTAAATAATAAAGGCTGCATCTTCTCTTAGTGAGGTATTATTCTCAATAAATTTTTGGAGAGAATTCATAAAGGAAAAAGAAATTTATTACAAAGCTAACCCGATCGAAAAAAGAATTCCGAATAGGGCAGATAACTTTGCTGCAAGCTCAAGGGTTTTATTCAATTCCATACCATCAACCCTATACAGCATAATTATAATTTTATAAGCAGCCGGAAAAGTAAGATACGGGAGAAAAATCAAGATAGAATAATTGAAAAATATATATAGACCAGCGGGAATCAAAAAAGATATAATTGTTAAAGAAATAAACTGGTAGCGCGTAAATGTTTTTCCGAATTTGACTGCTAAAGTATATTTGCCGGCTGCCTTATCTTCTTCAATATCTCTATAGTTGTTAACTACTAAAATATTTGTAATTAAGGCTCCGACTGGGACCGATGCTATAAAAGACACCAGTGTTAAATCCTTAGTATGTAGATAATAAGTTCCGACTGTTCCAACTATTCCAAAGAACATAAAAACAAAAATATCACCCAAACCATTATATGCCAGCGGAAAAGGTCCTGCAGTGTAAGCAAGTCCTGCTAAAATTGATAGAACACCAATTATTAAAATTACAATTCCCCCTTCATATACCAAAAACAAACCAAGGAGGAATGCTAATCCGAACGTAAAAATTATACCTAATTTCATTTCTTTTATGGAAATTAAACCGGATGCAAGAACCCTTCTAGGGCCTTTTCTTTTTTCATTGTCGGCGCCATTTACGAAATCATAGAGATCATTTGCATAATTGGTTCCAACTTGAATTAATACAGAACATATTTAATGCAACAACAGAATAAACGATTACCAGCTTCTTCTCATTAAAAGCCACTGCTGAGCCTACCATAACAGGTACTAATGCAGCTAAAAGAGTCTTGGGGCGGCTTGCGATTATCCAGCTTTGTATTTTTGTTTCCTTGTTCATACAATCATATTAATATTGTTTATAATTTACTATGGTAATTTAGGAAATTTATTGAACTCCGGCTTTCTTTTTTCGAGGTAAGCTTTTTTACCTTCCTGGGCTTCTTCACTCATGTAGTAAAGCAAAGTTGCGTTTCCGGCTAATTCCTGGATCCCGGCCTGTCCGTCGAGCTCGGCATTAAATGCAGACTTAAGCAGCCGGATCGCCATAGAACTATGCTGCAAAATTTTTTTAGCCCAATTAATTCCTTCAGTTTCAAGCAGTTCAACAGGAACAACCTTATTTACCATTCCCATTTTTTCTGCTTCTCCGGCGTTATACTGATTACATAAATACCAGATTTCCCGGGCTTTCTTTTGCCCGACAATTCTTGCAAGGTAACTGGAACCGAAACCGCCGTCAAAACTTCCTACTTTAGGCCCTGTTTGACCGAAAATTGCATTGTCTGCTGCGATGGTTAAATCACAGACAACATGCAAAACATGCCCGCCGCCGACTGCATATCCGGCAACCAAAGCTATTACAACTTTCGGAATACTTCTAATTAATTTTTGAAGATCAAGAACATTTAACCGGGGAACACCATCTCTACCAACATAACCTTTATCTCCTCTAATCTTTTGGTCTCCACCGGAGCAAAAAGCATATTTGCCGTCTTTAGCCGGTCCATATCCTGTTAAAAGAATTACTCCAATTTTTTGGTCTTCACGGGCATCAGAAAATGCATCATACATTTCGATAACAGTTTCAGGGCGGAAAGCATTTCTAACTTCAGGTCTGTTTATTGTAATTTTTGCAATCCCATCCATTTTTTCATAAATGATGTCTTCATAATCTTTCACCTTTTTCCAATTAAAACTCATTATAATTCCTTTGTTTTATTATATGCAAAATATTGAAAAATAAATAAATATGCGTTGTTACAGATTAAATTAAGAATTGAATTCAAGGGAGATAGAAAATGACGTAATAAGCGTAAATATTAAGTGAAACGGACGTTTTAACAATGGCTGTTTTACAGAAAGATTATATCAAGTATGAAATAATTTCAAAAGAATCGGAAATGAAAAATATTTTTTTAAGTGCTTACAGTCTGCGGAAAAATAAACTTACAATTCATTTAAAAAATGACTTACGGTTTTAACAAAAGATTTTGGAGTTTCCAGATGTGTATTGTGGCCTGAATTTTTTAATGAAACATGTTTTGCAGAAGGGAATAAACGGACCATTTCATCATTTATTGAACAAAATTTATCATCAAGGTCCCCGGTAACCAGCAAAGTTTTAGATTTAATTTTATTTAGTTGATCATATAAAGGCTTCATTTGCCCGGTTCCGAATCCTCTTAAAAAATTGGATAGACCGGTTTTACTATTATTTAATTTTGAATTTTTTATTTCTTCCAGCTTTGAATTGGCAAATCTCTTTTGAGTATTGAAAATATCCATATTCATCCAGTATTCCATAAACTCCTCAATGGAATGGCTACTTATAAACTCGGCAATTTCTTCGTCTCTTTTTATTCTCTTATTTCTCTCATGTTCATCTTTTATACCTGCAGTAGTACTTTCGAGCACTAAACCTTCGACCGTTTCCGGGTGTTGAACCGAATACGATAAAACAGCTCTTCCGCCCATTGAATAACCGATAAAAATAAATTTTTCATTTGAAATCTTTGATAATAATTCTTTGAAGCTGCTAATTAAAAAATCCGTATCATAAAATTTTTTTTCGGCCGGGGAATCACTGTTTCCATGGCCGATTAAATCAACTGCATAGTAGTTGAAATTTTCCGGAAGGCGGGGAATTATATGCTCCCAATCTTGAGAAGAACCTGTGAATCCATGAACAAGCACAACGTTTCTTAGTTGTTTATGATCGGGATTTAAGTTACCTGTTGAGTTTAGATACCTTTCAAAATGAATATTTAAACCGGAGATATTAATAACCATAAAAATTTTTATATGGGTTCAGGCAGCTGCATCAATTGTTTTTCGATTTCCTGCCAATATTTTTTTCTTAATTCCAAAGATTCAACAGCGTCGGTCCTGACTTCAAGAACAGAGAAGCTTTTATTATTTAAAGCAGAATAAAATGTTTCATGAAGACTTTCCCAATCACTTATTAAAGTATAATTACCTTGATAAGCTTTAACAAAATATGAAAAATCCAGGGAATGGGGAGCAAGAAAAAATTCATTAAAAACTTCTTTGTATTTTGAAATCGGCAAAACCTCAAAAATACCGCCGCCATTGTTATTAATTAAAATAATGATTAAAGGTAAAGAATATTTTTTTGCTGCTAATAAACCGTTTAAATCATAGTAAAAAGCAAGATCTCCGGTAATTAAAAAAGTCGGTCTGCTGCAATCTGCTGCAATGCCCAAAGCAGTTGAAATTATTCCATCTATTCCGCTTGCACCCCTGTTATTATAAATAGCAATATCTTTATTTGTATTCCCGGCAAAATAATCAAAATCACGGATGGGCATGCTGTTGGAAATCATTAAATGTGAATTATCGGGAAGATTATTTACTATTTCCGAAATAATTCTAGCTTCATTTAATGAACGGGATTCATTGATAAGTTCATCTTTTATAGAATTTGAAATTTTTTCCGCTTCAATAAAAGATTGCAGCCACCCGTTGATTTTTCTTTCAATTTTTTCAGAATGAATTATATCAAGCATTTTTTCACAAAATAGGAAAGGTTTACATGCTACTGCTGCAGTAGCCTTATTTGAAGGATCAAACCAATCACCAAATTCATTAATCATAAACCTGGCAGCTGAACATTTTTCCAGGTAAATATCTAATGCTTTTGAAGTAATTGTCCTGCCGAACTGCAATATAATATCAGGTTTGTTGTTGTTTATGAAAAATTCAGAACGTAAAAATCCTTCAAAATTTGAAAGTACATTGATTTTATCATGGTTCCCGAATCTTAGCTGGGATGCGCCGTCAGCTAAAATTGGATAACCTAATTTTATTGATAGTTCCTGGCATTTCTTATGAAAAGCGGGATCATAGTTTTCCGGGCCGGCAATAATTAATCCTTTTTCGAAATCTTTTAAATAATTGAAAATTTCTAAAAACCATTTTTCATTAGAAATATTTTTTTCATCATCTTTGAATAATTCTTCCTTATCAAAAGAAAGTTCATTTGCAAGGTTGAATATTTCCTGATCAATGTCATCGGTAAAAGCATCCGGTTCAAAAGGCTTGCGGAAAGGGAAGTTTAAATGAACCGGACCTTTAGATCGAATGAGACTTTCATAAACCGCTCTTCTAGCAACAACTTTAATATGTTTAATCCTTCTTGTAATTGGCTCGGGTAATCCTACATCTACAAACCACCTTATATGATTTTTATAAAGGTTATTTTGATTTATAGTCTGGTTTGCCCCGCAATCTAATAATTCCGGAGGTCTGTCGGCGGTGCAAATCATTAATGGGATCCGCTGCTGGTATGTTTCAATAATTGCAGGGTAAAACTCAGCTGTTGCCGTGCCTGAAGTTGATACAAGTACAACAGGCGAACCGGAAGACTTTGCTAATCCTAATCCAAAAAAAGCACAGCTTCTCTCATCAATGTGAACAAATGATTTTATTTTTTTATTGCCGGCAAAGGCTAAAGTTAGAGGAGTATTCCTCGAACCAGGAGAAATACAAGCATATTTAACTCCCGCAGAAGATAATTCCCTGACGAAAGTTTCGGTCCATAAAATATTTCTATTGATTTTCATTAAATAAAGACAGTATTGGTTTGAATTTTAATTCAGTCTCTTTGTATTCTAACTCGGGATCGGATTTTTCAACAATCCCGCTCCCTGCAAAAGCTATTAATTTATTTCCATAAGTTAATGCTGATCTTATTGCAACTGCAAATTCTCCCTCATCATTAAAGTTATACCACCCTATTATGCCTGAATACAGACCCCGGTAATAGTTTTCCAGTTTCTTAATAAGATTTTAAAGAACCTCTTTTGGAATTCCGCAAACAGCCGGGGTAGGGAACAGTTCCTTAATAATATTTAAAGGTGTATTATGAGAATTCATTTTTGCAGTAATTGATGTACTGATATGCTGAATATTGTTTAATTTTTTTATTGAATGTTCTTTTTCAATTTTTAATTCTTCTACCTGCCCGGAAATCGCATCTTTAATATGATTGATAACAAAATCATGCTCCTGAATATCTTTTTCACTATTCAAAAGGTTTTTCTCAAGAAGAATATCTTCTTCATCGGTTTTACCGCGTGAAGCAGAACCGGCAAGAGCTTCAATTTTCATCGTTCCGCTGCCAAATTTTGCAAGTCTTTCGGGTGTTGCCCCTAAAAAAGATGATTTTCCCCTATGGAAAATGAAGATATAACACTCCGGGTATTTTTCATTAAAATGATTTATTACATAATCCAGGTTTAGTTCCCCGGAAAGGAGCATCTCTATTCTTCTTGAAATTACTATCTTGCTGACTTTATTATTAAAAATATTTTCAATACAGGTATTAACTAAATTCTTCCACTTCTTTTTATCTTTAGGAGAAGAACCTGTTAATTTATGAATTTTTACATTTTCCGAATTTTTTTCTCCATGGGGCTTAATAATATTTTCTAATTTACTTTTGAATTTTTCCATCAAATTTTCTTCCGATGAAGTTGAACTAAAAACAAAATTGAAGAAAATAAAAGAATCATCTTTACTTTTTACGATCATTAGTTCCGGAATTGACCAAATTGAATCGTTAAAATCTTTCCAGTCATTATCAGGATGCTCAACGCTGAATTTCATCCCGCCAACAAATAGCGGTTTATATTTTAGCGAAATGGTATCCCAATTATTTATAAAATTTTGTTTTAATTCCTTGATCTTTTTATCAGTGGCAGCAAACCGCTTATCGCCGTTTTCCGAAATAGATATTATTTCGTCAACACCCAATAAAGAAAAATCTTCATCAGGTTTTTCAAAATAAAAAGATTTCTCATAATATTTTAATAGATAATCGATTTTCCCTTTTAAATCAATGCTTTCAATTTGGATAGCAAAACTAACTATGGGATTGGCGGCTTTTGATTCTTTTAGGCTTGTTTTATTCTGCGCAAGAAAACCGGTAAATGAATTTACCGCTGTGTTAATAAAATCTTCCATTACGAATATAAATTAAAAATAAAATATAATTTTTATTAGAAAAGTTTGCAATTTTATTAAGTATTAATAAAGATGTATTTGATGCTGATCAATTTCATGGGATGGATTAGAATATAATATCTTCTTCAATTGTTTCCAAAATCCTTAAATAACTATCATATCTATATTCGGAAATTTTTTTCTCTTTTACAGCATCGACAACCGCACACCCGGGTTCATGATTATGTGTGCATGTGTTAAAACGGCAATAGTAAATATAATCAGTAAAATCTAAAAAGTAATGCCCAAGGTCTTCTTTTTTTATTCCAAAAGGATCAATCTCACGAATTCCAGGTGAATCGATGATGAAAGTGTTTTCTTGCACCCGAACCATATTAGTTGTAACGGTTGTATGCTTTCCTTTATCCGTATAAGTGCTTATTTTTCCAACATTTAAGCCCAATTCAGGGAAGATTTCATTAAGTATAGATGATTTACCTACCCCCGATTGTCCCCAGAACAGGCTTTTTTTATCCGATAAAAGGTTTTTTACCTGCTGAATCCCTTCACCGGTAATTATACTGGTCTTTATTGTTTTGTATCCTATTTGATTGTATAGCTCAGACCAGCAGTCAATTGAATTATTTTGATCGAGATCATTTTTATTAATAATTAAAATTACTGGAATATGAGAACTTTCACCGGAAACTATAAAACGGTCAATAACTTTGTTATTGAAAACCGGTTCCCGGACACTGCTTATTATAAACAAATAATCAATATTAGCAGCAATAATTTGTTCCAGGCGTTCTCCTCTATAACTTGCTCCTTTAATTTTCGGAGATTTTCTCGATAGATAATTTTTTCTTTCCTGAATTTCGTTAATTATCCCGGTACCGTCATCATTTAAATCATAATTAACCAAATCTCCGACAGCTGCTATATTGGTTTTAAATAGTTTATCCTTTTTGAGGTTGAATTCTTTTTTGAACTTACCTTTTAAAGAACATCGAATTAAATTAAAGTTATCCGTATTATAAATGTAATAGTCTTTACTTTCTATCCTGCAGACAATTCCTTTTATACATCCTCCGCTTAAAATTAAAAAAGCGCTATACAAAAAATATAGCGCTTAAAAATATAAATCAAAGAAAAAGAAAATTTAAAAATCTATATGTTGCCGTCAGCATTATCTTATCATATTTGATATTCTGGTAAGTTCTAGACTCATTTGAGCCGTAATTATCTCCAATTGTGCTCCACCATCCATGTGCCCACGCAATATTTAGTCCTAAAGTTTCCTGGGCTAAAATACCTATACCCGCAGTGAAATATTTCCTGTTGTAACTGGAAGGATCACCCTTATAAGCAGAAGGCTGGACAAAATAACCGGTTCTAAGCCTTAAACCAACTCTTGGAATTGTATATTCGACTCCAACGTTATAATTTAATACAGCAGTTAACTGGTCCTTTATATTCTTATTTATTGCGGCGATATCCTGTGAACTTAAACCATCAGGCTTATCAAACTTTAGTTGTGAATAATCAATGGCTGTTCCCTCGGCACTTATTATAAATCCTTTTAAATTAAATGAAAAACCTGCTCCGAATTCGAAAGGCGTAACTATGTCATATTTTACACTACTGTTATAATCTTTGGGTAAAGTAAACGAAGGAGAAATATAATTAGCAAAATCAGTATATCCGCTTACAGTGAAAGTCTTCTTTAACAGTATAATATTTAGGGAATCTGGACCGTTAGACCAAACCTTCCATAATCATTAAACTGATAAATTAATCCGGCTTTTGCATTCCATCCGGATATATCCCAATTCAATATTCTATTTCAAATAGAATGTTTGAAAATCCACCGGGGATGGCTGATCACCGGTATAAATTGTACCTTGATATTGATTTTTAGTGTCGTCTTCATAATAATCATTATTTTCGTTATAGGAACCGGTAATGATATTCAGGTTTAATCCTAAAAATAGGTTTTGAGCTGCTTCAACAGCACCTGAAAAAGTCCAGTTATTTGTTGAGCCCGAATTCAATATAGTTCCGCTTTGATTAAGATTACCATTTACCGGGGTAACAAGATTTGTATCGGTAAGTCTGAGATCATAAGGAATATTATACGGATAACCCTGGCCGTCATAGTATGTATCTTGATTTAAAGATTGAATTAAAGAAGTATTCCCGCTATTAAATCCATTAAATTGTAACGCTCCTGTAAAATCTTTTGTATTATGGTAAGATATACCAAAAACCATACTCCCTCTTACAGTAGGGAAAGGAAAGGCAAAACTCAACCTATCAAGTCTTGTAGTACTATTTGAATAATTTGTTGTATTGCCGAAAAAAGTAGCGTCATTCTTAAACGTTGAATAGTCTATTCCGCCGGAAAATTCAAGTCTTTTTAATAAACCGAACCCGGCAGGATTATAATAAGCAGCAGAAGCATCATCACTTAAACCGATATATGCATTACCCATACCCAGGGCTCTAGCATTAGCCCCTAATCCGCTGGAACCTAGTCTTAGTGCATCAGGAACTCCCTGGGAATATGCGAATGAACTGCAAATAAATATAAGAGTTAAAACTTTACAATAGTTAGAATAAAAGTTTTTTGACATTATCTCCTCCCGTTCCCGGAATTTCTATTTCCATTATTATTTCTTGCTGAATTATTCCCCTCAGTTGACCTTGAATTTTCTGATGACCTGGTTTGTTCACCTGAATTATTATTTGAACTGGTTTTAGAAACAGATCCTGAACTATCGTTAGAATTGCTGCCTCTTGTAGGCGGGCTGGTATTGATTACGGGTCTGTTATTTTCCAGAGTATTTCTTGAACCATTATTATCCCTAATCGAAGTTGTTCCGGCACTTCTTTCGGTTGATTGAGATGGAGGCGGAGTAATGTATAACTGTCGGGCAGTTATCCACCACGGGTAATCATAATAATAGTTATATTCTCCATAATATGGTTCAGAGTAATAAATTTGGTTATTACTTTCAGAGGGTAATTGCTGATCGGGTGACCATAAAACAGTATAACAGCCACCAAATGAAATTACCGTTACCATGATTAAAATTATTTTAATTAAATACTTATTCATTTTATGTTATCTCCTTCTTCCGGAAGAACCGCCGCTGCTTCTTCCGCCGCCGCCGCTAGCTCTTGGCGAAGATGATCTGCTGGGAGGCGAATAAGACCTTGAGGGGGGTGAACTACGGGGAGGAGAATATGATCTTTGAGGCGGATTATAAGAACTGCTTTTACCGCTTCTTGATCTTGGCTGATATGAACTCGAATGTTCTCTTGAACTCCTTTGGCCGGAACTTCTCCGAACATTACTTTCACTTCTTCCTCTGTTGGTTCCTTTTTGAACCGAATGATTTCGGGAATTTCCTGAAACTCTTTCACTTCTATTTCTATTATTTGTTGTATTGACCCTTGAAGGTGTCCTTACGCTGCCAGTATTTATATCACGTGTTCGACCTGTTGTATTGCTTTTTTGTAATGAGCTGTTGCTTCTGCTTCCCGACACAGAAACACGACCACGGCTGCTATTTCTTACACCAATATTATTTCTTAATGTATAAGAACCGCGTGACCTAGTCTTATAATATTTTCCGCCTCCATAATATACCCCGTTATATCCACCATAATAACCGCCATGATAGTAGGGAGAATAGTATCCGGAGGGATAATAATTAACATAAGGCGGGTACCACCAGGAATTCCATGTATATGGTGTATAGCACCACTCCCAGGGATCCCAGCTATAAGGGTCATAATAATTCCCAAAAGTAACACCAAACGAATATGAAGGATAATAATTCCAGTAATATCTATTGTGGTAGGGATATCCGAAACCATAATAGTAACTATTTACAGGAGGAGGATAATTATCATAATAATCGTTTCCACTATAGGTTAAATCATCATAATATGTTGAATCATCATAACTATAATTATCGTTATTATCATTATTATAACTTCTATTGGGATATTCTCTCATTGCAAGTTGAGTATAACAGCCGCCAAAGAAAACCGCCGCAATCAGAAGTACAAAAAATATATAAAACTTTGAAAATTTCATTTTTAACCTCCACTAATAACTTTTACTAATATGGGCAAAAATCGTTCCTAATAAAAGAGTGAAATTCATCTCATTTGATAATCAGCAAGCTTAATTTTGATATACTTTGTATAAAATATTGAACTAGTTTGTATAGGTTTGAATACAAGCGGGGATATTCTTACTAAATTTTAAAAAATACTCTTAATATATTCGATTCTAATCGCCCTGTCTGCAACTGTTGGATTGAATTTTTTATTATCAAGTAAGTCTCTTAAATCGAATCCAAATGTAAAGCCATCACCTAAAGACCATCTTAATCCCATATTAAGATACCCGTTACCGTTTCCGAAGCTTTTACCAGCATTATCATTAAATGCAAAATTATATTCTCCGATTATTGAAAAGTGCGGTCCTAACGTTTTTTCAAACCCAACATACATATCTATGAAATTATCACCATCTTTTGTCTCTAAGGAATAACTGGCACAACCATGGATACTTAAATATCCTAAAAATGCAAAATTTTTACTAATTGCTCCAAAAAAACCGGGAGATTTAATTGCATACCGTCCTAATGAATCGAAATACACCCCTTTCCCCTGAGAATCAAAACCTAACGTTATAGCAGGGAGAGTAATAGATTCATTAAATAGTCTAAAACGAATATTTATGCCTGGCAGCTTGTACCACTTGGGATCTCCGGCGCCGATAATGTTTGCACCACCGTAGGAAATACCAAAACTTACATTATCAAAAACACCAACCTCAAGCTTGGAAATTAAAACTCCATGCGGCAGGACATCATTTGTAAACCCGACATAACCTTTTTCTAAAATCCCTGCAGTCGGCATATCGATTAAATTCCTGTATTCGTATTTTGCTTTATCCCCGGCAGAACCTTGTGCAAAAATATAAGCAGTGAATGAAAACGAAATGAAAAAGAGAAGGGTTTTAATTCTCATTATAAAAAATTTTATATGGATTAACTGAAACAAAAATAACAATAAACATTATTTGTACAAAATTCTTTATGACTTTGAAAAGATTATTGAAGTAAAAAAATCGAATTATACTCCTAATTTTTTTTTGTTATAGATTTTAGGAACAATTGAAATGTTCAAAATAGATTATGATATAGAGAATTGTCACCGTCAGATTCTGCCCCTTTAAGCCCAAAAGATTAAAATATGTTATCTCGGATAAATATTAATTTCAACCGCAGAAGGTAAGAGAGCGTATTTCGATTTAATATATATAACAATTTTTCCATGTTTATTTTTTGCTTTAAGTTTCAAAATACCTTTATGATTATCTTCAAACATAATTTCTATTAAATCACTCCCTTCTTTAATATTGAAATCAGCAGGCGCATTCCTGAACGGTGCACGCCATCCGAATGCATTAATAGGTTCCGATGAAATTGTTACAGTGGATTCGTTATTAGCAAATAATGAAGGGGGATTAACTAAATATGTAACTTCATAAATATTGAAAACATAAAGGAAAGAAAATAAAGCTGCTAAAATTATTAGAGCAACAAAAATAATATAAATATTAATTCTCCTCATCGAATTGTTATACTGCTTAATTACTAAATTGTTAAAAAGAAATACTGTTCAACCTGCAATTAAACAATTTAACAATTATGTAATCTAAGTTTTAAATTTTCTCTTTTCCCTTAAGATAGATTTCAGCATATAATTAACTATCTGGTATCCCACGGTATCGGGAACGCCATCGATATGTTTTGATTTAAGCCTCATATCACATTGATCATTTACATAGTCTATTACTACAAATTTATCATCATTAGTATAGACTATTTCTGTTGAAAAAAAATCCAGTCCTGTAATTCTCGCGATAGCTCTAGTTATAGTAAACAGTTTTTTTAATCCGTATTTTTCTATTTCGTCGGGCTTTAATTCTTCATACAGATGTGTTTGATCGTCCCACCATACCGGGATCGGCCTGCCGAAGGCCCAAAAGGAACGAAACCAGGCTCTCTTTCCATTTAACATTCTGGGATAAATTTTTTCCTGGAGAATATACTTATCATCGGTATTTGTTAACCTTTCATCCAGCACTTCTCTCAAAGACTCAGCGCCGGTAACAACTCCAACCCCTCCACCGGTGGTATTACATGGTTTAATTATAAACGGTCTCCCAAGAATTTCCAATTCTTCAAGGGTAATTGCTATATGTTCTATTTCACTATGCGGGGGGATTATAATTGAGTAGGGTACATTCAATCCTGAAGTCATAAATTCAAGGTGCATGCTTGCTTTATCTATTGCATGGAGAACTTTTTTATAGGGATTAAAAATTATAGTCTTTCTCCGGTTTATCATTTGTCCTAGAGCTTCAAAATCATAATCGACATCCCAGGCTCTATCCAGATAAAAATTAAAGCCGAGTTTCCTATTAAGAATCTTTTCTCTTACTTCAGGGAGGTTATGATAAGACAAGATAAAAGTAGAAACCCCGGTATTTTGGAGAGTCCTTTCAATAAGATCAAGAAATCCGTCATCATATTCCCAAACATATGCCAATCCTAAATCGAATACTTCCATGATTAAATATTTTGTATAAGAATTTCTTTCAAAAATATTATTAACTCAACTTCAATGCAAGGTTTTAATATTTTTTGTTCATGATAGTTAAAGTATATCAAATTTCTTCGAATCCTGTTATATATTGACTTTGGTTCCGTGTTCTACTCTTTCCTATTCCCTTTTTATATTTTGTCACAGTAACTATATTTACATTTTAAATAATTTAATAACTAATGATAAATATTAGAAATTTCTGCATAGTTGCACATATTGATCACGGGAAGTCTACTATTGCTGACTGCCTGCTTGAGAATACCGGAACGGTTTCAGTGAGGGAGGCAAAAGCGCAGCTTCTGGATAACCTGGAGCTTGAGAGGGAGCGGGGTATAACTATTAAATCCCATGCAATCCAGATGAAATATAAAGCAGGTGATGGAATAGATTATATTTTAAACTTAATTGACACACCCGGACATGTTGATTTTACTTATGAAGTATCACGTTCACTTGCTGCATGCGAAGGCGCTTTACTTTTAATAGATGCCGCTCAAGGAGTTGAAGCTCAAACAATCTCTAACTTATATCTCGCTTTTGATGCTGGTTTGGAAATAATTCCTGTTATTAATAAAATTGATTTGCCGAGCGCTGAAGTTGAAAAAGTTAAAAAACAAATTATGGATTTGCTGGGGTGTAAAGAAGATGAAATTCTTTTGGCTTCTGCAAAAGCAAAGATAGGCATTAATGAAATTCTTGAAGCAATTGTTAAAAGGATCCCGGCTCCGTCAGGTGATACCGATGCCCCTCTTCAAGCATTAATCTTTGATTCGGTTTTTGATGCTTATAGAGGCGCCATAGCTTATATCCGGCTGTTTAACGGCAAGATAAAGACAAACGATAAAATAAAATTTCTTGCTGTTGATAAGGAATATGAAGCTGAAGAAATAGGTATTCTGGGTTTAAGAAGAATAAAAACCGATGAACTCTCTGCTGGGAATGTAGGTTATTTAATTGCAGGAATTAAAGATGTTCATGATGCAAAAGTCGGTGATACTGTAACACTTAAAAACAACGAAGCAGACAAAGCCTTGCCCGGGTATAAAGAAGTCAAACCGATGGTTTACAGTGGTTTATATCCTACAGATTCTGACGACTTTGAAGATTTGCGTGATGCATTGGAAAAATTTCGACTTAATGATTCGGCGCTTATGTTTCAGCCTGAAACTTCGGCGGCACTTGGATTTGGCTTTAGATGCGGTTTCCTGGGCCTGCTGCATATGGAAATAGTTCAGGAAAGACTCCTGCGCGAGTATAATCAATCAATTATTACTACACTTCCTAACGTTGAATATCATGTTTACAAAAAAAGCGGGGAAAAAGTTATTGTGGACAATCCGGCTTTGATGCCTGAAGTTGGAGAAATAGAGCGTATAGAAGAACCTTACGTAAAATCACAGATTGTTTGCCCCAGCGAATATGTTGGGAATTTAATGCAGCTTTCGATGGAAAAGAGAGGTATTTATAGAAATACTTCCTACCTGGATCCGACACGTGCCGATCTTCTGTTTGAACTGCCGCTTTCAGAAATAATTTTTGATTTTTATGATAAGTTAAAGTCAATGTCGCGGGGTTATGCCTCTTTTGACTATGAATATATAGGGTATAAAGAATCTGATTTAGTTAAACTTGATATCCTCTTAAACAGTGAACCTGTGGATGCATTATCAATGATAGTGCATAAAAATAAGGCTTATGATTGGGGCAGGAAAGTCTGCAGCAAATTAAAAGATCTAATCCCGAGACAGATGTTTGAAATTAGCATTCAGGCAGCAATTGGATCAAAGGTTATTTCAAAATCGGTAGTAAAAGCATTAAGAAAAAACGTACTTGCCAAATGCTACGGCGGTGACATAACACGTAAAAGAAAGCTTCTCGAAAAACAAAAAGAGGGGAAGAAAAGAATGAAGCAGGTTGGAAACGTGGAAATTCCACAGGAAGCCTTCCTGGCTGTACTACAAATCGATGAATAATTAAATAAAAATTGTTCTTAAAGAGAGCAGAGGCACGGAAACAGAAAACCAGAATATCGCTTCAAGCAAAAGAATTAAATTAAAAAATTATTTACTTCTTCTCCTTTTAACTTTTATAATAGCCCTTCTTGTTAGGGGTTTTCTGCTTGAAGCTTATAAAATACCAACCGGTTCGATGGAAAATACTTTGCTACCCGGAGATTTCATTCTTGTGAATAAAGCAGCGTATTCAATATCTACTCCGCGTTTAATTCCTATACTTAACGTAGAAATTCCTAAAGTTCAGCTATTTAATTTAGGCAGACCGAGAAGAAATGATATAATAGTGTTTGAGTTTCCGGGAAATGCAAATGAATTAAACTCATTAAATGGTGAAAATTATATAAAAAGAGTGATCGGTGAACCAGGCGATCTTTTACAAATCATTGACAAGAAAATTTATATTAATGGAAGAAGATTACCGAACCCGTCATTGGTTTTAGTCGATTCTTCAGATATAAGAATGGACAGAGAACATGGTAAAGGTATTTTTCCTCCGGACAAAAAATGGAATAAAGATAATTATGGCCCTATTTTGATCCCTTATCGGGGATTGACGATTAATATCAATACAAAAAATATTGAGGAATGGGAGGTAATAATCGACAGGGAATTCGGCAAGAAAGTGGTAAGAATTGAAGGAACTGTTATAACAATCAATGATAAACCTGTAAGAAGTTACAAATTTAAAAAAAACTATTATTTTGTGCTTGGAGATAATAGAGATAACAGCCTTGACAGCCGTTATTGGGGTTTTGTGCCGGACGATAAAATTATCGGGAGAGCGTTTTTGATATATTGGTCAATTGATATTAATAAACCGGTTTCGAATGCCGGTGATTTTTTGAAATCTATAAGGAAAGAAAGACTATTTAAAACAGTTCATTAAATTCCAGAGCCCGTTCTCTTTTTTTATACTTCTTTTATTGGTTAAATTAATTTATTATTGAGAAAAAATATTTAGACTGAATTCATGAAGAAAATTTCTATCCTTTTTTTACTGGTATTTATTACAATATCGTATCCACAGACAAAATATTTAATATACTTCAAGGATAAGGGAATTAACAAAAATGAAGCTTTAAGTAAAGGTTCAATTTTATATGATGAAGCTGTAAATTCGCTTTCTGAGAGGAGCATAGAAAGAAGAAAAAGAAGCATGGGAGATAATTTTATTACATACGAAGATTTGCCGATTCGAAATGATTATACAAGTGAATTAACTAATTACGGTATAAAAATAGCTTGGAAATTGAAATGGTTTAATGCGGTTTCTGCCTATTTAAATGATGAACAGAAGAAAGAGATCCTGGCATTGGCTTTTGTTGATAAAGTAGAACCGGTTAAAACTTTAGTTTATAGGCATACAAATACTAATTTAAGTAATCGTTCTATCTATAAGAGTTCAACAGTCAGTGATTTTGATTATGGGCCTTCATTAAGACAGGATGAACTAATAAATATTCCTGAAGTTCAGTCAAAGGGAATAGATGGAGATGGTATTGTCATCGGTCTTTTGGACAGCGGATTCAGGTGGAAAACGCACGAAGCTCTTGAAGCAAGGAAAGTAATTGCAGAATATGATTTTGTATTTAATGATAGTGTTACCGCCAACCAGGCCGATGACATCCCGGCTCAAGATTCACACGGCACAAATGTCTTTTCAATTATAGGAGGATTTAAACGGGGGAAATAATAGGACCGGCTTTTGGTGCAAGTTTCATTCTTGCAAAAACAGAAGATGAAAGAAGTGAAACTCATGTTGAAGAAGATAATTATGCAAGAGCTTTAATCTGGATGGATTCGATTGGTGTGGATATCACAAGTTCTTCTTTAGGTTATAGCGAGTTTGATAATCCTGACGACAATTATACTTATGCTGATATGAATGGAAAAACTACAATTGTCACCAAAGCAGCAGAACTAGCATTTCAAAGAGGAATCTTGGTAATAACTGCCGCCGGGAATGAAGGGAATTCAAAATGGCATTATATCATTGCTCCTGCCGATGGCTTTAATACCATTGCCGTTGGTGCCGTTGACAACAGCAATATAGTAGCCGGTTTTAGCAGCCGCGGTCCTACTTACGACGGCAGAATAAAACCCGACATTGTTGCCCAGGGTGTGGATGTTTATCATGCTGATCCGTATGATTCTAATGCTTACAGTTCAGGAGGCGGAACTTCATATGCAACCCCTTTGGCCGCAGGAACTGCCGCATTATTACTGTCAACTTATCCGTATTTAACAAATGTTCAAGCAAGGGATATTTTAATAAGAACTGCCGGTAATTTTTATACTCCAGATAATAATAGGGGATACGGATTAGTATCAGCCGCCAAAGCCGTATCGTTTCCCAACCTTGAATATTTAAATGGTAAATATAAACTCAACAAAATATTTCTTGAACATAATAAAATAAAACCTTCTTCTGTTGTTTTAAATTATTTTGAAGAGGGTTCTGGTACAAATCAATTAAACATGAATTATGATGGGAAATGGAAGTATGCTGCCGAGTCACCAGATTTTTCAAGCGCAAGAAAAGTAGAATTTTTTTTTACTTTTTCAGATAGTGCAGGGAAACATTTTAGAGAACCTGCCGCTGTAAATTATTATTTTAATTACGGAGATCTGCTGATTAAAACATTCCGGGATACTTCAATAACGGAATCAGCTTTTATTGATTCTGTTCTGGATCAAAACAGGCCTAATCCTTTTGTAGGAAGGACTAAAATTAGATATAGCTCTGCCGGTAATGAGAATGCTCAAATTATAATCTATAATATTTTAGGTAAGAAGGTAAAAGTCTTATTTGACGGTATCTCCACAGCAGGTGTAAATATATTGTACTGGGACGGAACGACAGCTTCCGGTGTACAGGCAGCCAGCGGAGCTTACATTTATACTTTAAACCTTAACGGAAAGTTTTATTCCCGGAAAATGGTTTATCTTAAATAAGTCAAAAGTCAAAAACTTGAGAATATTTGTTGATTAATTTTATCTTTTGAAAAATTGAATTTTTAGTTTTTTTTACACGTAAAAATCTTTTAAAATTAAAAGAATCGTTTAATCCAATATCAAAACAAATAATTAAATAATGCAGAAACCGGAATTAGTATTTTTAACTTTTGACCTTTTCCGCTTTTAGCTGATCAGCCTTTGGCTGAGACTTTTTACCTTAACAATTCCCTCTTTACAGGAAAATTCTTAAATTATAATTCCAATTATTACCATTTACTTAATATGAGTGAAATATTATTCCCATCACAGGAAGAGTATCTTTTAAAATTAAGAAAGGAAAATGATCCCTTAATTTTAGAAATGGAAGAATATGCAAAAGAGCATAATGTTCCCATCTTACCATGGCAGTCTATTGAATTTATGGAACAATTAATTCGAATAAGTAAGCCCAGAAGAGTTCTGGAGATAGGAACTGCAATTGCATATTCAACAATACGAATCGCGAGGAATTTAAAGAAAAAGGCAGTAATCCATACCATTGAAAAAAGTGAAGATAATGCAGAAAAAGCAAAAGAGAATATCCAAAAATCAGGACTTGACGAAAAAATTAATTTATTTTTTGGTGATGCTTTAAATATTATGCCCCAGCTTAAAAAAAAGTATGATTTTATTTTTCTTGATGCAGATAAAGAAGATTATAAAAGACTTTTTGATTATTCACTTGTCCTTTTAAAAAAAGGGGGAATAATATTTATAGATAATCTCCTGTGGCATGGTTATGCTGCAAGTAAAAGAGTCCCCCAGAAATATAAAACATCAACAAAACACATAAGAGATTTTAATACAGTCTTTACTTTACAGGAAAACCTTAAAACAACTATTTTGCCGATTGGAGATGGTATAGGCATTGGCGTGAAATGCTGATGTTTGGTTTCTTAAAATATCTTACTTTTATTCGTAATCTTATCAATTTACAGAAGTAAGAGCAAGATGAAAACGATAAATAAAAATTTATTTAGATAAAAATATGATTAATAACCCCGCAGATAATGCTGCAGATTTTGTTAATGAAGTTGAAAAATTTTCCGGTATAAATCTGAATAAAAAAGCCGAATTATTAAGAGTTTATGAGGAGTGTTTAAAAACAGGCAAAGAAAAAGTTTTTGAAGATTTAGCTTTTACTGCCAAATACTTGCGTGGTTTAATGCGTGTTCTTCAAAACGGTTCAAATAATCCCCATGTAAATTCTTTAGAACAGATTAAAAAAGATTTTTCTTCCAATATAAAAAAAGTAAAAGAGCAAATACAAGATATAATTTCAAATTCAGATGAGCAGTTGAAAAAACATTTTGATGAAAATTATTTTGAAATGTCCCAGGCCGGCTTAACTAACCTGAATGAACTGCTGTCGGATCTGGAATGGACTAAAATGTATTTAAATGATCAAAAAAGGCAAAAAATTAATTAATGTTAAAAGATCGTCAGAGGATCTATTAATCTCAAATAAAAAAAATATTTTCTTCAACTTTAATTTCAGCTTCCCCTTTTGATAACTCCTTGAGTTTTAATATAAACTGTTCAACTTTTTCGCATGTGATCATGCATTCTAATTTTACATCATTTGCATAATCGGATTTGTTAATCCTGCCTTTGAATTCATCAGCTAAATGATAAATATTATTCACCTGGTTTAAATTTGCTTCAATTAATATTTTTTTATGTCCTGTTTTTTCAATGATATTTGAATTCTCTAAAGTTTGTATTGCAGAATTATAGTATGTTTTTCCTAAAGGGCCGACACCTAATTTAATTCCGCCGAAATATCTAATAACAATCACTAAAATATTTTGCAGGTTAAAATGGTTGATTGCGTTCAATATCCTAATACCGGCAGTTCCGGAAGGTTCGCCGGCATCGGAATACTTTACCTTATCTTCAAATAATTTATATGCATAGCAATGGTGTGATGCATCGTAATATTTTTTTTTAGTTTTTTCTAAAATTTGAACTGCATCATCTTCATTTTCTATGGGGTGAACCTGGGCAGTAAAAACGGAACTCTTTTCTTTTAAAGTAGTCTCACTAAAACTTCCGATGGTTTTATATTTTTCAATTTTTTGCATAGTTTCAATAGAAAAAGCTATAGGGGGCAGATTTAATTAAATTGATTATCAAACACTCTATAAGTAATATACAAATTTGAATTTTTAAAACTAATGTAATTTGGAAAAAGAAACGATCATAATAAAAGGTGCAAGAGAGCATAATTTAAAAAATATTGATATAGAAATTCCGCGCGATTCTTTCACAGTAATAACCGGACTTTCAGGTTCAGGTAAATCTTCGTTAGCTTTTGATACGATTTACGCAGAAGGACAAAGAAGGTATATAGAATCACTTTCTGCCTACGCAAGGCAGTTCCTGGATATGCTCGAAAAACCGGATGTTGATTTAATAGAAGGGTTAAGTCCTGCTATTTCAATTGAACAGAAATCTGCTTCCGGGAATCCGAGATCCACTGTAGGCACGGTAACGGAAATATATGATTATTTACGTTTGCTTTATGCACGGCTGGGAGTACCTTATTGTTACAACTGCGGTAAACCGGTTACAAAACAAACTAATGCACAGATAATCGATTCCATAATATCCAATCTTAACGATAAAAAGATATCGGTACTTGCTCCTGTGGTTAGGGGCCGAAAAGGACATTACCGTGAACTTTTTGAAGAAATTCTTTCAGATGGATTTTTAAAGGTGAGGGTGGATAATGAATTTAATGAAATAACAAAAGGTTTCCAGGTTGACAGGTATAAAATTCATAATATTGAAATCTCAATAGATAGAATTACAGTTAGTGAGTCTTCAAGAAGCCGACTGGCCGAGTCGATCGACGTCGGGTTAAACTACGGCAATGGAATTGTAATAGTTCATGATGGAATAGATGATTTCATTTACAGCCGTCATCTTGCCTGTTTAAATTGTGCTATAAGCTACCGCGAATTGGCTCCAAATTCTTTTTCATTTAATTCACCTTATGGTTCCTGTCCGGATTGTGAAGGATTGGGTGAAAAGAAGGAATTAGATATTAATCTTATAATTCCTGACTGGGACAAATCCATAAATGAGGAAGGTTTAGCTCCTCTCGGTAAACCAAGACCCATCTGGTTTTTCAACCAGTTAAATGTAATTGCTGAAAAATATAATTTTACTTTTGATACAAAACTTAAAGATTTAAACGAAGAACAAAAAGATATCCTGTTGAACGGAAGCAAAAGAGAAAATTCCGTTTAGCTATTCATACGGCGGAGGTAAACCTGTAACATATATGCATAAGTTTGCCGGTATTTACAGCTATTTGAAAAATTATTATAGTACAACTACTTCAAATAATGTGCGTGAATGGGTTGAATCTTATATGAATACGGTTGCTTGTCCGACTTGCGGAGGAGGAAGACTAAAGCAGGAATCATTAGCCGTTAAATTCCAGGGAAGGAATATTAGTGAAGTAACCAAACTGTCAATTCTTAGATCCTTCGACTTTTTTGATAGGCTGAAGATCAACGGAAGGGAGGGTTTAATTGCAAAACCAATAATAAAAGAGATAACCACCCGTTTAAATTTTCTTCTTAATGTTGGCCTGGATTATTTAACATTAGATAGATCAGCCAGAACACTTTCGGGCGGAGAATCACAGCGAATCCGGTTAGCCACTCAAATCGGCTCACAGCTCGCCGGGGTTCTTTATGTGCTGGATGAACCAAGCATCGGTCTCCATCAAAATGACAATATCAAGCTTATTAATTCATTAAAAAATTTAAGGGACTTAGGGAATACAGTAATTGTTGTTGAACATGACAGGGAAACAATTGAAAATTCTGATTATATGATTGATCTTGGTCCCGGGGCCGGGGAACACGGCGGTGTAGTCTGTTTAGCCGGGGAAACAAAAAAATTAATCGAATCTCCGAATGGATATGATTCTCTAACGCTGTCTTATTTAAATGATAAAAAAGAGATAAAAATTCCCAAGGAAAGAAGGAGCGGGAACGGCAGTTACCTGGTGTTGAAAGGAGCAAGAGGGAATAACCTGAAAAGTGTGAACTTAAAAATTCCTCTTGGAACACTAACTTTAATAACAGGTGTAAGCGGATCAGGGAAATCATCTTTATTAAATGAAACCCTTGTAAAAATTTTAATGAATAAATTCTACAAATCGAAGTCCGTGCCGCTTCCCTATAAATCAATAGATGGCCTGGAAATTATAGATAAGATAATTGAAATTGATCAGTCACCGATTGGAAGGACTCCGAGATCAAATCCTGCAACTTATACCGGTTTATTTACTTTTATCAGGGATTTATTTTCACAACTTCCGGAATCAAAAATGAGGGGATATACTCCAGGCCGGTTTAGCTTCAATGTTAAGGGGGGAAGGTGTGAAGAATGCAACGGTGATGGTTTAAAGAAAATAGAAATGAATTTTTTACCTGATGTTTATGTTGAATGCGATGTTTGTCACGGCAGAAGATATAACAGGGAAACCCTTGAAGTGCTGTTCAAAACCAAATCAATTTCAGATGTACTTGAAATGACTGTAGAGGAAGCACTGAAATTTTTTGATGAAATGCCGAGGATAAAGAGAAAGTTAAAAGCCATAAACGGTGTCGGTCTTGGCTATATAAAATTGGGTCAGCAGGCAACTACTCTGTCCGGCGGTGAAGCACAGCGGGTAAAATTAGCTACGGAATTGAGCAAAGTCAGTACAGGTAAAACACTTTATATTCTTGATGAACCAACTACCGGGCTCCATTTTGAAGATGTAAATATTCTGCTGAAAGTTCTGAATAAATTAGTTGATAAAGGGAATACAATTGTGGTTATTGAGCATAACCTGGATGTAATCAAAACAGCAGATTGGATTATTGATTTAGGACCTGGCGGCGGGGAAAAGGGAGGAAAAATAATTGCCGAAGGTACTCCCGAAGATTTAACTAAGAATAAAAAAAGCCTAACAGGCCGTTTCTTAAAAAAAACAATGAATATCTAGAATCTTTTTTTCGGCACTCAAGTTTTTAATGATTTGTCTCACAACTCAAAAAATGCCGAGAGCTATTGCTATTTTAAAATAGTTAATTAACTTCCGATTATGAAAAAAATCATTCCATCATTACTGATCATTTTAATATTTCTAAATACTTTCGGCTTTAATCTTCTGCTGGATTATTTAATTTATAAATGTAAAAATGATTTTTCAAACGAAAAATTTTATGATTTAAACCAGATGGTTATTTTAAAGATAAGCCCGGATGAAGAGAAAGACCTTCAAAGATTTGAAGATGATGAAGTAAGATTTAAAGGGAAAATGTATGATATTATTAAGGAAACAAAGAAAGGAAATATATTATATATCAATTGTATAAATGACAAAAAAGAAGATAACTTATTCGAGATTTTATTCAAAATAAATAAAAAAAATGATCCGAATGATCAGACTGAACCTGTATTATTAAAAAATGTATTAATCAAAAATTACATCCTAAATGAAAAGGAACTTTTTTATTTTCAATTTAATAAAGAAATATTATTTGTTCATACTTTAATATTGTACAGCTCGCCGATTAAAGATATAATCTTACCACCACCTGAGTTAATGACTTAAAACTACACTGTTTCTTTACGCTTTAATAATCAGGGAAATGCTTGTAAAATATTCTAAACAAATTCATTTGAATTAGTGCTATGAGATTTTCCATATAAAAATCCTTGGTTAATAAACATGCACCGGTTGCTCGCTTGCTGTGACCGTACATCAATTTATTTTTCATAAAAATCAAAATTCAGGTGTATAATGAAAAGAAATAATTTATACTATTTATTTTTTTTATTAATGAATCTACAGTTTTTGTATTCACAAAATTCTTTAAGCGGCCGTATAATTAACAAAGAAAACGGGAGCAGCCTGCAGAATGTAAATGTATTTATTACTGAACTTCAGAGAGGGACTGTCTCGGATAATAATGGGAATTATAAACTATCGAATATCCCCAAAGGGAGTTTTACAATACAGTTTAGCTATATAGGCTTTAAAACTGAAATTCGTAAAATTATTATAAATACTGATGAGAAATTAAATATCGGGTTAGCACCAACAAACATTGAAATAAATGAAGTAGTAGTTCTCGGGAATGCAGTGCAGTCACAGGAAAAAGTACCATATAAAATTGAAACCATGACAAAGAGTGAAATAGAATCTGATGGAGTTGTCTCTTTAGTTCAAGCTCTTTCGCGACTTCCCGGGATTTCCACACTTTCCAATGGTTTAGGAATTTCAAAGCCGGTAATAAGAGGTATGTTTGGTTATAGAATTGCAACAATTTTAGATGGTCTCCGTTTCGATAACCAGGAATGGCAGGACGAGCATGGTTTAGGCCTGGATAATGTCGGTATAGGGAATATTGAAATTATTGAGGGACCTGCAGCTTTGTTATATGGTTCGGAAGCTCTCGGTGGTGTAATAAAAATTGAAAATCAAAATAATGCTCCCGCCGGTAAGGTTTTGGGAAATTATAATCTTGAAATTTTCTCAAATACTCTGGGAGCAAATACGGAATTGGGTTTTAAAGGCTCCGGGAAAAACCTCAGCTGGCAAATTTATGCCGGCGGGCAAAGCCATGCTGACTACCTTGCTGGAGGTGGTGAGAAAGTTCCTAATTCAAGGTTTGCCGGGTTTTCTGGAAAAGGTATCTTAAACTATTCTTATTCATGGGGAGTTTCATCATTGGACTATAATTTTTCACATCATTTATATGGAGTTGTTGAAGCTGGTGAATTAAATAATCCAAAAGATAAAGAAGAAGATCATTTTGAGCGGGAATTTGAAGGTCCGCATCATACAGTTGATTTTCATATTGCGTCTTTAAGAAATACCTTTTTTACCGGCACTTCTAAAATAAAACTCAATTTAGGTTTCCAGAATGACCACCGGATTGAAGAAGAAGGATCGGAAGAAGCTAACACAGGTGCAAATGATGAATTAGATATATTTTTAAATACTATTTCGTTTGACGGCGAATGGATTTATCCGTTTTCGGAAAAAACCGAGGTAACCATCGGTTCACAAGGATGGTTTCAAAGTTATGAGAATGAAGGAGGGAGGATACTAATTCCAAACGCAGATACAAGAGAAATCTCTCTCTTTGCCTATTCAAAACATGATTTCGAAATGATGGAAATAAGCGGCGGTGTAAGATATGACCTAAAAAATATTGAAACTAAAACTACTAAAACAAATGATTCGACTATCTTATTAAATGCGGATAATTCATACAAAGTTTTAAACGCTGCTTTAGGCGCTTCAATTTTTGCCGCTGAAGATTTGAACTTTAAAGTAAACTTCGCAACAGGTTACAGGGCGCCAAACCTTGCCGAATTATCTTCTAACGGGGTTCATGAAGGAACAACAAGATTTGAAATCGGGAACCCGGAAATGAAAAGCGAAAAAAACTACCAAATCGACGGCGGCTTTAATTACCAGGTTAAGAGTTTCAGTATAAATGCAGGCATATTTTATAATAAGGTTATGAATTATATTTCTCTTCAACCGTCAAGCGACTTAATCAATCAGTACCATGTCTATAGGTTTGAACAGGCTGATGCATCATTAAAAGGAGGCGAAATAAGTTTAGATTGGAAAGCAATTAATCTTTTGGAGATCAGCAGTTCATTTTCTACAGTAAGAGGAGAAAAAAATAATGGAGCATACCTTCCGTTTATGCCGGCTGACAAAATTATCAGTAAGATAAAACTTGATATATCCGGATATTTATCTCTTGAAAATGCTTTTTTATCAATAGGTATGAGAAATTACTTAAAGCAGAATAAAGTGGCAGAAGAGGAAGTTGCAACACCGGGGTATACTTTAATTGATGCCGATTTAGGTACCGATGTTAATTTATTTAGTCTAAAATTTAGAACTGTACTCAACGTAACAAATCTGCTGGATAAAAAATATTTTGATCATCTGAGTTTGTTAAAACCGTTAGGAGTATTAGATATAGGGAGAAATATTTCTTTATCTGTAAATGTTCCTTTTGAAGTAAAATAATTGATTTAATTGAACGCGGGTTTTTATGATCTTTTGTGATTAATTTAGATTAAAATTTATGAAATACCGATACTATCTTAAAAGATAGTATCGGTATTAAGTTTTTTATTTTAAGAACATCATCTTTTTAGCCATGACAAATTTTCCAGCCATTATTCTATAGATATATACACCTGTTGCAACATTTATATTGTTATTGTTTGTACCGTCCCATTTTGACTCATAGAAACCTGGCTCCTTAATATCATCAACAAGAGTTTTTACTCTTTCTCCAAGGGTGTTGTAAATCTCAAGAACAACTCTTTCCTTTTGCGGCAGTTGAAATTTAATCGTAGTAGAAGGATTAAACGGATTGGGATAATTCTGCGATAAGCTGAAAACAGTAGGTAAAGCAGAAATTTCCAAAACATTTGAGTAAGTAAAGGTGCCGTTAAAATCTATTTGTTTTAACCTATAATAGAATTTCCCTCCAGCAGATATTTTATCAACATATGTGTAAGTATTCTTTTCAGTTGTTGTCCCTTTGCCCTGAATATTACCGATTTTAGTAAAGTTCTTTTTATCAGCGCTTCTTTCAATATCAAAACCGGCATTATTTTTTTCGGTAGCAGTTTCCCAGCTTAACGTAATTTTGTCTTGATCTGTATTAGCTGTAAATGAAGTTAATTCAACGGGGACAGGATTTCCTTGTATAACAAGATTATCAATTGCCCAGCCCCAACCATTAGTTCCGGGATCTGCTAAAAGTCTAAACCTAATTAAAATAGTATCACCCGCAGCAAAGGTTGCAGCTAAATTTAAGATATGATTAACAAACATAGTTGAATCACCGTTGCCATTTGATAAGAAAGTTTTCAGCCATGTTGAATCTTCCCGGGCATCATATCCATCAGCCAAAGGCTTCCATTCAATACCGTTTTTAGTCCCTTCCACAACCACATAATCATAAAAGTTATTATCACCGAAGACGCTTCCTGAATCACCGGGTTCAACTATGGCAATATCATCATAGCTTAAGGTTGGATTTGCCTGTGAGACAATAATTGGAACTATTAGCTGATATATATAATTATTGTTATCTGAATAAGGATGCTGTGAATGAATTGCCCCGTTGCTAAA
The DNA here is from genome assembly GCA_963739895.1 of uncultured Ignavibacteria bacterium. Lineage (GTDB taxonomy): Bacteria > Bacteroidota > Ignavibacteria > Ignavibacteriales > Ignavibacteriaceae > CAVQBP01. The sequence continues at coordinate 77,413 of CAVUCR010000051.1, read as the reverse complement.
CCCGGCTATGGTACCAATTGAAAATCCGTTCCCGGTAAAATCATTTGAAGGTGAATTGAAATTATTTGCATAGGATGAATGAGGTTGTGCGAGTGCTTTATCGTCTGAGATTCTTTTATATGATTTATAAGCAATTCGATTCTTATATCCAACTATTTGAACTGAATCTTTCCTTGATATCATAATAGTAAAAAAGATAGTAGTGTCTTTAACCGAAGCATTAGCTGGCAAATCAAACTCAATTTTATGATTTATTACTATGTGAGTAGAGTCGTACGGCGATCTCTGTGTAAATGGAATTAATAAATTTGTGCCTGATTGGACAATTGGATCAAGACGTGGGGATCTTGTAACAGCGGGCGGTTCATAACCAGACAGCTCAGGTATTTTTACTGACCAGATCCCCCTACCATGAGTAGCGACAACTATTTCATCATTTACAATTAACATTTCAAAAACTGAAGTCGCAGGGAATCCGTTATCTCCATAAGACCAGCTTCCGCCGCCATCGGTTGATTTATAAATCCCTATATCTGTTCCAGCCCAGATTATATTCGGATCATACGGCATTACCAGTAAACTATAAACTGCTACATCCGGGAAACCGTTGGAACTTACAGTATCTGTACCGAACCCTGATAAATCAGTCCATGTTTGTCCAAGGTCAGTAGTTTTTAAAATTTTAGGAGCTTTAGCAAAAGAGAAAAGAGCATACGCTGTGCTGTCTTTTACAGGATCAGTTTCTAAACTCGTAATACGTCCTAAACTAACAGTTGTATAATTCTTGGTTGGGTTGAAAGTAAGCCCGCCGTCTGTAGAGACAAAAATATTGCCGGTACTCGACATGCTATTTCCAACCCACACAATCTGCGGATTAACCAGGGACATTTTTATTTGAGCAAAAGAAGCAGTGCCTGAAAAGTTGGAATCAATTGGAGTTAAAGTCCAGCTTGAAGCAAAATCATCTGACCTCCAAACGCCGGATGCACCAATAGCAAAAACCATATCGGGGTCTTGTTTGGATTTAGCTAATTTTGTAATAAAGGGTGCATTATTTCCTACATCAGCTAATCCATTTGAAGTACTTGCACCTGCCCAGGAATTTCCTCCATCGGTGGTTTTAAAGATGTTGTTGAATTGTGAAGATTCCAAGATTTCATCTGGATTATTATAGTTCCAAACGGCTTCAAAACCATCACCGCTTGGAACTGATTCCCATGAGCTGTTTTCTGCAGGATTTAAAGGAGAAAGCCAGGAACCATTATCCTGTGTTCCACCTATAAACCTATCGGCTCCATTCATTTTATCAACGCCGTAAAATTGAGTAGTATTATAACCGTTTTTCGGCTGGGTAAATGTCGCTCCCTTATCATCGGAATATGAAACACCCCCGTCATTACCATTTACAAGCCTAAAACTTTGAGTAGCTTCATCGGTTTTAACCAGGGTAATATTATGTTGATCGGGATGAACTCCCTTTGATGTACCTCCAAACTGACCGTAGACGTCAGCCAGCAGTTCAGCAGTCAATCGTTTTGTTACATAGTTTCCCCAATTAATTCTTAAAATTGAAGCAGGTAAGTTGTTTGGATCCCAGGTTCCGCCGGTTGCAAGAGTAGGCCAGATTGCGTAAATATTTTTGTAGAAAACCCCATCATCTTGAGCGAGTGAAGTATCTGCTGTAGCACTATACGGAATTGCATTTATAAACATATATTCCCGTTGAGGATTACCGCCGTCAAACGGGATCAGGTCAAAAACACCATTAGCTGCCCAGTCTCTAAAAGAAAATGAAATTTGCCTGTTATGAGTAATATCCCAAACTTCAAAAGGAACATCAATATAATCCTGGTATTCAAACACTCCCGTTGAAGAATTACGAACAAATCGATAAGCTTTTTGAGATTTACCAGGTCCAAAACGTAATTCAACTGAGACATAATCACCGTCATCTACTCCAATAGAACCCAAAAAGTCATTACCGGTTCCAATACTTCCGCCGTTATAGGGTCCGCCCCAATTAACAAATCCTAAGAATGATGAAGTATTTTCTAGATCTACCCCAGTAACCTGATTGTCTGAAGTATCCGAACCTGCAATTCTATTTAATCTGAAAATACTAACTCCGCCTACGTACACACTGTTTTTATTATATGGATCAACTGCAATGCAGTTATCGTACCAACCCTGTCCTCCAAGCCAATCTTTATCTAAACCCGTAGTATCGGACAAAGCAAACCAATTTGCCCCGCCGTCATCGGTAACATATAAAATTGAACCGCTTGGACCTCCATCTGCAGAAAAATATAAAGTTGAAGTATCTGTCGGAGCCATGGCAATTTCCATACGCAGAACAACATTAATACCATTAGAAGCATCTTTCCATGTTAATCCTCCGTCAAGAGATTTAATTACTCCAACACTATTAATAGTCGCATACTGGGTATTAAAGTTTTCAGGATTTGAAATAAGATCTTCAACGCTGCTGGATCCTGCGTCATAAACTATATTCCAGCTAACTCCGCCATCGGTAGATCTAAAAATACCCGAATTAGCTACATCTCCTTTTGATTTATAATTAAAACCGGGAGTAGCAGAAGCCAGCAAAATATTTTCATTTGAGGGATCAACAATTATCCGGGTAATATTTTGCATCTGTTTATTATTGGCTGTGCTGGATAATTGTTCCCAGCTTACACCTCTATCAGTAGACTTCCAAATTCCCGTACCATCTACCTGGTCAACATTAAAAAAACCTTCCCCAGTACCTGCATACAAAACATTATGATTAGATGCAGCCATTACCAGAGTACTGGTAGCTAGATTAGTTATATCCGGTGTTAGATTCTTCCATGATTGGCCTGAATTTGTTGTCTTCCAAATCCCTCCGCTAACTGAACCTGCGAACCAGATATTGTGATATGGATCATCGGGGTCCACGATTATACTTCTCGTTCTACCGCTAACATTCCCTGGACCACGTTCCATCCAATTTAAAGCCTGGGTATTAGCAATTTTATTTAATAACCTTGTTGAAGTTATACTTCTTGTTTTTAAGAGCTGTTTAATTTTATAATTTCTAGGATATTCAGGAGCAGTTTTTCCATTCCTTGTCCTGATATCTCTTTCGTATTTTGCAAAAAGATCAGGGTGATCTGCTTTATTCCCTTCTATCATCCTTTCTCGTTCGGAAATTAATCCTTTAGATTCCTTTATCTGTTTTTCAGAGTTGGAATATTCTTCTTCATCATCATTTATATTTTTTTCATTTATGAATTCTTTTTCCCCTCTGAAAATATGATCTTCCGATTTTAATTTTTTAATTGTTTTTGGTTTAGAAATCAGGGATAAATCAGATGAACTTTCTTTAACCGGTTTTATTTCTTGAGCTTCAGACGGTTTAATTTGTTGAACTTTGCTTACTTTGTCTTTCCGTTTTTCAACTTTAGCAGGTTTACTATGCCGTAAAAAAACAAAAGTCCCCATTACTCCGGCAATCACAAAAAGAGTAATAAAAATGCGTAAACGGTTTTTCATAAGAGCTCCTTAATTAGTTTGATAGTACAGTTAAATTTATTATTGGTTTTTATCTAAATTGGAAAGTTTTCTTTTTGAGATAACATCATAAACGTATCCGAAAATTTCTTTATTCCCATCTTCATTACCTTTAACAATTCCCGGGATAGTTGACACCTTAAATTGATAATTATTTATCCATTTTACATCTCCATTAGCCAGATTATCCTGGAATATTGTTTCATTAGTTCCGGAGTTATAAACGAAAAATCTAAGCGGAGAATTTTGTTGTTTACTATTACCTTGCGTATAATAGTAAATAATTATGTAGGTTGAGTCTTTATTGAAAGCTATCTTATAATCATTATTAAATTTTTCCTCAGCAATTTTTTTATATAAAGGTTGGTATGATTGAATTTCACCCGATTCTTCTTTTGAACTGCTGCAGGAGTTCATTAAAAGGAATAAGGACACAAGGAATAACATATTCCTTAAAATGATACATTTAACAAATATCATTAAACAAAGCCCTATTAGAAAAGTCAGGAAATGAAATTTGTTTTAGCGGCAACTTATTTATTTGTTTGAAAAGTTATCCACGAACCTTTATGAAGTTAAAAAGTTTATTTGAAATTGTCAATAAAATGTAAAAAATGTTTCGGAAGGTTTGATTTTAGATAAGTCAAATATTTTTTATGCATGAATTAGAATCAGCTATAATTAGATAATGTTAATAATAAAGTTCTATTTTAGCAGAACTAATTTTGCAGAACTTATTTTTTTGTCCCTGTAAAACGAAGCTTCTTAAATCCAAAGCTAATTATATGTTAAAAAATATTTGGAAGTACCTCATGCTGTTCTGTTATTAATGGATATATAAGCTAGAGAAATAGTAAAGTAAGTATTTGGTTTTTATCATTTTCTTTTCATGCAAGATACCAGTGATTATTGTTAATTTTTAATTCAATCGTAAATTGTTTTGTTACAAAAAAAAAAGTAATTTTGCCCTTTATTTTGTATAACGAATTCGTTTTAAATTGGAGATGATAATTAATGTCTGATATCCGTGAAAAATTGAGCAAAAAAATAGAAAGCTGGCGTGAAGAAACAAAAAGTATTCTTGAAAAAGGTGGAAATAAGGAATTATCTAATGTTACTGTTAGTCAGGCTTACGGAGGTATGAGAGGGGTTAGAGCATTCATTTGCGATACTTCAAGAGTACCTCAGGATGAAGGATTGATCATTAGAGGGATACACCTAAAAGAACTAATCAACCGGACTCCCGAAGAGATTTATTTTTTATTGCTTACCGGTGGTATTCCGAATAAAGATGAGCTTGCCGGTTTTTCATCCGAAATTAAAAAAAGAAAGAAAGTACCCGGTTATGTATGGGATGTATTAAAGCATATGCCTGAGGATTCACACCCGATGGCAATGTTTAATACCGCCATACTCGTTATGCAGAAGGAGTCTGTTTTTAGTAAAGAATATGATTCCGGGTTAAGAAAAGAAGATTATTGGAAATCTACCCTGGAAGATGCATTGGATATCGTTGCAAAGCTTCCGTCAATTGCTGCTGGTATCTATAGGATGAGGTTTAATAAAGGAGAATTAATAGCTGAGGACCCTGAATCGGATCTAAGCGGTGACTATGTACATATGCTGGGAAATGAATTTGAAACAGAAGATTTCTATGATCTAATGAGACTTTACCTGGTTGCTCATTGTGATCATGAAGGAGGGAATGTCAGCGCCTTAGCTACCCAGACAATTAATTCTGCGCTGTCAGATCTTTATTATTCACTTTCTGGAGGTTTTAACGGCTTAGCTGGCCCGCTTCATGGACTAGCTAACCAGGAAAGTTTAAAATGGATACTCGATTTAATGAATAAATACAATGGAACTCCTTCTGAAGAACAACTCAGAGATTTTATTCACCAAACTTTAAATTCAGGTAAAGTTATTCCGGGGTATGGACATGCTGTCCTTCGTGTTACCGACCCAAGATTTGATGCATTTCTAAATTTCGGAAAAAAACATTTCCCAGATGATCCGGTATTTTTAACCGTATCAAGATTATTTGAAGTGGTTCCTGACGAATTAAAAAAACTTGATAAAGTAAAAAACCCGTGGCCTAATGTTGATGCTGCAACCGGTTCTCTCTTATATCACTATGGACTGAAAGAATTCTCTTATTATACGGTTATGTTTGCAGTTTCAAGAAGTTTAGGATTAACTGCACAGGCTGTTATTAACAGGGCATTATTGAGACCTCTTATAAGGCCTAAATCTGTTACAACAGATGATGTGAAAGAGCGAATTAATAATTAATCTGTTAGTGTAACAAATTTTAAATTATAGAATTTTTATTTCTACAATTATGTTTTTGCATAGGGGAGAAAATATATTATTTTTTTGTCTCAAATTCTGCTTAAATCTACTCCCATTGCTCAGATTTTAGTAAAATATAGATAAAAAGTCGCAGCTTCAATAATTTTTAATGTAAACCAAATTGACACTCGTGTTAACTTATTCTATATTTAAGGGCAAAAAAAATTTAAATGGCGTCTGCAAGAAAAGTAAAATTCATATTCGTAACAGGTGGTGTTGTTTCATCTTTAGGGAAGGGAATCACTGCCTCCTCTTTAGGTCTTCTTCTTAAACAACGCGGTTATAAAGTAACAATCCAAAAATTTGATCCTTATATAAATGTTGATCCGGGAACTATGAGCCCGTTCCAGCATGGTGAAGTATATGTAACGGATGACGGTGCCGAAACCGATCTCGATCTTGGTCACTACGAGCGTTTTCTAGACGTCAATATGACCAGGGCAAACAATACTACAACCGGCCAGGTTTACAATGAAGTTATCACTAAAGAAAGACGTGGAGATTATTTAGGAGCTACAGTCCAGGTAATTCCGCATATCACCGATGAAATAAAATACAGGTTGACAAAATTAGCCGAACTGGGAGAATATGATATTATTATTACTGAAATAGGCGGCACAGTCGGTGATATTGAATCTCTTCCGTTTATTGAAGCTATACGTCAGCTTATGCTTTCATTCGGAAGAAAAAATACTTTAAGTATCCACGTAACTCTTGTGCCTTATATACCAGCAGCTCATGAAGTTAAGACTAAACCGACCCAGCATAGTGTTAAAAATCTGCTGGAACTCGGAATTCAGCCCGATGTTTTAATATGCAGATCTGAGAATAAATTGTCAAAAGAGTTAAGAGATAAAATAGCACTTTTTTGTAATGTCGATTCCAAGGCTGTTATTTCTGCTCATGATTGTTCTTCAATTTATGAAGTACCGCTTGTATTATTTAAAGAAAAGCTTGACCTTCTGGTCCTTAAAAGACTTCATTTGAATGAAAAAAAAATAAAACTGGAAGAATGGGAAAATTTTAGTGCGAAAGTTAAAAATCCGGCAAAAACAGTGGAAATTGCTGTCATCGGTAAATATATTGAACATGTTGATGCCTATAAAAGTATATGGGAATCTTTTATCCATGCCGGAGCTGAAAATGATGCTAAGGTTATTGTCCGGGCAGTTAATGCCGAAGATTGTGAAATGGAAGATGTTGCAAAACTTCTTGATGGCGTGAGCGGCATTCTTGTACCTGGCGGTTTTGGTGAGCGCGGCATCGAAGGAAAATTAAAAGCTGTTCAGTATGCGAGAGAAAATAATATCCCATATTTTGGAATATGCCTGGGACTTCAATGTGCAGTTATTGAATTTGCAAGGAATGTCTGCGGCATAAGTAAAGCGAATAGTTCGGAATTTAAAAAGAACCGTTATAATGTAATCGATTGGATGCCTGATCAAAAGAATATAAAGAACCTGGGTGCTACAATGAGGCTCGGTGCTTATCCTTGCGTAATTGAACCCGGCTCAAATGCTCATAAAGCATACAAATCCGATTATATTTCAGAACGGCATAGACATAGATTTGAAGTAAATAATAAATTCAGGAAAATTCTTTCCGAAAAAGGTATGGTCTTCAGCGGTTTATCTCCGGATAGAGAACTTATTGAAATAATTGAAATCCCCAGCCACCCTTGGTTTTTAGGATGTCAATTTCATCCGGAACTTAAATCACGTGCAACAAAAGCTCACCCTCTTTTCCGAAGTTTTGTGGAAGCTGCTTTAAAATATTCAGAAGAAAAAAAGGCATCCTTAACCAATGCATAATTTGTTCTTCGATGACTTTAAATTTAAAGCCGTAATATTTTCTCTTCTTTTTTTCCTACTTTTTCTAACACAAAAAAGTTTCCCCTCATCTCCAACAGATAAAGAGATTGAGGAAATGGCTGTTAAAGGTTTGGACAAATCCTACAACTTTAAATGGAATGAAGCTGAGCAAATATTTAACCATATAATTTTGAAATTCCCACAGGACCCTAGAGGCTATCATTATCTATCCAGCATTTATTTATGGTATTATTTAAGTAGTAATGAGAAAGATGATTATGAAAATTTCTTAAAGTATTCGGATATAACTATTGAAAAAGGAACTGAATTAATTGAAAAAGAACCTGATAATAAAGATCTGCTGTATATAATCGGAGCCAATTATACTTTTAGAGCAATAGTATATTCTAAAGCGGAACATTATCTGGATGCTGCTTGGGCAACAAAAAAATCGGAATCAATATTTAAATAGGGTGGTGGAAATTGACTCAACATATTATGATGCTTATCTCGGCTTGGGATTGTATAATTTTGCAGTCGGCCAAATTCCTTCTGCATTTAAATGGGCATTAAGCCTGGCGGGAATTGATGGTGATAAATCGGAAGGAATTAAATATATCCGTAAGTGTGCAAAAAACGGCTATTTTTCGAAAATAGATGCACAATATTATCTGTCACAAATATTAGCTGAAGTTTTATTTGATTATGATTCTGCTTCTAATTACTTAAAAAGCCTGATACAAAGATATCCGAATAATCTTATATTTAATTATTCTTATGCAAGTCTGGAAATAAAAAGGCATAATCTTGATCAAGCACAGAAAATACTGGATAAAATTGTTACGGTAGATTCATCCAAGTTTGTTCAGTTGAACTCTTTATGCAATTTTTTATTGGGAGATATCTTTTATAAGAAGAACGATTTTTCATCTGCTATAGATTATTATTTGAATTTTCTCTCGCAGACTCCGGATAACGATTATACCGGGATTGCAGCATACCGGCTGGGAATATCTTATGAGATATCAGGCGATACCGTTTCAGCAAAAAAATACTTTGAACAATCCCAAAACGGAAATACTGATCTTGACGATGATATTTATGCCAAAAGAAAAGGGGAGATATACTTGACACGGGATTTAGACAGCAACGAAGTTGAAGTGATAAAGGCTGCTAATAAAATAGATGCAGGCAAATACCCCTCGGCATATAATGATTTATATAGCTTGGTTCCTATAGTTAAAGATAATGATCTAAAGGCAGAGGTTTATTTGTACTTAAGCAATGCCTCTTTTGGTATGAATAATTATGATGAATCATTAAAAATGGGATTTGCAGCACAAAGTATAGAAACTAAAGAAGAGAAATGGGTAAAACCTTTTGCTGTTTTTTATGTTGCAAGAGCCTACAAAAAAATGGGGAATATGGCAGCATATAATAATTTTATAAATGAAGCTGCCGGCTATGAAGATTTTGATTATCAGAACAAATTGAAGAATTTAATTTACTCGATAAAATTGAAATGATTTGATCCTTTATTGAGATAATATTTCCTTACTCTCTTTACTTAAACATAATTCACTATTACTTACCAAAGGAAACAGTGGGTTCAATAAAAGAGCATTTGTATTATTCTGTGAACTCTATTCCCCATAAGTACATTGCAGTTGAAACTATCTAATAAAATATTCTATTTTACTAACCCCTTATTGTTTGATGAACCGAGAAAATATATTTTATCTGTCATAATAAAAGATAATATTTGGGATAAAGATGCTGAACAAGAATCAAATCTTTCCCGGGAATAAGATAATGACAGAACGTTTCAAAATATTAAAAAAAGAATACAGGCTCCATTTTGAAATAAGTCTTATTTCAAGTTTGTTATTATGCATCTTCTTATTCCTGTTTTTTCCTGGAATTTCTCCGCCTTCAAACCCATCGCCTGTTTACCAGTCGTTCCTAATCACTCTTAATGATTTGACGCAAAATACAGTGCAGTCTAAAATTTCAAACTCGAAACCGCCGGAACCCAAAATTTTTATACCTGATATAGTTGATGAACCTGAAATTTTACCTGATGAAAAGATTATCTCCTCCGGGAAAAGTGAAAATTCCGGGAATGGGATCGGCAGCAGCAATATTTCAGTTAAGAACGGACTGGACGCTCCTGAATTGCCTTTTGTTCCGAAACAAATACTTGAAGTTCTTCCTAATAGTAACAACGATGATATAACCGGATTTATAGATATCAGACTAAAAATAGGAACTGATGGTAAAGTGATTGAACATAAAGTTATCGAAAATACTACCGGATCAAAACAATATCTTCAAAGTGTAATTGCTGCAGCTTATAAATCCAGGTGGGAACCAATAAAAATTAATAACAATAAGATTGTGTATTGGGTGGAAAAGACATATACGTTTAAATAGCAATAAAGAGAAAAACTGTTTCTTCCACTTTATTAAAATACCGCGGAAAAATTATTTAAACATTTTTAAGAATTTAAAAGAATTTCAGATAGTAATCAGTAAGTATTAATTGCTTCTATTCTTCTATTTAACTAATTTTTGACTATTTATAAAACAAGAAATTCTCATTGAAAATAGCGGTTTTTGTCTCCGGCAGAGGTTCAAATCTTCAGGCAATTTTAAATTCGCATGATTTAAAAAATTTTGTTGAAGTTAAAGCAGTATTCAGCAATAAAACTGATTGTGCAGCTTTCAAAATAGCTCATAATTTTTCTATAAATACTTATTGCCTTGGCTCGGAAGAAGGTTGCATTCGTTATGATGATCTGGCAGCTAAACTGAAGGAATTGGAAATAGATTTCATTGTCCTTGCCGGGTTTTTGAAATTAATTCCTGATGAAGTAATTAAACATTATAAATTGAGGATTATTAATATTCATCCTGCTTTACTTCCGTCGTTCGGCGGTAAAGGAATGTATGGGATAAATGTTCACAAAGCAGTATTTAATTCATCCTCAAAAGTATCCGGTGCTACAATCCATTTTGTTGATGAAACGTACGATACCGGCAAAATCATTTCTCAACAATGTGTTGATATATCGGACGTGAATTCTCCTGAGGAGATTGCTGAACGGGTTCTGGAACTTGAACACAAACTGCTCCCTTTTGTTATTTTTAAAATTGCCGAAGGAAAAGTTAAAGTTGTTGGCGAAAGAGTAATTGTAGAAAAATGATACACTTTAATATCTCAATTAAATTATTCTAATTATTACCAATTACATAATAATTTAACTCAATTATTTACATACTTCCCATATCATTTTATTTACATTTATTTTAAAATTTTTTTTGGCATATGAATTGTTTGATAATTATTTAGATTTTTGCCTTTTCTTCCTTATGTTTGTTTAAAAAAATCTTATCTATTTTCCATTATTTGTTAAAGTTAATTAATAAAAAATTATTGGAAGTTACTAAAATTGAACAAATTAGCCCTGTTAAGCGTATCGGATAAATCAAATATTCCAGAATTTGCACAATCATTAATAGATCTTAATTATAAAATAATAGCCACGGGGAATACTGCAAAACTTTTATCATCAAAAGGTATAAATGTAACGGAAGTAAGTAATCTTACTGGTTTCCCTGAAATTTTTGACGGGAGGGTGAAAACGCTTCATCCCAAAATTCTTGGCGGTATCCTTTTCCGCAGAGATAATGAGTCTGATAAAAAAGAAGCTGAAGTAAATGAAATCCTTCCAATCGATATAGTATGTGTCAATTTATATCCTTTTGTAAAAACCATTGAAAACCCGGATTCGGACCTTGATACAATAATTGAAAATATTGATATCGGCGGTCCAACCTTAGTTAGAGCCTCTGCTAAAACCTATAAGTATGTTTCCATATTGACTAATCCTTCCCAATATCCTGATTTAATAGAGGAACTTAAAAAAGGAGACATAAGTTTAGAGACAAGAAAGAAATTAGCAGTTGAAGCTTTTTCACATACTGCATCTTATGATACATATATTTCTAAATTTTTAGAAGAAAAATTCTCACATCAAACAAATAACTTTAAAATTAATTTAATAAAAGAAAAAGAACTAAGGTACGGTGAGAATCCGCATCAAAAAGCAGCACTCTACGGCAACTTCCATTCGTATTTTGATGTTTTTCACGGCAAAGAATTATCATACAATAATATTATGGATTTAATTGCTGCAGTAGAATTGGTTGAGGACTTAGGGAATAATACCTGTGCAATTATAAAACATATGAACCCTGCCGGTGCTGCCAGAGGGAAAGATTCTCTTGAAGCTTACCAGAGAGCTTTAAAATGCGATCCGGTCTCTGCTTTCGGCGGTATAGTTACATTCACTTCTATCGTTGATGAAAAGGTAGCTGAAAAATTAAATGATATTTTTTTAGAAATTGTATGCGCTCCCAGTTATACCAAAGGAGCAATTGAGATCTTAACAAAAAAGAAGAACAGAAGGCTTTTAAAACAATTGAAGTCGGTAAGGGACTCCAATATAAATTTCCGGAATATTCCCGGCGGGGCAATTGTCCAGGATGCCGATAAAGCAACTTTAAATGAAAGTGAATTAAAATCAGCAACTATCAAGGAACCTTCCAAATCTGAATTGGAGGATCTTTTATTTGCCTGGATAGTTGCAAAACATACTAAATCAAATGCAATAGTATTTGTAAAAGATAAGGCCACATTAGGAGTCGGCGGCGGGCAAATGTCGAGATTGGATTCAGCTAAAATAGCTGCAATGAAAGCAAAAGAATATGGGCTGGATTTAAAAGATTCTGTAGCTGCATCCGATGCTTTTTTTCCGTTCCCCGATACTTTACTGGAAATAATAAAATGCGGGGCGACTTCAGTTATTCAACCCGGCGGTTCTGTCAGGGATAATGAAGTAATTGATGCTGCCAATCAAAAAAATATTTCAATGGTTTTTACGGGTATGAGGCATTTTAAACATTAAGTTAATCACTACGGATGGAAGATGGAATATGTAAAATGTAATAGAATTTAATTTTTAGAAAATAAATGAAAGACAAATGAGTGGAAACAATATTATATTAAATTCCTATTTAAACAAAAGTTAACGAAGTCATTGAATGCATATATTATTAAAAGAAGATTTTTTCCATTATATAATGAATTTAAATAAATGAAATTTTTAAAATAGAACTGCCATCTTCCATTTTCCATTTACCATCTTACATACTGTATAGTAATAAAGAATATGCGAGGTTTTATGGGATTTTTTGATTTTTTTTCTGCTGATATTGCCATCGATCTTGGCACTGCCAATACTCTTATTTGGGTAAAAGGTAAAGGCATCGTCTTAAATGAACCCTCAATTGTAGCTTTTGATAAAAATACAAAAAAGATTATTGCTCTTGGTAATAAAGCAAAAGAGATGCAGGGAAGGGAACATAAGGAAATAAGAGTAACCAGGCCGATGAGAGACGGCGTAATTGCTGATTTCGAAATTGCGGAAGGGATGATAAGAGCATTTATAAAGAGAGTTAAAGGCGGCGCATTTGCAAGTAAAAGAGTAGTTGTTGCTGTTCCAAGCGGTGTAACCGAAGTTGAAAAAAGAGCGGTCAGAGATAGTGCGGAACATGCCGGTGCAAAAGAAGTCCATCTTATTGCCGAACCAATGGCAGCGGCAATAGGGATCGGGATTGATGTAGAAGCTGCAGTAGGTAATATGATTATTGATATAGGCGGCGGAACAACAGAGATCGCTATTATTGCTTTGTCGGGAATTGTGAACGAAGAATCGATAAGAATTGCAGGTGACGAGATGAATTATGCAATAATGCAGTTCTTTAAGAAAAATCATAATATCCTTATTGGCGAAAGAACCGCTGAAGCTATTAAATGTGAAGTCGGTTCTGCAGTTCCGTTAAAAGAAGAAATAACAATCCAGGTTAAAGGACGCGATTTAGTCGGCGGAATACCCAAAACTACCGAAGTTAGTTCTGTTGAAATTAGAGAAGCGCTTTCCGAAGCAATTTCTCAAATTGTCGATGCAGTTAGGCAATCATTAGAGAGAACTCCTCCTGAACTTTCTGCGGATATCCTGGATAGAGGTGTTATGATTACTGGCGGAGGTGCTTTGTTAAAAGGACTTGATGAAAGAATTCGCATGGAAACAAACCTGCCGGTTAATGTAGCTGAAGATCCTTTAACAGCAGTTGCACGCGGTGCAGGGAAAGTTATTGAAAGTCTAAATCATTATTCAAAAGTATTAATTCGTAATAGAAGATATTAATGTTTCGATTCTTTACCCGGTTATGGTTAGGTTTTAGAGAATATATAGTACTGGTCATTTTAGTAATTGTCAGTTTTGTTTCCCTTTCTGTAAATCAAAAACCCGAAGTTAGAAATGTCAGGGCAATAGCATTCGGCAGTTTTGCAGCCGTTACCTCTTTAGTATCCGATCTAATAAATATTGCAAAAATTAAAAGTGAAAATAAACAGCTGAGAGAAGTAAATGCCGAGCTCATGCTCCAGGTTAACAGGCTGCGAGAATTTGGAATTGTAAATGAAGAACTGAGGAATCTAATTAAATTAAAAGATTCTCTTAACTATCCGTTAATTCCGGCTGCAATAGTTTCGAAATCTTTTTCCAAGATACAGGGGACAATAACTGTCAATGCCGGCACCAGGAACGGCGTAATGCCGGGGATGCCGGTGATTAATGATCAAGGATTAATTGGAATTGTATATAGTGCATCCGATGATTATTCTTTAGCCAGAACTCTAAGAAACTTCGATCTAAAAGTTACTGTAAAGGATCAGCGAAGCAGGATAGATGGGATAATGAAATGGAACGGTGAAAACCTTGTTATTATTAATGTTCCTAAAACATATGACGTGGAGCCTGGCGATCGTATAATCACCAGTGATTTGAGTTCCGTAGTTCCGGTACCGCTTCCGGTTGGAGTTGTTGCAGGGCTAAGTAATATAAAAACCGGTATATTTAACGAAGTAAAAGTAAAGCCTTTTGTTGATTTTCTAAGAGTTGAAAATGTATTTATTCTTGGATTAGTTGAAAGTAAACAGATAAAAAATTTGGAAATGAATTTTTATAAAAGAAATGAAAATTGATTATATCCTTGCTATCCTTCTATTCTTTCCTTTACTAATTATACAAACCACAATAGTTCCGCTTATTGCAATTAACGGCGTTATCCCTGACCTGGTAATAATTCTGCTTGTGTTTTATACTTTAAAAATGGGACAATTGCATGGAACTATTCTGGGATTTATGTATGGACTTTTATTCGATCTCATAACAGGAGGGCTGCTGGGTAGCTCTATGCTTTCTAAAACCATAACCGGTTTTATAATTGGATATTTCTACAATGAAAATAAAAAAGATCTTTATTTGAAGTCTATGCTGTTCCCTTTAATTGTATTATTAGCTTCAACAGTTGATTCATTTATATTATCATTTTTCTCCACAGTCGATCTGAATACTTCAATAACAACTTTTTTTATAGAACAGGGAATTTTGCCTGGAATTTATACTGCAGTGTTTAGTATAATAGTAATAGTTTTCTATCCAAGGAGAAGGATCGATTGAAGTCTGAGAATTTTGCATCTATAAAAAGAAAAACTATTGTTTATTCTATTATTGTAGGATGTTTCCTCCTTTTTATTTTCCGGCTGTTCCAGATGCAGATCATACAATACCAGGCTTATGATGAAAAATCGGCAGATAATAGCATAAAGCCGATAGAACAGGTACCTTTAAGAGGAATATTTTTAGATAGGAATGGTGAAGTTGTAGTAAATAATATTCCTGCCTATACTCTTAGAATTACCCCGGCGTATTATGACAATAAATTAAATAAATTATTGGAAGCCGTACTTAATGTTAAACCTGGATATATAGATAAAATTTTATACAACAACCGGGTTTTTTCAAAATTTATCCCTATAAGAATTAAACGTGGTGTGGATTTTAAAGTTATTTCATGGTATGAAGAAAATTCAGAAGATTTGCCCGGTGTTGATTATATCGTTGACATGCAAAGAGGATACCCTGACGGAATTATGGGCTCTCATATGTTCGGGTATACAAAGGAAGTGTCTCCACAGCTGTTAAAAAAAGACAATTATTATAAACCGGGTGATTATGTAGGTTTTAGCGGTATTGAAAAACAATATGAACCATATTTGCGCGGTGAAAAAGGTTATAATTATGTCCTGGTTAATTCAAAAAGAAAGGAAATTGGAAAATATAAGAATGGAACAGATGATATACCCTCAACTAAAGGAGAGGATCTCGTTCTATCTATTGATGCAGATATTCAGAGAGTAGCCGAAGAAGAATTAAAAGGTAAAAGAGGAGCCGTAGTTGCTATTGAACCTAAAACCGGGGAAGTGCTGGCTTTAGCCAGTGCACCTGAATATGATTTAAACGAATTTTCATATGTAACTTCAAAGGAATACCTTCAAAAATTATATGATGACCCGGATAAGCCTTTCTTTAATAGGGCTACTATGTCAACTAAACCGCCTGGTTCAACATTCAAAATTTTAGCCTCCATAGCGGCACTTGATCTTGGAGTAATTGATACAAATACGACTTTTTATTGTCCCGGTTATTTTACTTTCGGAAGAGTCTTTAAGTGCGACGGAGTTCACGGTAGATTAAATGTTGAGCACGCTATTGAAAAATCATGCAATGTATTTTTCTATAATTTAATTTATAAAATAGGTATTGACAGGTGGGCTGAATATGCAAGGCGCTTCGGGTTTACAAAAGAAACCGGGATTGACATTGGTGAAGAAATTCCAGGCTATGTACCGGATAGTAAATATTATGAAAAAATATATGGAACCAATTGGCCGAGAAGTATAATGGCAAGTCTTGGTATAGGACAGGAGAAGTAAGCGTAACCCCTGTTCAGCTGGCAAAATTTGCCGCTTTGGTTGCAAATGACGGCCGCTCATATACACCTCATATTGTAAAAGGTTACTTGGAAAATGGTACGAAAAAATTTATTCCCTTTAAATTTAAAGCAGTAAATGTAGGTATAAATAAAAAAGTTTTTGATATTGTTAAACGCGGAATGTTTTTAGTCGTCAATGGTGCAGGAACCGCTGCGGCCAGCAGATCAAAGGAAATACAAATCGCAGGGAAAACAGGAACAGCGCAAAATCCTCACGGAAAAGATCATGCACTTTTTATTGCTTTTGCTCCGTATAAGGATCCTAAAATTGCTTTGGCTGTGGTTATTGAAAATGTTGGTTTCGGAGCTACTTATGCCGCTCCCATAGCAAAAAAAATGATCGAAGCTTATCTCTTAAAAGACAAAATCAAAAAAGAGAATATAGTACCTGATCTTAAAACAAAAATCATAGGTGCCTCGATTGCAAATTGATTATAAACTTCAGGATAAATTTGATTTTTCACTCTGGTTGTCTGCCGTTCTTTTAATATGCATTGGATTGGCCGCTATATACAGTTCTACCCTTAATAATGCTGCAGCCAGTAGTAATTTTGAAAAGCAGGTTATCTGGGCTTTTGTTTCGATAATCGTCTTTTTTGTCGCTTACTCTCTCCCGGTAAATTCTTTTAAAATGGTTTCAATACCTTCATATCTTCTTTCATTGCTCTTATTAGCAGCTGTTGTCGTGATTGGCAGAAGGGTTTATGGAGCAAAAAGCTGGCTTGATTTAGGTGCGTTTGGGTTCCAGCCTTCTGAGTTTGCAAAGATCGGAACTATTTTAGCTTTAGCTGCTTTCTTAAGCAGAAGAAATACCAATATTGAATCCTTCTCTGATATAATCATGGCTCTAGTTATTGGCTTTATACCTGTAATTTTAATTTTATTGGAACCGGATATGGGAACCGCCTTAGTCTTTATAGGATTAATATTAACAATGATTTTTTGGAAAGGTATAAGCTTGTTCGGGCTCTTTGTAGTACTCTCACCGGGATTTGTTGCATTATCCTCTTTATTCGGAACGTACTATCTCTTTGGTGCGTTAGTTATTGTTCTTGTTTCATTATTCTTCTTCAAAAAGGATATTTTCTTTAGCGGATCAATTTTAGCATTAAATATCGGCGCAGGATTTTTTGCAGGCTATGTTTATAAAGCATTAAGCCCTCATCAGCAGAGAAGGATTCAGATCTTTTGTAAATCCTTCTGCGGATCCCCTTGGAGCAGGGTATAATGCAATACAAGCACGGTTGCGATAGGTTCCGGAGGTTTATTGGGAAAAGGTTTTTTGGCATGGAAACCAGACACAGCTCCAGTTTATTCCCGAGCAATGGACTGATTTTATTTATTGCGTCATTGGTGAAGAATTCGGCTTTATCGGTGCTGTAATCGTTCTGGGTATTTCTAATTATTTTTTTGAGGATTTTCAGGATTGCTTCTGTCTCTAAAGATGAATTTTTAAGCTTAACTTTAATGGGAATTCTTGCAGTGTATTTGTGATTCATTTTTTAATAAATATAGGGATGACTATCGGGATAATGCCTGTAATCGGTATCCCGCTCCCTTTTGTAAGCTATGGCGGAAGTTCGCTTATGGTTAACATGTTTATGCTCGGGGTGGTAGGGAACATTTATAGATCAAGAAAAAATTATTTGTAGAAATTGTAATTCGTAATTACTTGCTCACATTATGCAAAACATAGCTTTTGGAGTAGTAGAGCACTGGGGTAATGAAAAATTTAGAAGATTCCAATACTCCATTTTTCCCAGTATTCCAAAGGTTTGTGTAACATGAGTTATTCATTAACGGAAAACCGGAACAAAGGATTTAAACCACATATCTTCTAAACAGAAATTTATATTAATATGACTGCACAAGAAAAATTAAAAAGAAAAAATGAAGAGTTAAAATATATTTGTGTCGGCCTAGATACGGACATCAACAAAATACCCGGGCATCTGAAAAATTCAGAGTACCCTGTTTTTGAATTTAATAAAGCAATAATTAATGAGACATGTGATTATGCTGCTGCATATAAAATTAATTTTGCTTTTTATGAAAAGTTCGGCGCAGAAGGTTTTGAAATATTGAAAAAAACCGTTTCACTTATACCGGATGACATATTAATTATCGGTGATGCAAAAAGAGGAGATATTGGAAATTCCTCGAAAATGTATGCTGAATCTTTGTATGACTCTTTTTAAACTGGATTCAATTACTATTAATCCTTATATGGGAGAAGATTCTGTTGCACCTTTCCTTGATAGAGAAGATAAATTAAAATTTATCCTGGCGCTAACTTCTAACCCCGGTGCGGGGGATTTTGAAAAACTTATATTAAATAATAATCAATTTCTATTTCAAAAAGTTATTGAGAAAGTGAAGGAATGGAATAATAAGAAGAATTGCGGGATAGTCTTCGGTGCAACAAAAATTGAAGAATTGAAAGAGAATATAAATTCGTTTGGAAGCCTTTCTGTATTACTCCCGGGCGTTGGTTCCCAGGGTGGTAGATTGGAAGATGTTCTTGCAGTTCTTAAAGAAAATAATAAAAGGGATTTTATTATTAATGTCAGCCGTGCAGTAATATATAAAGGTAATGATAAAAATTTTGCTAAAACAGCACAAAATGAAATAATTAATCTCAATAATTCTGTTAAAGCTATTTTAATTTAATTGAAAATTTGTAATTTTATTTGTGGAAATATAGTTTTTCTAAAAAACTGAAAAGGTTAGACCAAATTGTCTAAAGAAAAATTAAAAATTCCTTCCTCTCTTATTCTGTGGTATTCGATAAAAAGACTAATTCACTTTAACTATTGTTTAGGGGTGATGCAATGACGGGGAAAAAAGTTCATGAGAAATTCTTATACGAAATATGGAAAAATCAGAATTTTAACCGGAACCTTACTACCAGGAATGGTGAGCAAATTGAAATAATTGATACAGGTGTTGAAAATAAAGAGCTAAGCGGACCTGATTTTAAAAATGCACGGATAAAAATAGGGAATATTACTTACCTGGGTGATGTTGAAATAGACAGTTTCCAATCTGATTGGAAATTACACGGGCATTACTTCAACAAAAATTACAATAAAGTTATTCTTCATATCTTTTTTGAATGCGACGGGAGCAAGCCGTTTGTGTTTACAAAAGACGGGAGAAGGGTACAGTCAATCTCTCTTGAAAATTTCCTTAGCAGTGATATTAATTCAACACTTCAGAAAGCGATTATTTCCGAGAGGAAAAATAGGATTTACGTCATGCCCTGTTCCGAATCGAACGATTTTATTGAAGAAAAAATTAAACTGGATTTTATTTACGAACTCGGAATTAAAAGGTTCAAGAAAAAATGCCAGAATTTGATTTCCCGTCTGAAAGAAATATCTTATTTAAAAGAATTAAATTTAAAAGAACCTATTGTCAGGTATGAGCTTGATGAGAGCTTTTATAACCGCAAGTTTACACATAAAGATTTCAGCAATCCTGTAATTTGGCAGCAGCTTTTCTATGAATCTATTTTTGAGGCCCTCGGCTATTCTAAAAATAAAGATATTATGCGGAACCTCGCCGAAGCAGTAAGTATCGATTTTTTCAATTCTTTTAAGGATAAAGAAAACCTGGTTAATATAATTGAATCTGCTTTATTCAATATTTCCGGATTAATGCCTGATATTTATAAATTGCCCGATGAAGAAACAACTGAATACACGAAACACCTTGTACAATACTGGAATGATGTAAAGCTAAAATATGACGGAAGAACTTTTAAGTCCGAACAATGGCATTTCTTTAAATTGAGGCCGCAGAATTTTCCTACGATAAGGATTGCAGGTGGCGCAAGAATTTTATACAGAATTTTAAATCAGGATATAATAGGTAAAATCATCAAAAAAACAGAAATTACTTATAACGATAAAAAATTGATAGGAGTTTTCAGGGATCAGATAATTGTAAAAGGTGAAGGTTTTTGGAAGAAACATTTTGTCTTTGATCAGCCCGCAAAAAAAGATATTAAATATTTTATCGGTTTATCAAGAGCCGACGAAATAATAATAAATATTGTTCTTCCCTTTTTAGCAGTTTATTTTGAAATTTTTGGCAATGAAACCCAGAAACAAAAGGTTATAAATTTATATTCAAATTATTTCCAGGTCAGTGAAAATCATCTGGTAGAAGAAGTATCATCTACATTGAAAATAAATGATGCATGGAAAAGAAGCATACTTTACCAGGGGATTTTGGATTTATACCGTTGTTATTGTTCCCGCAATAAATGTTTGGAATGTAAAATAGGAGATAAAATCTTCTCCTAGTTAGTATTTGTTAATCTTTGAATATCATCTCTGAGTTTCGCTGCTTTCTCATATTCTTCGGCAGCAATAGCTTCTTTTAACTTATTTTGAAGTGAAGCAATCTTTGCTTCTTTAGTCCTCGGCACTTCTTCTTTTTTACTACCCGGGTTTTCATGACTTATTCTTTCTTCCTTCCCGCTTTCTTCGGAAGGAAGAAACGCTGCGGCTTCCATAACTTTCTCGGCTACATAAATCGGCGACTGGGTTCTAACAGCCAATGCAATTGCATCGCTGGGCCTTGCATCTACTTCATTAGTTAATGCAGAAACCTCAAGAATTATTTTTGCATAAAAAGTATTTTCCCTCAACTCATCGATAACAACTTCCATTACAGCAGCACCGAGGTTGTCAAGCACCTGTTTAAGCAGATCATGTGTTAAAGGCCTTGGAGGTTTAATACCCTCAATTTCCAGTGCTATTGCTTGAGCTTCAAAAGCACCGATTATAATCGGCAGTCTTCTATTCCCATTTATCTCTTTTAATAAAATAGCATAAGCTCCACCAGTGGATGGACTTGATGATAAACCTAATATTTCGCATTGAATTTTCTGCAATTAAACTCTCCTAAAATCATTGTGATTTAATTTTTTTTATTTCTTCAGTTAAAGTTGGTAATATTTCAAATACATCACCTGCTATTCCAAAGTCTGCAACACTGAAAATAGGTGCATCTTTATCTTTGTTAATTGCAACAATATATTTTGATGAAGACATTCCAGCAAGGTGCTGTATTGCACCCGAGATTCCGCAGGCAACATATAAAGTAGGTGATACTGTTTTTCCTGTTTGTCCTACCTGTTCCCTATGCGGACGCCAGCCTGCATCGACAACTGCCCTTGACGCACCTATGGCAGCACCGAACGAATCAGCAAGTTCTTCAACGAGATGGAAGTTTTCAGGTCCTTTTAAGCCTCTGCCGCCCGATACGATAATATCGGCTTCAGCCACATCTAATTTTCCTTCGGATTTTTTAATTTCGACTACTCTTGTTTTATTATTAATGGAACTAATCTCTTTTTCTGTAATATCGGCAGTAATATTATTTTCAGTGGCAGCAGGTTTAAATACATTTGGTCTTATAGTAAATATCTTTCTTTTACTATTTAATTTTACATCAAGTAGAGCTTTTCCCGCATAAATCGGACGTGTAGCAATAACTTCACCATTTGATACTTCAAGCTTTGTACAATCAACCGATATTCCTGCATCTATTTTTATCGCAATATGCGGGGCAAGATCTCTTCCTAATGCAGTATTTGAAAATATCAGATATTCCGCAGATGCAGCTTTTGCATAATCACTAATAATTTCAGTATACGCAGTAGTTGAATAATTAGTAAGACTGTCATTTTTAAAATGAACAATTTTACTGATACCGTACTTTGTGATATCATTTAAATTTCCTACATCATTCCCGATAATAAGTGCTTCCGGCTCCAAATTTAGATCTCTTGATATTTTTGATGCGGTTGAAACAACTTCAAAAGCTGCTCGCTTAAGTTTTCCTTCTCTCTGCTCTAAAAAAGCTAATAATTTTTTAGCCATTAAATTACTCTTTTATATTACCTTTATTTCGTCTCTTAGAATCTTTACTAATTCCGGGACTGCGGAAACGTCCGTCCCTATAATTCTACCGGGCTGTTTTGCGGGAGGTTTATGCAATTTCAAAACTTCGGTATAACTATTTGACTCTTTTACCTGTTTTTCTTCAATTACTTTTTTCTTTGCCGACATGATGCCTTTTAAAGAAGCATATCTTGGTTCATTCAATCCTTTTTGTGCTGAAATAATAATTGGAAGTTCACTTTCAACAACTTCCTTTCCTCCTTCAATTTCTCTTTCGGCAATTACTTTTTTATCCTCTATTTTAAGTTCTACCACAACAGTAATACAATTATAACCTAATATTTCCGCAGTTAATTGCGGTACAATTGAATTATCATAATCAACCGACTGCTTACCGCAAAATACAATTTCACATTCCTGGAGCTTTATTTCTTCGGCTAATGCTTGGGCCACACCGATAGAATCTTTCTGGGAATCACTTTTTAATAGTATTCCTCTATCAACTCCCATCGCAAGAGCTTTTCTTATTGTCTCTTTGCTTGTATCATTCCCAAGGCTTATTGCGACAACCTCACCGCCGAATTTTTCCCTGGTTTTTAATGCTTCTTCAACAGCAAATTCGTCATAAGGATTAATAATAAATGTGACCCCATTGGTTTCGATTGATTTCTCATCTTGTCCTATCTTAATTTTTGTAGCAGTGTCCGGCACATGACTTATACAAACTGCTATTTTCATTAACACTCCATTTTTGTTCAATTATTCTGGTAAAAAATATAACCATACACCGGTATAAAATCAAACCAATCCCATGTGATAAGTATTAAATAATATTTAATCATTTTATAAAAGAAATTTGCTCTTTACAGTGTTTTTAAAGTCTTTAAATTTTATGTCTATGGAGAAAGAAATTAAGCAGACACCGGAAATTGATATTCTTATTGAAGAAGATACTACAATTAGTTTAGCATGCAAAGTAGTTCTTTATAATGATGATTGGCACACGTTTGAAGAGGTTATTGTCCAGCTGATTAAGGCTGTAAAATGTTCGTTCGATGAAGCAAGAAACTATGCTTTTGAAGTTCATGTGAAAGGGAAATCAATAGTTTATTCAGGTTCTATGAATGAATGCCTAAAAGTTACTTCTATTCTTGATGAAATTGCATTAAATTCACAAATCATTACTTAAATCTAAAGTTTTTAAACCAACCTGGAAGACTTAGGCAAAGGCGAAGTCTAAGAAAAATACGGTATTCGTATATTTAATGATAATGCCGTAGTAATTATTTCCCTTTGTTTCTTTTACCTATTTTATTGAATATTAAACTGAAAACGTTATCTCCTGCTTGTTATTGCAATTGTTTATGCTCCTTCTAATGTTTATATTTACTCTCTTTTTTTGATAAATTTTTTGGCAAAATGGCATTTGAATTTCATAGTGATAAAGAAGTTTATTTTGAACATCAGGATTTGAATTCTTCAAAATACGTAATCCCTTTTATCGAAGAAAAAAAGAAATTAGTATCCGGCGTGCAGGTATTGGAAATAGGATGCGGTGAAGGGGGAGTATTAAGAAGTTTCTTAAAAAGAGGGTGTATTGTTACCGGGATTGATTTAAACCAATCGAAGCTGGATGTTGCGGGTAAATTATTTGATGAGGAAATAAAAGACGGTAAAGCAAATTTTATTTGCGGGGATATATATGATGTCGGGATTGAATTAAAATCAAAATTTGATTTAATCATTCTAAAGGATACTATTGAACATATCTTTAACCAGGAAAAATTAATGAAATTCATGAAATCAATATTAAAAGAAGACGGAAAAATTTTCCTTGGTTTCCCGCCATGGCAGATGCCTTTCGGAGGGCATCAGCAGGTAAGCGAAAAAAAAATCTTTAATATGCTGCCGTATATTCATCTTTTGCCAAGCCCGGTTTACAAATTCATTTTAAAATCTCTTGGAAATAAGGACAACTTTGTAAATGCGCTTTTTGAAATAAAGGAAACAAGATTATCAATAGAACATTTTGAAAAAATTGTAGGGAATGCAGGGTATAAAATCGATAAAGTTAAATTCTTTTTGATTAATCCCATATACGAAATGAAATTTAAATTAAAGCCGAGAGAGCAATTCAAAATTGTATCAAAAATCCATTATTTAAGAAATTTTATAACAACAACATGTTATTATCTTATAAGTGTAAACAGTAAGAAATAAATTAAAATAGGAAATATGAGTAGAAATAAGTTATGAAAAGTAACATAAGAAATATCGCAATTATAGCTCACGTTGATCACGGTAAAACAACTTTAGTTGATCATATGTTGAAACAAACCGGGGCTTTTAGAGATAACCAGCAGGTCGAAAAAAGAATTATGGATTCAAATGTTCTAGAAAAAGAGCGGGGTATAACAATTCTTGCCAAAAATTTAAGTATACAGTATAAATCAATTAAAATAAATATTATTGATACCCCGGGACATGCTGATTTCGGCGGGGAAGTAGAAAGAACTTTAAGAATGGTTGACGGAGTGCTGCTTCTTGTTGATGCTGCAGAAGGTCCGCTTCCTCAAACGAAATTTGTTCTTAAGAAATCACTGGAACTTGGTTTAAAACCTATTGTGGTTATAAATAAAATCGATAGAAAAGATGCAAGACCAAATGATGTTTTGAATGAAGTGTTTGATTTTTTGTTTCACTTGGAGCATCGGAAGAACAATTAGATTTTCCTTTCGTTTATACTATAGCAAAACAGGGTACTGCAAAACTGAATCTTGAAGATGAAAATGTCTCTTTGACTCCGTTATTTGAAATAATAATAAATAATGTACCGGAACCCAAAGGTGATAAAAAAGAAATTTTCCAGATGCTGATATCTGCAATTGATTATAACGATTATCTCGGCAGGATTGGAATCGGAAGGATTCATAACGGTTCCTTGAAGGTTGGGGACAACGTAGTTTTAATAACTAAAGAAGGGGAGAACATAAATTCCAAAATTACTAAGCTTTATGCCTTTGAAAATATAAAGAGAATAGAAGTAAAAGAAATTTCTGCTGGTGATATAGGAGCAATTGCAGGGCTTGAAGATGTTGATATCGGTGATACTCTAACAAGTCCTGAAAAACCTGAACCACTTCCCTTTGTTGCGATTGATGAGCCGACAATTACAATGAATTTTATGGTTAACAATTCTCCTTTTGCAGGTACGGAAGGGAAATATGTTACTACAAGAAATATCAGCGAACGGTTGTCAAGAGAATTAAAGTCTAATGTTAGTTTAAGAGTTGAAATGACCGACTCTCCCGATGCATTCAAAGTCAGCGGAAGAGGAGAACTGCATCTCGCAATATTAATTGAAAATATGAGACGTGAAGGTTATGAGCTGCAGTTAAGCAAACCACAGGTGATTTTCAAAAAAATTGCTGATGTTCAATCAGAACCTGTTGAACATTTGATAATAGATGTTCCTGAAGAATTTGTAGGTATTGTTATTGAAAAGCTCGGTAAAAGAAAAGCCGAAATGAAAAATATGATAACCTTTAATGAAAATACAAGAATTGAATTTCTAATCCCTTCAAGGGGACTCATCGGCTACCGTGCTGAATTTATAACGGATACAAAAGGAAA
The DNA here is from genome assembly GCA_963739895.1 of uncultured Ignavibacteria bacterium. GTDB lineage: Bacteria > Bacteroidota > Ignavibacteria > Ignavibacteriales > Ignavibacteriaceae > CAVQBP01. The sequence continues at coordinate 51,183 of CAVUCR010000051.1, read as the reverse complement.
CGGGATCCTGCATCATAATTTTGAAGGTTATGAACCGTATAAAGGAGATATTGTTCACAGGCAAAGAGGTGCATTGGTTTCAATGGAAAACGGGAACGCTTCAGCATATGCAATGTTTAAATTGCAGGAAAGATCAATATTCTTTATTGATCCAGGAACAAAAGTCTATGAAGGAATGGTTGTAGGTGAAAATTCAAGAAATAATGATATGCATGTAAACGTTACTAAAACCAAGCAGCTTACAAATATGAGGGCTTCCGGCGCAGATGAAGCTATCCGGCTTGAACCGCCTATAATATTAACTCTTGAACAGGCAATTGAATGGATTACAGAAGATGAATATGTTGAAGTAACTCCCAAAAGCATCAGGATAAGGAAAAGATACTTGACCGAACAGGATAGAAAGAACGCGAGATTAGCTGAAAAGCAGAAAGCTGAAGCTATCGCTTGATGAGTTAAATTGGGTTTTTAAAATGCAGAGTGAGTTTATTCTCGCTCTGCATAAAAATTGAAAGATTTTAACAAGACACCCTTTACCCATGCTTCTTAAAAGTAACCTTTACTTTCCGACAAATTCGATTGAAAATTATCCTGACTTTCGTCTAAAAATTATCTGGGTAACACGAGATTACGATACAAGTCACTTGTTTTTAATCGGGGGAAATAGAATCTATCCAATAAATTCTTTAATTTAGTTCTAAAAATAATGGAGTAAAAATGTCTGAAGATGTAATTAAAAATTTAGAACCAAAAATTTTATGGCAAAGATTTTACGAAATCACACAGGTGCCGCGTCCTTCAAAAAAAGAAGGTAAAATTATTAAGCATATGAAAAATCTCTTAAAAGATTTAGATATTGAATTCAAGGAAGATAATGTCGGGAATATTCTCGCAAAAGTTCCGGCTACTCCAGGTTATGAAAATTCACCCATGGTTATTCTCCAGGGGCATATTGATATGGTCTGCGAAAAAAATAAAAGCAAGCAGCATGATTTTGAAAATGATCCTATTGATCTAATTAAGGAAGACGGTTGGATTACTGCCGATGGTACAACTTTGGGAAGTGATAATGGAGTCGGTGTTTCCGCAGCTTTGGCCGTAATTTCAGATAAAGAAGCCGAGCATGGGCCCATTGAGATCCTTTTAACTGTGGATGAAGAAACCGGAATGACCGGGGCAAGTAATATAAATCCCGGATTTATTACAGGGAAAATTCTTCTAAACATGGATTCCGAAGAAGAGGGGACTTTTTATGTCGGCTGTTCAGGCGGTATGGATACGGTTGCAGAATTTAAAATTGAATTCGAAGATGCACCTAATAATTTTATTCCTTATGATTTATTAATAACAGGTTTAAAAGGAGGTCATTCCGGGCTGGATATAATTTTGGGAAGAGGAAATGCTATTAAATTACTGGCTAGAACTTTAAAAAAGCTAGAACAATTTGATCTTCATATTGCTAAAATTAATGGCGGCAGTTTGAGAAATGCTATCCCGAGAGAGACTGAAGTAGTAATATTAATAAAGCCTGAAGATGAAGCCGAAATAAAGAAAATACTGGATGAACTTCAGTCCCAGTTTTTAAATGAATTCAAAAAAACCGACGGTGCGCTTAATTTTATTTTCAAAAAATCTTCTGAAAAATTTGCACATGTTTTTTCAAAACATTTTAAAAGAAAATAGTGAATACACTATTAGCACTTCCGCATGGAGTGATTGCAATGAGCCAGGATATCCCTGATTTGGTAGAAACATCTACAAACCTCGCAACAGTTTTAACAAATGATGATGTATTAAGAATTGATACAAGCCAGCGTAGCTCTATCGAGAGTGCAAAAAAATATGTAGTTAATAATGTTAAAGCCGTATTTGATTTAGCCGGGGCACAGGTGAAGACTTCAGACGGCTACCCGGGGTGGAAACCAAATCTGGATTCTGAAATCCTTAAAATTTCTAAAGATGTTTACAAAAAACTATTTAACAAGGAACCCGAAGTTAAAGCAATACACGCAGGTTTGGAAACAGGTCTTTTAGGTGATAAAAATCCTGGGATTGATATGATTTCGTTCGGTCCGACTATTGTCGGTGCACATTCTCCCGATGAAAAAGTAAATATTGAGACAGTTGGAAAATTTTATGAACTGTTGAAGGGAATATTAAAGCAAATTGCCGAACAAGGTAAAAATTAATTTGTGAATTGTGAAATGGATCGCAGATACTTTATTTGTGCAGCGCGTAAAGAAGGTAATAACGATCAAAATAAATCATAAGTATCTGTGTTCTATTAAATTTTAATTAAATGGCTTTACGGTATATACATTTTTCGCAATTGCAGTATTCGTAAATTTCATCGTAACCGTAATCAATGGTAAGCTCTTCTCCCTTTTTTATATCACGGTAAGCTATTAAATAGAGGCTCGTTTCATCTCTTTCTATTACATCGCAGTTATAATCACAATGATGATTTAAATATTTTATTTTTTCAGTCATTGCGGTATCGATATAACAATTATCATTAACCCAAAATATATACACATTATCTTCTTCATTTTCTCTTCTAATACATTCCCGAGCTGAAATTACATCTCCGGAAATAAGTAGTATCTTTTCTCCGGCAGGGATATCAACATCTGTAAACAATCCTTCTCCATGAATTTCTGATTCGGTTACAAATATATGATCTTCAATTGTGTCAAGTTTATTAGTTTTATTGTAAGTCATAAGCAGAAAGTGCATAAAATAAATAATAAATTAAATAATTGATTTAAAACCAAACTAATAATTTAAGTTAATTTATTGAACATTAAAAGTTAATAAATCAAAATCAGACTTAATCCTTTCCGGATTTCATTTAATTGCTGCATTTAATATGATCATCTTCCTTTTACAGACTTAATAATTTTTAACTCATGGGGAAAGTTCTAAAGTCCGGCAATATAAATGAAAACTCGATTTTCAAAAGAAAATAAATTAGTTTTAGTTATCCTTTTTAATAATAAACTTTAATTGAATGAATACCTAATGAAAATAAAACCAAAAAATATCTGGAATTTTATTAAAGATGTATTTGATAAATTTATAGATGATAAAGCTCCCAAGTTAGGAGCTGCTTTATCATTTTATACATTATTCTCTCTGACTCCTTTACTAATAATTGCAATTTCGGTTGCCGGTTCAATATTCGGAAGGAGAGCAGCAAGAGGTGAGATTGTCGGACAAATAAAATCTCTTGTGGGTGAAGAAGGGGCAAGGGTAGTTCAGACTGCTTTAAGAAATGCACACATGGGACATGAGAGCGGGATCGCGTTAATAATAAGTATCGTTACATTAATCATAGGTTCAACTATAGTTTTTGTGGATCTACAGGAATCACTCGATATGGTTTGGAAAGTTAAGCCGAAACCGGGAAGAGGAGTTATAAAAGGACTGCTAAAAGACCGAATCCGGTCTTTTGCCGTCGTAATAGGGACCGGTTTCCTTCTTTTAGTATCACTAATTGTTAGTGCTGTTATATCCGCACTAAATAATTACATAAGTGAACAATTTTTCGAACTGCCGATTTTTTACCTTCAAGTGTCTAATTTATTTGTTTCCCTTCTTGTAATTTTCTTAATGTTTATGATGCTATTCAAATTTTTGCCTGATGTAGATATACAATGGAAGCATGTTTGGGTAGGAGCTTTAGTAACTGCCGTATTTTTTGTTTTTGGGAAATATTTAATCGGTTTATATTTGGGCACCAGCACTTTAAGTTCTACTTACGGGGCTGCAGGTTCGCTGGTAATCCTTCTTTTATGGGTTTACTATTCTACCCAGATACTTTTTCTCGGGGCTGAGTTTACTCAAGTATATGTAGAAAAATACGGAGAGGGAATTAGACCTAAGAGCAAATTTATGAAGTATCGTGATGAAACTAATGCAAACGAGGCTGTCGATAAAGTTGAAAAAACTAATCAATAGGCAAACCTTCAAGTTTCATGATTTCCAGTGCATTTGTAGTGGGGCTTGGACCTTTCATTATCTTATACCTAAAAATCATTTTATTATTTATAATTTCTTCTTTAAAATGGTAATTAAAAACACCTGGAGTCTCGCCTTCCAATTTTATTAATTCTAAATCGTGTGTGGAAATTATTCCTATACAGTTTTTTCCTGCTAATGATTTTATATAAGATCTGCTTCCAATCAATCTCTCTTTATTGTTAGTCCCTTTAAAAATTTCATCAATAAGAAAAAATAAAGGGAGCGGGTTAGCCTTGTTTAGTTCAAGTAAAATTTCTTTTAGCCGTTTAACTTCTGCATAAAAATAAGATATTCCATCAACTACTGAATCGGTAATATTTATGGATGTATAAATTCTGAATAAACCGGTACTAATACTTTCGGCGTTCACAACACTTCCGGCAAATGTAAGCGCAAGATTCATCCCGATCGTTTTCAGAAATGTGCTTTTCCCGGACATATTGGAGCCGGTTATTATAATTACATCTCCTTTTGTATTTATTCTAAAATCGTTGGGAATATTCTTTTGAAATGGTATTAAAGGATGAGAAATATTTTGAGCCTCGAATATATTCTCACTCTTTTCCCCTGAATTTTTTATGTCGGGAAATGAATAGCCGGGATTTAAATAAGCAAAATTAGCCAATGATATTAGTGCTTCAAGCATGTACCACGTTTCAAGCCAATCCGGCAAATGTTCGGAAAGTTCCGATTTAATTTTTTCAAGCTTATAAGCTTGGAAAAAATCCCACGGAAATAATACATTTAGTATAAGCCTGGTTAAAGGATTTTTTTGAAAACTAGATAGAAATATTAACCTGTCAATCTTTTTAAAATATGCTGTCGGTGATTGTGCCTTATCTGTAAAAGATGAACAGAGGTTTTTTAAATTTTGATTTTTCCCATACCGGTATTCTTCAAGAAACTTTAGGATTGCATAAAACTTCCCGATATCTTCTGCAAGAGTTAATGATTTATCTAAAAGCTCACTTATATATTTTGAATTTATGTAATAAATAAAAACTATTAATAAGATTGTAGCTGGCCATAACGGGTAACTAATATCAAAAACCGCCAGTAAAATGAAAATTATATTTAAGGGGATAAGAATTGACAATGCAGATAAAATTTTTTTTAACGGTACTAAATTGGATTTTTTCATCAACCATTCCAGGAGCTTTTTTCCGTATAATTCTTTTTTGGTTACCATATTTGAATTCAAAAGGAGCTTTCCCCTAAACTTTGTTAAAGGGATTAATTCCTTAACAATATTTTGCCGGTATATTATATCATTTGTTGAAGGATTGGTTACAGTCAACCATTCCAATAGTCTGGAACTTCCTTCCAAAGTAACGGAAGCATCTATCAGCCTGTGAATGGAATATTCCCCTGAAATATTTAAATCTAATTCAAATGGATGCGGATTATTTTGATTTTCTACTTTTGGAACTGGCAGTGTTCTCCAGTCTATTTTTATTCTTGCAATGTTAGTTGATTTTATATCGATCCAGATTTTTTGTTTTTTTATTCCATTATCAATATCATTATGAATCATTGTAAGTATTCCAAAAGCAGCCAGGAACAAGATTATAATTGCTATTGTAATTTGAGTTGTCAAATAAAAGAAAGAAACAAGAAAAAGAATTATACCCGACAAAAGAATAATGGCTTTTACTGTCCCTAAATTCCTGCTTCTCTTTTCAAGTTTTGTAAGCCTTTCTTTAAATCTCTTTATCTGCGCTTCTATTTCTTCAAGTCTTGATTTTTGTGAATCCATTTTTAACATATGCAATATGTGGAAATTATTAATTCAAAAATAAATTAGCCTTATTAAAAAAAGTACCTCTATAAAAATACTATCACAATCTAATACTTACTTTACGATATCCAAAATAACTTCTTAAAACTGTAAAGCCCGCAGCTGTATTATTTTATTTTTGCTGTGAACTTAGACCCAGCGGTAATAGATAATACTACATTTGACTTATATGTGTCTGATTTTTTATAATCTTGAAAACTCACTTGCCAATTAATATGAAAAAGAGTTTATTTGTATTCACTGCAAAGTTTCTTGGGGTTAGTAACTAAAGGAAGATAAGTGGGATTAAATAATCTATTCTTAATCGTTTGTATTCTTTGGGTTGTATCTGAGATCCTTCTATTGGGGTATTACGCCGTTCTAGTAAAGATAGCCAGGATAAAGATGCAGGGTCTCTTAAAAGATTAAATATTATAGTCTATGTCTCGATTGCAGCCGGGGTATTTATTTCTTTTACACGTTTTGGATATATTAAATATTATCAGCATCTCCTTCATGTGGCTGGATTCGTTTTTATTTTATTAGGCCTTGCGATTCGATGGACGGCAATATTAACTCTGCACCATTATTTTACAGTTAATGTTTCAATTAAGGCTGATCATAAAATAATTAAATCCGGTCTATACAAGTATTTACGACATCCTTCTTATTCGGGAATGCTACTGTCATTTTTTGGATTAGGCGTAAGCTTGAACAATTGGTTATCATTGTGCATTATTCTTTTCCCGATAACATATGCCGTGCTTAAACGCATTCAAGTAGAAGAACAGACTTTACATGATTCTTTCGGCAAAGAATATTCAGCATACAGCAGCAGCACCTGGAGGCTAATCCCATGGCTCTATTAATTCAGGATGCTTGCAAGACATGCAGTTTAATATAATCTCATATTAAATAGATTCAATCATTAAAATATTGTGACTCCGGATGACTACTAGTCCGGTAGATCAAACATGGAATCGGTTTATCCCTAACTTCCGTCTCAAAATTTCTATTCGTTTTGCAGATAAATATGTCGGCATGGCACAGCGTTGCGGGGAAGTTGCTGTTACTGCAGTTGGAATGTTCAGTAAAGAACCGTCTGGTTCATTCCTCATGTAAGAGGTACAGTTTTAATTACCATCGGAAGCATCTAGCTTAACTGCATCTTTCAATTATAATATTATTGATGGTACATCAGCAGCACGTTTTATGTACTGGTTTATTTAGGAAATTATAAGCGGATATTTATTGCGGTTAGAAACTTAGCAAAAATAAGTAAACTTTAACCAAATTTATTTTTGACTAAGTTTTTAAAGAACTAATGTTATAGTAAAATTATTATTGGTTCGAGACGTCGTAATATTCTACCAGCTAAAATAAAAAACCCGGCTTTTAAGGGGGATAAAGCCGGGTTATAGTTAAAAAGATGGCAACCTGTCAAGCATCAAGCTTTAACAGGTAAAGAAGATTATTTCATGAGAACCATCTTTTTAGTCTGTCTAAACGAACCTGAACCGCCGACAGCCTGAGCTTCAATTGTGTAGAAGTAGATACCGGATGACAATTGTTCTCCATTGCTGTTGGTGCTGAATGTAACTTCGTGACTGCCGGTCGGCAGCTCTGAATTAACAAGAACTTTAATTAATTGACCTGTAATATTATAGATCGAAATCTTAACATTGCTTTCAAAAGGAAGTGCATATTTAATTGTTGTTGACGGGTTGAAAGGATTCGGATAATTCTGGAATAAAGCGTATTCCTTAGGACCTGCAACTATTGCAACTTCAACTTCTTTTGAATACTTAGATGTGCCGTTAAGATCAATTTGTTTTAATCTGTAAACAGCTTTATCAGCACTAAGTCCGCTGACATCATCTTTGAATGTGTATTTAGAGAAACTGCTGGCAGTACCATTCCCTTTTACAAAACCAACTTTTTCCCATGTATTGGAAACTTTTCTTTCAATTTCAAACCCGTTATTGTTGATTTCAGTAGCGGTTTCCCATTTAAGAGTTACACTTTCACTTCCTGTGGAAGCAGTGAATGAAGTTAACTCAACTGGCACTGTGCTTCCCAATGCTGCCATAGCCTGAGAAATAATCCCGATTGTATATTTAGCATTGTGAACACCCATACTTTTATCTTCGGAAACAAAGTAATAAGTATAGATACCTTTTACAACATTTGGTTTGTTTTTAATTTTTAAAGAATCCGACATTCTGCTTACAACGTTGCCGCTTGCATCTTTAGGAAGTAATTCTGCAAGATCAGCAAGCATTCCTTCAACTTCAGTCTGAACACCTTCAATTTTGCCATTGCCGTCTAAATCTGAACTTGCTTGTATATCATCAAATGATGTAATATTACCATGACAAGGTACACAGCCTGAGACTATATCTTTATCAACTCCGCCTGTTGTATCAACAAGACTGAATTCATGGTTCGGAGTATTTGATGAACCGCGTTCCGCCATATGACAAGTAACGCAGGCATCTTTTACAGAACCGTGTGTCATTAAACCGTCAAGTGCTGTATTACCATAAATGTAAGCATTTCTTCCTAAATACATATCTGACTGCGGACCATGATGAGGACCATACCGATCTACAAACCCATAATAAGGAGGAGTATCAGTGATGATTGTATTTATATCTGCCCTTGATTGATGGCAAGTCATACATAATTGTCCATTACCACCTTCGGTAACACTATAACCATTTTGTAATTTAACCGGCACAATTCTTAAACCGAAGTTATCATTTACTTCGTGAGCTTTGTGACAAACTGCGCAGGAAATTGGTGTAGCGTCTTCATTTACCCATTGAGGAGCTGCTGGATTTTGAGTGTATTTATAATACGCAGTACCGCCGTGGCAGGGGAAACATGTCGTACGAGCTTCTAAATGCGGCAATGTTGCGTGCGCTGATGCATTGTAATAATGACCAACCATATGGTGGGTCGGAGCATCATGGCATTGGTTACAAACGCCGGCATCAAGACTTTTGCTGATTAAATTTGGATTACCATAACTGTCTTGGTGTGCGGAAGCAGGACCATGGCAGCTTTCACAACCAATAAAAGCAACCCTTGCTGCTTTCGCATTCGCAGGATCTGTTGTTAAAAGATTCCACGCTGTCATATCATTAGTTGGAATTAAATATGAACTACCGCTAGGAGTAAATGTTTTGTACCAGGTAGTATCGAAACCACTGGCTTTAGCTTCATATCCAAAGTTGCCGTTATTAACATCTGGCGACCATCCGGTTGTATGGCATTTAATGCAACTTGGTCCGTACATGCCCTGGAATGTACCATTAACATTTGCGGCTTCAAGCTGACCGGTGATACCCTCTTTAAAAATTGTAGCATGACCGCTTTGCTGCCATTTGGGTATAACAGTCTGCCAGTCTCTTCCAGAGGTAAGATCATGGCATAAACACCCTAGTACCTCCCCGTCTTTGTAACCTCTATAAGTAGCAGCTAAAAGTGTATCTTGATCAAAGGCTCCGCCGTTAACTTCAACTTTTACTATGTAGTATCCTGTTGAATCCGGAACGAAAGTAACTTTTTGATCAGAAGTACTACTTAATGTAGTGTTAGAACCAGCTGGCTGGGAAACCAGAGTCCATACTATTGATGAAACTCCACCAGCTGTATCAGCAGCTAAATAAACTTTCATTCCTATAGCTACTGTTCGTAATCCGCTGTAAATTGGAAATGTCCCTGCAGGAATAGTTCCCAGTGTACCCGAGGACTGTGCATCTCTTTTGAGCTTTACTGTTTGCGCCGGTGTTTCGGCGAACGTAAAGACAAATAGAACCAAAATCGTTAAAAGTATTTTTATATATTTCATAAAAGCCCCATAATTAATAATTTGTTCAGTCGCTCGAAGCAAATTCCGTTCCTATTTAAAATATTGCGATTTTGGTTAAAATTAAAAGAATAATTAGTATTTATAAATATAGTTTCTAAAATGAAAGAAACTGAATAATTGTTTTATTAAAATTGAGAGAAAATCAGGCTGCCGTGTTGAATAATTACACTAATTCATTGTTGAAATTTTATGCTCTTTGTTTACTAATCCTATTAATATTATTTTTTAATATCTAAATAAAATTGACTATTAAAGGTGAAGTTTTTGAATAATACTTATAAATCTGCCGGGGTAGATATTGAGGCAGGTGACCAAACGGTAAAAAAAATAAAAAAATTTGCAGAAGCTACTTTTAATAAGAGTGTTCTGTCCGATATTGGTTTATTCGGTGCATTCTATGAATTAGATGTTACCAAATTTAAGAATCCTGTTTTGGTTTCAAGCGTTGATGGGGTTGGAACTAAATTGAAGATTGCTTTCCTGATGAATAAGCATGATACCGTTGGCCAGGACCTGGTAAATCATTGTGTTAACGATATTGCTGTTTGCGGGGCAAAACCTCTTTATTTCATGGATTATTTAGCATTCGGCAAATTATTTCCTGATAAAGCAGCAAAAATAATAGAAGGTTTCTCAATAGCATGTAAGCAAAATGAATGTGCATTAATCGGAGGTGAAACGGCTGAAATGCCTGGTTTATATGATGAGAATGAATATGATATCTCAGGTACTATTGTTGGAATTGTTGAAAAAGAAAAAATTATTGATGGGAAAAAAATAACCAAAGGGGATCTACTATTTGGATTTCCTTCTAATGGTCTTCACACAAACGGTTATTCACTGGCTCGAAAAATTCTTCTTGAAAAATTCAGTCTTGATAAAACTTTTAATGAATTGAATGGAACTCTCGGAGATGAACTCTTAAAGATTCATAAATCTTATTTAAAGATTATATCTCTCCTTTCTTCAAATATTAAAATAAAAGGATTTTCCCATATAACAGGCGGAGGAATAATTGGAAATACTAAAAGAATTTTGCCTGAAGGATTGAATTTAAAATTTAATTGGTCAAGCTGGGAAGTTCCTATCATTTTTAATATAATAAAGAAGGCAGGACAGGTGAATGATGATGAAATGAGAGCAGCTTTTAATATGGGGATTGGACTAATTGCTGTTGTTTCCAGAGATCACAAAGAAAAAGTTGAAGAGCTGACAAAAGAAATAAATGAGAATCCTTTTCTTATAGGGGAAGTGGCATAAACAAAAAGTCGGGATAAAGTATTGTAAGGAGATTTTTCATTTTGTGAATGTTTAAGGGAGTGCAATATGATTGAATTACCCGAAGCTTCTGTCTTAGCGGAACAATTGACTAAAACTATTAAAGGGAGAAAGGTAAAACAGGTAATTTCTGCCCAATCGCCTCATAAATTTGCATGGTATCATGGTAATCCCCAAATCTATCATTCAGTATTAAAAAACAAAATGATTACTCATTCTTCGAGCGCCGGAGGTATAGTTGAGATAAGGGCAGACGATGTAATTATTGCCTTGAGCGACGGGGCCGGTTTAAGATATCATTATGATAATAAAGAACTTCCTAAAAAACATCAGCTGTTAGTTGAGTTTGATAATTTTACTTTTCTTACTGTCTCAATCCAGATGTATGGCGGCATCTTATGTTTCAAAGAAGGTGAATGTGAAAACAAATATTATCTGACTGCCAAAGAAAAACCCTCACCTGTATCTAAAAAATTTGACAAGAAATATTATAACAGCTTAATATCTTCTGCTGACTTGCAGAATAAGAGTGTAAAGTTTTTACTTGCAACAGAACAGAGAATTCCTGGCTTAGGAAATGGTGTTTTACAAGATATTCTTTTTAATGCTAAAATTCATCCAAAGAGAAAGGTTTCGGATTTATCGGGAAGAGAAAAGATAGAAATATTTTTTTCAATAAAGAATGTTTTAACTAATATGATAAAAAATGGGGGCAGAGATACTGAAAAAGATTTATTCGGAAATAATGGGGGGTATATTACAAAGCTAAGTAAAAATTCTGTAGGAAAACCTTACTGTAATTGTGGTTCATTAATAAAAAAAGAGAGCTATTTGGGTGGCAGCATATATTATTGCAGTAATTGTCAGAAGTTATGATGATGAAGAGTAACGCAGTTGATAAACTACATACAACAGACAATATTCAACGAACTATACGAAAATTTTCTATGAAGAAGCTTTGAAACCTCAGGTATTGACTTCAATATATTTTTGGAAGAATACAAAAAGTACCTGAAAAACCTTGAAGGAATAAATAATTTCCTCTATATGGATCTCACTGAAAATGATTATGAGGTCTGGTTCAGCGATTCTTCAACTCCTGTAGGTTCAACGAATTGTTTAAACGTTGAAAAATTAATTGATATTCAGCCTGATGGAGCAGTAAATTTTTGTGTGGATTTTCCAGACTATAGTATCGGCAATTTAAAAGAGTCATCAATAAAAGATATCTGGAACAGTTCAAAAGCTTCTCAATTTAGAACTTACAGGCGTAACAAACCTCTAGCAGTCTGCCACCGGTGCGGTGCAAAGTACATATCTCTTCTGTAGCCAACCATAGTAATCAATCTACTGAGTTTCACATTGACAATACTCATTGGGAAGGATTTATTCGTTTGAAGTAATAGGATTCTCATTATATGCTGAGAGCTTAAAATTTTAGATTAAGAATTCATCTTAAGATCTTTATCCTTTTAAAAACCTGCTGCACCTGAATTTAATTATATATTTCCTGCCTAAACAAATAGGGAATAATGATATTCAGGAAGTAAGTTTTACCCGCAAAACCTTTATTTATTTTTTTTAAAATTTATGCATTTACAATTTTTTTAAAAACATTGGGTTAAAGTTTTATAAAAGTGGATTTTTAGTAAAAATAAAAGATAAATTGACGAAAATATCTTAATGGCACGCAAGTTGATGTTTTTGAAAAGAATGGAATACAAGGTTGTGTCAAACAAATTTCAATGACCAGAGGATAGATTATTTTTCAAAGTAGCTGATGTTCTTTGATTTAATTAAATCTTAAGCAGGTCTTAACTAAAATGATCTTACAAGTAATTTCAAGAATAATATTTTTTATAATTATCAATCTAGTTACAAAATAACAAAGAGGAAATCCTATGCAAAACGAACATAATATTTTGCTAGGGGAGGATGATTTAATAACAGCAAAAACCATCAAAATATTCATTGAAAAAAATGATTCAAAGGTAATTAAAATCGTTGAATCAGGTGAAGAACTTATTACTTCGGCTTTGTATGAATATCCTTCCATGATAATTACTGATATTTCCCTCAAAGGCCAATTGGATGGTATCGAAGCAATGGCTCGTATTTCGGAGATAATGGAAATCCCGTATATATTTATAACCGGCTTTAGTGACTACATATCTCTAATTAAAAGTTATAGCCTGCATCCATTTAGGATTTTTATAAAACCTTTCGATTTAAATTTGTTAATTAAAGCAGTGAGAGAGGCGTATAAAACTTATACGGAAATACCAAATTATTATTTAGGTTAATCAATATTAGTTTCCGAAAAAGTTTTTTTATATGGTAAAATTAATAGATTTGAAAATTTCTGATAATGAAATTTCATCGGACTGCGATTATAAGCTGATAAAATTGATTTTCCATTTTGATTTTTTTCAGTTATTATTGAATCGGAATGTGAAGCAGTTAAAAAGACAAATAAAGTTTTAGAAATAATCTTTAAATCAAAAAGAATAGACTTTTCTTTTTCATATTTCTCATCTAGTTCAATTAAATTTGATATCCCTTTAGTTCTTTCACCAAAAACCTGCCAGTATCCGGTAATTCCCGGTTTTGATTTTATTTTTGATCGTCTGGAATATAATTCGGGTTCAGTTTTTTGCATTATAACTAAATCAGAAACTAACAGGGGACGGGGGCCAACAAACGACATTTCACCCTTCAACACATTTATTACCTGAAGAATTTCATCTAATCCGGTTTTTCGAAGCCACTTGCAAAATGAAGGTACATATGCCTCATATTCCTTCTTAAAAAATATTTTGTTATAACCTTTTTCCAATTCTAAAAATTGTTTGGAATTTTTGATGGTTCTGATTTTAATTATATTAAATCCTTTTCGGTCAAGTGAAATTTTCCTTGCCTGTAAGAATAGGGGATTATTACCGGTCAGCAGGAATATAAAAAATAAAATCAAACCCACAAAAGGGAAACAAAAAATAATTACTGCAAGCGAGATAATAATATCGATTTTTCTTTTTATCATAATAAACATGTTATAATATATACGTATTTACTTTGCTTAAAGGATCACATAAAGTAAACAACACTATTACGGAATTATTATAAAATTAATTAGTTGCTATTAAATTCTTTAACAGATAATATTTATTTTATTAATAACATCTTTTTAAGTTGAATAAAACTGCCAGCCTGTAACTTATACAAGTACACTCCGGTAGTCAGTTGTTTATGGTTTATTGTTTGTGATGTGAATTCAACTTGAAAACTTCCTGCCTGTTGTTCTTTGTTTATTAACGTTTCTACTTCATTGCCGATAATATCATAAACTTTTAATGTTACATGTTCTTCTTTTGGAATATCATATTTAATTGTGGTAGAAGGATTAAAAGGATTAGGATAATTTTGTTCCAATGAAAATTGCAAAGGGGTAGATAATGTCACTTCGATAGTTTTTGAATATTCAAATTTACCATCATTATCAATTTGCTTTAACCTATATTCGTTTTTTCCGCTTAAATGATTATCATCAACAAAAGAATATTGTTTGGAAGAATTGCTGTTGCCTGCTCCTTTAACAAAGCCAATCTTTTCCCAACTGCTGCCATCTGACTTCTGACTACTGACTTCTCTTTGAATATCAAATCCGTAATTATTTACTTCCGTTGCTGTCTTCCATTGCAATTCAACAGATTGATTATTTACAGAAATTGAAAAAGAAGAAAGCTCCACCGGAAGTGGACCCTCCAAATATTCCTCATAAGCGCCAATATCAACATTATTGTCTGAAGAGGGGAGCGGACGTGAGTCGCCTTCTATATCAGAAGATGGTACGCCGGCATCTGTTTTAGGGCTGCCGCTTCCAAGTGCGGGACTGTAAATTACAAGATGAAAATCGCCGACTGAAGTTGGTGTACCGGAAGGATCAGGAAAACCGCTGAATTCAGGATCTTGATCAATATTATTTCCGTCGTCATTTCCTGCTGAACCATCCCATGAACTGCTTCCGCCAGAATTAGCAATTATACTGTACGAAAAAGTTGGTGAAGCACCATCTTTATTATCGACTGAAGCTCCAACAGTTGAAGTAGAAGTATTTTCTTGATTATTCCATATAATGCAATTTTTAATTAAGGGGTTACAAGGTGAACCGTCATTTTCAATTCCGCCACCGGATCCAGTGGCATAATTACAAGCAATTGCACAATTAGTTAAGCTTAGGTTAGTACTTCCGCTTCCGTCACAGTAATCGGATATTCCGCCACCGGATCCTTGGGTACTTCCATTGCCGACTTTATTACCCGTTATTAGGCAATTAACTAAAGTTGCAGTACTAACACCATCATTGCTGTTTTCATTATCAATACCTCCACCAGTGTACAAAGCATAATTACCCATTATTTTGCAATTGTTTAAAGTTGCAGTAGAACTTCCACTAATATCTGAATAATTTGCAATACCTCCCCCGGAGCTTTGAAAAGCATTATTTTCATTAATTATACAATCATTAAAACTTGAATTTATAATGCCTCCCTCCGCATAATTACAAATTCCAGCCCCGGCACCGACCTGAGAACTATTTTCTATAATACGGCAATTATTAAAGCTTGGATTTATACTTTCGCTATTGGAATAGTTATATATTGCTCCACCGTCGCTCCATGAATTATTTTGTTGGATAGTACAATTAGTAATATTAGGACTCCCCATATTCAATATACCTGCACCATCCACATCGAAGTCACTATTTCCGTCTGTATTTATTGAATTTCCATTTGTTATGGTAAATCCATCTAAAATAGTAGAACTATTAACTGACGAAGAAAAGCTAACTACATGATAACTATTATCTGTTTGATCTCCATTGGTAACAATATCCCCGCTCAGTATAGTTTCATTTGTTTGTCCATAGCCATAATCCGTACGATCACCAATATTTGATTCGGTTCCGGCAAAGCCGCCATAAACTTCTACTACATCAGGAATATTGAATGATGCACTTCTATCACCATTAGTGGCGGGTAGATACATTCCCTTAGCAACCCATATTTGGTCCCCGGACGATGCAGAGTTTAAAGCAAACTGTAAATCCGTATAGGCATCGATCCACGACTGACCATTATTTGTTGGGCCAGCATTAATATCAACATAAATCACATTACCATATACATTAAAGTAGTTTGATATTAATAGCATTAATGAAAAACTTAAGATTGACATAAGTTTTATTGAAATATTAGTTGTATAAATTTTCATATTTTCTTATCTCCATTTTAATATTTATGGCGATTTATTATTATTAGAGAAGTTCATCGAATGTTCTTTTGTATTACATGCGTATTATTCAGTATTTCGGGTCATTTTAAGGAAGGAGATCTTTTATATTAAAAGAATTTAATTTGATTATAATTTCCCCCATTATTAGATTAAAGTTATAAATCTTACATATGCAGTATAGGCTTAATGAATAATATTCCGAAAAATCAGATTACCCAGCTTCTTGAAAGAATAAATAATGGAGACCAGGAAGCAATAAATAAGCTTTTACCCTTAGTTTATAAGGAAATAAAAAAAATTGCCTCTAAATATCTTTCGGATGAATATAAAAAAAGAACTATTCAAACAACTGAACTTGTTCATGAAGCTTATTTAAAGTTAATCGGACAAAATAAATTATCATTGGAAAACAGGAGACATTTTTTCGGCTCAATTGCCAATTCAATGAGACAAATCTTAGTAGATAATGCAAGGCAAAGAAATGCAATTAAAAGAGGCAGCGGTAGCACTAAAATTTCTCTGGATAAAGCTGTCGTCATATCACCAGAAGCAGATAAAGAAATATTGGCGCTTAATGAGGCATTAATCAAGCTCGATTATATTGATAATAGATTAAGCAAAATTGTTGAACTTCGATTTTTCACCGGTTTAACAGTTGATGAAACTGCTGAGATTCTTTCAATTTCTCCTACTACCGTTAAAAGAGATTGGAGGCTTGCAAAAGCCTGGATTTATAAAGAAATGGAAAGCAGTAATTAAAGTCAAAAGTAAAAAGTAAAAATTCAAAAAAAAATCAAAATCTATTCGGCATACGATTTAAAATTGAATACTTTTATATTCTTATTTATTTAAACTATCAACAAACTGTAACCACAAATAACAAACAAATAACAATTAACTAATATCAAACTTTTGGATAATTGGGATAAAATAAAAGCTTTGTTTCGGGAGGTTATTGAATTACCGCCAGAAGAAAGGGAAGCTTTTTTAAATGAAAAGTGTAAAGATGAACCTTACTTAAGAAAAGAAATCGAATCTTTAATCGTATCTGATCAAAAGGATGAAGATTTCCTGGAAACACCTCTTTTTCAAAATGACCTTCCTAATATAGATGAAAATGCACCAGATCCATTTATCGGGATGGAAATAGGGAAGTACCGTGTTGAAAAGAAAATTGGTGTTGGCGGGATGGCTGTAGTATATTATGCAATACGAATTGATGAGCAGTTCAAAAATCGGGTTGCGATTAAATTTATTAAAAGAGGAATGGATACAGATGAGATTATAAAAAGGTTTAGGATCGAACAGCAGGCATTAGCCGGTTTAGATCATCCGTTCATTGCTAAAATAATTGACGGGGGTACAACAGAAAATGGTTTGCCGTATTTTATAATGGAATTAGTTGAAGGAGAGCCAATAGATAGATATTGCAATCTGAAAAAACTTTCTATTACCGGAAGGCTTGAACTTTTTCAAAAAGTATGTTCTGCGGTTCAATACGCTCACCATAATTTAATCGTTCACCGTGATATTAAACCGGGTAATATATTTATAAAATTCGACGGAACACCTAAACTGCTGGACTTCGGAATTTCCAAGTTGATTGATTCTTCAAGCGAACAAACAAATCTTACGAAAACAGGTTTCAGATTAATGACCCCGGAATATGCTAGCCCGGAACAATTTAAAGGTGAACAAATAACAATTGCAACCGATATATACTCCTTGGGGGTTGTGCTGTATGAATTGATGACCGGGAACTTCCCTTATATATTTAAAAACTCGTTTCCTTATGAAATTGAAAGGGTGATTTGCACAACCGAGCCCGGAAAACCAAGCACCGGGGTAAATCATTATCAAGCAAATAAATTATACGGGAAAAATGATAATGAAATTTCCGCCGAAGAGGACTCTAAGATTGATGATAAATATTACAAGAAAGTAAAAAAAAGGTTGACAGGTGATATTGATAATATTGTACTAAAAGCTATGCAGAAAGAACCGTGGAGAAGGTACTCTACGGTTGAACAATTCTCAGAAGATATTGGAAGGCACCTGAAAGGATTACCTGTAATGGCCAGAAAAAATTCGGTCGGGTATAGAAGCAAAAAGTTTTTTGAACGCCACCGGGCAGGTGTTATTACCGGTCTTATTTTTATTGTCATAGTAATTGCAGGAATAATCGGAATTATTTTCCAATCTAAAGTTGCCGCAGACGAACGGGATAAGGCTCAAATTGAAGCCGCAAAAGTAAGCAAAATAAATTCATTTCTTCAGGATATGCTTTCTTCTGCAGACCCTACTGAAGTAGGTAAGGACGTGAAAGTAGTTGATATACTTGGCAAAGCTATTAAAAAGATTGATTCGGAATTAAAAGAACAACCGGAAGTAGATGCGGAACTTAAAACAACCATCGGAATTACTTATCAAAACCTTGGAATTTATGATAAAGCCGAAACCCAGTTAGAACAAGCTTTGAAGATTCGGCAGAATTTATTTGGTGAAAATAACGATGTAACGGCCAGCAGCATAAATAACTTAGCATCAATATTGCATTCTGAAGGAAAACTTAATAAAGCAAAAATTCTCTATGAAAAAGCAATTCATATACACCGGAAATTTTCAAAACCCAAACATGTTGAATTGGCAGATGCCTTAAATGATTATGGTGAATTAAATTTGGATTTAGGTAAATATGACCAAGCAATAAAATTATTTAAAGAGGCTTATTCGATATATCTGGAAGTATATGGTAAACAAAACTATAATACTGCTGCTTTAATTAATAATTTAGCTCTTTCATTTCATTATAAAGGAGATTTGGAATCTGCAGATAGTTTATATCGTGAAGCGTTAAACATAAGTTATAATTTACCGGGTAATGCAGAGCTGCAAATCGCGCATGAAACTAATAACCTGGCTACTTTATTGCGCGATAAAGGTGATCACAATGGTGCATTGGAATTATTTAAAAAATCTCTGGAAATAAGAAAAAAGATCCTTGGAGATAATCATCCGGGATTAGCATTAGCTATTTACAATTTGGGTGTTGAATTGTATTATGTAAAAGAGTATTCAGGTGCTTTTAAAAGAATTGATTCAGCATATAAAATCTGGCAGAAAACCCTACCGCTCGATCATCCTTACTTTTCAAAAGCATATTATTGGTTTGGAAAAATGTATGATGAAAAGGGAATGACTGGAAAAGCGAAGAGTTATTTATTGAAGTCTTTAAATTTAAGATTAACAAAACAGCCTGATAACAAATTGCTTATTGCAGAAACCAGGTTTGAATTGGGGAGATGTTACTTTCTTCAGCAAAATTACTCTAAAGCAGAGCCTTTACTGCTTAACAATTTCAAAATTTTGAAAAAAGAACTCGGAAATAGGAATACAGAAACTATCGAGGCGGCAAGCCTGCTCACTGAATTCTACTTAAAATTAAAAGAACCTGAAGAAGCAGATAAATACAAAGCATACCTTTTAAGCCTAAAGATTTCAAATCCGAATTGATAATTGAAATAATTGGTCCGGGAAGGGAATGCCGGATATCATTTATCCGGCATTTATCAGTACAATTATTTTGTCAGCAACAATTTCTTAACGTCGGTTCTGTTTCCTGCAGTTAATCTGTAAAAATAGACTCCACTGGCAAGTTTAGAGCCATCAAATATTACATTGTAAAAACCTGCAGATTTTTCTCCGTTTACCAAATTAGAAACTTCATTCTCTAAAATATCATAAACTTTAAGAGTTACATAACTGCTTTTGGGAATTGTATATGATATGGTTGTTGTAGGATTGAAAGGATTGGGGTAATTCTGATTAAGTCTAAAGGATAACGGTTGCACATTATCTTCAACACCGGTTGCCGTTCCGGAAAAGGATAAATCATCAACAAAAAATACAGTCCCGATATTTGCATGTTGAGATGTTTGTGATGTATCCTCACCACCGGCAATAAATATATTTGCAGAATTCTTCTATTTTATTAGAACCATCTT
The DNA here is from genome assembly GCA_963739895.1 of uncultured Ignavibacteria bacterium. Lineage (GTDB taxonomy): Bacteria > Bacteroidota > Ignavibacteria > Ignavibacteriales > Ignavibacteriaceae > CAVQBP01. Next base: position 30,932 of record CAVUCR010000051.1, on the reverse strand, counting down.
TTTAGTGATGATGTAATTTCCCTTTGATCCTGTTCCGTTTGTTGTTTTCAGTGAGTAAAAATATATACCGCTGCTTAAATTGGATGCATTAAATTTAACTTCATGTATACCAGCGGCCTGAATTCCATTTACTAATGTTTTGACTTCTTTGCCAAGAACGTTAAATATTTTTAATTGTACAAAAACATTGTTGACAGGTATTTGGTATTTAATTATTGTTGATGGATTAAAAGGATTTGGATAATTTTGTTCGACTTGTATTTTATTAGGAATTGTAATGACATCTTCTTTTATTCCAGTCAATTCTTTTTTACCGCTGAAATAACCTGCGACAAAAACCAAAGGAGCATTCCAATTAATAGCAATTTCATTGGAAGCATAGCTGCCCTGATCATCAGCGTAGCAGAATGCCGGAGGGGTTGAGGTGTTATACATTGATTGTAAAACAGCATCATCAAGACCTTTATCAGGACCGCCTACTATTAATCCAGGAACAGGCTCAGCAACACCGTCCGATGCAGAAGGCCTGTGATGGGGATGCATAGGGTATTCAGTGCCGATTCCGGTTATGTAAGAAATACCTTTAATGTTGCATCCCAGAATATAATTGAACTGATCCAGAGCTGCATTATAGAAGTCTATATTGTCTGATAATTGGTATCCGAATATAAAAATTATAGCTCTGTTCAATGGTACAGAATTGCTTCCCCAATTATAGTCACCGGTACTCATAGCCGCATTGAATCCTGATTTTTTTGAAACGTTGTAAAGAGATGTGCAATAATTAAAAAGCCCGGTTTTTAAATTGGATTTTATTGTAGTGTCTACCTTCGGTTGATTTGATACAAGGTAATCAAGTTGAGCAAGTGGAGCAACATAAGGCCATCCCATTGTAGAATTTATTAAACCGAAACTCTGGTAATGATTTGAGAAATAACTTCCATATATACTATCTCCGGTGGTTATAAAAAGTTCGGCAGCAGCCCATAAGCGTTCATCCGAATCATTTCCGTCACCATATTCCCCCGTATATGTACCTGACGGATTATGGAATCCTCCCCTGGGAACAATAGTTGGATTTGCCTGCAAATAGTTCCATGCTTCCAATGCCGTACTTAGACAATTTAGAAGCAAATGCAGTATCAAAAGCAGAATAAATCCTTGCTGCCATAGACATTACTGCAGCGAAATCTCCTGTGGCAGTTGAGGATTTCTGATAAATATATCTAGTTGAATTATCTGTATTTGGCATAATAAAGCCTGAAAAGTTCTTTGGAGTCACTTTAAAAAATACACCACCATCAGTCGAGTCTTGCATTTTCAAAAGCCAATCGAGTTCGAATTTTACTTCATCTAATAAATCCGGAACTGAATTCCCGCTTTCCGGAATATTTAAATCATCGCTTTTAAAATTCTTGGGAAAAATTTCATAACCCATAAGTAAAGTACCGACTGTAATTCCTGCATTTATAACATATTTACCATAGTCGCCTGCATCATGCCAGCCACCGGTTTCCAGGTGGAATCCTGTTAATCCTGTTGAAGCTTCAAAATTAGCATCATTTAAATGACATGCAGGATGAGCATACGGGCCTGCATTTGCAGCTAGAAGTGCCGTACCGCATCGTTGAAAATAAAATCCTTTTAATGTTTTTTTATAAACATCCGTAAACGGATTTGCAGAAACTTCGAACGGATACGAAATTTGTCCGTCATTACTTTTTATTTCGTAACTCCCTGGTTCTGTAAAAGAAGAAAAATCCCCATAATAGATATCAAAGCCAACCGCTTCATCTTTAAAACCGGAATCCTCAATTTTACCCCTAAACTGAATTTGGTTGGTTGTATTGTTTACTACATAGAAGCTATCAGCAGGTTGTATTAAATATGCAAGTTTCTGCTGATCAGCTAAATATCCTACCTGGTTAATTCTTATATCTTGAGCGGAAAGAGAAAACCACGGTGTCATTAATAATAAAATCATAGCAAGTATAATCTTCATTTTATCTCCCAAAGTACTTAATAAAAGATATAAATCTATATAATTAATTATAAAAATAAAGATTCTTAATATGAATTAAAATTTGTTTAAAAACATTAAAGAAACGAGAGTTGAATTAGGAAGATGATGATATTTTGAAAAAGAATTTGGTAAGAAATAAGGGAGATATTGATGCTGCAAAGTTACTTTTGAATTTGTACTTGAAATATCCTGAAAAGTAAAAGTACAATAAAATGTTTATTAAAAATACAAATAAATAATGTTGATTAATCCGGGTACTTATTTTTGAAAAAGAGTACCCGGCTTTAATACCTCTATTTTTTTATTTAGTTAATATTAATTTTTTAACTTCAACTCTATTTCCTGCAATAAGCCTGTAAAAATAAACACCGCTCGCAAGGTTTGAAGCATTAAACTTTACCTGGTAATAACCGGCAGATTTATCTTCATTAACTAAAGTTGCAACTTCGTTTCCAAGCAGATCATAAACTTTAAGAGTAACAAAACTGCTTTTGGGAATCGAATATGATATGGTTGTTGTCGGGTTGAAAGGATTAGGATAATTCTGATTAAGTTTAAATGAAAGTACTTGAACATTCTCGTTAACTCCGGTGGCAATTCCTGTTAAGGATAAATCATCAACAAAAAACACTGTACCAATGCTTGCGGTTGAAGATGTTTGAGATGTATCTTCACTTGCGGATATCCATATACTAGCTGAATCAGGCGTATCACCAGTAAAGTAAATTAGGGGTACGGAAAATTTAGTGTAACTTGAAGCGGCATTGAACCATCCATAATTTCCGGCAATAACCTGATCTTTATTCCAAAAATAAACCCATACTAAGAATTTATCACTGCCTGAGGTTGTTAATTTATAATAGCCGTCAAGCTGCGCATATCTTTGACTAATAGGGAATCCTTTCCCATTTTCTCCAATGTACCATAGATATGGGGGATATGGAGTACCGAAAAAATCCACGACTTCCCCTTTTGCGGCAAAAGAGCCTCCATGTTTATCATTAGATTGAGTTATTGGAGTTGCAGTTCCCGGGATATTATATGTTAGCCATCCATCGGGATTCCCGTCTGTCCAGCTTTCAAAATCACCATTCGGTACTTGAGCAAAAGTCTGAGTTAACAGCACAAACAATGATATAATTAAAGAAACCGTAAAAAAACGCATTTTGCCTCCTAGATTCTTTTGTTGATTTGTTTATTATCGAAAATTGCTTTGGAAATTATAGTGTAGAAATTCTATACAACATTAAACTCAAAACTAATGGCAGGAAAATATAATAATGATAATAACAAAATCAAATTAAAAAATATTAATCTCTTTTACTCGCCTTTTACCTGCTATTTTATTAAAACCATCTTTTTTATTACAGAGTAATTACCGGCTTTTAATGAATAAAAATAGGCTCCGCTGCTTAAATTAGACGCATTAAATTCTACCTCATAAATACCGGAGGCCTGGATTTCATTTACTAGTGTTATCATTTCTTTGCCAAGTATGTTAAATATTTTTAATTCAACAAATGTATTATCATCGGGGATTTGGTATTTTATTATAGTTGAAGGATTAAACGGATTAGGAAAATTCTGATACAAAATATATCCCTTAGGCATATAATCCTTTTTAATATCACTAATGAAATTTTTATTTCCAATCAGTAGTTTATAATTGGCGGATGAGTGAATAGGAGATACACTAATTTTACTCTTTTCTTTGAGATTAAAAAAGCGGTTTAAATTTTCATCCAATAGATAAACTTGATTGCCTTCAAAATTCTCCAGACCGCTGGCAACTATATCAACAGCTTTTTTTGAAACATTTTTAATTTTCAAATCAAATATTTGTCCTTCACTTATTTCAGGCCTGTAGCTGACGAATAATTGTTTGTAAGGGAAGGATAAATGCTCTTCTTCAATATGAATTCTGACTTCATCAAAATACCCTGGGGGAGCAAAAGAATCGAACTGATCATAATCTTTTACAGCTGAAGAATTGAACCCGGCTATAATATAAGATTTTTCCTGTTTGCTTTGTATGAGAGACAATTTAATAAAATTATTACCAGGGTTTTCATCTTGTAGAGAAGTAGGTTTTGATATTTTTGAAGCGGCAATGCCGTAAGGAATTTTTAGTGAACTTAAATTGTTAACATTGATAAAATAATATGCTTTATACGGTTCCATTTGTGAAGCATGAGCCCAAATTCCGGTCCAATCAAATAGATAATCACTGGTATTTAAGCTGTTAAGGCTTTGAATATTTGCCCAGCTGATATTTTTTTCGAATGGATTAGATATAATTTTGTATAATGCTATTCCGCCGGTCTCTGTGTGCAAATCTATATCAAATGAACTGCTTCCTGAAAGTTCAACTGTTTCAACGGTATCATTTACGCTGAATGAATTTTTACTTAAAACCCAGAATCCATTCCCGGCGGAGAAATTAAAAGTTGAAGTACCGTCAAATTCCTTTAAATATTCCGAATTAGTACCGTTATCATAAAAAACATTCCAATCTTTTTTTTGTGTTCCTGAAATCATGTCATGTACCGTATTCGTCTTTTTTCCCGGTAAACCGATCATCCTGTAGCTGTTAGCTGTTAAATCATTAAAAATGAATGTTTTATTCCTACTCACTAATGCGGGATAATCAATGCCGGTAGTAAAAGTTCTATCAGAGCCATTTACTGTAATCTCACCGCCTGTTGCCAGGATGCGAAAATGATAAAGAGTGTTTGAAAGAAGCCCTGTTATTGTCGCGCTCACACTAACTTCATTTGAATCGCCCGATATTGGACTTTGGTCTGCGCCCACCTGGCTGTCGTATGCTGTAGTCGTTCCATATTGAAATGATACTGCCGTAAGTAAGTTGTTCGGATTAACCAAGCCATTTAGTGTTGCCAAACTAGAGGTTATGTTAGTTGCACTTAAAGTGCTCGCAGTAGGAGGGGATATATTAGCAGAAGTTGTAAAAGTAATATCTGAACCCCAACTAATTCCCCCATTATTATTTCCCACAATCCTATAATGGTAAAGCGTATTTGGTTGTAAACCAATTAAATTCGCACTTACATTAGTATCATTATTCCCATCTATCGGGCTAGGTGTTGCAGTTACCTGATTGCCGTAGACTGTAGTTGTACCGTATTCAAAAATAACGTTAGTAGAGGAATTATTAGCATTCACAATACCATTTAAATTTGCAGAGCTGCTTGATATATTAGTTGCTGAAGTGGTTGTAACAGTTGGAGCTATTACTATAGATATTGATGTTGTAAAGGTCACATCTTCTCCTACGCTAACCCCTTCACTGCTTGTCCCCTTAACTCTATAATGATATGTTTTATCAGGCTGTAAACCGGTAATGTTTGCACTTACATCTACATCCAAATTCCCATCAATAGGATTTATTTTTGCTGTTACTTCATTTGTATAAGATACAGTTGTGCCATATTCAAAAGTTACTGTTGTTGAAGAATTATTTGGATTTACTTTACCGTTCAAGGTAGCAGTATTTTCAGTTATATTTGTTGCTGAAGAAGTAGTAACAATTGGAGCATTTACGGTAGATGTAGAAGTTATAAAGGTGATATCTGATCCCAAACTAACTCCTCCATCATTTGTTCCTTTTACGCGGTAATGATATGTAGTATTAGGTTGCAGTCCGGTTAAATTTGCATTTACATTTACATCTGTTGAACCAATTACTGGGCTTTGAGTTGCAGTTATTTGATTTCCATATGAAGTTGTTGTACCATATTCAAAGACTGCAGTCGTTAAAGAGCTATTTGGATTTATTGTACCATTTAATGTTGCTGAGTTTTCAGTAATATTCGTAGCTGAATTAGTTGTTACTGTTGGCGCAAATATTATTATAATGGTCGTCCCGGATATATCATATCCAAACAATATATCCGGACCAGATTTACCCTGGAGAACACCTCCTAAAACTATTTTATCGGGATAAAAAGAATCTGTTATAAATAATCCTCCGGCAAGACAACTATCTTCTCCTATGATTGCATCGTCTCTAACATCATATTGTTCACCTGTTAGCAAACCAGTAGATGGATCTACTTGGGTTATTACCTGAGGCCATCCATCGCCAAATCCTTGTCCCCAAAACCATAGAAATGGACCATCACTACTATAAAAATCATATACAGCTCCGTAAATACTTGTATTACCCAATGAAGAATAGGAAATTGATCTAATTATATTTCCATCTCTATCTATTAAAGTCGGATCTGTTTGAAAATTTCCAATCCAAAAACCACCATTATTGTTATCTGCTGAAGGATCAAAAGTTATATATCTTACTTTCTGAGGAGCACTTACAGTTCCAACTAACTCTAATGAATATGGATCCAAAATTAAAATTGAATTGGAATTATTCCCCGCATAAATATATATACCATCGTATGTCATACCACGGACAGTGTCTACACCCGCAATTGTTGTGTCTTCGGAAAAAAAGAGTGTATCGCCGTAAAAGTACCAAATTGTAATCTTATTAGAATGCCATTTCGAAGTCCATATTTCATTAAAATCTGGAAGATAGACTACGCCTGCATTTCCACCAGAAGTGAATTGTTCCATATCATAATTGAATAATAGTTCCCAGTTCTGGTTGGTCTTATTCAGACTATTAATTTTTTTGTGAGAGGTATTATTTTGACTGATGATTTAAATCAAATGATTCTGGTTGAGCAAAAATGTTATTGTTGCTAATAACAAAAAGACTGAAAAATAAAAAAATAAATTTTATCATTTTTATTTAAGCTATTATTAATAAAAAAATTAGTTTACTCTCTATTCATATGTTCTAAGAAATTAAACTACTTGTCTTTATCTACAAAGAATTTAATGCCAGGTATTTTGATTGGTATAATTTACAATTGCAGCTTTAATAAAGTTAAGAAGCTGCTGCTAATTGAACAAAGAATATTTAAATATGATTTTTGCTTGCTGTCTTATTCTTTGAAAGTTGTTCCCCGTATAATTTTAGACTGCAAAGCACTCAGGAGGAAGTTGAAAAAATAACGGTACGTCAAAGAACAAGAATACTTAATAAGTTGTATATCTTTTTTCTATTTTTTATTTACACATTATTTTTTTCATAACACATCATAAAATACTATTTAAGCAAGATCATTTTCTTTGTTGCAGAATAAGAGCCAGCTTTTATTGAATAGAAATATACACCGCTGCTGAAGTCTGCAGCATTAAATTCTATTTCTTGTATCCCCGAACCCTGAATTTCATTTACCAAAGTCTTTATCTCTTTACCAAGTACATTGAAAATTTTTAATTCAACAAAAGTATGCTCATCACGAATTTGATATTTAATTAAAGTAGAAGGATTAAAAGGATTTGGGTAATTCTGGTAAAGTGCATATTCCGTTGGAGCATTTCCGTTTCTGATCTTGTTAATATAACTCTCGTTCCCGATTAACAACTGAAAATCAGACTTTTCATGAATAGGGGAAATGCTGATTTCATTTTGTTCTTTAAGATTATAGAATTTATTTAAATTATTGTCGACTAAATAAACTTCATAATCAGAGAAGTTTTCAATTCCGTCCGCAATTAATTTTACTATTTGTTTTGTAGTATTCTTGATCTTTAAATTGTAAGATTGACCCTCGTTTACCCCTGGTCTATAATCAACTGATAATTGTTTATATGAACCGGATAAATTTTGATCTTCTATGTTTATTCTCACTTCGTCAAAATATCCGGGCGGGGCAAAAATATCAAATTTATCATAATCTTTTTTTGCAGATGAATTAAATCCGGCAACTGTATATGATTTGACCTGGCTGTCCTGTAATAGCGAAAGCTTTAAAAAATTAACCGGATAATTCTCGGAAGATGTATTATTTGAAATTTTTGCTGCATTAAAATTATAAGGAATCTTTAAAGAAGTTAAATTATTATTATTATTAAAGTAATATCCTTTATAAGGTTCCATTTGTGTTGCATTGTTCCAGATCCCGGTCCAATCAAAAAGTACATCATTAGAATTTAAGCCATTTAGGTTTTGTACATCGGCCCAGCTGACATTTTTTTCAAAAGGATTGGAAATTATATTAAACCCGGAATGAAGAGAAATTGAAAATGTATTATCTGCGGCAAGAGTCACGGTATTTACAGACGCGTTTACTGTAAAAGGATTTTTACTCAAAATCCAAAAACCTTTACCGGCTGAGAAATTAAAAATTGATGAACCATCAAATTCCTGCAAAAAACTTGACGATGTTGAACCGTTATCATAAAAAGCATCCCAGTCTTTTTTTTGCGTTCCGGAAATTATATTCGAGATTTTAGTAGTTTGATTTCCGGGCAAACCGATCATTCTATAGCTGCTGGAGCTCAAATCATTAAATTGAAATGTATTACTTAATGTTATAGTAGTCGGATATTGTATTGCAACAAATTTTTTAAGGACTACATTATCAACTAAAGCTCCCCAGTAGTTAGATATTAGGGAATCACTTTGGAATAAGAAAGCAACATAAATTCCGTTCTCTCCTGTAATATTTCCGAGAGTCGGAACATTTTTTAAGTCAAAGCTTTTAAATTGAAATTGTGAAGTCTTACTTGTATCACTTAAGAAAAATCCCGAATAATTAGTTCCATCTTTAGAAGCTAACCACCAAAATTTATCAAAACCGGGTTCACTTGAATTATAGTAATCAAATTCAAGGGTAGCATCATTTGCATCGGATAAATCAAAAGGTCCGTATACCATCCAAGCATTCATTATATCTTTATAACCGGTTCCATATGTAGCAGCTTGCATACCGGATGCAGCGCACCAAGCAGCCTTATTATTTGTTGCAGCCTGGACAACACCCCAATATGCATTTGTATAACCATTATTTGCATAAACAACCCACTTACCAGTTGGGAAAGCTCCTTCAAAATCTTCTGTAACTATATTTGTCCAATCTTGCTCAGATGAAGTTTTTTCTGAAACATAATTAGTTTTATTCTTAACTAATGGTTCAATTTTTTTAGATCCTTTAAATTTAATATTTGTTTTCCAGGAGTAATTCTCTTATCTAAAATATTTCTTTGAGGGTATGCATTAAATATGAGAGTAAGAGAAATAATAAAAAAGAGAAGAAAAAAAAATTTCATGTTTATTTTTCCCAAAATTATTTTATTTGTCTTTTCTAATAAAAACAAACTGTCCCCCTTCATCATTTGTATCTCTAAGCGCCTGAAGAATAGGGGTTTGATCAGAATTATTGGAAACTGCAATTTTAAAATCATTAAATAACTGGGTTGCATCCATATATTTCTGCTGGTTTCCTGTTAATGTTTTAATCAGGTAATATGTGAATATAGAATGATTATTCTTACCACTGTCCATAACTTCTTCCAAACCGCCTGAGGTTAGGGCATCTCTAGATTGTTTATTATATACTTCTTTATAATAACGTTCCATATTGTTGGGATCAAAAGCAATTGACTCAGCCGGTTTGCCCCTGAAAATATCCCCGCCAAAACACGCATCTGTAATCAGCAGCGTATGTTTTGAGGGTATACCTCCGATAAAAGTCTTCAAATCGCTATTAGAAATATAATCAGCTACAGAATTTGATTCGGCATCAACAGGAACCCAGAATCCCTTATTTAATATTTTATTGAACTGTCCATGCCCGGAATAAAAAATAAGGAGATTATCATCTTTGGTGAGATTTTTTGACAGCCAGTCAAGTTTATTCAGAATGTTCTTTCTTGTTGCATCTTTATCAATAAGAGTATAAATATCTGTAAATACATATGATTTTTTTAGAACCTCGGCAACTCCTTCTGCATCGTGTACTGCATTTCTAAGCTGCGGCCAATACCCTGAATAAGAATTAATTCCGATAATTAATGCAACATATTTCCCGGCAGTTATAATATCTTGAAGTTTCCTGGTAACCGTAAAAGTATCTATTGTTGTATTAAGATTATTATCAATTGCTTTAACTGCAATTTTATTATCCCCGAGTTTTAAATAAAGATCTATAGTGAATTCACCGTTATTAGCCAATAGGGGTTTTTGTTCATTTACGGTTACATCTAAGACACCGCTGATATCTGTAGCTATTCCTTTTACTGTAACAACTTCGCTTTTCCGAATTATTTTAATTCCTCTTGTTACAGCGGGTTCGGTAATAAAAACTGTTGGACCCTGGTGATCTATTTTAGAATTAACCATGAAATCAATTTCACTTGACTTTCCTTTGGTATTTAACGCTTTTATTGCTACTGCATTATCACCGCCAGTTAAAGGTATTTGTGTATCAAAATGATTGTCATCTGAGAGTTTTACCAAAATGCCATTAATTGAAACTTCTTTTAATCCATAATTATCCTGTACATATCCCCTGATTCTCATGTTATCTTGATCGTTCTCAACACGATTATTAGGAGATATTTTTGGTTCAAGCAGAATTATTTGAGGCGCTGTAATTTCAACTTCTTTATTTGTGTCATTATTATTGAATATAAGCCTGCCAGGTTGCGTAGAGCCGCTTACCTGGGGAAACCAGCATTGTAAGCGCATGTCAGAAATAAAATAAATATGATCTTTTTCATTTGATCATCTCACTTATAATATTTAAAAATTATTGTCCGGGCCTACTAGGAGGTGACGGGAAACTCTCCGTTGGAGTAGTTGTATCACTTTTTTTATTTAAAAGAAGTACTGCTGCAACTCCGCCTGCAACCGCTGCACCGCCAACAAATACGTACCATGGAATTCCTCCTCCGTTTTTAACTTCTTCAGCATTAACAACAAAGTAAAAATCTTCACCGTTAAGAATAGTCTTCTCTTCAGGTTTTAAAGTCCATATGATTGTCTTTTTACTTCCATCACCATATTTACCTCTCCCGATATTTCCCGATAGATCCGAGGGTACCAATTCGAAGGAGGGAATAGATGTCCTTTTAAGGGCTACATTTACATCATATTCCTTTTCAGGATCACCGTTTAATTGATAATAAATAAAAATTTTGCCGTCCGGTGATGCCTCAAAAGTTGTACTTATTCTGCCTTGAGAATAAGAGGAACTTGAGATAAGAGCCGATAAAATTATAACAGTTAAAAAGAAATGGTATATATATTTCATTGAACACTCCGGTAATCTAGAAAATCATATCTTATAAAAGTGGAAAAGTATTTTAAAAATTAATTCATCTTTTAGTTATGTTTAATTTCTATTAAAACCGGTACAACCGATTTCCCTTTGCTTTTTGCCTTAAATATAATTTTGTTATCATAATTGTAATTAATATTGTTTTCGGCAACCATATTGTCTTTTAATACATGCGTAATTCTATTCCAAAATGTACCAGTATCAGCTTCAACCTTCTGCATTAAGCTGTCGATGTTCAGTGCTTTTTTTGAATAAAGAAAACAATAGTAAGCAGGCCCTGAAACGGTATCCAGCATGTTATAGCTTTCTTCATCCGGTATGGCTACATTATTGTTCCTGTATGGAAGATATGCAACCATTCTCTCAGTAAAGGGAAAAATTTTATATGTAACATAAGTTAAATCGGAACTAAAGGCATAAACATACGCAGGTTCATTATTGGAGATATGAAGCTCGAATAGTGTTCCCGACGGATATGATTTATCGGTAGAAAAATATTTCCCGTTAAAATCGGATTTCATTGGAGAACCATTACTTTCCTTAAAAGTTAATGAACCGGAAAGATCAGGAGCGTTAGGATAGGCTGAAGATTTATCAATTAATTCAAAAGCATATTTACAGAAAAAATCGAAATCTGAGTATCTAATCCAGGCAAATCCCTTTTTGCCCCAAATAGTTCCCCAGCTGTTCAATAATTGAAAAGCACCTCCGAATTTATTATCATCGTAGGCAATAACAGTCATCGCATGCCCCCGGTTCCAGACTTTATAGTCCAGACTATCCGGGAGCCAGACTTCTCTTATAGTATTGAACGAGTAAGGGCAGTCAAATGCTATAACAACCGGCCGGTTTTCTGCAAGGCTTTTCTTCACATATCTTTCTTTATGCTCAGTTTGAGAAGTAGCGATTTCCCGGTATTCTATTATTTTAAAGTTTGCTGCCTTTATTTTATCAATCGGGGTAATGGTCCTTGAACAATCATAAGCAAAATCGTCCAGTTTTTCTCCTCCTTGAATCTTTTAAAACATCGAGAGCATCTACTAATGAAGTCCCTTCGTTACAGCCAGTTGAATGCCTAATTTGGTTGTAAACAAATGAAGGAGAAAACGTATTACTGTCGATAGTTGCCTGTGACCAGCCTTTCCCTATTGCTTCAAGAATAGTTCTTCCTCCATAAGCGGAAGACCAGCCTGCGCATGTTGCATACAATCCCTGGTTGCCGGGCGTCGGTGCATATTGTTTTAAACTTGCAGAAGAGGGTAGATCGGAATAGTCTCCACGCATTAAAGGTGCAGCTACCGGGCTGTTTGCATATAAACTGTCATCCAGCAACGTACCCAGCCCATATTGCTGGGAATACCCGGTAAACATTAATAATATAGAAAAAAAAATGGTAAAGAAACTTTTCATTTTATTATAAAGATTTTTTACATTTAGAATAAAGAGCATGCTTCGACATTTCAATGCTGTTAATTATTAACGCGTAAATCTTAAAATATTTAGGTAACGGAATTGTAAAAAGTAAAAAACCACCGTTTTTTAAAACATAGCTGTAAAAATGTATGTAAGTTTTTTGTATAAATCAATAACCTGGAAGAATTTATTAGAAATTTAATATTGAATATCTTCAAAATAGTTTAATTTATTTGTTATATTTTCAATGCTTTTAGACAGCATTTATAAAATGCATTCAAAAAGGTGAAAAAATGAAACGCTTAACAACTTTTTTATTTTTTACTATTATTATTTTTCTTCAAATCTCAACCTTGTCTCAAGATTTAATTAAAGCTAAAATTGCTATTTTGCATAAATCCGCAGATGATTTTGCAGTCCTAAGAAGCAACGATAGACTAAGAGTAGGCGAAATGATCCGCATTTTTGTGCAGCCCGATGATGATTGTTATGTATATATAATTCATTCCGATAATAATGAATCAACGCTGCTATGCGATAAAAAAATCTCTTCAAAGCAGGATACACTGATTTTACCTTCTAACTCTGAATATTATGTATTCGATGATAAAAGCACTACTGCTAAAGTTATTATATTCTGCTCACTCAATAAGATTGATGATATTAATAAATTATTTAAGGAAGGCGATGTTGTATCATTAACCAGTTGGAGTTCTCTCGAAGAGAAATTGCTTAAAAAATATAAAAAGAATTTTACGGATAAATCTGAAAAACCATTTCCGATGGCGGGTAATGTCAGTGCAATAAACGATGAATTTCTTAATCGTCAATTGGTCCTTTCTGGTAAGGAAGCTATAATCAGAAAGTATGAAATTGAAATTAAAAAGTAAAAAGCTTGTAAAAAAAATAATTCTCATTAATTTTATACTCACGGCTTTTGTGTGTACGGCTATCTACGTATTTAATATCCCGTGGAATACATTGGATTATAAGGCTGTAGATGCACTTTACAAGGTCAATTTAAAACGGGGGAGGTCCAAATAAAAGCAATAAGATAATCCTTCTAAATATAACCGATTCAACTTATGACTATTTCGGCATAAATTATTTAAGAAGAGATGACCTGGCAAAAATTAATAATGTATTATATTACTTTAATCCTAACGCAATCTTTTATGACATAGTATTTCCCCGTTCAAGTGTTGATTCAAGTGACAAATCATTCACAGCTTCAATTAAAAAAAATGGAAACGTCTATCTCCCGGTAGGATTTAATATTTCGGATAAGGTGAAAAAATTTCAATGGGGAAAAGGTTTTTTTTACAATTTTTTAAGAAAAAGAAATTTTACCGGTTTGGAACAGCACGGTAAGGGTAATCCTTATTATGCAGAATATGCACTTCCGCAGAATGAAATATTTGCTGAAGCAGCATACAATACAGGCCATATTTCTATTGTCAGAGATCGTGATGGAATTATAAGGCATTACCCGATAATAATAAAAATTGATTCCCTTTTTTTCCCCGCTGTTAGTCTCCAGATTTTTTTAGATTACAATAAAATACCGTTTAATAAATTAAAAATAGATTGGGGACATTCAATAACAATCCCGGCACTTAAAAACAGCTATTTAAATAAAAATATTGTTATTCCAATCGATAATCATGGTCTGGCTTTTATTCCCTTTGCAGGGCTCTGGAAAGATCAGAAAAATATGCAGGTCCAGAATTTATTAAAATATTCTTCCAATGAAGAAAACCTGGATGATTTAATGGAATATTTCGGCGGAAATTTCGTTTTTATTAGCGACATTTCTGTGGGAACCTCGGACTTGGGTCAAATAACAACCGAGGATAATGTCCCTTTAGTTTCTATTCACTCCGCTCTTTTAAATGCATTGCTGGTTAATAATTTCTATTCCGAATGGAAGCCCCTATCTGTTGTGGCATTAGTTTTCCCGCTTGGTTTGTTTTTAGGTTTTTGCTCTATCTTTAAGAGAAATTCATTATTATATTTTGCAGCTTTATTGCTTATTACCGGTTTACTTTTCTTTTCATTTTATGAAATAAAAATTTTCCATTTATTCCCTTTAATAACATCGTCAGGGGCTATTTTAATTTTAGCAATCGGGATGATCTTGAGCTTAAATATAATTATTACAAAAGATCAGGCTTTTATTAAAAGTGCTTTTTCAAAATATGTTTCGACTAATGTAGTCGAACAATTATTGGATAATCCAGGTATGCTGAAGCTGGGAGGTGAGGAAAGAGTATTAACAATCCTTTTTTCAGATATAGCAGACTTTACAACAATTTCGGAAAGTATGCAATCTACCGATTTAGTCCCTTTCCTAAACGAATATCTTTCCGAGATGACGGATTTAATAATTAACGAAAAAGGAACTGTTGATAAATATATAGGTGATGCAATTCTTGCGGAATTCGGTGCACCTATTCCGATGGATAATCATGCAGATGCGGCAGTCAAAACAGCAATAAATATGCAGAAGAAAATTGAAGAACTTAATAAAGGATGGTCGGGTAAAGAGCTGCCCCGCTTGAGAAGCCGGATCGGAATAAATACAGGACAGGTAATCATAGGGAATATGGGCTCAGATAGAGTATTTGATTATACAGTTATTGGTGATCCCGTCAATCTTGCCGCGAGGCTGGAAACAGCTAATAAAAGATACAGCACTCTCATTATGATTTCAGAATTCACATACCATGAAATTGATAAAGATAAATTCAAAACCCGTTTGCTTGATATTATTAAAGTGAAAGGGAAAACCAAGTCGGTTAAAGTTTATGAAGTATTCGGGTTTGCATCTGACTCTTTCTCAAAGGAAGAGTTGGAATATTATAAAATATATGATGAAGCTTTTAATCTTTACTTGATGCGGAATTTTAATAAATCTAAAGAATTATTTGAAAATTCATTAAATTTTCGTCCAAATGATCCAACCTCCCAGCAGATGCTTTTAAGAATAAAAAGCCTTGAAGAGCAGGAATTAGATGATAATTGGGACGGGTCAATTATTCTGTTGGAAAAATAACATCTAAATTGTTCCCGGAGGGTAATCCATGGCAGCAGAAAATAAAACAACTGTACTTTTTGAAATCCTTTCAAATGAACAGCAAATTCTTCAGCGGACTGATCAAAAAGCATTTACATTGCTTTCAATTCTTGGGGTATTCAGTGTATTTTTTATTATTCATTACACAAAAATACCGCCCGATATTTTTAACTTATCGGTAATTACTCTATACTTTCTTTCAGTCCTGGTATCCATATTATTTCTTTTGATGGTTATTTCCCCGAGAATTAAAGATATTGAAGAAACAATTGAAGAGGATAAAAAAGCTATTGCTCCAACATTTTTCGGGGGAATCATCAAATACAGTTCGTCTTCAGAATATGCAAAAACTCTCGAAACACTCCTGGAGGATCCGAAAATTACTTATGAAATATTTGCCAAAAGTGTATATTCGATCGGAAGAATAAATGCATACAAAAATAAATATTTCAGAAGGGGGATAGTTTCGTTTGTAATTGCAATTACAATGGAATTAATAATTATTGTATCAATTTATGTAAGGATGGTTTTTTCGTAACACATACTTAATCTTTATTTCATTATATAGAGTTTAGTTCGTGCGTCAAGGTAATAGAAGTGATGGGTATTCTTTTCCGGAAAATGTTTTTGTGTAACATAATTCCCAGTGTTAAATAAATAATTATTTAATGTACATGCTGAAGTCTGTGCCGCAATAATAAAAATTTAAACCGGCAGCACCTGGTTTTTTGCGATTACAACAATCCCGCTTTCTGTAACAGTGAACTTTTTCTTATCGGACTCAACATCGAAACCAATTTCATATCCTTCGGGAACAATAACATTTTTATCAATTATTGCTCTCCTGATTCTTGCATGCCTGCCGATATTGCAATTATTCATAATTATTGAATCGGTCACATATGAAAAACTGTTTACCCTTACATTTGGTCCAAGTAAAGATCTTTCAACGAGTCCTCCCGATACAATTGAACCGTCACATATTTAATCGAGTTTAAAGTTCTGCCGACTCTTTCTCCTTCGTGAGATACTGTTTTTGCAGGGGGAAATTGAAATTGATAGGTTCTCATCGCCCAGCTTAGATCATAGAAATTAAATTCAGGGATTACACTTATCAAATCCATACTGGCTTCAAAATAGCTATCGATAGTACCAATATCTTTCCAATATGGTTTCGTTTTTCTATTCTCATCATGAAATCCATACGCAAGGACATTCTTATTCGACTTTACCATGTAAGGGATAACATCTTTGCCAAAATCATGAGACTTCATTTTTTTAGCTTCCATTCCATGAAGCACGTCTCTCAGCATTTCAGCGTTAAAAACATAAATCCCCATGTTAATAAATGAATATCCGGGTTTATCGGGAATTTCAGGGGGATTCGCAGGTTTTTCTATAAAAGATTTAACTTTATAATTTTTATCAACTCCGACAATTCCAAATCTGCTCGCTTCATCCTTTGGAACATCAATGCAAGCCATTGAAAGGTCAGAATTTGAATCCGCATGGTACTGCAGCATTTTTAAATAATCCATTTTATAAATGTGATCGCCGCTTAAAACTAAAACCCATTTAGCTTTTTTATCAGTAGAAAATAGATTGATGTTCTGGTAAATCGCATTAGCAGTACCTAAGTACCAATCATTATTTAATTTCCTTTGAGGAGGTATGGTGTAAATAAACTCGCCTAATTCAGGGTTAAAAATACTCCATGCTTCAAGCAGATGCTGGTTAAGAGAATCCGATTTATATTGCGTGAGTACATAAATCCTTCTTAAACCTGAGTTTAAGCAGTTTGAAAGTGCAAAATCAATTATTCTATACTTCCCTCCGAAAGGAACTGCCGGTTTGCTCCGGTACGCGGTTAAAGGATGAAGTCTTTCACCCTGTCCGCCAGCTAAAAGCATAGTTACTGTGTCTCGTAAAATTGAAGAGCCTGGGAAGGTCATCTCTTTTCCTCTTTTTTTATATCTTCTTAATATATTATAAATATATTTAATATTTGATTTGATTGGCAAATAAAGAAATTGTTAACTTAGTATAAATAAATAATTTATAAATGTAAAATATATACAATAGTTTAAATAGCAAATTTATATTTGTGCGATTGATAAAAAATTTTACATTTGTTAATAGAGTCACTTTATTTTTCAATCTTTATTAATAATTCCAGTATGAAGAACAAAACGAAAGTCTTTGTGTTTGTTATCTTTTCAGCTTTTCTTTTTATCGGGTGGGAATTTGTTATAACTCCGCTTAAAGAAAATTTATCAAAATTAAGTGAAACAGGAAATATTTCTAAAAAAGAGGCGGTAATGAGTGCGCCGGTTTATATACCCGCTAATTACATAACTGATAATCAATATAAAATTGATGTTTTGCATTATGATCTAAATTTTGATCTCTACCCGGCAAAAAAACTGCTTAAAGGGGATGCAACAATTACCGGGGTTGTAAAGAATAAAGATTTAAAAGAAATAGACCTTAATTTTTATGATAATATGGATATTTCAAAAATTTTATTGAATAATTCTCCTGTTTCCTTTAATTTATCAAATACCAGGTTATCGATCCCGGTTGAAAATGTAATCGCGGATACTTTTAATGTGCGTATAATATATGAAGGCACTCCGAAAAATGCCGGCTTGGGTTCATTCAGCTTTGGCAGAATAGATAGCCAGAGTGTGGTTTATAATCTGAGTGAACCAATATATGCGTCAACTTGGTTTCCGTGCAACGATTTACCTGATGATAAAGCTTTTCTCGATATAAAAATTACCAATGACTCTTCTGAAACTTCAATATCAAATGGAGTTTTAGTTAACACAACTTTAAAAGGGAGCAGAAAAACTTTTCATTGGAAAACTTATTATCCTATTTCCACTTACCTGATAAGTATTTATTCATCTAAATATGATAATTTTCATGATGTTTATGTATCACAGGATAAAAAAGATTCTATGAAAATACAATATTATGCTTTTCCCGAACATCTTGAATATGCGAAAGTTGATTTTAAAGACCATCCGGAGATGATAAAATTTTTTTCTGAGACTTTCGGCGAATATCCCTTTATTAAAGAAAAATACGGTGTAGCTGAATTCTTATGGCAGCTTGGGGCGATGGAAAATCAAACAATAACCGGGATCGGTTCTAATTTTGTTAGAGGCAGAAGATTTTTTAACGATATTTATGTACATGAACTTGCTCATTCCTGGTTCGGAGACGCTGTTGGACCTAAAACCTGGAAAGATATTTGGCTGAATGAGGGATTTGCCACTTATTGTGAAGCTCTCTATGATGAACATAATTTCGGTGAGAAAGCCTTGCGTTCTTCTATGCTTAGTAAATACCAGGATAATTTCCAGGGCACTCTTTATAATCCGGGGAATAATCTTTTTAGTTCTACGGTTTATGATAAAGGAGCATGGGTTCTTCATATGCTTCGTCATGATGTAGGGGATTCTATTTTCTTTAAGATATTAAGAACTTATTATAATGAGTATAAGTATAAAAATGCTTCTACCGAAGATTTTAAAAATGTGTGTGAACAAGTATTCGGCAGGAACCTGAATAAATTTTTTGAACAATGGGTTTATGTAGGAGAAGGAAATATTAATTTGGATTATAAATGGTCATCAGAAAATGTAAAGAATGTGGCCGATACTGGAGTTACTTACCAAGTATATGTTGAGTTGAAACAAACGCAGGGAAAATATAAAGATTATAATTTTCCGCTGGATATAAAGTTTTTAAATAGTTCTGATTCTAGTTTAACTAAGAGTTTTTATATCACTTCGCGGGATACAACCATAGCAACGGAATTAATTTATAAGCCATCTAATGTAGTTCCTGATCCTGACAATTGGCTGCTGGCAAATTACAATAATATAAACAGCAGCGATCAGGAATAATAGCCTTTAATTTTTTTAGATGAGCATTACTTTTAAATAATGAATAAGATCTATTTTTTTATATCTGATATTCATCTTGGGCTCCAGGCAAAAAACCTGGAGGAACAAAAAGAAAGACTCCTGGTAAAATTTCTCTATTTTGCAAAAGATAATTGTAATGAACTGTTTATTGTAGGTGATCTTTTTGATTACTGGTTTGAATATAAGAGGGTTTATCAAAAAGGATTTTTCCGTACCTTAACTGCTCTGCAGGATTTAACAGAAAGCGGTATTAAAGTTCATTATTTTATCGGCAACCATGATTTTATGCACTCAACATTTTTCAGTAATGAAATTGGCGTTGTATTATATGAAAATTCATTATCAGCCGAACTTAATAATAAAAAATTTTTTATTGCTCACGGAGACGGGCTTGTAAAAAATGACTATGGTTATTTGATTTTAAAAAAAATATTACGAAATAAAACTTTGCAGAAAATGTATGCATGGATTCATCCCGATATTGGTATATCTCTTGCTAGTAAAACAAGTAAAACCAGCAGGGATTATACAAGTAAAAAAGATTACGGTGAAGAAGACGGTTTATTCCATACGGCAAAATTGAAGATCGAGCAAGGTTTTGATTATGTATTATTCGGCCATTTACATCAGAGGATGTTTAAAAGAATATAAACAAGGATACTATGTTAATTTAGGTTCATGGCTGGATAGCCCCTGCTACGGGATCTTTCAAAATAATTCATTTGAAATAGTAGATTGGAAATAAAATGTCAAAAAAGAAATTATCTGATTCGGAATTAAATAATTACTTTAGTGATAGAAGCAAAAGAAAAAAGAAAAAATACTTTAGAAAAGAGAATAAAAAATTTTGGTGGATTGCATCAGGGCTTATATTTTTCTGTCTATTAGTCTTTTCTATTTATATTATCAGCGGATTACCATCACTTGAGCAGCTGGAAAATCCGAAACCGCAGCTTGCAACCAAAGTTTTTACGGTTGACGGCGAATTGCTTGGTCAATTTTATGTAGAAAACCGTATCGAGACGATGATTGACAGTCTGCCTAAATATGTTGCGAATGCATTAATTTCCACGGAAGATCGGAAATTTTATCACCATTGGGGTGTGGATGTCAACAGGTTTGTAAAGGCAATGATTAAAAATGTTTTTACATTTTCCAGGGAAGGCGCAAGCACTATTACACAGCAGCTGGCTAAGAACCTTTATAAATTAAAATCCGGTCATGAAAATATTTTTGAAACGGGAGTTAGAAAAATAAGGGAATGGATAACCGCTGTTCAAATTGAAAAGACTTATACGAAAGATGAAATATTGGAAATGTATCTGAATGTTTCCTATTTCGGGAGAAGCGCTTACGGCATTGAAGCAGCCTCAAGGGTTTATTTCGGCAAGGATGCAAAAGATTTAACGCTTCCGGAAGCTGCATTGTTTGTTGCATTATTAAAATCACCGGTAATTTATGATCCTGTTAAGCGAAAAAAGAATGCCTTGGAAAGAAGAAACCTGGTTATGCATAACATGGTGGTAACCGGAATGCTTAGTCAGCAAGAATATGAAAAATTAAAGGAACAGCCGATAGATTTGAAATCCAAAAGGATTGGAGGTTCTGTATCGGAAGCCCCGTATTTTATGGAGTATATAAGGCAGAAGTTGGAAGCTATGTCGGATAAGTATGGTTATAATCTTTACAGGGACGGTTTAAATATATATGTAACGATTGATTCGAGGATGCAGAAAATTGCAAATGAAGCTGCAGATGAACATTTAAAGGAATATCAAAAGATATTTGATAAAAATTGGAGCTGGAAAAAGAATAAGGATCTTCTTGTAAGTTTAATGGATAGAGCTATTAAAAATTCCGATTTATATAGGAATGCTGCAAATGATTCTGGTAAAGCAAAAATTTATAACAATTTAAAGGATAACGAGTCTTTTATTGATTCCGTTAAAAAAATTGCTACAAAAATTGAAGTAGGTTTTGTTGTTATTGATCCCGCCAATGGTCAGATTAGAGCCATGGTTGGGGGTGAAAACCAGGAATTCGGTAGGGGATTAAATCACGTAACAGGGATTAGACGTCAGCCTGGATCTGCATTTAAACCCTTTGTTTATATTACAGCAATTGATAACGGCTATTATCCTGCATATACGCTGCTGAATCAAAAGTTTGATTATAACGGATGGTCTCCCAATAACGATGATAGTTTATACGGCGGTTATATGACATTGCGTGAAGCACTTGCACAATCGGTAAATGTAATTGCCGGGAGAATGACTATAAGCGATATAGCACCTCCTTCCCAGGTTATTAAGTATGCAAAGAAAATGGGAATAGAATCCCACCTCGATCCTTTTCCCTCTATTGCGTTAGGAACCTGTGAAGTGTCGCCTCTTGAAATGACTTCGGCATACAGTACGATTGCAAATCACGGAGTGCATATTGATCCGATAGCTATCTTGAAAATAGAGGATAGAAACGGGATTTTAATTGATCAGTTTACTCCCAACTTTACCGAAGCTATTTCACCGCAGACAGCTTCAATAATTACAAGTATGATGGAGGATGTGATTAATTATGGTACCGGTGCAAGAGTTAGAAGATATTTCCATAGGCCTGCGGCAGGTAAAACAGGTACCGCTCAGGGTTATTCGGATGCCTGGTTCGTTGGATTTACACCCCAACTTGCTGCTGGAGTATGGGTAGGATTTGATGACCATAGAGTTAAATTTACTAACTGGTACGGACAGGGTGCACGGGCTGCTTTGCCTATCTGGGCTATGTTTATGGAAAATACTTATAAGAAAATTGATATGCCCCTTGAATATTTCCAAATGGCCCCTGGTGTGGATACAGTTCAATTCTGTAAAGAGACAATGGATCTCGGCGATCCGAAAATTGCAACCGAGTATTGCCCGGAAAAAGTAACAGATATTATTAACGTAAAATACATGCCGCAAAAATGCAATATACATACCGGGATAAAACAGATTACTCCCGAGGATAAGAGAGGGGACAGCGGCTGGTAGGGAACTGTTAGCAGTTAACAATTAATAATATTATTGTTATTTTTGATTTTTAATTATTCATTATAAATTGTTTTCAGCCCGGATGGCGGAATTGGCAGACGCGCTAGGTTCAGGGTCTAGTTGGTGCAAACCAGTAGGGGTTCAAGTCCCCTTCCGGGTACTGAAACTTGTTGATCTTAGATCAAGGATTAACGATTTACAATCTTTGATTTTTCAAATTCTTAAATCATAAATCGTTAATATTTATTCTTAAAGCTATAAAATTGAAAAATGGAATGAATACCTTTTACATCCTAACATCTTTCATTTAACATATTTTTGGGGCTATAGCTCAGCTGGGAGAGCGTCTCGTTCGCAACGAGAAGGTCAGGGGTTCGAATCCCCTTAGCTCCACCAGGCTTCGTTTTGAGCTTAATGCGAAAAACGAAGCCTGCCCGGCGAAGTAACACGAAGCCGGGCAATTACACCCAAACACATTGATGTATCAGAACCAAAAGCTCAAAACTACGCCTGGCAGGCCAGGCTGTACAAGGTAGGGGAGAATTCCAATAAAAAAACATAAAATATTCTACAAGGGTCACAATGTATTATTATATCTACATATTAGAAAGTATCTTTTATCCAAACCAAACATATATAGGATTTACTTCAGAATTGAAAAAAAGACTGGATAAGCATAATGATGGAGGTTCTTACTATACTTCAAAATATAAACCCTGGAAAATTAAAGCTGCCATATTGTTTACAGATAAGGAAAAAGCTTAAGTGTTTGAGAAATATTTAAAGAGTCATTCGGGGAAAGCATTTGCAAGCAAACACTTTTGAGCTTAATGCGAAAAACGAAGCCTGCCCGGCGAAGTAACACGAAGCCGGGCAATTACACCCAAACACATTGAAGTACCAGAACTAAAAGCTCAAAACTACGCCCGCCTGGCAGGCCAGGCTGCACAAGGTAGGGGAGAATTCCAATAAAAATAATATAAATTATGCTACAGGAAACCTAACAGGTTAAGAATACTAAAAATGCTGCAAAGAAAACCTTTATGCGCGTGTGAGATTACAGATATTTTGCAATTGGCTGCTTCAGCAGTTTCACAGCATTTAAACATTTTGAATAAAGAAGGATTTATAGTTGAAGAAAAAGAAGGGAAGTGGTCAAATTATAATATTAATATTCGGCAGGAGCCAGATGGCACAAGCGTTATTAAATACCCTGGCGGGTGACAGGTTTTTTGCTGAAAGCGCAGAGCTTGAGCCACGTAAATTAAATCCTGTTGTTGTAGATGCAATGAATGAAATACAATTGGATTTGAGATTATTGTAAATTATTTAAGATTTTAGAAGATTTGCAAATTTAAAGTAGATAAATTATATTTCGGTAACTAACGAAATAAAAAATGAAAGATACTACCACATTATTCAAGGCTCTTTCTGAACCTAACAGGTTAAGAATATTAAAAATGCTGCAAAGAAAGCCTTTATGCGTTTGTGAGATAACAGATATTCTGCAATTGGCTGCTTCAACAGTTTCACAGCATTTAAACATTTTAAAAAAGAAGGATTTATAGTTGAAGAAAAGGAAGGGAAGTGGTCAAATTATAATATTAATATTCGACCGGATGATCCGAGAATAAGTTCAATCCTAAGCATGCTTGATTTTTGGATAGGGGATCTGAGATTAATAAAAGATGATTTACATAAAGTTGAGAGGGTAAATAGGGAAGCAGTTTGCGGCAGGTAGCCTTTTACTAAACAATTCGGTTCATAGCGAATTAAATGATTCTTTATGAGCGAAAATATTTATTAAAATTTTATTAAACAGGGATGAAATGGAAAAAATAAAAGTACTTTTTGTTTGTATACATAACAGTGCACGCAGCCAGATGGCAGAAGCGTTTTTAAATACCCTGGCGGGTGACAGGTTTTTTGCTGAAAGCGCAGGGCTTGAGCCTGGTGAATTAAATCCTATCGTGGTAGATGCAATGAATGAAATAGGAATTAATATTAGCGGTAAAAGGACAAAGGATGTATTTGAATTTTATAAACAAGGAAGAATGTATAGCTATGTAGTTACAGTCTGTGATGAAACTGCTGCTGAAAGATGTCCGATTTTTCCCGGTGTTACAAAAAGACTTCATTGGGGTTTTCGGGATCCATCTCGAATTGAAGGTACCTATGAAGATAAACTGGCTGGTACAAGAGTTATAAGAGAACAGATAAAGAAAAAAATAGAAGAATGGACTAATGAATTTGTATTTAACCTTGAGGAAGAATAATAATGTCATCAATGACAAAACGGCTTTCGTTCTTAGATAGATATTTAACTATCTGGATTTTTGCTGCAATGTTCATAGGAGTTTTTTCCGGTTATTTATTTCCCGGTATAGTTGATTTCTGGAATAATTTTCAAACCGGTACAACTAATATACCTATCGCCGTTGGATTAATATTGATGATGTACCCGCCCCTCGCAAAGGTAAAATATGAAGAATTGCCTGATATATTCAGAAATATAAAGCTCCTTTCCCTTTCTCTTATTCAAAACTGGATAATTGGTCCGCTTCTTATGTTCCTGCTTGCAATAATTTTTTTGCAGGATTACCCGGCATATATGGCCGGCTTAATTATGATTGGGCTTGCCCGGTGTATTGCAATGGTAATTGTCTGGAATGAACTTGCAAAAGGCGATACTGAATATGCGGCTGGTTTAGTTGCTTTCAATTCTATTTTCCAGGTTTTATTCTTTTCGGTTTATGCTTATATATTTTTAACGGTACTGCCAAAATATTTAGGATTGCAAACTTTTGCTGTTGATATTACAATAGGGCAAATTGCAGAAAGTGTTTTTATTTATCTCGGCATTCCATTTTTTGCCGGTATGATAACCCGGTTTGTAATGTTAAAAATTAAATCAAAAGAATGGTATGAAAAGAAATTTATACCGAAAATAAGTCCCATCACCCTTCTTGCCCTATTGTTTACCATCTTAGTAATGTTCTCCCTTAAAGGGGAATATATAATTAAAATACCTTTAGACGTTGTTCGGATTGCTGTGCCTTTAATTTTCTATTTTATTATAATGTTTTTTGTATCATTCTATATTGGAAGAAAAGTAGGTGCGGATTATTCAAAAACAACTACACTAGCATTCACTGCGGCAAGTAATAATTTTGAACTGGCAATTGCAGTGACAATCGCAGTGTTTGGAATAAATTCGGGGGAAGCGTTTGCCGCTGTTATAGGACCTTTGGTCGAGGTACCGGTTTTAATAACACTTGTGAATGTTGCATTGTATTTCCAAAAAAAATATTTTGGAAAAACGATTGCACCTGCGGTTATTGAGTAAAGGTAACTTTAATGTGCAATAATAAATTTGAACCAATATTATAAACCGCTATCAAATCGATTCCATTTTTGAAAAACAAAGACTGATTATTTCCCACCGATAAGAATCATTTTATTACTATCCTTATAAAATTCAAGAATTATTAAAGAAATTTTTCGGCATATTATATGAGTAGTTGCTCATATAGTCAATACTTTGAATGGATGGATTTTAAAATGCAGAAGTCGCAAGAGGAATTAAAAGCAGCCATTTTGACTGCATTAGCACATCCAAACAGGATCCGCATCATTGAATTTTTAAAGAATGGTATAAAGTGCAGCTGTGAAATTGCTCCTGCTCTGGACCTTGAGCAATCGAACCTATCACGTCATATGAAAATTCTTGTGCAGGAAGGAATTGTTATTTCCTGGAAAGAGGGATTAAGGGTGAATTATAAAATTGCTGATGAAAGAATATTTAATATTATTAATACTGCGGAAGATGTGGCTCTCAAAGCTGTACAAGAAAGTATGAAAATTCTGTTATGAATATAGAATTAGGGGAAATATGAACTGGAAGGAACAATATAAATCGTTTTTATGGATAACCGGGCTTTTTCTATTTGCTTACTTTATGCCGGTAAGTTCAAATGTTTTTAAGAACGCTGTTATAGATGCACTTGATTTGGCAAAATGGTATGCGAGAGAACATGTATTGTTTTGCCTGGTCCCGGCTTTTTTCATTGCAGGAGTAATTTCTGTTTTTATAAGCCAGGCAGCAGTAGTAAAATATTTCGGCGCACGGGCAAAAAAATGGACCGCCTATTTAGTAGCTTCAGTCTCAGGAACGATTCTGGCAGTATGCTCCTGTACAGTTCTTCCGCTTTTTTCATCGATTCATAAAAGAGGTGCCGGACTTGGACCGGCAATAGCTTTCTTATATTCGGGGCCTGCAATTAATATTTTAGCAATTATTTTAACCGCAAGAATTCTTGGTTTTGAACTTGGAATTGCTAGAGTAATTGGAGCAGTCTCATTCAGTTTGGTAATTGGATTAATTATGTCTTTCATTTACCGTAAGGAAGAGAAAATCAGAGCCGAGGCTCAATTAGAAATGCCTGAAGTTGAAGAACCGAGACCAATCTGGCAGACAACGGCTCACTTCTTTATTCTGGTTTCTATTCTTGTTTTTGTTAACTGGGGCAAGCCTGATTCACCAAAAGGTTTCTGGTATATTATGTTTGCCAATAAATGGTTTATAACATCTTTATTCGGAATCTTTTTTGCTCTTTCAATGATATTTATTGTTAAAGCAAAAAAGCTATATGTAATAGTTGGAACTGCTGCTGTCCTTCTGACTGCTATTTTTTTCTATAGTAATCCCTTAATACCTTTTGTCGTCGCTGTAGTTGTTACAACTCTTGCTTTATCTTTTTCTGAAGGTGAAGCTAATCAGTGGCTTGGTGAAACATGGGGATTTACGAAGCAAATAATGCCGCTTCTTGGTGCCGGGGTTTTGGTTGCCGGTTTTTTACTTGGTTCGCCAAAGGGGAGCGGCGGGATAATTCCTAACGAATGGATATCAAGTCTGGTTGGAGGAAATTCACTCTTCTCTAATTTCTTTGCCTCAATCACAGGTGCATTCATGTACTTCGCTACTTTAACAGAAATTCCGATTTTACAGGGATTAATAAACAGCGGGATGGGGAAAGGCCCGGCTTTAGCATTATTGCTTGCCGGTCCGGCTTTATCATTGCCGAATATGCTTGTTATACGCGGAGTTATCGGCACACAAAAAACAGTTGTATACGTTTCGCTTGTTGTAATTATGGCAACAATAACAGGACTGATATTCGGAAGCCTATTTTAAAATTTAATTAAGGAGATCAATTATGCTAAATATTAAAGTAATTGGAAGCGGTTGTCCAAGCTGTCAAAAATTAGAAGCACTTTGTAAAGAAGTTGTTTCCGAGCAAAACATCGAAGCAGATATTGAAAAAGTAACCGAGGTTAATCTTTTTGCGGATCTGGGTATTATGATGACACCGGGATTGATTGTAAACGACAAGGTTATAAGCCAAGGTAAAATTCCAACGAAAACAACATTAGAACATTGGCTGAAAGAAAATTAAATGTGAATAAAAAAAAGAAAAACCGCATCATCAACATGAGATCTTGAAGATTTTAATTACTAAATAATAAATACAGGAACTAGCATTAACTCATATAAATGTATGAATCTGCTGCAGTTGTCGATATAAAACAATACCATAGACTGTTTATACTGCATAACTATTTTGCATATTTAAAATTAGATAATCTAACATTTTAACATTAATTGAATATTTATATGAAAGAATACGAAAATATTTATTTCCCGCCAATAAGAAATATTATTCTCACAATCGCTAATTTTTTCAAATCCCCTGGAATCAATAAATCAAATATTGAAATTAATCCATTGGTATAATAATTGTCGAATATTTTTAGGCAGTATCATTAATAGTCGAGGTACAATATGACGATAGTAAAAATTAAGGATTTTATTTCTGATTATACTGCACTCTTTTTTATGTTATTTTTAGCATTCGGCTGGCTGGTAGCTTGGATAATTTACATCCTTTTTGCTGTAGTATTTTTCAAATAGTAATAAAAGTTAAATATAAAAGTCGAAAAAGTTTCCTTATTAGGGGATGGGTTGCAGAAGCCGGTGAGTATCCGGTTTCTGCATTTTTTATTTTAGTACAATCATAATCCTTTCAAAAATCAACTAATAAAACCGCAATAATTCGAGATATTAGTTGCTATTATTATTTGATTTATCATATCTTTCTATTTCATAAATAAAACATTGCATATTTTACGATACAGTTAATGCACTCGATAAAATATTTTTGAACTTTGTCTTTATGAATTTACTTCCCGTTAATAGCTATTACAAAAAGATATTAAAACTTGCGCTGCCGGCTATAGCAGGTTTATCAACTCAAATGGTTGTTTCACTAGTCGATACAGCAATGGTTGGAAGACTTGCTGAAGCTCAATATGCATTAGCTGCCATGGGATTGGGAGTCCTCGCTACCTGGGCTTTAGTCAGCTTTTTTTCGAGCCTTGCGACAGGCACACATGTGATTGTTGCAAGAAAATTTGGAGAAGAGGATTATAAGGGATGTGCAGTCGCTTTAAATAATTCTTTACTTCTTGGCTTTTTTATCGGATGTATTGTAGCAGCAATTGGTGTTCTGGCATCCAGCGACATCGCGCATTTTTTTGCTGCGGATAAAACTGTCGGGGATTTAGCTTCTCAATATATTTTCTACCGATTCCTTGGTATTCCGTTTTTTTTGATCTCCGTTTCTTACAGGGGATTCTTTTTCGGGATCAGTAAAACAAAAATATTTATGGTTTCCGGGATAATCACAAATCTTCTAAACATTTTTTTTAATGCAATATTTATATATGGTAACCTTGGAATGCCGAGAATGGGATTAGCAGGTGCAGGTTTAGCTTCAAGCTTAGCAACTCTATTCGATTTCTTTTTTTATTTGACTATTATATTACTTCCTATGTACCGCCAACGGTATCAAAACTTTAGAAATTTTAAGTTTGATAAGACAATTATTAAGGCAATATATAAAATCTCATTGCCTGTTTCCCTGCAAAACATATTTATCCTTATCGGTTTTTTGCTTTTTGTTGTAACCACAGGCTTAATTGGCGTGCATGAACAGGCAGCAACACAAGCAATAATAAGTACTTTGTTTATATCTTTTTTGCCTTGCTTCGGATTCGGGATAGCAGTTCAGACTCTAGTTGGAAATAATCTTGGCTCCGGTCAATTTGCCAGGGCTAAAATATATGGTTTTGAAACTGCTAAAATTGCTACTTATTACACTCTGTTTCTCGGACTAATATATATATTCCTCCCCGATATTGTTTTGTTATTAATTACTACAGACAAATCTATAATTGAAGTTGCAAAGCCTGCTTTAAGGGTAGCTGGATTTGCACAAATATTTTATGCTACCGGTGTTGTGCTGGCTAATGGCTTACAGTCTGCAGGTAAAACAGTTTATGTAATGAAGGCTGAAGTTATTACAAATATTTTTATTTTTGTCCCGCTAGCATATTTTTTGGGAGTTTATTTAAAACTTGGATTGGTTTGGGCATGGATGGCGCTTCCTGTTTATATAATCATATACTCCATCTCTATTTTAATTAAATTTAGAAAAAATGATTGGTACGATGAAAAAATTATAGAAGAAACTTAGATAAAACTCCTGCCTTTTCCCGGGTTAAAAACATGCAGCTGCTATAAAGCATACCGGTTTTTATTTACTTTCAATTTTAGATATATTAAAAAAATAGATTTTAAAAGATATGGCTTTATTAAATTTACTTTTTATAGGTGATATAATTGGGCAACCGGGATTAAATATTGTTCAAACTTGGCTGCCCAGCTTAGTTCAGAAATATAAACCTGATTTAATTGTCACCAACGGTGAAAATGTTGCCAATGGCAAAGGATGTACTGAAAAGGAAGGAAAGATACTTTTTGAGCTTGGAGTAAATGTTATTACCGGGGGAAATCATACATGGGATAAACATCAGTCACAGGAATATTTAAAAAACGAACCCCGTTCTCTGCGCCCCTTAAATTATCCTAAAGGTACATATGGTAATGGCTGCTATGTTTCTGAAACCAAAAAAGGGAAGGCTGCTGTTATTAACCTTCAGGGTAGATCTTTCATGGCTATGATTGATTGTCCGTTTAGAACAGCAGATTGGATCTTCTCAAAAATCAGCAGTGAAACAAAAGTAATATTTATTGATTTTCATGCCGAGGCAACTGCAGAGAAAATTGCTTTAGTTAATTATCTTGATGGGAAAATCAGTGCATTGGTTGGCACTCATACTCATGTGCAGACTTCCGATGAAAGAATTTTCCCTAACGGGACAGGTTATATAACCGATGTT
>CAVUCR010000050.1:0-27480 GCA_963739895.1 uncultured Ignavibacteria bacterium | reverse complement strand
GTTATTGCTAAGGTAAGCTGCACCGGCATTTACAGTTGAATCGAAAGTGGACATAAACGCCGCTATAAAGCCGGCTATAAGAAGTCCCGTTAAACCAGCCGGGATGTAGTTATTTATTACAAAAGGCAAAACGCTTTCAAAATCCATTTTAGCACCCATGGCATTAAACTGCGGGCTGAAAAACGTCAAAGCTAATATTGATATACCTGCCACCATGAAATAACGGGGAAATCCCAGCAATACTGTTACTATACCGCTCATTAAAGAAGCTTCTTTAGGGCTTTTAGCAGCGAGTATTCTCTGCATATCATAATTGGGAGCAGCACCTGCCATACTAACCAGCAATCCTTTAAAAAGCATCATCATAATAAAAATATAAAAAAGCGAATACCCGTCACTCGCAATTTTCGAATTTGCAGAATTAATTAAATTTGTCCAGTCCAGGTTCAGATGCCATCCTGAAAATATTGATTCCCATCCCTTGGGAACAACAGCTAATATCATATCCGGGGATACCCGGGAAATAGCTATAAATCCGACAATGAAAGAACCGACTGTTAACACTAAAAATTGGAGTACGTCTGTAAGTACAACACTATACATTCCCCCGGCAATCACATAAAAAGTAGTAATACCCATAAAAATTAGAGCATAGATATCGGGGGATAAATTCCATGGAAGAAATTCTACCGAAAATTTCCCAATACCTTTAAAAGCGTAGCTTATAAATCCGATGACACTGACTAGAGCAAATATAACAACACTTAGACTTGAAAGTTCTGATCCCCTGTCATTCCCAAAACGCGTTCTTATCCAGCTCTGCACCAGTCATTACATTAGACTTTCTAATCCATGAAGAAGAGATAAACCATTAAAAATATCTGGTTAAAAACAGGCCAGAGCCACGGTATCCACATGCTTTTCATACCATAAACTACAAGAAAGATACAAGCCAGATAATGTGTGTAATATCAAACATGCTGGAAGCATTAGAAACTCCGAGGACATACCATGGTATTTTCCTTCCGCTAAGAAAATATGAATTAATATTTTTGGATGCTCTTTTTGAAATGAAAATGCCGATTAAGAGTGTTAATAAAAGATATACACCGATAATAATTAAATCTATAATTTGAAGATGCATTATCAGTAAAATTTTGGTTGGAGAATACGACTTATTAATTTCATTAATTAGTAAATCAACTATTAGCAAAAGAATATTTTTTATTAACCTCTTCCAAAATAAAAATATACCGGTCAATTAAAAAATAGGATTGAAAATAATCGCTTCTTAAATGAAAAAGATTAAAAAAATATAGTATTAATTCCTTCTACTATAAAAATAGTCACCTCCTTTCACCGTAAAAACCTCAAGTAATTACATTTTATTTAAAAAATGATATAGAATTAAAGTATTTCTTGATGAATGAATATTACTATCCGGATTAACTTTATCTCGAAAGATAATGCATGTAGAGTAAAACAAGTTACCGGGGCAAATAAAGATTTGAAAATCTTGACCGAAGATCTTCAGAAAATATATATAAATTTGAGATTGAATCCGGGAAGTTCACCCAGGAAAGTAATTAACTTGATGTAATTTATTACACTTATTTTAATTTAAAAATAAAAAGTCTGAAGTATAAATATACCCCAGGCTTTTTATTTTTTAAAATTCTTATTTCAATAGAACCATGGCATGGCTTTTTTTATAGCTGCCTGCTTCAATAGTATAAATATATACACCGGAAGGTAAATTAGTCCCGTTAAAATCAATATTATGCTTTCCAGCTCCTAATACCTGATTTTTAACCGGTTCAGCAATTGTCTGCCCTAAAATATTGGTTACAAATAAATTGACATTCATATTCTCAGAAAGAATAAAACTTATTCGTGTAGTTGGATTAAAAGGATTTGGATAATTTTGACTCAATTCGAATGTTTGAGGGATATTCTTTGTATCATGCACAGCAACAGCACTTTCTTCTGGCAGAATAATTTCGTATAACTTCGGCTTGTTATTATTATAATTCAAACCTGTTTCCATAACAAAAAGTTTATTGCCGACCAGTTCAATACCGAGGGGTGATATAAAGCCTTTCACGAGTTGAGTTATTTTAGCAGTATAATTATCATTAACTTTGGTTAAAGCCACATGGAGCAAATCATTTCCTGTGTCACCCAATGCAGCCAGCAATCCACCGCTGTTAATCCTAACAACAAATGCCCCGCCTTTAAGATCACCGGCTAACGAAGAATCTTTATCGAATACTATTCCGTCGGGCGAACTATGCGGTGAAAAAGTTTTAACAGTATCACCTAAATCACCAGCATCTTTTATATCTCCGGTCACTGTATCGCGGAACTTATCAGCATCAGGTCCTATACTTGAAATAGGTTCCGTAAAAGCTACACTATCCGGCGGAGGCGGATAAGTTGAATCATTGCTGTATGTCTGGTACAGCATGCCGTTCCCACCGCCCCATGCAAACGGACTCAAAAGCGGATCGGTATGCGGATCATAACCTGGAAATTGCTGAGGTGTAATATCACCGCCGATTCTCCATGGAAATCCGTAATAGAGGCCCTCCCTTATCCAGTTCATTTCATCCGGGTCATCCCTGTCATCGGAATTTTCAACACCGAAAAGATCACCATTACCGGAATACGCAAGGCCGAAAGTATTTCGTATCCCTTCTGCCATTAAATAACCATTTGACCTAAGCCACTCCCTGTCATTTTTTAAGAGAATATTATTACTGTCGGCCGGAAGTTTTAAAATTATTGAAGTCAAACCGACTTCCCTGTGCCCTTCCCGTATTTCTCCATGATCAGTGCAGGCTCCATTGTTTACATAAATATACTTTCCATCAGGATCTACAGCTATAGCATTTGTTTTGTGGTTATATACATGACCGAAAGTATATTCAACTGATTTTGCTATAAAGCTCCATGTACGATTTTCGCTTCCCGGTGTATCAGGAACTCCTTTTGCAAAAACTGCCGTTGCATAAGAACTGTTTGAATCACTAATTTCATTCCCGGCCAGATATATAGTACCATCTTTTCCAAAAGCCATTCCTAATGGAGCGCTCAACCCATGATCGGCTGCCGTATATACTAAGGTAAATGTTACGCTGCTGTCTTGAGCAAAGTTTACGCGTCTTATATCACCGTTATTCTGCAAAATATAAAGATTGCCGGAAGCTGGATCTCTTTTAATTCTTACTGAACTGTTTTGAACAGTTGCCAGCTGTTTAACTGTAATATCCGATCTGTTTGATACCGGCTGTGCATTTAAGAATGTTCCATGGATAAAAAATATAAGAAACAACGATACACCAACCTTACGGTAAGCACAAAGTATCATGCGGTTCTCCTTTGCATAAGATGAATAATTTTTATGATTCTCTTATATCTCATAGAAATAATTCGCAGCCGATAACTTTAATTGATAATTGCCGGCAGTGCAATCATTTCCGAAAAACAATTAAGTTCTGTTTTCCTAAGAGAAGACTTTAAATCGTTAATATTGTTAATGTAACTGATAAATTTAACGGGTATAAAAAATCAGATACTAATGGTTATATATAGGATAAATATTTTGTAAGATACAAATGTTGGGTTAATAATCAAATCATTTATTAAACAATAGCAGAATAATTACATCACTAATTGCTTTGAAAAGCTGGGGCTATTATAAAAAAAATATAATCAACTCATTTTAATATGGGATAATGAACTTTAGGAACTAAAAGATTAACCCAGGGCAATTCTTCCAATGTTACGGTCTGGTCGTTTTCATATATATCATGAAATCTTTTAAAACTCTGGAAACCTCCGCTGAAGGATTCTCCCCAAACCATAAACCAAGTCCATCTCGGCTGATTTTGAAGAATTTCCGGAGTTGGGACTGCTCCAACTTCACCAAGGGCAATCGGTTTATTAGCTGCCAATTCTAAAAGCTCATCATAATTTTCCTGATTAAATCCTTCGGTGTATACATCGGTTGCGAGAATATCAACAAAATCGTTCCCCGGGTAGTAAGCAGCATATGAATCAACATTTTCTTTAACTTCATTAGCATTAAAAACCCATATAAGATTATTTAAATGATGAAAATTTACAAGCCTGTCGAACAGCATGCGGTATAATTTTTTATAACCGTTCTCACCTTTTTTCTTTCCCCACCAGAACCAATCACCGTTCATTTCATGATATGGACGCCACAGCACCGGTACACCCGCATATTGTAATTGTTTAAGGAACCAGGCAATAACATCTACCTGGGATTTCCACTTCTCATTAATTTCAGTACCTGGTGTAACCAGATCCTGCCATTCCTGATCGGTAAGCTCCCCTTGAATTGAATTCCTGAAATCAACAGGTTCATCTTCAATAGGACGAACGGCATGCCACATAATAGTTATAATAAATCCTTCACTATACCGCCTAATTGCTTCATCTACAATCCTTTGGCGGAAATTAATCCCGTCCCATGTACCGGGTTCACTGAAGCCGAAATCCTGTCCGAAAACAGCAGGATAATGCTTTGTCAATTTATATACCCCTTCAAGCCTGGTAGAACCTACAAGCGGATTATTATGCTGACCGGTTAATGTATGATTCCCTGAAATGCTGTAGATATAATTAAGAAGCTTTACAGATTCCGGTGAAGGATCCGGCGTTACCGGCTTAACCCCAACAGTATCCGCGGCAAACAGATATACAGTGTTCAAGAAAAAAATTAAAAGTATAGAATAAATGCTGCTTTTTTTCACAATGATGAATCTCCTTTAAAAATATTCAGACTTTATATTTTAAATTTTAAAGAGATATGCGGCTATTAAACATTGTTAAACCTTATTGACCATATCAATTTAGCCAAAACGTCACCCACCTGTTTTAAGGTATCCTTGCCAATATTTTTCATTGTATCATTTTGTGTATGCCAGTATTTTCTGCGTTCCACAGATGTTTTTGCACCTATAAGATCAATATCTATTATATCAACTGTCCTGATACCCGCTTCATTTAAAGCTATATGATCGTCATAAATTGTGCTGCCTTCTTTATTTATAAATTTATCTGCACCTGTTTGTTCTGCCAGAGTCCATATTAAACTCTCAACATCAGGAGCATACAGCCTGGAGTTTCCTTCGATTGGAAAATTCGCATCTTTATCTCCGACCATATCAAGAAGAACAGCAAAAGCAGGCTGATAATCTTGAGAAAGATTTGCAGAAAAATATTTAGCTCCCAATGAATAATTCCCAAGGTCATCCGGTTTTCCATAATCTTCACCGTCAAATAAGTTTAAATCAATCCCATAAGTTATTTCATTTTCTTTTAATAGCTTCGCTAATTCAAGTAAAATCCCTACACCACTTCCACCATCATTAGCACCTAAAATTGGCTTATTCTGCTGGCCAAGATTTTTATCTTCTTCAGCTCTCGGGCGCGTATCCCAGTGCGCACATAAGATTATTCTATGTTTTTTATTAGGATTAAACTTTGCTATTATATTTGTCAAGTTCAACCTTTCACTCTCATAACCTTGGTAAGTAAACTGTTGCAGAACAATATCATCTGCATATTTACTCAATTCATCATGGAGATAATTAAGCGCTTCCATGTGTCCTTTTGAATTTGGGTTTCGGGGTCCAAATGAAACCTGTTTCTCAATTTGATCATATGCAAAGCCGGGATCAAATTCAGGTATTTTAGCATAGGGGTCTATCTCATATAAAGGTTTATAGGGTTTCTCTTTTTCTCTCGTACATGATGTGACAGATAATGTAATAAGAAGTATTAAGACAAGGTAGAATAATTTTTTCATGCTAAATAGTCTAATTTGTAAGAAACAAAACATATAAAAATAGAAATATTCCGAGATGAATTAAAATAAATAATATGATATTTTTTAATATATGACCAGTCTTTTAAATTTTATTGAAGACATAGAGATGGCCGGAATTATTTCCTACCAACATTTAATATATTGTAGAATAAATTCATTCATATTCCGAAAGCATTTCACAAATAATATCTTGAAAATTCCTGGCTGTTGAACTATCTCCGACATAGTTCTGTATTAAAATTGAAAAGGCTATTAGATGATTACTTTTGGTGGTGAGGTAACCTGATAGAGTACTTACCCCGCTCATTGTTCCGGTTTTTGCATGTACATTGTTTTGACTCGGAGTATTTTGCATTCTATCTTTCAGCGTACCGTCTAATCCGGCAATAGGTAATGAATTATAAAATTTTTGAAAATATTCCGGTTTATTTTCATACAAATATTTCAATTCTCCAATTATCAATTCTGCCGAAATCAAATTATACCGCGATAAACCCGATCCATCGGCTATTTTGTAATTTTCGGGATTAAAACCAATACTATCGATCAAATTATTTATCATTGTTATCCCGTTTTTCGCAGAAGCAGGTTTCCCTGAATATTTTTCGGCAAGCGCGTATAATATCATTTCAGCTCCCAGGTTATCACTCGTTTTATTAACGTTTACTATTACGGAATCAACCGGGTGATAGTAATTAAATAAAGGAATTGCAAAATCAGGGGTTGTTTTTAATTCTTGTATCCCGTCTACTTTAATTCCGGATTCTATTAAGGATTCATAAAATAAAGTTGTAAAATACATCGCCGGGTTAAAAATATTAACTCCTTTCCAGACTTTCCCGGAATCAATTATGGTTTTACTGCTGACAGAACCATTTACAATAATTGTATTCTTTCTATTAATCCAATCCCTGGTTACCTTGTAATCATTTAATCCATAAGAAGAAGTAGTAACAGTATTGTTAAGAATATTTACGTAACCAGTGTGCGGTTCCAAATATATTTTAGCTTTATTCCCTAACTTAGCCGGTGACACGAAAACTTCGATAGAATTATCATTTATATTCAGTGCAGAAAGATATGGAGCATCAGTGGAGGGATCATCGTCCCACATCCATCCGCTTCCCCAGTATAATGAATCTTTCCAGGAAACATCGGCATAAATATTCCCGGTTATTTCTTTCAAACCGGCTTTATTCATTTCTTTTACTAATGAATCAAGATCATTTATGTTGAATAACGGGTCACCGCCTCCGGCTATATATAAATCTCCATATAATGTTTTATTTAAAATATCCCCGGTATATAAGATAGAAGTTTTGAATTGATATTCAGTATCTAAAAATAGCATTGCCGCAGCGGTGGTTAGTATTTTAAGATTAGATGCGGGGATTAAAAGCAGCTTTTCATTTTTATTATATAAAGTTTTGCGGGAGGTTAAATCATAAATATCAACTCCAGCTATCGCAGATTGGAAAAACTGATTTGACAGAAGAGAATCAACTCTGGCTCTCAGTTCAAGTAAATTATCTTGAGGATAGATGAAAATATTATAAAGGCAAATTATAATAAGAAATATTTTGAATCTAATCATAATATATTTATACAATTAGGCAGGGTGTATGTACCGGACTCCATTAAGGTGTCCAGTAAATTATATTTAGTAATACTCTCGAACCCTAAATTGAACTCCAAATTCTTCAGTAAGTTTTTTTACTTTATCATGGTCCACTTTATTATAATCAACAATGGAGACTATAACTTTATCTGCATATTTTTTTGAATTTTGTATAAAACTTATTGCTTCGTCAAATAACTTTATATCAACTTGAAATATCCGGGCATATTCTTCAGGACTAGAAGTATTCAGACTTACGGATACAATATCTATTATTCCTGCCATTTCAGAAGTAATATCCCTATGGTTTATATAGCTGCCGTGGCCATTTGTATTTAACCTTGTTTTCCCTCCATTATCTTTGACAAAAGCAGCAACCTGTTTTACAATATCCCACCTAATTGTTGGTTCACCGTAACCGCAGAATACAATTTCATCATACTTCTTCGGATCAGAGATTTCCTTAATATATACTTCTGCAGGCGGTTCCATTTCTTTGCTCATTTTTAAATTATAACCGCCTCTAACAGCTTCACCTTTTCTTTCGCAAAAAACACAATCAGCGTTACACCTGTTGGTAATATTTATATAAAGGGAATTTTTTATTTTATAAGTAAAACTAGTACCAGGCTTGCTCCCAATTCCAAACATTCTGAAAACGTTATAAGATGTAAACCGTGCAACATCTTCAAAACTCAAATTATGAACTTCAGCGATCTTTTCGGCAATAAGCTTAATGTAAGAAGGTTCATTTCTTTTCCCCCGGTGCGGAACCGGTGTCATAAATGGAGAATCGGTTTCCAGCATAATGTGCTCCAGAGATATTTTAGATAAAGTATCTCTGAGCTCATCAGCTTTCTTAAAAGTAATATTACCCGTGAAAGAAATAAAATGCCCCATCCTTATATATTCATTAGCATACAGCAAAGATGAACTGAAACAATGAAATTGGGCCTTTAATCCTGAGCCGCAATATTCCTTTATAATTTTCAGCATATCATCATCAGATTCCCTGCTATGAACTATAATAGGAAGATTTAAATCGACAGCTAATTCAATTTGTGATTTAAAAGCTTTTATTTGTGTTTCTTTCGGTGAAAAGTCATAATAATAATCTAAACCTATTTCACCGATTGCCACAATTTTTTTATGCTTAGTTAAATCCTTAATTTCATTTAGTAAAGAAGAATCCCAATCCTTTGTATCATGCGGATGAATCCCGACTGCTCCGTAAATAAAATCGTACTTATCACATAAATGTATCGTTTGATGGGCAGTTTTAATATCCGTAGCCGGTACAACTATATAATCAATTCCTTGATCATGCGCCCTGTTGATAACATCATCCACATCCTTTTCGAAATTAGGATAAAACAGATGTGCGTGGGTGTCAATAAACATAATGCTTAAATTTTTGTATCAAATATTATTAAGGTTAAATCAAATTGATAAATTGCTCAATTGATTAATTGTTGAATTAACAATACAAAATATTAATAATTTAACAGTTAGACAATTTAACAATTGAATAATTAAAAGAACAATTCCAGGCTCAACGAAGCATTTCTAACCGGGGACATATTGCCAATGAGTTCCACATAATAATAGTTTAAAACATTGTTTACATTTATAAATAATCTTCCCGGCACATTAAAAGTCATAAAATTATATCCGGCTCTTAAATCGAGTACAAAAATTGCTACTCTTTGATTTCCGTCTGTTATGAATTTTGAAAGATCATCTATCTCCTCAACCCTGCTCAAATAACGGAAATCACTTCCAAGTTCAAAAGCAGAAAATTTATAATCCAGGTTTGCATAAAGCATATGCCGCGGGCGGTATTTTAATGCTTTGTTAGTATTCAAATCTCTCGTCCATAAGTATGTATAACTTAAAGAAAGATTTAAAATATCCGGGATAATATTATATTTTGTATCTATTTCAAACCCCTGGATTCTTGCACGCGAAATATTATCAAAGCGCCCGAAACTGGTTCCAAGCGAATCGACTAAAAGTTCCGGTTCAATAAAATCATAATATTCGTTATTAAATGCAGCAGCATCAATATTAAAATTTGACCATATTTGATAATTTGCACCAACTTCAAAAGTAAAATTATGTTCCGGCTTGATATTAGGATTCGGCCTTACAATTATGCCGCTGGCGGTTGTTGATGTAAAGGCTTCGGCCAGTGAAGGCGCTCTAAATCCTGTCCCGAGTGAAGATCGTAAAATTAATTTATCCGAGATTTTATAATTCAATCCGAACTTTGGGGAAACCGCATCGAAAGTTTCAAGAGTTTTAATTTTATTTATATCATATCTTATACCTGCAGATAAAGACAAAGGGAAACTGAACTTAACATCTGCTTGTGAGTAAACACCTAATCCGTTTGCTGTTGGCTTTCCGAAAATATTAGAATTTATACTCGAAACTGTCTCTTCGATTCCGGAAGTTAAAATGAAATTATCCGATATTTTATTATTAGCTTGAACTTCAGTACGGTAAAGATTTGTAGTTGAAGTATTATGCGAAGATGTCTGGTCACTCCAGTTGGTTTTATAATAAGATGAGCGGATATTTATTGAAAAATCATCTGAGAAAATATTCTTATAAATCAGGCCGAACATATACCTGTTTGACATAGTTCTTTGTCCCTGATCTGCATCAGGCGGTACAAAGGCATGGTTAATATCTTTCCAGTAAATAAAATTACCGCTCTTTTGATTAATCGAATTTGCAAAAAAAGTTAATTCGGAAAGAGGAGAAAATTTATATTTTCCCTTAAAATAGCCGATGTATCTTTTAAAGAAACCGCTCTGTTTATAACCCGAATCTTCAATCCGGCTTAAGGATAATGTAAAACCAAAATTTCCAAAAGTATTTGAATGAGAAAATGTAAGTCCGTTGAATGGTCTATAGGCGCTAGCGCCTTCACCTGACCAATCCCATTGATTATACGAAAGCTTATCATAAGTACCGATATAGCTCTTGAAATAAGTAAACGGCATCTTGCTTATGTCTTTAGTAATAACATTAATTACTCCTCCTATTGCCGAGGAACCATATAAAGAGCTAGCGGCACCTTTTATAATTTCAACTCTTTCAATTTCTGTTACAGGAATAATTTCCCATATAATTTCCCCAGTATCCCCGGTATAAAATGGAATTCCATCCATAGCTAATAAAACTCTTGTTCCGGCGCCCCTGCTGTAGCCGCTTGATCCCCTGATGCTTACCTGGTCCTCAACCATATTTACACCGGGAGCATACTCAAGTGCATATCTTAAATTTGAAATATTTCTTTCAGCAAGGTTTTTGGCCGGAATTACTTCAGCACTAACGGGAAGTTCCGAGATATTTTGTTCATGCTTTCCTGCAGTTACAATTATTTGTTTTGTCTCAACAGGTTTTCCATGAAGTACCGCATTAACCGTAATGGATGTATCCCCTATTTTAATTTCTGCTGTATAAGGCTGATAACCAATACTTGAAAATTCTATCCGGTAATTTCCAGGCTTTATATTTTTAATAGAATACTTTCCATCATCGTTTGAAGCTGCACCTATCTCTTTACCAACAAGAATCACATTAACACCGCTTAAGGGATTTCCTAAAGTATCTATTACTGTACCATTAATATTATAATTTTGGGGAAATATTTTTACTGAAAAAATGAGAATGAAAATCAACAGGCAGAATGGAATGAATAAGCCATTCCTGAATGTGCCAGTCACCTTTAAAGTGGCTGGCACATTCACCGCTCTAAAGTGTTTATTAAAACCGGTTAAGTATGAAATCATCATTATTGACCACCCGGCGGTTGTGGCGGAGGATTCTTAAAATCGCATATTATATTTATATTTTTAACGAGAGTTTTTTCAGGGATCTCCAAAACTCCCGGTTTAGAAGTATCATTATTACTGTAATAAACTCCCGCAACAGACCAGTCTATTCGGTTTAACGACAGGTCCGGTGTTTTCGATTGGGCTACTGCTACATACTCATAAGTACCTGCACCAATTGGAATATAAGAGGAATCGGTTGAACTAAAATTGTATGTTTTTACACCGTAAGGTATTTCTATACTTACAAATTTTAAATTTATAATATTAAAGTCTGCCGATGATTTTAATTCATTTTGAAATACTACCAGATGAGTGCGAGTAATTCCCTCCGGCCAATTACCGATAAAGGTGATTGTTCCGCTGAACCCGGTTTTTTGCTCGGCAGAAATCGGGCTTAAACCTTTATCGCACCCATAAAAGTGAAATAAAAGCAATGTAAAAATTATTGTAAAATATTTTTGAAGCAATAAATTCTCAAATTATAAGAAATGAATTTAAGAAAATTCAAAATAAATCTAAATCATCGAATTTATAAAACTAAGTAATTTTTTATTTAATTCGCTACTGCCCCAAGAAAGGTCAGATTTACTTGTATTTTTATAAACTAAAATGTTTATTAAGCCTAACAATAACAATTTGTTTTTAAAATGAAAAAACTTTTTTTAGTCCGGCACGCAAAATCCAGCTGGGAAAATAACAAGCTAAAAGATATCGAACGACCATTAAATAAACGCGGTGAAAAAGATGCCCCGTTTATGGGCGGCCTAATGAAGGAAAAGCAAGTAAAACCGGATTTAATGATATCCAGCCCGGCAGAAAGAGCATTAAAAACTGCTAAGCTTTTCTGCAAAATGATTGGTATTACTGAAGATCAGATTCTAGTTGAAAAAGAATTATACGAAGCCGGGAGAAAAGATATTTTGATAGTTATTCAAAATTTTGATAATAAGATTAAATCAGCGATGCTTTTTTCGCATAACCCGGGATTAACTGATTTAGCCAGCTTCTTAACTTCAGGGAATGTATATGATCTCCCCACTTGCGGAATTGTTGCTTTAAATTGTAAAATAAATAACTGGTCGGAACTAAATGATTCGAATTGCAAACTAGAATTTTTTGAATATCCCAAAAAACATTCAGAAAGACATTAAGATTATCTGATATAATTAGTTAACTACGGTTTCTGCCTCTATAACAAAATCTGTTTTATTATCTTTTGCTTTTGTTCCGTAAAATACTAGTTTCCACGTTCCTCTTACTGCTTTGGGATAATAGATAACAGTGGAACTCCCCTTTTTTATATTTTTATTGTTATAATTAAATACATTGCTTCCGCCATCGTTAGGTTCAAATATTTCAACTTTATTAAGTAAAACATCCTAGTCAAAAGAGAAAGTAAAACGCGTTTGTGATAAATATAATCTTGTCGTAAGCAGATCAATTTTTACCGGGGAAGATTCAGTGAGAATAATATTCTTCGATGTCAACTGCTGTCTTACAACTTCAATATTAAGAGTGGTGTCTCTATAAAAATTTAATTTTAAAGTAATTGAATAAGAACCTTCCAAAAGTTCTTCGAATGTATTTGGTGTGGTTTTCCCGGTATTGTTATCATTTAGAAATATTTCTGCACCGCCTGGTTCGGATGAAATAAATAGACTCCCGGTTAATATTTCTTTGGTTAATAAAACGTATTTATTTACCTGCTGCTTCCTAATTATAGTTACATTGAAAGTTGTATCTTTATATCCGTCAAGCTTCAATGTAAACTGATGTGAGCCTTCTTCAAGATTTTCAATAGTTGATGGTGTCTGTTTATTTGTATTTGTAC
This sequence comes from uncultured Ignavibacteria bacterium, assembly GCA_963739895.1. Classification (GTDB taxonomy): domain Bacteria; phylum Bacteroidota; class Ignavibacteria; order Ignavibacteriales; family Ignavibacteriaceae; genus CAVQBP01. The sequence continues at coordinate 14,323 of CAVUCR010000050.1, read as the reverse complement.
CCGATAAGAAAATTTGTGCTCCGCTGGGCTCAGATTGCAAAAATACGCTCCCGGTAGTTATTTCTTTAGTTAAAATTATATTTTTAGTTACCTGCTGGTTTTTAATTATTGTTACATTAAAAGAGGTATCCTGATAGCTGTTAAGTTTTAATGTAAACTGGTATGAACCTTCTTCAAGGTTTCCAATAGTCGATGGAGTTAATTTATTTGTATTTGTACCTGATAAGAAAATTTGAGCCCCGCCGGGAGTTGATTGTAATAATACACTTCCCGTAGTAATTTCTCTAGTTAGAATTACGGTTTTGCCAACTTGTTGATTCTTGATTATGGTTATATTGAATGTAGTATCATTATACCCGTTAAGTTTTAACGTAAACTGGTATGAACCTTCCTCAAGATTTTCAATAGTCGACGGAGTTAATTTATTTGTATTTGTACCTGATAAGAAAATTTGAGCCCCGCCGGGAGTTGACTGCAGGAATACACTGCCCGTTGTTATTTCTTTTGTTAAAGTTATATTCCTGGTTACCTGCTGATTCCTGATTACTGTTATATTGAATGTTGTATCTTTATACTTGTTAAGTTTTAATGTAAACTGGTATGAACCTTCCTCAAGATTTTCAATAGTCGACGGAGTTAATTTATTTGTATTTGTACCTGATAAGAAAATTTGAGCCCCGCCGGGAGTTGATTGTAATAATACGCTTCCCGTAGTAATTTCTCTAGTTAGAATTACGGTTTTGCCAACTTGTTGATTCTTGATTATGGTTATATTGAATGTAGTATCATTATATCCGTTAAGTTTTAATGTGAATTGATGTGTACCTTGCTCAATGTTTTCAATAGCTGATGGAGTAACTTTATCCGTATTTAGACCTGATAAGAAAATTTGTGCTCCGCTAGGAACTGATTGTAAAAGTACACTTCCTGTGTTAGTCGTTTCAGTTAAGGTAATATTTTTACTAGCCTGCTGATTCTTGATTATCGTTACATTGAATGTCGTATCCTTATATCCGTTAAGTCTTAAAGTGAATTGGTGTGAACCTTCTTCAAGGTCTTCAACAGTTGAAGGTGTAAACATATTTGTGTTTATCCCTGATAAAAATATTTGTGCTCCGCTGGGAGTTGACTGTAAAAGTAAACTCCCTGTGCTTATTTTTTTAACTAGGGTAATATTTTTACTAACCTGCTGATTCTTGATTATTGCCGCATTGAATGTTGTATCGTTATATCCATTAAGTTTTAGTGTAAATTGATGTGGACCTTCGTCAAGGTTTTCAATGGCTGACGGTGTAACTTTATTTGTATTGATTCCCGACAAGAATATCTGTGCACCGGCAGGTAACGATTCTAAAAATATACTTCCGGATTCTGAAAACTTTTTTAGAATTACTGTCTTATCGATACGCTGGTTTTTAACTATAGATACGTTAAATGTAGTATCTAAATATCCTTGCAGTTTTAATGTGCATTCATAATCACCCTGTTCCAGGTTTACAATGCCTTCAGGAGTAGTCTTATTTGTATTTTCTCCAGAAATGAAAATTTGTGCACCATTCGGCACTGATTGCAAAAATAAGCTTCCTGTGGTTTTGGTACTAATAAGTGTGACGATTCTGGAAGTAGTTTCGGCATCTTTTATATTTACGATAAATGCAGTATCTAAATAATTCTCCTTTGATAAAGAAACTTCATAGTTTCCTTCAATCAAATTAAATAAACTGTCGGGAGTAATTTTTTTTGTATCTTCCCCTGATAAAAATATTTTGGCCCCATTCGGAATCGATTCAATAAATAAATTACCTTTCCCCGGCTCTTTATTTCTTAATTGAACGGAAAATGATATAGTTGTGTCTTTAATAATTGTAACACTAAATGTAGAATCGATAAAATTATCTTTTTTAAACTTACCTGATATACTCCCGTCTCCAATCCCGATATAATATCAGGAGTAGTTCTGTTAGTATTTACTCCTGCTAAATAAATTTGTGCTTCATCGGGAACCGATTCCAGGAATAAATTACCATATTCTTTTTTCTTTACTAACCTTGCAGCAATAGAAGTTGTTAATCTATCATAGACTTTTACTTTAAAAGTTGTATCAAAGCAGCTTTCTTTTTTTAAAGTAATTTGATAATCGCCGCTCTCTAATCCTAAGATACTATCAGGAGTTACCCGGTTGGTGTTTGTCCCCATTAAAAATATCTGGGCTCCGGCAGGTTCGGAAACGATAACCAATTTCCCCTGGTTATGCGGCCCTTCAACAACTATCTCATCTGCGCATTTATTGATGAATAAAGCTGTAAATAAGGTTAATAATATTAGAATTATTGAGTTTTTCATTTTAAGTAATACAGCAAGAAATATTTAAAAAAGCTGTACCAAATCTCTACAAATTCTAATAATTTTACATATAAATTATTTAAATATAAAGAATTTTAGAGAAATAAATATTTATTTTTAAATATATCTAATTTTAATAGTTTAATCGAGCTATAAAGAGTAAAATTTGTACCAACTATAAAGATAGAAATCTTATATATATATTCATATAAAAGAATGACTTAATTTATTATCAAAAAGACTTGTTTATAAGATAGAAATATCTTGGTAGTAAATTTGTATTGTTAATTTATTTATTAAAGACGGCTAATGTTTTCAGGGAAAAATATTTAAGAACTCATCAAATGATAAAAAAGGGCTTAATCTTAACAATACTGCTTCATTTTGCCATAAATGCACAACAGGTTAGAATCCTTCCGTTAGGCGATTCTATTACACGGGATAGTTTTACGGCCAATCCGCGGCCTGATTCCTTACTTACAGCTTATAGACAGTCTTTATGGTTGCTGCTGCAGTCATCAGGATATATGATTGATTTTATAGGAAGTGATTCATCCGGCTATGGTGCTATACCAAAATTTGATCCTAATAATGCAGGATTTGGAGGATACACAACCGCGCAAATTTTGAATTTAATTAAAACAGGATATGATCGTGATGGAAATATGATAACAGACGGACCGTATTTCAATTATTACTCTCCCGATATAATCCTGCTTCATATCGGTACAAATGATGCGGATACTTCAACAAACCATTTAGAAGATTTGTTGAATTATATAGATGATTATGAAGATTCAACCAATACTCAAATTTGGGTGATACTTGCAAAAATTATAAATGAAGTACCTAATAGTTCTATATGCACTTCTTATAATAACAACATTCAAAAGCTATATGAGGAAAGGATAAAAAAAAGAGATAAAATAAAAATTGTTGATATGGAAAATGATGCAGGTTTTATTTATAGAATTGATACTACTAAACCATACAGCGACGGTGATATGTTCGATTCTTTTCATCCAAATCAAAGCGGCTTTACTAAAATGGCAAACCTTTTTTATGATACTTTAAAAGTTTTGCTTGATAATATCACTTTAGTAAGACTTGAAAAATTTTATTCCGTAACCAGCAAAGACAGCGTAATACTTGCATGGGAAACAACATTGGAACTGGATAACTTCGGATTTGAAATTGAAAGAGCTCCTCAAAATAATGAAACATGGGAAGATATAGGATTCGTAGAAGGTGCCGGTAATAGTTACAAAACTCAATGGTATGCTTTCATTGATAACAGTGTCAATCCTTTATATAAAAGTTACAGGTATAGATTAAAACAACTCAATTATAATGGAGATATTAGTTATTTAGGGGAGTTAAATGTCGGAGTTAATTTTACAGATGTTATCGATTCCCGTAAGTCCCCCATTAATTTTGCACTGAGCCAGAATTATCCGAATCCATTTAATCCAACAACGAATATAGTATTTCGGATCCCGAATACCGTATTTGTCTCACTTAAAGTTTACGATTCAATTGGAAAAGAAGTAGCAGCAATTATTAACGAAGAAAAACCTCCGGGTATTTATGAAGTTACATGGAATGCAGCAAACTTACCAAGTAGTGTGTATTTCTATCAGCTAAAAGCCGGTAATTATACTGAAACAAAAAAAATGTTATTGCTTAAATAGTTATTTAGATTTTGTTAAAATACCAGGACATAAAATATTATTTATAGATACAAGACATGATATCTAAACATTCAATTTATCATTTCTTATTATCTTTAAGCAATGTTTTGATTTCGATTGCATTTTTCATTTGCTCTATATTCTTTGACATATCCCACCAGCCATGCTTAAAAGCCTGGTAATCCGGTGCTCCTGTCATTGCAGCCGAATATCTCATGGTATTTGCATAAAATAACCACTGTTCAATCCACATCTTTTCAATTTCTTCATCAAACGGATTGGTTTTATCTTCAAGCCCCTTTTCCCATGAATTAACAAGAAGCTGCGTTGCTGTTTTAGTCATTCCATCAGTTTGTACAATAACAGAATCCAAATGATCAAAATGATTTTTAGTCCAGCTGGTGCTATGACATGATTTGCATATAGATTCCATAAGATCTTTTCGTTTTACCATTTCTTCGGAATCGATAAGGTATTTTTCAGCAATTTCACCGTTAAAAGTTGTTGGTAAAGGTAAATTATCTTTATTCAAAATGATATTAGTATTACCAGATTTTGGTTGAGGATGAGAATAAATTAATCCGAATATTCTTACCCAAAGCCTGGCTCCAAAATCATGGGTTCTCTCAGCTAGAACAGTATTGTCAGGAGCAACCAGCAATGAATTATGACAAGAAGCACATGTAGGAGCTTGAAAATCTTTCCCAACAATCCAAGGTACTTCGTTAAAATTCCATTCACTCTTTTTTGAGAAGAAAATATTTCCATGTTTGCTTTCACGGTAAATTTCCCACGCTGGTACATCCGGTTCAAGGTGACATTGGGAACAAGTATAAGGTTCTCTAGCGATCTGAATAGAAAATGCATGACGGGTATGGCACGCGGTACAACTGCCTTTTGAAGAATCCGGGTTTATACGGCCGACACCCTGGTTGGGCCAATTTGAAAGTTTCGGAACCACAACATCCCCGACGGAGCTTTGTATTGTATCCGAACCAACTACTTCTATAATACTGCCATGACATCCAAGACAGGATTCATTTAAAGTAATATCTCCGGGATTTTCCGATATAATTTTATCATTGCTGATGTTTTGGGAACTATTGATCGTATTTACCAGCAGGTGATAAACAGGATTGCTCATTAAATTATTATGTGCATTTGCTTTCTTGCTATTTTTATACTGCGAGACCTCTGCCGGATGACATGTTGAACAATCAGCCGGTGTTACGATTACATTAATGGTATATCCAAAATGTTCAAAACTATCTTTATGCTTTTCAGTATTCTGCGAATGGCATTCATAACAACCAACCACATGATCATGAAATTTCCCGGGGACACTTTGGCCAGATACCCTTTTTTGAAGTACAGGTTTTAAAAGAGCATCCTTTAATATAACCCGGGAATGCCTGCTTGTTTCCCAATCTTTCACGATTCCCGGTGTAACACTGATATGACAATCAATGCATTCCTGAGTTTCCGTACTTAGTGAGTCTATTGCTGCATTATTTAAATTCGTTTTGCGTTTCAAAGGATTAAATGTTCCTGCTTGAAATAAAAGCGCCAATAATATTATTAAAATAAAAATATATATGTGTTTTAGTCTTGAATTATATCGCGGCATGATAAAATCTTCCCTGAAATTATTATCCCTTTAAATTATAATTTAAATCTAAAAAGATTTTTATATAAAAACTAAAAAAATAATTTTAATCGAGTTTTATATGTGAACAGGATTTAGTGATAAAATATCAAAAGAAAGTCTTTAGACTATTTTTTTTAATATTAAATCCGTACTGAATTCGGTAGAAATTTTTTTATTCTAAATTTTAATACCTTGAACAACTTTTGATATATTAGAAATATCATTGAGCGGGATCTCATTTACCCGTCCGCATTTTGGACAGACAACAGATTTTTCTTTATAATCCGGCGGGACTTTCATTTTTAATCCGCAGGCACAAACAATAAACGCGTAATTATTAATAGTCATCATTAAATCACCAAGTGTTCTTTTTTCTTTAACATTATTAGGAGTTTCCGCATCAGAAGAAGGTTTCCTAATATCAATCTTTGATTGATCCGCCAAAGCTGCATCAGGTATTAAATCTGTGCTTTTTCCTTTAACGAGATTAAAAGCATTTTGATAGTTTATATAGTTAACTCCCCCATTCATACTTCGCAATATCTTGATCCTTTCGGATGTAGGCGGGTGTGTACTGGTTAAATCAGATAGCTTCATCCCCTTTTTCTTTAATGGATTAATAATGAACATTGGTGCTGTTACTTTATTTGCCGATTTCAAATCCAGGTCTGTCGATGAGATCTTTTCCAGGGCTGAAGCCAATCCTTCCGGATAACGGGTAAGTCTTGCACCATTTGCATCTGCGAGGTATTCTCTTCGTCTTGAAATTGCAAAGTAAAGCAACTGTGCGGCAATCGGAGCGAGAATAGCAAAGACTATTGCGACTACCATAATTATAACTTGTCCTTGTCCGCTGTCTGATGAAGATTTTGATCGATACCTAGCTGAAGAGCCGCCTGAGAACCATAATCCTTTCAAGAAAATTTCAGAAATTAGAACAATACTCCCGAGCATGATACCTGCAAATGTCATAACCAGGATATCCCTATTTGCTATATGCGACATTTCATGAGCAATAACCCCTTGAAGCTCATCACGGTTTAATTTAGAAAGAAGTCCGGCAGTTACAGTAATCGAACTGTTCTCAGGTTTTATACCGGTAGCAAATGCATTAGGGGCAGCATCGTTAATAATATATACTTTTGGCATTTTAGGGAGGCTAGATGCTATTTGCATCTCTTCAACGATATTAAACAGTTGCTGATGAACATCCGGGGTTACTTCCCGTGCATTACTAACAGACAATAAAATAGAGCTGCCTGAAGTATAACTAATCATCGATAAAATGAACCAGATGAGAAGTGCAAACACTATTCCGAAAACACCTCCCCCGCCCGGGTAAAAATAACTCCCGATTAGATATCCCAGAAGAACCAGTGCAACTCCCATCCCAAAGAGCAGGAGCATAGTCTTTCTTTTATTTGATTGAATTAATTCCCACATAGTTTACAAACTAATATTTAAAGAACGAATAATTTTTTTATGAGAAACTGACTTTAGGAACATCCCTCTCAGACTTGTCTTCAACTTCAAAAAAAGTTTCTTCTTTAAAATTGAACATCCCTGCTATAACATTAGTCGGGATTGTTTGAATTTTATTATTATAAAAAAGGACCTGGTCATTATAACTTTGCCGAGAGAAAGAAATTTTATTCTCAGTCGAAGTTAATTCTTCCTGAAGTGCCAGAAAATTTTGATTAGCTTTAAGATCGGGATAATTTTCAACAACCAGGAAAAATTTACTCATTGCACCGCTAAGTTCACCTTCCGCCTGAGCACGTTCTTTTACACCTGTTGCATTCATTGCCTGGCTGCGCGCATTTGTTATATTTTGTAAAGTTTCCCGCTCATGTGTCATATATCCTTTAACGGTTTCGATCAGGTTCGGGATCAAGTCATGCCTTCTTTTCAACTGTACATCAATTTGTGACCAGGCATTTTTAACCTGGTTCCTTAATTTTATAAGTGAATTGTACATTGATACGAACATCAATACACCTGCAACAATTATTACTAAGAAGATTATTAATACTGTCATATTATTCTCCCGGTTGATTTATTTTGAGTTTATGACCAAACATTTCTTTTACTAAATTTAAAATTTTATCTCCCTTGTCCAATCCACCTGATTCTAACAGCTGTTCAAGCTCTCCTTTATCAAACCACAAACCATGATGATATTTACACTTATCTATTATAATATTCTCATCTTTTCCGCAAAGGACTTTTTCCATTTTCTTCCTGCAGATTGGGCATTTTAATTTTTTTTCGATATTATTTTCATCAACAATAAATGAAGCTAAAAGCTCATCTTTATGTGAAGAATTTTCCAATAAAATTTCCAGTTCACCCCCGTCCAGCCAAATACCATGACAATTTGTACAATGATCAATTTCAACATGGTTTAGTTCAAGAATTATAAGAGGATTGCTGCAAACAGGACAATTCATATTATTTATACTTTCTGATAAAAACCATTCTAAAATAACTAATAATATGGTAAATTATAATATTAATTATCTGTTTGTACAATATATAGTGCCGAAAGGTTTCTAGACATGATATGAAAGAAGTTATATCCGGTAATGAGTTTTCATTTGTAATATTAGATAATAGAAGCTCTGTCTTTTTCGATTCAATTTTTTTCAATTAGTGCTTAATTTTTTGAAGGCCTAGACCTGAACAAAAACTTTATTATAACATCAAATTTATGAATTCGATCAGCAGATAAATAAATCCATATTTCGAATGCGGAAGTTATTCATATAGCTTAAAATTGTGAGCAAGAATAATTTCAAGGGTGTCATATAGCAGAATTCATGTATGCAGAACTACTTATTTTATTTATTAAATTTTTATTTGCCATATCAGTTATTAAATAATGAAGCTTCTCTTCAAGTGTGGTTATTTCATAATCCGCTTTCTTTTTAATATCAAATATTCTCCCTATAGTAAAGGAGAATAACTGTTTATAATATTCAATACCTTCTAAAAGATTAGTAATGAAAGTGTTGAAATACTTAATTTGATTTTTGGAGGGAGGCAGATTTAATAACCGCAATTTTTTCTTCAAGATAATTGACGTAAAGCTTAAGTTCTTTCATAAACATATTAGGCCGGTCATTCCTGTTTATAATATTAATCCTGCCATAAATATGATTTACCATCTCCATTAAACTAACGGCTGATGAAAAGTAGGCTAAGTTCGGGCCAGGGCAAACCGCTGTTCCAAAACCATCAGCTTTTAAAGCTGCATTATTTATTTGTAAAACCGGAAAAGCAAGACCCATACATAGACAGGTTTTGTCAACTATATTATTATACTCTTTTTCCTTTTCCGCTGTACTAATTAAAGAAGCATTCACTTGTTCGATTTTTTGTGATTGGTATTTTGATGAAGCTGTACATATAGGTATTTCACTAAACTCTGTATCCGAAATTAATAATTTTTTCGGGCATGAACTTCCGGGGCGCCCCAATGCGATATTCTCTTTTTTTTCAAGATCTTTTGTATTTCCCCGCAAGCTATTAAAAGGAACGCCTAAAGGAGATGTACTGCTTAAATACAGATCATCTTCTTTTGCATTAGTAAGAAGTGCTAGAGTATTTTCATCAACATTTGTAGCTTCAGGCACGAGAAGAAAAGGAGTTCCCCAGCCTACCGAATCCACCAGGTAATAATCTAATAAAAAGGTATTTTCTTCAGATGTACCAACTCCACCCTGCGCTGTAATTCTAAGCTCCGGAGGTTCTTCATCGAAGAGAAGATCCTTTTTTCTTAATGCGTTGGTAAAGATTTCATGGATTGTATTAATTAAATAACCGCGTTTAGATTTAAATTCTTCCAGTATTGGTCCCATTAAAATGCCGTCAGTAGCAAAAGCATGCCCGCCGCAATTAAGACCTGATTCAATCCTATATTCTGAAACCCACAAGCCTTTTTTAGCGAGAAATTTTCCCTGTATAAGAGCCGAACGGAAATCACTAACTTTTAGAATTATTTTTTTCTTCAAATTACCATTTACATCAGGAAAAAAATCAGGGAAGCATTCGAAATAGCTGTACAGCTTTGGATTCATACCTGCCGATAATACTACCGATGAATCAAGTTTACTTTGTGCAAACCCCCGCAAAGCTGCATGCGCGTCATTAAATTCAGTTGGCAGCATGCCTGATTTATCGAAGTTAACTTTATCTACTTTTGTCATTATGTTTACATCAATCTTTCCAGGCTGCATAAACATTTCCAGCAACTCTTTAACTTTATCCCTGCTTAAAAAGCCATTAATGAAATCTTTTAGAGGTTGTTTTAATTCAGAATTATCCGGCAGTATTAAATAAAATTTATTAAGTTCCGGATCTTTATTCAGGATTTTATCCTTTAAACTGATAAAGTTTTTATACACAAGTTCATTTACAAGATTGAGGTAGCCTGTAATTCGTTTAGCCCTATAATCAGGTTCCTTAATTGAAATAGGAACAAATGGGATATTATTCTTTTTAGAATGAACCATCCTCATTTTTTCAATAAGGTCATCATCTACTATAGAAATAACTGAATTGATTCCGAAGTGTGCAACTTTTAGAGGTGTATCAATAGTGAAAGCAAGTCCCATCACCGGAATATGAAACTTATGCATGTTAGTATCTAGCATGCTGATTTGAATAAAAAGAAAAAGCCCCGGTTATATAATCAGGGCTTGAATTTGTCATTACCATCTGTCAGAGCGGCTGTTATTGGAACTTTTAAAATTCCTCTGCCCCCTGCCGCCGGCTGAGCCATTACTACTTTTGGGTCGGGCTTCATTTACAACTATGCTCTTACCTTTTAGCTCTTTAGAGTTTAGCTTGTTAATGGCTGCCTGTGCTTCTGCCTGTCCAGATAATTCTATAAAGCCGAAGCCTTTGGATGTACCAGAGTACATATCCTTTATGATTTTTACACTGGTAATATTTCCGTATTCGGAAAATAAATTATTTAAATCTTCTTCGGTAACTTCCGTTGAAAGATTTCCTACGTAAATGTTCATACATTTTTCCTTTTATTTGTTTTTGTTTTTTCCGGAATACTTAATTGAATTATTTCTAAAAAAGTAGACGGGAATTAATTTCATTTGATTTTAAAATTGAAGAAATATAAAAAGGGGAAAGTCCGTTAAAAAGGTTTACTTATCAATGGAATAGATCAGCTTTTTTATTTTTTTCTTTAGTTGTTTACTTTACCTTCAGAATAAATTTTAGTTTCATTTTTACTAAACTAATTTACTTACAATATTTTACTATTCCTATAGTAAAATTATGGGTAGACGGAAAGCTTAATCTTCGAAAGAATCAGTCAATTCATTGTGTTGGAAAAGTCACCTTAAAACATTCAGATAATGATTAACTATTTTATTTCCGGCAGCCTTCGGATTATGATACAGGTAATCCTGGTTTATATGAAGTTCACTGGTCTGGTTCACTTCCATTTATTCAATTCTATTCCGATTTAAGATGGGTATCATTCGAGAATAGTTTCTTAGCTGCAATTGATATTTCCAGCTTTTATCTTCATCATTTCTTTAACTTTTCGCAGCAAGATACAAATCCATTTATTCTTAATTCAGTAACATCAAATTTAATTGTTGATAGCTCCTGGTTTGAACTGGACTTTGTAGATACCGGTTTATTCGGCCTTAAAGTATTTGCAGAAGTAAGTTATGTCCCCCCGGCTAGTAAACAATTTTGTTCTCTCAATGGAACTTCAACAAATAGAATTCTTATTCACGATAGAACTCTTGAAGGTTATTACGTTAATATAACTTCTTTCGATTTTAGCGGTAATCTTGCTAACACAATTTCTGGTTTTATAGAATGCAAAGTTCCATTCTATTTTGAGAATGTTTGATAAGAATTTTTTCCAAAGCAGGATTAAAAAAATTAGCACCTATTCCATTGGTGAATTCCCCAGATTATAGAAATTTACTTAAATCGATTTTTTATAAATAACTCAAGTTGACCGCTAAAGATGAAAAAACTGTTAAAACAGTTAATAATCTTTTTTTGGGCTCATATTAACCTCGGAATTAATTCCGAGGTTAATGTGAAAGTATCAATATTTATAACCGTTTTAACGGTTTACCTAATTGGCGGTCAACTTGAGTAAATAAATTATATTATAAATTTAACTTTGGTAGATGAGGTAAACTCCTCCGAGTACTACTAAACCGCCACAGACTCTTTTTATCCATAAAATTGTTTTAGATCCTTCGGTCCAGTTTAAATATTTCTGAACCTTCCCGGTTAATGTTCCCGCACCGACAATAACTGAGCAATGCCCAATCCCAAATGCAAAAAGATAAATTACAGCAAGTAAATAATTCGTTTGTGCTGTTTGAAAAACTATTCCAAGCACAGGTGCCATATAAGCAAATGTGCATGGCCCTAATGCCAATCCAAATAACAGTCCTAAAATTAAAGCAGCCAATAATCCTTTTGTTTTAGTTTGTTTTAATCCGGCTGTATTCCAATCAAAATTTATAATATCAAGAAGATAAAGACCAACTAAAAAGAAAATACCGGCAACAAGATAATTTCCAATACCGCCAATATCTCCCATTAGTCTTCCCAGTGATGCTGTAATTATTCCGATGAGTGCTATTGTTATCAAAATACCAACTGAAAAGATAAGAGAAATGTTGAATGTCCTTCTAATTGATATTTTTCCTTGCGAGCTTATAAATCCGACTATAAGAGGTATGCTTGATAAATGGCAGGGAGAGAGTAATATCGATAACACACCCCACCCAAATGATGCAAGCACTGCAATCAAAACTGCTCCGGTCATTGCTTCATAAAGTGAATTGAAAATTCCCTCAAACATTTTAACTCTTATTATCTTTTGGCTTTAATCCCCTTGTTTTGAGAAGCTTGTGTATCTCCTCTTCGGGATAAAATCCTTCGTGCCGGAAAAACTCTTTTCCATTTTCATCAAGGAATACTTGTGTAGGAATTAACCTGATGCCATACTTGTCTGCAAATGGTCTCTGCTCTTGTGTCCATACATCATAAAATATTACTTTGATTTTATTTCCGTATTTCTTCTCAATGTTTTTCATTACCGGCTGCATCATTTTACATGGGATACAGTTTACAGATCCAAGCTCCACAAAAGTTACTTTGGGTTTTATTACTTTTTTTTGAGCAGAAATATTAATAGCAAAAAAGAATATTATAAATATTATTGATAATATAATTTGTTTTTTCATTTAATCTCTCTTTTAATTTATTAATGTTTTGTTATCAGATTATTATTCGGCAATTGTGCAATTTAATAGCTTAACCATCTGTCAATTTTCTTTTAACCATTTTATCAATAGATCATCTTTCGGAATAATTCCATAACTTTTAACTTGCTCATTTATAACCAATCCAGGTGTCATCATTATTCCATAATTCATAATTTCCTTTATATCAGTTATCTTTTCAATTACGGCGTCCACATTATTTTGTTGAGCTAACTCTCTTACTTTTCTTTCAAGATTGAGGCATTTTTTACACCCTGTTCCTAATATTTTTATTGTCATTTAATTTTTCCCTAATATTATTCTTAAAATAAATCTCAATATTTTTTCTTTTTCAAATCTTTTCAACTCATTTCCGTTTCGTCAACAACGATATAAGTGTGAGGGTATTATATATCTTCCAGAACATTCATTTTTTCTTTTACTGCTTTACGAGCCATACTTTCCGTAGTATTTAGAATATTAAATATTCTTTCATCTGCTATTTTATAATTTACTCTTAGTCCATCTTTCCATGATACTACAATTCCCTCTTGCACCAGAATTTTCATATGTCGTGAGAGATTCGATTGCTCAAGGTTCAAAGCAGGCGCAATTTCACAATTGCATTTTACCCCATTCTTTAAAAATTCAAGAATTCTTATCCTGTTAGGATGAGCTAATGCTGTTAAAATGGCTGCTTTTAATTCCTCTTGTGACTTTTGCATAGTAAATTCCAATCATTCTAATTTATTGACAATATGAGCAACTACTCATATAGTGTGCCGGAAAAATTTCTTCAATAATCTTTATAAATTGTAAGGTTGAAGGCGATATGATTTTTATTTGCGGGAAATTACAAGTTATTATATTTCAAAGATGGGATTGTATTTTACAAAGAACTAAATTCCTATAAGTAAAGGTTTATTAGCTTCTGAAATAAGTTTTTTTGTTATACTGCCGATAAAAATATCCTTTAGGCTTTGTGAATGTGCACCCAGAACAATTAAATCAGAAGAATCAATATAAGATGACTGCAAAACCTTCATAATATCGATCTGAGTATAATCAGTAATAATATTTAAAGCTCCGTAGGAAAGAAGATATTCTTTTGCTCTTTTAATATTATCTTCAGCCCATGCAGAATCTTTGGAAGAAGTAACAATCATTATATTCAAATCTGAAAAATTAGCGATATGCACAAATCTTTGAAGCGCCCTTGAAGCAGATATACTCGCATCATAAGCAATAACTATATTATGAATCGATCTAAAATAATTAGGGGCAGCAAAAATAGATGTAGCTGATCCAATGAGTATTTTTTGTAAAAAAGAACTTTCATTTTTCTTTTTCACTAAACCAAAATCAGATTTTACCCC
>CAVUCR010000049.1:0-53933 GCA_963739895.1 uncultured Ignavibacteria bacterium | reverse complement strand
GTTCCGTCCTGATTCATTACAAAAATTGATTAAGACTTCCGTCGCGATCGCTCGACAAAAGCAATTTGCCTTCCGTCAGGTGACCAGGATGCATCTTGCTCATTTGCAGGATTGTTAGTTAGATTAGTAAGATCTGTGCCATCCGCACTCATTACATAAATTTCAGGATTTCCGTCGCGATAACTTGTAAAAGCAATTTTATCGCTGTGAGGCGACCATTTGGGGATGTACATCCCATGCCGGATTATAGGTCAGTCTAGTAAGCGCCGTTCCATCCGGATTCATTATATAAATTTCAAAATCTCCGTCACGGGTGCTTGAAAAAGCGATTTGCCTTCCATCAGGTGACCAGGCTGGGTTTGCATCGTCTGCCTGATTGTTAGTCACATTTGTAAGACCGGTTCCATCGGCATCCATTACATAAATTTCAGCATTTCCATCACGATAGCTTTCAAAAGCAATTTGTCTGCTGTGGGGTGACCAAGTAGGTTGTATATCATCTGCTGAATTATATGTCAGCCTTGTAAGACCAGTCCCATCGGCATTCATTACATAAATTTCATAATTTCCATCACGGTTACTAGAAAATGCGATTTGCCTTCCATCAGGTGACCAGGCCGGGTCCCCATCGGTTGCTGAATTGTTGGTCAGATTTGTAAGACCAGTTCCATCCGGATTCATCACGTAAATTTCATAATTCCCATCACGGTTACTTGAAAAAACAATCTGACCTCTGTTACCATTACCTTTTGCAATGGAAACATTACTTAAATCAGGTTCTGTAACAGATGAGGTTTTTTCACATCCGTTCATTAATAACCCTACAACCAGCAATGCCGGCATAAGGAACAATATTCCTTTGCGATGCCACATTGATGAAAACATTACCATTGTATTACCTCCGGCAAAGCCGGGTTTTTTCTCTCCCATTTGCATAGCGAACTCCTTACTGATAAGAACAAATGATAACTTTTTCATAGCTTTTCCTTTCGTTTATCTATAAAAATATTTAACAAGAATTAGCATTTTATACTAATGCGCTAATCGATTAAAAGAAAGTTCTTATTCTTGAATTTTTAGATGTTTATTACAGGTTAAAACTATCCTTGAGAAACAGACCAATTATCTGGTCTTACATACAATAAGGGTATGCCTATATAATTGTCGTTTCCTGATGAAAAATTTAATTCTGAATGGGAACCTCCACCGCGTGCATAAACAGTAAATGTTGCTGAAATAAATACTATATATGGATACATGGGACTCACTGCATCAACAAAAGACGCTTGCTTCAAGCTATCTATCCGTCCATTTACATCAATATTCTGTGAGTCCAAAGAAAAAATGTTTTTACACTCATTTATGGCACTAAGACCTACATCTAAAGGGAAATATGAAATGCACAAATCAATTTTTGCAGACGCTTCTTTAGAATCCATTAAACCGTCCATTGCATAAATGATGTAATATCCATGAAATGGGATATATAAATGGAAATCCAATATTGATGTTTCTTTAAATAACAATGTATAATACCAGTCGATAGAAAAAGAAAATGTTTCTATCCCTTTACCAAATAAACCGGATCCTGATCCAACTGCTGAAATAGCAGGAGGTTTTAAAATGGCAGGCTCACTTGTATCCCGATATATACTTCCGTCCATATTATTAATTTTTGTATAATTTGGAGTATAATGCGGCCCCAAAAGATTGTTAGGATAAAATTCTCTATTTGATTGTTTTTCAATAACTGATCTGGTTTTTGCGACCATATCTTTTGATTTTGCTGATTGTTCAACATGAACTTTTTCTAATTTATTTAATAAATCCAGCAAATCCTTATTCATAATCTTCTTTATTCCTTCAATCTGTTTTTCCCCTTTTGATTTCATTTCTTTCAATTGATAAGCTTTATTCTTTTGACACAATTCAATTTCTTTGCTTCTTCTTGTTAAAAGATTTTTTATCTCTGAATCCGTTTGATTTGTCAACATGATAATAAACTCCTTTGAAATAATTATTAAGGAAATGTAAACCTTAAACCATCTTTTATTTATAGAAATAAGGATCTAGTACAGATACTTCGGTTATCGTATCAACAGGCAGTTTGTTCTGCTTTGCAGCTTTACGGATTGCATTAGCAGAAGGTGCATCATATATACAGAAAGTTTTTTTCTTATCTTCGGATACATAGGACTGCACCCATGTAACCTGATCCTCTGCATTAGTCGAAACTACACCGGTACAAATATCTTTCCCCACATTATTTATTGGTATGTTAAGACCGTTTGGGAATATTCTTTCAACTACATAACGGTGCATAACCACCTTATTCTTTTCGACCTGATTTTTATCTGAAGATTTTTCCTGCGAAAAACCCGATGCAACAAACAGAAACGAAACAGCAAACAACAGTAAGAATGAAAATATATATTTCATTACAACCTCCTATGATGATTTGAATTTATTTATAAATAGAAATAAGGATCGAGAACTTTGACTTCAGTGATTTTATCTACGGGGAGCTTGTTTTTATTTGCAACCTTCCTGATGGCTTCAGGAGTCGGCGCATCATAAATGCAGAATGTTTTGCTTTTATCTTCACTTACATAGGAATGAACCCACGTAACATTGTCATCTGTATTATTATTAACAACTGACAGACAAATATTCTCTCCCTCTTTATTCATAGGAATTTTTAATCCTTCCGGAAAGCTCCTTTCAATCAGATAACGCGGCATGTTTACCTCCTTTAATTTAATTAGCACTCACGTTACGTTTTTTTGCAACCTTGAAGGTTTTTAAAGTAACCTTCAAGGTTTCACTCTCCTTCAAGGTCTAAAGAAGTGACCCCGAAGGTTTAGCTTAACGTGAGTTACTTTTTAATTACAGAGGTAAAATTATGTTTTATTAATAAGGATGGAATCGGGAGGATTCCCTATTTTATAGATGGGCATTCCCTATTTTTTACTAATCCTGTATTTGAGTGAACAAAATCAGCGGCTTCAAACCTGGAATGAATATTTAATTTAGACAAAATTGCCGATACATGATGATCCACGGTTTTAGGAGAGATGTAAAGTTTATTGCTTATTTCATTGTTGCTTAAACCCTTACTAAGTAGCTTTAATACTTCCAGTTGCCTTAAAGTTAATCCTGCAGGGTTCTTTCTTGTAGTTCTTCTTGGACCCTTGGGAATACTTTTTATTCCCATTTCTCTCATTTTCATCTTAATAAGCTGAGAAGTAGCTGATGCTCCTAAACGATTAAATATTTCTATTGCTTCTTTTATACCTTCTTCATTTCCTTCGGCTAAAGCTAAAGCCTGCTCAAAAGGACATTGCAATTCTTTCCATAATTCGGCGGCAGCTTTCCATTCTCCTTTAATCTGTAAAAGATATGGTTTTGCTATTCTCTCAGGAATTTCAAAAAGATAATTTGCTTTCCATAACCAGTATGCAAGCTCACCAATAGCCCACTGATTATATCTTCTTTTTATTTTTTGATAAACCGGTGCTACTTCCTCAATAATATTTTCCGGTTTATTTTCCATCCAGAATGCTTCTGCTCTTGCTGACTTAATAGATACTATCATTTCAACAATTTCCTCAATATTTTCTCCAAGTGAATTTAACTCATTCAGAATACTCATCGCACCGGGATCATCGCGTCTTAACCGGATTACTCCGATTACGTATAAAGGAACAATTTGATTTATTAAAGGAACATTCTTTCTTTTCAAAACTGTACTTGCAGTCTCAACTGCTTCATCCCAACTACCCATATGCAATTTAGTTTTTGTATTATAACCGGCCATACACAAACCAAAAGTATCAATATCTTTTTCAATAGAATATTCTAATCCCAAACTAAAATATTTGTCCGCCTCGGATAAGTTTCTTCTCCACACGTAGGCTAATTCCAAAATTGTCATATACACGTGCCGCATTTTCGTGAAAATTAATCTTAAGAGACAAATCAAGACTTTCTTTCAGAAAAGATTCACCGGAATCATCACCGGCAAGCATGCTGCCTGTACCGATATTATTAAGAGAATGCGCCTCAACTTCGGGATCATTTAAACTTTTTGCTAATTCATAAGCCTTTTTTCCCCATTCAATGGTAAGTTTCAATTCATCTCTAGACTGGTAAAGTTGCGATAAATTACTGTATGTCATTGCAAGCTGCTTATTGGGCGATATTTTTTCAAGTATATCAATAGCTTTGAACAGGCACTCTTCGGCTTTTAAATCATACCCGGCATACCATAATGCTCTTGATAACCTTCTATAATTTTCTCCCTCACGCTGCGGATCATTATATCTTTTAAATATTTCTATAATTGCATTGCAAGCTTTAATACACTCTTCAATTTGGCCGGTTAAATAACATTCATATGCTCTTCCTTCATAAAGTTCCAACTGTTTTATCTAAATTGAAGATCATCAACAAAATTAAGGCGTTTTGGTAATGATTCGCAGCTAGCATATGCGCATTAAACCGAAGCCTGTTTAGCTGCAGCGGAGAATATTTTATTATAATTTCTTTATCATTAATTACCGATGCATGATGAATTATTCTTGCTAAATAATCTTCAGTATTTTCCTGGCTAAGAAGTACAGTTAAAACTTTTTCATTTAGCAGCTGCCTTTTCGATTCACTTAATGATTCTTCAACTGCCTTCCTGCTTAATTCATGTTTGAAATAAATTGCTTCGCTATCCAGTTTCAATATACCTGCATGAACCATTCTTCTAATATTTCGTTTTATAATCGATTATAATTTCAATTAAACCAGTTTTCTACACGTGTCGGAATAATGGAATACTAATTCAACTAAATCCTGCGCCTGTTTTGAAAGTCGTGACATATTCTGGTCAGGATAGAGTCTTTGATTGTTGCGGGAATACCTTCATCTTTATTTGATAGTAATTCCGATAATCAGAAAAGGATTACCTCCTGTTATTTGATAAAGATTTTTCACATCGTATTCAGTTGCAAGATTATTAACGGTTTTTTCAGTTAATGGAAGTAATCTTAAATCTAATTAAATTTTTGAAGGGTATATCGCCAAGTACTAATCTTAAAGGATGGCCTGACTGCAATTTCATCGTCACGGAAAGTAATTATGAAAAGTGAATTGAACACATTCTATTCTTCGTCCCAAAAATTTTATTAGATCAAGTGTCGATTCATCTGCCCAATGTACATCCTCCATAATTAAAATATTCGGTAATTCACTTTTCTGAAGATCTTGTAGGAACTTGGTAAAAATTGTAGCACGCTCAGCTTTCTTATCCAATAGATTTAATATACCGTTATTTAATTTAGCCGCTATATCATAAAGAGGACCTAAAGGACGCGGAGTGAACAAGGCATCGCATTCACCCCACAAAATTCTTGCTTTATCTTTAAGCTTATCTATAAAGGCTTCTACTAATGAAGTTTTACCTATACCTGCTTCACCGGAAATCTTATTACTGAGCCGCTAGCTTTAGTTAAATTATTGAAAGAATTTTCTAATTCCTGTAAATAGCTGTCCCGTTCCAATAATTCCATTTTGATTTTTTAATTAATTAATAGTGATTTTATCCGAGTTGATAAATAATGCCGCATCGAACCTGGAATGAATATTTAATTTTGATAAAATTGCCGATACATGATGATCAACTGTTTTAGGCGAAATGTAAAGCTGATTACTAATTTCAATATTGCTTAAACCTTTTCCAAGAAGATTCAACACTTCAATTTGTCTGGTTGTTAAACCGGCAGGATTCTTTCTTGTTGTTCTTCTAGGTCCTTTTGGAATGCTTTTAACTCCTCATTCCCTCATTTTTTGTTTAATAAGCTGTGAAGTTGCCGATGCACCCAAATCATCCAAAATTTCAATTGCTCTTTTCATAGCCACTTCATTTCCTTCGCTTAACGCTAAAGCCTGCTCATAAGGACACTGTAATTCTTCCCACAATTTTGCAGCCGATTTCCAATCGCCTTTAATTTGAAATAAATATGGTTTTGCAATTATTTTAGGAATCGTTTTTAATCTATCAGCTTTCCATAACCAGTATGCAAGGGATCCAATATACCATGGATTCTTTGTGTACTGAATATTTGAATAAAGTAACTCAATCTGATCGATAATATCGCATAATTTATTTTGAAGCCAAAATGCTTCGGCAGTGGCAGCTTTTATGGTTACGATTTTATCCACCTCTCTTAAACTAGCTGCTAGACGGTTGGAATCATCAAGTAAATTCATTGCACCGGGGTCGTTTCGTCTTGCTCTAATTATACCAATTATAAAAAGTGGGATTATCTTATTTCCTTCCGGTACATTTTCATTTTGAAAAACCGAGTTTGCAATTTCAGCGGCTTCCTCCCATTCACCACGATATAATTTAACATTCGCATGGTGAGCCGCCATACATAATATTAAGGTATACAAATCTTTATCACTGCAATATTCAGTTCCCTCCGTAAAATATTTATTTGCCCTTTTGAGATCTCTCTTTTGAAGTAATATACAGCCTAAGTTTATATAGGCTCTCATAGTATGTTCAACGAAATCATTTTGTAACGATATCTGAAGACTCTTCCTAAGGTGTTCATCTCCGGAAAAATCATCTACAAACATTTTGGCAGTTCCGATATTATTAAGAGCATGAACTTCAATATCTTTGTCTTTTATTTTCCTTGCGAGTTTAACAGCCTTTTCTCCCCAATTTATCGCTTGTTCGGTTTCCTCCCTTAACATATACGTCTGCGATTTATTACTATATGCCATTGCAAGTTCTTTTCCAGGGGGCAATTTTTCTAAAATTTCAATGGCTTTATTAACATATTCTTCTGCCTTTCTATCGTTGCAATCATACCATAACATTCTTGAAATCCGCCTGTAATTTTCTCCTTCGCGAACCGGATCCGGAAGTCTCTCCAGAAGCTTGAGTACAATCTGTCCGTCTTCAATACCCTCTTTGACTTTTCCATTAAGGTAGCATTCATATGATTTGCATTCATAAACATCAATTTGGTTTTCTACAGAAAGCTCGTCTGCAAATCTTAATACATTTTGATAATGACTAGCAGCTAACAAGTGGGCACCCAATTTTGAAGCCTGTCTTGCCGCCTGTGGAGCATATTTTATTATTACCTTTTTATTGTGAGCTTGTTCAGCATGATGAATTATTCTTGCTAAAAAATTATCTAACTTTTCTTGTTTAAGAAATATTTGCAGTACTTTTTCATTCAGCATTTGTCTTTTAGATTCGCTTAATGATTCTTCTACAGCCATCCTGCTTAGCTCATGATTGAAAGATATCATTTCATTATCAAAACGGAGAATTCCTGAGTTAAAACATTCATCAGGAATTTCAGGATTTACAGAAATAACTTCATTAATCAGCCATCTTTCAGCGCGTGTTGGTATTATAGAAACAAGTTCAACATATTCTCTTGCTTCATTGGATAAGCGGGAAATCCGAGTTAATATTGAATCCTTAATTGTAGATGGAACTCCCTCATCTTTACTGTTTAATAGTTCGGTAATCAAAAAAGGATTACCTCCCGTTATTTGAAAAAGATTTTTTATTCCGTGTAAATTTGCCAGTTCATTTACTGTCTTTTCAGTTAAACCGGTAAGTTTGAACCTATTTAATTTTTTTGATGTAATGTCTCCAAGAACAAATCTTAAAGGATGATCCGAACTGATTTCATCATCACGATATGTAATTATGAAAAGAGAATTTATGCGGTTAGCTCTTCGCCCTAAAAATTTTATCAGATCGAGAGTTGATTCATCTGCCCAATGAACATCTTCTATTATTAAAATATTAGGTAATTTGCTTTCTTGAAGATTTTGAAGAAACCTTGTAAAAATTGTTGTTCGTTCTGCCTGGTTATTTAAAAGATTTAACAAACCATTATTTAATTGTGTGGCTATATCGTAAAGTGGACCTAAAGGACGCGGAGTAAATAATGCATCGCAAGCTCCCCATAATACGTTTGCTTTGTCTTTAATATTTTCGGCAAATTTTTCAACCAGCGATGTCTTCCCTATCCCGGCTTCGCCGGAAATTATTACAACATAACCATTATTTGATAAGCTATTGAACTTATTTTCTAATTCTTTTATATATTTCTCACGTTCTAGTAATTTCATCTGGTTACCTGTTTATTTTATGTATAATTTTAAAATTACATTAGTGATAGACGTGATTATTTTTGATTTTAACTAATAAAAAATATTTTAGTATACTAATTCGGGAAAAGTAATACAGATAATTCCGGAAACTCTTTAATATAAAAGAAAATGATTATAAAAAAAATGCGGAATTGCAAATATGGAAATTGAATTTAACTTTAATCAGTCCGGTGTTGTACCTTATAGGAAAAAAGAGAACCGGTACGAAGTATTGCTAATCACATCAATAAAGAAAAAGAAATGGATTGTTCCCAAAGGATATGTAGAATTCAATTTAACACCATTTGAATCTGCAAAAAAAGAAGCTTATGAAGAAGCCGGGGTAACAGGTTCAAATGAAACCATAGAACTTGGTTCTTATTCTATAAAACAATCAACAGGCAACCAATATGTTAAGATATTTTCTATGGAAGTAATAAAAGTTCTTGATGATTACCCTGAAAAAAACTTAAGGAAAAGGAAGTGGTATTCTTTTAAATGAAGCGGCTGAAACAATCTCAATCCCGGAAGTTGCAAATATGATATTGTCGCTTGAAAGTAAGATTAAGTGAGCAATCCTCACCAGTGCATTTCTTGTTGTGTTTATAAATCATTATTATCTTTAATTAATTTTTCTACAGCCTCTTTTATTACTTCATAATCGTAACCTTTTGAAAATAGAAATGAGAATAATTTTTCATTTATTTTCTTTTGTTCCAGGTTTCTATGTGAAAGTAATTTATATTTTTTTTCAGCCAAAACAACTGCATTTTGCAGGTCGTTGCCTTCCGGGAATTTTTCAGATAATACCCGGGAAATAATTTCATTGTCAATCCCCTTTTTAATAAGTTCGGCTTTGATTTTATTTTTTCCCCAGAATTTATTTTTAACGTTTTCATAAGAAAAAACATTTGCAAATTCCAGTGTCATCCAGGTATTTTTTTTCTTTCAGGTCGTTAATAATCTCTTCAATAATATTTTCATCATATTTTTTTTGTTTTAATTTTACCCGGAGTTCATTTTCAGAGATGAGTCTTCTGCCGAGATAACGAAAAGCTCTCTGTTTTACGGCAAACCTTTGATTTTCTTTTATTAAAGATTCAATCTGATATTCAGTAATATCATCATTTTTTCTTAAGCCGCTTTTCAGAAGTATTTCGTAATTGACCAAAATTATCTTGTCATTCTCTAAATATATTGAGACATTTTTTGAATCTTTTTTAGTTATCCTGGTTATTTTCATTTATTTGATGATACATTTGTCCTAATAAGTCACCCCTACTCCTAACCGTACATAGCCACTAATTAGCACTAATTTTCACGAAAATATTTAGTAGCGGAATTTGTGATAATTAGTGGCTCAAAAACTTTTTAGATTAAAGAAAAACAGCATGAATAATATTATTTAACAACATGTATTTTCTTCTACTAATTTCATTTCTTAGTCCGGGATCATTAGATTATTTTGAACCTTTTTTCTCTTTACCGGATTTCTCTTCCAGGTTTTCTTTATCTTTATTTTCTTTATTAATTCCTAATTTCGTTTTCACTTCATTTTCCAATTTGGAATAGAGATCAGGTAATTCAACAAGTTTCTGACGGAATTGTTCACGTCCTTGATATCTTTCTTCATTAAAAGTAAACCATGCACCGCTTTTTTTAATTATTCCCAGGTTCACAGCAAAGTCCAAAAGATCTCCTGTTTTGCTAATACCTTCATTATATAAAATATCAAATTCAACTCTTTTAAAAGGTGGAGCAACTTTACTTTTTACTATTTTTACTTTTGTTCTATTCCCAATAACATCAGTTCCGTCTTTTATAGCAGCAATTCTCCTGATATCAAGCCGGAGTGATGCATAGAATTTTAGGGCATTACCACCGGTTGTAGTTTCCGGGTTTCCAAACATAACCCCGATTTTACTTCTTAATTGATTAATGAAAATTACTGCTGTTTTTGATTTTGAAATAGCACCAGTTAATTTTCTTAGAGCCTGGGACATTAATCTAGCCTGAACAGCCATTGTAGCATCTCCCATTTCCCCTTCAATTTCGGAACGAGGAACGAGAGCAGCAACGGAATCTATTACGATAATATCAAGTGCATTACTTCTAACAAGAGTATCTGTAATTTCAAGTGCTTGTTCACCGAAATCAGGCTGGGAAAGAAGGAGATTTGCAGTATCAACACCAAGTCTTTTTGCATACTGGACATCAAGGGCGTGTTCAGCATCAATAAAAGCAGCCAGTCCTCCTGTTTTTTGTGCTTCAGCTATAACGTGAAGACATAGCGTAGTTTTACCGCTTGATTCCGGACCGTATACTTCGGTAACCCTTCCACGCGGTATTCCGCCGATTCCAAGTGCATAATCAAGAGATAGAGCTCCAGTCGGTATAGATTCAATTTGATTGATAACTCCATCCCCCAGCTTCATTATTGAACCTTTACCATAAGTTTTCTCAATTGTTAATATCGCATCTTCGATAATTTTCATTTTTTGTTCCCTATCGGGTGACTGCGTATTTTTATCAGAAGCCATTATTCCTCCATATCATTTTAATTTATATTTTTTTATTTCAGTATATTTAGATGTTTCCGGTGTAAGTTCACTTTTAATTAATGCTGCTTCCTCAGCTGCAAATTTAATTTTCGGCATTTCAAATTCCTCAAAATTTTTTACCGGGAATCCGTGCGAATCTTTATCTTTTATTCGCAGCAAAGTTATATGAGATTTAAACTTCCTCTCATCCCTTGGAATAGATACCTTTTCAAGAAGATCATTTATTTCATCTACAACATTATAAAGTGTGTTGTCTGTAGAAAGCCCTACCCAGAGAATTTTAGCTGCTCCCCTATTGAAAAAAAAACCAAAACGGGAAATCGTACAATCAAATTTAAAATAATTTTCAATAAAATTTAAAGATTGAGAAATCTGCCTAACTTTTTTTTCATCTACTTCCCCGATAAATTTCAAAGTAAGATGTATTTTATCTTCCTTTTCCCATTTATATTTTCCCCAATCAGGCAGTAATTCATTTCTAAGTTCAAATATTTTCTTTTTTATTTCATAAGGAATTTTAAGAGCAATAAAAAGCCTAGTCATCGTACGGAATACCCAAAAGTGAGCGTCTAACAATCTCCAGAGCAGCCTGAGCTGCCCTTTGTTTATTAACTACTCTATCTTCTCCAAAATAAAATTTCCTAGCTGTACATACAGTTTCATCGCAAAAACCGATATAGACTAATCCAATAGGCTTGCCTGGAGTAGCGCCAGTTGGTCCTAATATTCCGGTTACCGACAAACCTATATCAGCACCGCTTGTAGCTTTGACACCATCCGCCATCTGCCTGGCAACTTCCAAACTTACAGCGCCGCTTTCGGCAATTGTGTCTTCATTTACTTTTAGGATTTCAACCTTAGCAGCATTGCTGTATGAAACAATTCCACGCTCGAAGTAATTGCTGCTCCCCGAAATATTAGTCAACAGATGGGAAACATATCCACCTGTGCACGATTCTGCTAATGCAATTTTCAATCCGCGTTCCTTCAACAGTCTTCCTACAACTTCTTCAAGAACGATATCATTAGCTGCAAATATGAACCTACCGACTTTACTTTTAATTTTCTGCTCGATCTCACTCAATTTATTTTTTGCCGATTCTTCCGTCGGTTCTTCAATCGTAATTCTTAACCTAACGCCCTGAGGAGTCGGGAGAAAAGCTAATTTTGAACCGCTTAACAGTTCATTAACGTCTCCCAATTTTTCATAAAGCGCCGATTCAAATATTCCGGTTGTTTGCAGGATAGATCTTTTTATTATAGTATTCTTTTGAAGCTTTTCTTCAAGATGAGGGATAACATAATTTTTCATCATTGACATCATTTCAAAAGGGACACCAGGAAGAGCTATAAATATTTTATTGTTTTTTTCAATCCACATACCCGGTGCGGTTCCGAGCGAATTCCTTATAACATTTGCAGCTTTAGGAATCAATGCCTGATTTTCATTAATTCTTGTAACTTCTCGGCCTGATTTCTGGAAAAGAGCTCTTATATCATCTAAAACGTCTTCATTTTTTTCCAATTCAGTATTAAAAAATTTTACAACACATTGCCTTGTAATATCGTCATGAGTAGGGCCTAATCCCCCGGTTGCAATAATTAGATCATTATTCTTCCAGGCAGTTTGAAATTCATTTAAGATTTCTTCTTCATCATCTCCAACGATAGCAGCTTTTTTAATAATTACCTGGATATCGGCTAACTTTTCACCGATAAACCCGGCATTTGTATTTAATGTCTGGCCGGTTAATATTTCGTCGCCTATTGTAATTATATGAGCATTCATTTCAATAACAAATAAATTTTTACTATTTAAAGATAATCAAAATTACATGAACAATTATAAGAGTATATATGCCCGATGTTATATCGTCAAGCAGGATCCCAATGCCCCCGTTCAACTTTTCAAAATTTCGGGCAGGAAACGGTTTAATAATATCTAGTATTCTCCAAAGCACAAAAGTTAAAACTGATATTAACAATATTTTGGGTAAAAACAATAGACTAATCCACATCCCTACAACTTCATCAATCGTACATTCAGAAGGATCCTTACCGTAAATTTTCTCAAATTTGTTCCCGACATATACTCCGTAAAAAGTAAAAACAATTATAGCAGGAATCAATATTAAAGGGTTTTCAAACCCGGGAATATAATAAATGATTAACGCAGCAAAACTTCCGAAAGTTCCGGAAATGTACGGAATAAAACCTGTATAAAAACCTGAACCAAGCAGTTTTTCGATAAAGTTAAGTTTCATGCGCAAATAATTTTGTAATCAAGAACCTGTTTTTATAAATGTAAGTTACACCGGAATGAAATGTTATAACTGTAATAAATAACATGGTAAAATAAATGAAGTGTTCGTTAAGCAATATTGAAAAAAAATTTTCATTCCCTTTATACAGCTCAATTGTATTTTGACTTACATAGACTATTAAGAGATAATATAAAAAGGACATCTGGATAAATGTTTTCCATTTTGCATAATTGCTGGTCGGGAAGGGGGATTTTTTATAGTCTGCGTAAGCACGTAAAGTAGTAATAACCAAATCTCTAACCAGAATAATTATTACCATCCATAACTGTAAAATATTCAGGAAGGCGAATCCAAGAAAAGCCGCCGATGTTAAAATTTTATCAGCCAGCGGGTCCCAAAATCTTCCCCATGATGTAATGTAATTGAATTTCCGTGCGAGCCAGCCATCATACCAATCGGTTAACGCAGCAATAATAAAAATACCAAGAGAAATTTGTTTTAGCAGCGGATTTCCTGAAAGAAACAGTATAAGAAAGAACGGGGTTAATATTATTCGTAATATTGTTAATTGATTCGGTAATACCATTATTTTTCTTTAAAAAGAATTTATTCTCCGGATAATTTTCTAAGAAAGCTGTATTCATAAATACCGGTACTATGGCCGTCTTTCCATGTTATTCCAATTGCATAATTGCCCACCTGCTCTATATTTTTTATATAAGCTTGATCACCGGAGACAATCGGGATATAAAATTTTCCCTGTTTTTCGCGCTCAGTAACACAAGTAGCACATGGGCATAATTTGCGCAACTTTTTAATTTCAATTAAAGAGTCCGAACCATCATCCCATTTTATCTTAAGATTCTTTTTTTCAGCTATCTTTATCTGAACGGGAAGCATTTAAGATATTTTTTCTCCTGTTAACTTATAAAGGACATCCAAATATTTTTCGCTAGTTTTACTAATCACATCATCGGGTAAAACTGGGGGCGGCGGCTGTTTGTTAAAGTTAATAGATAAAAGATAATCACGAACAAACTGTTTATCATAACTTTGCTGAGTTTTCCCAACCTCATATTTGTCTTTAGGCCAAAAACGTGATGAGTCGGGGGTAAGCAATTCATCAACTAAGATAATTTGATCATTAAACCGGCCGAATTCCATTTTAGTATCTGCAATAATAATCCCTTTTGTTAAAGCATAATCTGCAGCTTTGGCATAAACATCAAGCGTGAACTTTTTAACCTTTTGAAGGGTTTCTTTATCAGCTATATTTTCAGCCTCTTTTAACGAAATATTCTCATCATGTATTCCAACCTCGGCTTTTGTGGATGGTGTAAAAATAGATTCGGGAAATTTTTCCGATTCTTTTAGACTTTCAGATAAAGTAATTCCCGAAATTTTCCCTGACTTTTTATAATCGTTCCAGCCTGAGCCGGTAATATAACCTCTTACAATACATTCGATTGGAATAACTTCGGCTTTTTTAACAAGCATAGAGCGACCATTAAGATCCTCTGCATATTCCTGGCATTCCTTCGGAAAATCTTTAACAGCGGTACTGATTAAATGATTAACTACAATATCCTTTGTGAAATCAAACCAAAACTCGGATATTTTAGTTAAGACCTTACCCTTATTTGGAATTCCCTGAGACATTATTACGTCGAAAGCCGAAAGCCTGTCCGTCGAGACAATTAAAAAATATTCTCCTACATCATATATATCCCTTACTTTTCCTCTTTTAACAAGGTTTAAATTAGGGAAATTCGTTTGTAATATTACATTTTTGTTCATCTTGATTACTTAATATTAGTGGAATAAAATATAAGTGCAAATATAGAGAGAGTGAATCCGTAATTCAAATATTATTAAATAATATGTCGAATTACTTATGATACATTTGATTTATTTTGCTTCCATTTGAAACAATATCCACACTTTTCTTTTAATGAAAACTTCAATTATGAATGAATTTCAGATATGGCATACCCTTTGTTTATACTAATTACAAAATTCAGTCTTTTGAATTTATAAACAATTTCTATTTCAAAAAAGAGCAAGCAACTAATTGAAATTTTAATATTACAATGAAAATTCACAACCCTCCATACCTTGTCTTGCTTAGAATAAGAAAAATACTCAAGTGGAGGTATAAAAAATGAATACTGAAAACGAAACAGTAAAAAAATCAATAGAATTTTTTAATAGGGGAAATCTTGAAAAACTCCTTACAAATTATGATATTGCAATAACTTATTTTAATAGGTCTATTGAATTGAACCCGAATTTCGCCGAAGCATTTTATAAAAGAGGAAATGTTAAATTTATTACAGAGGATTTTAAAGGGGCTCTTGAAGATTATGATGAAGCAATAAGATTGAATCCAAGACTTGCAGAAGCATACCACAATAGAGGTTTAATAAAATTTAATAACGGAGATAAGGAAAAAGGAAGAACAGATTTTACTATTGCTGCTAAGCTTGGATGCTTTAAAACTTATGATGTTAGAAAAGGATATTGCAATTAAGAAAAGAAATAAATTAGTTCAACAAATATTCTAGTACTATTATTATGTCCGAAGAAATTTTTAACGAAATATTGCAGCGAGAACCATTCCTTAGTTATATAGGGTTCGAAAGTTCATTCAATGATGAATTTAAGAAAAACAGGGATTCTCTGGAAAAAAGTTTTGATGAATTCAAAATCTGCTGTGAATGGATTGAAAAGCATCAGACTAAAATTAGAAAGAGAGATTTAAAAAATTACAATTATCTCAAGTATCATTATAACAGCTATTTTCTTACTCACTCAATTGAAAAATGGTCCGGTAAAACAATTTCTACAGGGGCTTTCATCGCTTCATTAATTTATTTTGACATTTCTTACAAACCCATTTTGGGAACACCCGATATATCTGTGTATTTAGCTCTAAGTAAACAGACGCCTTTTCTGTAAAAAAGCTACGGTGTAATTTAGATTCGAAGATTTAAAAGCTGAACGCAATATAAATCACAAAAACGATTACCAGCAAAACAATTAAAATTTTAAAAAACGGCTGATCCTTCGGGAATTCATAGCCGCAAATAGGACATATGTTTTTGCCTGCATCAATATTCATTGCACATGCCGGGCATTCTTTCTTTTTCATAAATAATTTTAACCTGATAAATTTTAATTTAAACTCTTAAAGAAGAATAGAAAAGATTTTATTTTATTTCAAAACTAAAATAAAGCAACAAAAATATCATAGAGACTTTAGAATCTTACCCGGTAAAAAACTACTTAGATATTATTTTGTTCAGTTTATTATTAAAAGTCTATCGAAAAAATATTTAAACATATGTATTTTGATAATATAAATTCATTTTTTATTTAACAATTAATTGCAGGATAGATATGAAAAGAGATTTAACTACTACAGCATTTTCTTTAGATGGATATAAAATAACAAAAAATTTTGGCTTGGTCCGCGGAATTACGGTCCGTTCACGTTCGATTTTCGGGACTTTAGGCGGAACTTTACAAACAATTATCGGAGGAAATATTACTTTGTTCACGGAGCTATGTGAAAAAACCCGTGGAGAAGCTTTTGAAATGATGCTAAAACATGCAGAAGATATGGGAGCGAATGCAGTAATTGGCATCAGGTATGATGCAAATGATGTAATGAGCGGTGTAACAGAAGTATTATGTTATGGGACAGCAGTCCTTGTAGAATAAGGACAACTCTATGATATTTTAGTGTATTGGAAGCTGGTAGACTTCTAATCTAAAATTAGATATGGATTAAGTATTTTATTTGGGCATTTACAATTGGAAACTAAAGCCATCGTTTACCAGCTTATTATAACTCTTTTTATCAAATTTATATAAATAAGCGGCACGGCGAAGGTTATCTTTCTCCTTCTCATCTAATTTTATAAGCAGATTCATCTTTAATAATTTTTTTCTAAAGTTTCTTTTATCAAGCTTTACATCCAGAATCGACTCATAAAGGGATTGTAATTTAGGAAGTGTAAATTTCTTAGGAAGCAGTTCAAAACCAATCGGATGATACCTTACCTTCTCTCTAAGTCTTTTCAGGGCATCCTTTATTATTTTATTATGGTCAAAAGGCAGCCTGTTAATTTTTGAAAGCTGAAACCATGTTACTTCACTGGTATCAATACCCGGGCTGAGTGTATATTTATCAGGACTAACCAAAGCATAATACCCAACTGTAAAAACTCTGCCCCCGGGATACCGGTTTACATCACCAAATACTGAAATTTGTTCCATAAAAATATTTTTAACACCTGAAGTTTCATTTAATATTCTTTCCGCAGCATGATTCAATTCTTCATTTTTTAAAATAAAACCTCCTGGAAGAGCCCATTCGCTTTTAGACGGCTCAATAGCCCTTTTTACAAGAAGCACTTTCAATACACCGCTTTCAAAGCCGAATATAACGCAGTCAATTGAAATGTTATTTATTACTCTTTCTAATTGATGGGACAAAATTTTCCCTGAATACTATTAAGTTTTTACAATTTTATGAAACTTTATTAAATTACATAAATTACAAACTATTTCAAATTTGCAAAGTTTTTTTTGTTGCAAATATAGCGAAATAAGTGTTATCTTTACACTAATTATTTTTTAATTATCAGGACAACGCTTGGTTACTCTTGGATATGATATTGGCAGCTCTTCAATTAAAGCTGCTTTATATGATGTCGATTCGGGGAAAGAAAAAGGACACAGCACCTTCCCAAAAGATGAAATGGAAATTGTTTCTCCTTATTCCGGCTGGGCAGAACAGGAGCCTAATAAATGGTGGCAAGCTGTGGTATCGGCAACAAAAGAGATATTAATAAAAACAAAAACCAATCCCGGCGATATTAAAGCCATCGGGATTTCTTACCAGATGCATGGACTTGTTTTAGTTGATAAAGGACAAAACGTACTAAGGCCATCAATTATCTGGTGTGATAGCAGAGCAGTCCGAATAGGAAATAAAGCTTTTGAAGAAATTGGTAAGGATAAGATG
This sequence comes from uncultured Ignavibacteria bacterium, assembly GCA_963739895.1. GTDB lineage: Bacteria > Bacteroidota > Ignavibacteria > Ignavibacteriales > Ignavibacteriaceae > CAVQBP01. The sequence continues at coordinate 35,898 of CAVUCR010000049.1, read as the reverse complement.
TTTACAAATCTTTTAAATTCTCCGGGAAATTTTACAGCTTCCAAGCTTAGATGGGTAATTGAGAATGAACCGGATACATTTGATAAAGTTTATAAATTCATGCTGCCCGGTGATTATATTGCAATGAAATTATCGGGTGAAATTACTACTACTGCAACAGGGCTTTCAGAAGGGATTCTCTGGAACTTTGAAGATGATGAACCGGCAAAATTTCTTATGCAAAATTATGGAATTCCTGAATCTTTGCTTCCTAAAATAGTACCGGTTTTCGGAGAACAATGTTTACTTTCAAAAGAAGCTTCCGAAGAGCTTGGCTTAAAGTCAGGCACACCTATAACGTATAGAGCCGGTGATCAACCCAATAATGCATTTTCACTAAATGTTTTAAGGCCGAGCGAAATTGCGTCAACTGCAGGTACATCCGGAGTTATATATGGTGTGAGCGAAGAAATTAAATATGATCCCGAAGGAAGAGTTAATACATTTATCCATGTGAATCATTCAAAAGATTCAAAAAGACTTGGAATCTTATTATGTATAAATGGGACGGGAATCTCTTACAATTGGATCAGAAAAATTTTATATAAACCTGCTTTGCATCAGGCAGGCAAATTACTTAGCTATGAAGAAATAAATAAATTAGCCGAACAAACCTGTATTGGTTCGGACAGATTGGTTTTCATTCCTTTCGGAAACGGTGCCGAAAGAATGCTTTATAACAATGAATTAGGTGCTTCTTTTGAAGGAATAAATTTTAATATTCACCTTCAAAATCACATAATACGTTCGGTTCTTGAAGGAGTTGCTTTTTCTTTTTATTATGGTTTTAATATTCTAAATGATTTAGCTGTGAATCCAACAGTTATTCGTGCCGGGATGGCAAATATGTTTTTAAGCAAAACATTCAGAAATACACTAGCTACTTTGAGCGGAGCTGATATTCAGCTATATAATACTGACGGTGCTTTAGGAGCCGCTAGAGCCGCTGCCTATGGTGCAGGATTTTATAATTCTTTTGATGAGGCTTTCAAAGATTTGGAATGTTTATCGACTGTCGAACCCGATATTAAAAATGAATCTGAATATAGAGCGGCATACGACAGATGGAATATTGAATTAAAGAGAAAATTAATAAAATAAGGGAAAAAAATGAATCTTAAATTAACCAAAGGTAATGAAGAATATTTTCCTGGAATTAACCAAATAAAATACGAAGGGAAAGAATCGAAAAACCCGCTTTCATTTAAATGGTATGATCCCGAGAAGAAAGTAGCGGGTAAAAAAATGACAGATCATTTTAGATTTGCCACTGCCTACTGGCATTCATTCTGCAATACCGGGAATGATCCATTTGGACCTGGCACAAAGGATTTTCCATGGAACAAACCTAATGATCCTATAGAAAAGGCTAAAGCTAAAATGGATGCGGCTTTTGAGTTTATAACAAAACTTGGAACACCATTCTATTGTTTCCATGATTTCGATATAGTTGATGAAGGTTCTTCAATTTCTGAATCGGATAAACACGTTAATGCTATTGTAGACTATGCAATGAAAAAACAGGAAGAATCCGGTGTAAAGCTTCTATGGGGAACTTCAAACCTTTTTACTAATAAAAGATATATGAACGGCGCTGCAACAAATCCCGATTTCAATGTTATTGCTTACGCCGGAACTCAGGTTAAACGAACTCTTGATGCAACAGTTAAACTAGACGGTGAAAATTATGTTTTCTGGGGAGGACGTGAAGGTTATTTTTCTCTCCTTAATACCGATATGAAAAGAGAGAAAAACCATCTTGCAACATTTTTAAAAATGGCCAGGGATTATGGAAGAAGTAAAGGATTTAAAGGTACTTTTTTAATTGAACCAAAACCGATGGAACCTACCAAACATCAATATGATTATGATACCGAAACCGTAATCGGTTTTCTAAATCAAAACGGCCTGGCAGATGATTTTAAACTGAATATTGAAGTGAATCACGCTACACTGGCAGGCCATACATTTCAGCATGAACTGCAGATTGCTGCTGATGCTGGTTTGCTCGGAAGTATCGATGCAAACCGGGGAGATTATCAAAATGGCTGGGATACTGATCAATTCCCGATTAATATTTATGAAACTGTCGAAGCAATGCTGGTAATTCTTCAGACGGGCGGTTTTACTACCGGTGGAATTAATTTCGATGCTAAAACCAGGCGAAGCTCTACTGATGCTGAAGATATTTTTATTGCTCACATTGCGGGTATGGATACTTTTGCCAGGGCATTAGTAGTCGCAGATAAAATTCTTAGCGATTCCAACTACTTATCCTTAAGAAAGAACAGATACTCTTCTTTCGACAGCGGTGCTGGAGCTGATTTTGAAAAAGGCAGGCTCACATTGGATGACTTGAGAAAACATGCTGAAAAAAATGGAGAACCTGCTCAAATAAGCGGAAAACAAGAATTATATGAATCTATTATTAATAATTATATATAGTCCCAAAAGAATATAAACATCGGCATTTTATAATATTTAACCCGCAGAAGACTGCGGGTTTTTTTTCTATCAAAAGATTTAACAAACCTACAATCCCCCCTATGTGCTTTTAATCATAATAGTGCCGGTGAGCGATATAACTAATAGGAACTTTAATAAAATAATATATTTTAATAATCAGCATATAATTATGATTTACAGTATTAGTATTGATAAGACATTGTTTTCAACGTTATCTATGCAGCAGAAATTTAATTACTTAAATATTAAGAAAGATTCAAAGGGGTATTATCACTACCTAATTAACAATAATAAAAAACAAATAAATATTTTATAACTTTTATAAGGAATTACGAGAAATGAATGATGTAATAGAAACAAAAGAATTGTTGCGGCTTGTACCAATTTTTTCGGATTTAAATGATGAGACTCTCGATCAACTTTCCCATTTAGGTGCACAGAAATCATATCCAAAGGATTCATTAATAGTATCTGAAAACGAATCCGGTTCTGCTCTTTATATAATAATTGAAGGTAAGGTTAAAATTTCCAGGCGAAGCACTGATGGAAAAGAAGTAATTTTGTCTATCCTAGGAGATTCAGACTTCTTCGGTGAGATGTCTGTAATTGACGGTCTTTCCCGTTCAGCAAATGTAGTTGCCATGGAAGATTCGATTTTATTAATAGTTCAAAGAAGCGAATTTCTTGAACTTCTTCATTCTCACCCTGAAGTAGGCATTGCTTTACTACAAGAATTAACTCAGAGATTAAGAACCGCTGATGTTAAAATCAAATCTTTATCATTAAAAGATTCCGATGGGAAAGTAGCCACTGTAATTCTACAATTAGCAGAAGATATGGGAATGATCAAAAACGGAGTTGTCGAAATTGAAAAACTCCCGTTTCAGCATGACCTGGCAAATATGGCAGGTACTTCAAGAGAAACTATTTCAAGAACTTTAAGTTCATTTGAAAAAAAAGGATTGATTGAACATGAAGGTTCCAGGCTAAGAATATTAAATTATAATAAGTTCAGGGAAAGTTTTTCCTAATTCTAGTCTTTATATTCAGTATTATATAAAAATCCGGAAGCTAAGGCAGATAGCTTCCGGATTTTTTACTATTTGATAAATGAATATCATTTTAATAAAAGAGAGAAAGGTATAAAGTTGTACTAATTCTTCATTTCATATGTTATCCTTATAAAATACGGTCCCATCTATTTGATGTAAAGTAACAATCTTTGATAAAAAACCTTTATTTTTTCGCCTGGTATATATTTCTTTAATTCAGACTATTTGTTTTTAAACCCAAAAAAAATTTTATGATTATTATTCTTCTTCAATTATTTTAATGAATAGCTGTTAAAAGAAAAATTTAATTTGGAATAAAACTTGCATTGTAGATGCTTTGAAATTCTATTTCAGTATAAAAAATAAAAATTTTCTTTCTATATTATTATCTAATAATTTCCAGGAAATAATAAGATATAATATGTTTAAATAAGGGAGATTATGAATACGAAGAAAATTGCTGCCATAACATTGTTGGAAAAAGCATCCTACGGCTGCGGAGATTTCGCTTCTTCAATGTTTTGGAAACTTTTTTCAATGTTTCTTTTGTTTTTTTATACGGATATCTTCGGAATCTCCGCAGCTGCAGTTGGGACCATGTTTCTTGTTACCAGGATATGGGATGCAGCTAATGATCCGATAATGGGAGCAATCGCCGACCGAACACATTCAAGATTTGGTAAATTCCGACCATATCTATTATATGTAGCAGTCCCCTTTGCAATTATCGGAGCTTTAACTTTTACTACTCCTAATTTTGATTACTCTGGAAAATTAATATATGCATATGTTACCTATACATTAATGATGATGATTTATACAATGATAAATGTTCCATATTCATCATTGTTAGGTGTTATGACGAATAATTCTGAAGAACGTACTTCACTAGCTTCCTGGAGATTTATAGGTGCATTTTCAGGCGGTATTTTAGTAACAGCCACTGCTAATTCTTTAGTCGAATATTTTGGAGGAAACGGTAATCCTGCAAAAGGATATCAGTGGACTGTAGGATTCTATGCAATTTTAGCTGCTATCTTCTTTGTTCTTACTTTTGCAGGAACTAAAGAAAGATTAAAGCCGGCAGTATCGAAAAATACTCTTAAAGAAGATTTAAAGGATATCGGTAAAAACGGGCCTTGGTTCATTATGCTGGGTGCAGGTATTTCAGTTCTGATTTTCAATTCTTTAAGGGATGGTTCAATATTATATTATTTCAAATATTATGTGAAAGATCAAACTGTAAGCTTTTTAGGTGAACAATACAGCTTCAGTTATGCAGTTCTATCATCTGCATATATGACAATATGGCTGGCTACCAATATAATCGGGGTTATTTTAGCTAAACCAATTTCTTCAAAAATAGGAAAGAAAAAGACTTTTCTTCTCTCTGCTGTTTTATCTGCTTTATTGAGTTTTGTATTGTTTTTTTTACAGCCCAATCAAATCGGATTAATCTTTCTGTCAAATATATTTATAGGTATATCTGCAGGTATTGTTCTTCCTTTAATCTGGTCAATGTATGCAGATATTGCTGACTACTCGGAATGGAAAACAGGCAGAAGAGCAACGGGCTTAATTTTTTCTTCTTCTTCTATGTCGCAAAAATTCGGCTGGACAATAGGCGGAGCTTTAAACGGGTGGCTATTGGCAGCTTTCGGATTTCAGGCTAATGTTGAGCAAACCAATGATTCTCTTCTAGGAATTAGGTTAATGATAAGTATTATTGCAGGATTGGGGGCAATACTGGCCATATTATTTATCTATTTTTATCCGCTTACCGAAAATTTTATGAGTAAAGTTGAAGTTGAATTGGAAACTAACCGAAACGGAAGTAATTAAATTTCTTTCTAAAGGAATTAATAAAAATAAATTTTATTTAATTAATTCTCGAAGAAAGTTTTATTTTTCTTGTGAAAGATAAAACGGATACAGTTCTCTTAACTGGCCGCATTTACTGGAAATAATCATTTTATTCTATCTTAATTGCCTTCAATTCCTGCTTCTGCATTATCTAATTAAATAATTAATTAATCTCCATAAATTCTTAAAATCAACAAAAGATTACACGGATTTTTTTCTTTTAATTCTTTGTAAATCATTTGGATATTCTTTTCAATTTCTAGAATTAAAATAGTGACACAAAACTCAATTAAATAATTTTAACAAAAATTTAATATATCTATAACAGACTTATGTTCTATTTTACTTATTTTAATATCGTATTCCATGTACTATAAATAAAATCAGTAGAGCTATGAAAAATGTATTAATAATAATTTTTATTTCCGTTTTATATTTCGGATTTTTACTAATACCAGGAAATAATTCACATAAAGATAAAGTGCATGTATATGATCATATTGTAATTGTAATGGAGGAGAATAAGAATTATGACCAGGTAATTGGAAACGAAAATGCACCATATATAAATGTATTGAAAAAAGAAGGAGCTAATTTAACAAAAATGTATGCGGAAGAGCATGCAAGTGAAGGAAATTATTTTTGGTTATTTTCCGGCAGTAATCATGATGTAGGATTCAATGATGTTATCCCTAGCTCAAACAACAACAATAATTATCCTTTTAAATCAAGCAATATAGCAGAACAGCTTATTAAAAATGGTTATTCATTTAAAGGGTATTCTGAAAGTCTGCCTGAAATTGGAGATAACATAGCATATTCCGGCCATTTTGCCCGTAAGCATGTCCCCTGGATAAGCTTTGGAAATATTCCGAATGGAAATACTGAAGAAAATTCCGTTAATCTCCAGCTTAAACAATTCCCTTCTGATTATAATAAACTTCCGACTGTATCTTTTATAATACCCAATCAAATAGATGATATGCATGATCCTAAACCTCCGGCAGTAAGTGTAAAAAACGGAGATAACTGGTTAAAGGAAAATCTAGACAGTTATTACCAATGGGCAAAAAACCATAATAGTCTATTAATTATAACTTTTGACGAAAATGATGATAAGAGTCAATTCAGGGGATTAACAAATCCGGCTAGTACAAATAGTGATATAAAAAATAGGATTCCCACAATAATTGCAGGTGCCGATATAATCCCGGGGAATTATCCGGAAGGTAAAGGAGTAACACATATTAATATTTTAAGAACAATTGAATCGATGTACGGCTTATCTAAATCGGGGTTTCAGCAAAAGTACGCGTTAGAATTTGGGATTAAAAATGATTATCTAATTACCGATATTTTCAAATAGGTTTCTGAAAGGAATTGGCAGTATCCTAAATGATTAATTTAAGATACTACCAACATTCTTTTTTCTATTATTTGCTATCCATTAAGCGATTTACAAAAATAGATTACTTTGGATTAGGTCCTTGCGTCACTTCAACAAAATCTGCAGGGTGCAGCCATTTAGCATAAGCTGTCTGCACATCTTTAGCAGAAAGATTTAAATATTTATGTGCGGCAACAATTGGCTCATCCAGTGGAAGATCATTTACAGAGCGGGATAACAATCCTCCTGCTATGCTGCTCAAACTTGATTCGCTCAACGGAATTTCCCTTAGTAACATAGCTTTTGCCTGTTCCAATTCATGAGGTGTTACAAGTGAATCCTGCATTGCTGTCAGATCATGTTCAATTATTGCTCTTGCCTTATAAACATTCGGCGGATCACAGCCATAATTTATCTTGTATGTGGAGCGGGTTTTGCCAATATTAAAAGAGGAGGAGACATAATAAACAAGTCCGCTGTTCTCTCTAAGATCTTTATAAAACCTAGTTGCATAAAAGGAGCCGCCAAGCACATGGTTTCCCAGCTCCAGTGCATAATAATCGGGATTGGAACGCGTAAGACTAAGCGTTTCGGCTAATGTAACTTCAGTCCTGCACCCTGCTTTTATCAGGAACATTAGATGTAGAGGCAGCATTTTGAGGTACGGACGGCAGCTCAGTATTAGGTTTTGAACCTTGGGCTTCCCAGCTGCCAAAATATTTTTCTACAATATTTTTAGCTTTGTCAGGCTCAATATCTCCAATTACAACAATCGTAGTGAGATCAGGTCTATAGACATGTTTATAATAATCTTTAACCGAAATAAGTGACAGCGAATCAACTGTTCCGGGAGTTGTTTGCCGCAATACCGGATCTCCTGCCGGATATAAACCTTCAGCTAAAGATCTGCCTGAAAGATAATCAGGGCTTTTTAATTCTCCTGCAACAGTTGCGGAAGTACGCTGCTGTATAACCATGAACGCATTTTCAGGGAGACCGGGTTTAAGCTCATTATCTGCCAAAAGTTCAACTCCTTTTTCGAAATGATTTGCAAGTGTTTTCAGTGAAAAACTTGTACCTGCCGATTCATCCGCACCTATATCATCCAAAGCTTTTTGAAATGCTATCCTGTCCAGTTTTTGAGTACCGAACTCAAACAACTGGTCGAGTACATCAGCAACTCCTTCTTCTCCTTTAGGAGCTTCAAAATCGGAATTATTCTTAATCATACCATATAAGGAGACAGTGTTGCTTACAGTTTCCTCCTGAACAATAAGTTTAATTCCGTTAGATAAAACAGAAACAACAGGATTAACAACTGAAGAAGGGACTGATAGTCTTTGTATAGCAGCATTTGCCCATCCGGGTAGTTCTACAGCTTTCGGATTTTTGGGTGCAAATGATTCTTGACCGCCAAAACCTTTCTTCGAAATTGGTTTACCTGATGATTCAGGTGTCAGTACCGCATAAATTGCATGATTTTCATCAAGATATTTTTTAGCTACATTGTTTATCTCATCAATAGTTACATTTTCAAGTCCTTTTAAATCTTCATCAGGAGATTCTTTGCCTTCTACTGCGACAGCCTCGGACCAGGCTTCAGCCAGTCCTGAAACCGAATTCTTTTGAAATTCAGCATCAGAAAGTTCATGCCTCTTTTCTGCTTCAACCAAATCAGGGGCGAAACCTTTCTTAACTTGATTCGAAATAATCGTTTGAATTTCATTAATTAACGATCCGGAATCAGCACCTTTAGGGAAAACGGCAAAAGCAAATCCCAAACCCGATTTAGGCAGGCTTGATAATTGAAAACCCGCATAAAGAGCTTTGCCAGTCGGTACCAGTTCGGAATACAGTTCACCGCGCTGGTTGCTTAATACATCGGATAATATTTGCGATGCAAAATAATCATGACTATAAGTACCGGGCATTCTAAAAGTTACTATTGCAAACCCGTAAGGAAGATCAGTTGTTGAGTTAAGAGTATCTACTTTTACACTTTCCAATTTCACATCGGGCTTCGTAGGAAGCTCTTTATACGGAATATCACCAAACAATTTTTTTACTTCCGCTAATGTTTTCTTCAGTTCTACATCGCCAACTATAATAAGAACAGCATTATTGGGAGCATACCAGGTATCATGAAATTTCTTCAGCATTGAGCCTTTTGTTTTATCGAAAGAAGGTCTTGTCCCAAGTGCATCATGTTCATAAGGTGTACCTTTAAACATTGCTTTCAATAATTTTTTATAAAAAACATATTGAGGATTTGAAAGATCCCGCGCAACTTCTTGTTCAATAGCTCCTCTTTCATTTTTCCACAATGAATCTGTTGATAAAATACTTTTCATACGGATTGATTCAATATGCAAAGCCAAATCCAGGTCTTCGGACGGCACTGTAAAGAAATATTGTGTTACAGTTTCGCGGGTATCGGCGTTAAAATCTCCACCCATTGCAGCAGTAATATCAGCGAGTTGATCTGCGGATAGTTCTTTGCTTCCCCGGAACATCATATGCTCAAGCGCATGGGCTGTACCGGGAAAACCTTCCGGTGTTTCATTTGACCCGACTAAATAGTTGATTTCTGTTGTAACAACAGGTGCCAACTGATTCCTAACTATAACTACTCTCAAGCCATTTGACAAAGTATCTTTTAATATATTATTATTCTCAACAGCATTATCTGTTTCGGCATTTGCAGAAATAGCAAAAGTCAATGAACATATTATAATAAAGAGAAAGTTCATGAAATAATTCCTAAATTTTTTTATTATGAAGCATAAGCAAGCATTATCCTCCAAGCGGATACCAAACATTTTATATCTCCTTTATATTAGAATTCATAAGGGGCAGGGTTAACCTTAATCCTTTTTTTGATTTTTATTAAAAAATAATAGTGAATTTTAATGATATTCTATTAACTATTGTGGGAACTAAATCACAAAGAAAAGTTATGAAAATTATGTTCGATGAGAATTAGCATAAAAATATCTTTTAATGTGGAGATCTAATATAAAATTTTAAAATTTTTACTTCTGTACAGCTTGTTTTACCCGCCTATAACTACAGTCCAGGGTCTGACCTGCCATTCTTTAATTAATCCATTTTTTACATACGGATCATTCCTGGCAAAATTTTCTGCTGTCGAAGTGCTTTCGCATTTAAAGACCAGTACCGCACCATCTGCCGGTTCCGCGAGTGCACCAGCTAAAATTAGTTCACCTCTTTTATGAAATTCTCCAGCATGGGCTAAATGAGCTTCTCTAAAAGGTTTTCTCTTTTCTACATAATCCGGTATAGTTTTATAGAATAAGATATAGTACATAGTTAAGCCTCTAAATGAATGTGAAAATTTAATTGCATTAATATAAAAATATTAATTTATAAAGAACCAATAATATAACTCCGGATTTTGGATATCGAATTTCGGATTACGGATTTTAGAGCGGATAAGGATAAAGGTAAATCTCTCTCTATATTTTTGATAATCTGGTGCATGCTTCTTATTAAATTTCATAAAAAGCATAATTAATTATTTCTCCAGTCTACAGCATAGATGGAATCCCCGGTTGATCTGAACAGAACCGCTCCTAGTTTATCTGTCCTATAAATTTTTGATTTTATTGCTCTAAGCCTATCTATAATTTTCTGAGACGGATGACCGAATTTATTCTGGATACCTGCACTAATCAGGCTGAATCCAGGACTAACCGTATTTAAAAAACTGTTTGATGTTCCCGAAGCACTTCCATGATGCCCGATCTTGAGTATATCAGCCTTTAAAAAAGACTTATAAACAGACAGCAAAATTTTTTCTCTATTAGATTCTGCATCCCCGGTAAATAAGAAGCTGTTTTTTCCAAAAACAATTTTTATTACCCCGCTCCTTTCATTTTTAGGATAATGATTGTTTAGGCCATTATAGAGTGAATAGACACGTAAATTTTTTAATTTTTTTATCTCCTTTCGGTAATATAAATAAGGGATATTGTTTTCTAACAGGAATTTTTCAAATTTTATATCATTTATATCTGTACTGTCAAATGAGGGTTTAAATATTTCCTTAATCCTATGTTTATGGATCAAAGAAATAAAACCTCCATAATGATCGAGATCAAGGTGTGAAATAAAACCGTAATCAATTTTTTTTATGCCGAGATAATCCAATAAAGGAATCAGAGTATATTCACCGGCATCGAAATAAGATGAAACCGGTCCGGCATCAATTAAAGCTGTTTTCCCGTCAGGCATCTGGAGTAAAAATGAATCTCCCTGCCCTACATCGATCATTAATAAACTTAATTCATGTAAATGGAATAATTCCTTATTGTTATAAGAGGAAAAAACTAAAAAATTCATTACAGCTAAAACTAAAAGAGATGATTTTGCGGAAACAGATTTGAACCTGGGAAAACAATAGATATAAAGGATTAAAAGAGCATAAAAAACTAACGAATCATATAGAAAAAAATTTCTAATCCACACGAATGAATATTCAAGATTCCCGCTTATCCTGATAATTTTAAATAAAATAAAAGTAAATAAATCATTTGCAGCAGCATAAACACTTGCTATAAAAGGAAAAACCATACTGATTAATAATGTCCCGATTGCAACTAGTAAAATTAAACCAATCAGCGGGATAACAATTAGGTTTGTGACAGGTGCAATTAGTGAGAGTTTTCTAAAATAGGCTACCGTTACGGGTAAAGTTCCGATTTCCACACTCACAGAAACTGCAAACAACAGGATAAGATATTTTAAGAAATTGCTTTTAATTTTTAATTTATTGATCCCGTTTTGAAATAAAGGGAAAATTACTCCAATTGATAAAACAGCTGAGAAAGAGAGCTGAAAACCTGGCGAATAAATTTCAGCCGGATTTACAATTAAAATTATTAGGGCAGCTAGTGCCAAAGAATTAAATAAATTTGTAGACCGGTTAAGAATAAAAGCAACAATGATAACAATAGCCATAACCGAGGCTCTGAATACGGAAACAGGCAAACCTGTTATGCACATAAACAATAATAAACCAAGAATGGCGGCAAGGGATCGTATATACAGGTTAAACCTTCCGAAAATTAAAAGCAGGAATAATATGATAAAACCGGTATGCAGACCGGAAACTGCCAGCACGTGTATAACTCCTGAATTTATAAACTCAATCTTCGTATCATAATCAATATCACTTCTATCGGCAAGCAGCAGGCTCTTTAATAAAGCTGCGGTCTGCCCGCTCTGCAGAGCCAGGATTTTTTTATAAATAGACTTTCTTATTTGAAAGATATTATTTTGAAAATATTTCGTTTCATCATTAAGAATTTTGAAGCCGTTTATATCATAACTAGTAACTATTCCGCTTATACCTTTTTTTCTTAGATATTTATCATAATCAAATTCGCCGGGATTTCTTATTTCCTTTCCCTTTGAATATGTCCCCGATATACTAATAAAATTTCCCGGATGAATAAGATTGTAGATTGAATCAATCTTCCTTTTATCTTCCTCCCTGATTTTCCCGATAAGATTTATTCTTTTTCCTATTACCTTGCCGTTAACTTTAACCGAATCGGCATAGAGATGAAATTCAACTCCATTTTCTCTTATTAATTCTATCCATGTAATTGTACCGAAAGCCGAAAAGTCTTTTTTCTTATATATATTTTCAGAAAGGAAGGAATTTCTATTTACAATAGAACTTCTAAAGCTTCCAAGAAGTATTACTATTAATAAAAGAAAAAACGAGATAATGATTTTTCTATTCTTAAATGAAGTGAGATAAAATATTAAGAGGACAGTTATAAAAAGTGCCGCAATAGAAAATAGGACTAAGTTAATCTTAAGTAATGGTTGTAATAGGATACCGCAAATAAATAACAAAGTAATTTTTATTACAGGGTAATCTTTCATTTACAATATTTAATTATAGCCTGTTTTATTTGTGAGATGTCTTTTATATTGTTAAATAAGGTCTCCGCAAATCTCCCCGCCGTCATTGTAAGAGCTGGATTCAGTGTATGCGTTTTTATCGATAGATCTTCAAAGTTTCCGTGATCCGAGCAGACGATCAGCGTAGTATTTTCTTTATCCAGCCCCTTAATCACAGAATAGAGAAATTCATCAAGTATATTTAAGGTTTTTTCTACATCACCGTCATACCTTCCATGGCCGATATGATCTGTTAAAAAGTATTCATATGCAGTAAAAGAATTTTGTGCCGCTATTTTTAACAATCTTTTAGCTGCTGTTTTAGGTCTTATAACCGGAAGGTTATACTTGAGTTTACTATTCCACCTTTCATTAGTAATTTCTGCGGTGATTGCTTTACCCCTTCTAACATCCGTGACTTTGTTAAGTCTCATCCCGTTTAATTTACAGCTTAGAGTTGTTACACTAAGCCTGGATTTTCCACTTCTAATATAATCAAAGAAAAGTTTAGGATAAGCATTTGCAAAAAAAACTCTTTTATTTTTTGATAAATAATATTTGAAAATATTTTTTTCGGCAATAATCGGGATTAAAGTAGAATAGGGATACGGCCCGAAATGTTTCCCGACAATTTTTGCTCCATTTACTCCGCAGAATATTGATGTTTGCCCTGTTCCGCTTTGGGGCAATCCTTCAACACCTAAACGCGCATCGGTAGGAAACAAAAAGCTCTTATCTTTTATCAATACTTGTTTTTTTAAGGTTGGAATTTCACCGAAGATATCTTTGAAAGTTCTAAATCCATACTTGAAAAAAGGATTAAATTCATAATCTTCTTTTCCAATACCGACACCATCGATAAATATCATTAAGATAGGATGCAATGTAATACCTTCGTGAAATTGTTATATATGTTCAAGTGTAAGTACAAGTTCAAGATGATAAAAAAGAAAGCATGAAGAATATACTTGAACTTGCTCTTGAACCTGAACCCTGTATTAAAGGATCATTTATTAGATTCTACGATTACCGTAACCGGGCCGTCATTGATAATTTCCACGTTCATCATTGCTCCGAAAATACCGGTCTTAACTTTTTCTTCGCCCAGATTATTCCGGACACGACTCACAAACTTTTCATACAGGGGAATTGCCTCTTCCGGTTTGGCAGCTAAAATAAAACTCGGCCTATTCCCTTTTGCTGTTTCCCCGTACAAGGTAAACTGGGAGATGACTAAGACTTCCCCGTTAACTTCTTTTAAGGAAAGATTCATTTTCCCGTTTTCATCTTCCATAATTCTTAAATTGCAGCATTTATCAGCTACAAAGTTCACATCATTTTCGTCATCCCCGGATTTTATTCCTAAAAGAATTACATACCCCTTGCCTATTTTCTTGTTATAATTTTCTGTAGGAATTTCAACGCTTCCTTTTGAGACTCTTTGGATAACAGCTTTCAATTTAATTCTCCGTAAACAACGCGTTCAATATTTAAATAATCTTTTTTTACAGTAATATTTTTGAAACTATTTTCAAGCAAAATTTCTTCAACATGTGTATACTGATCCTTACCAACTTCAAAAAACAGCTTCCCTTTTTCTTTTAGAATAGACTTGGTTTTAGAAGCAATTATTTTGAAAAATGAAAAGCCGTCACCTTCATCTGTTAAGGCTATTCTTGGTTCATATACTTTTAATTCAGGCCGGAGATTTTGAAATTCTTCTCCGGATACATAAGGCGGGTTAGAGACTATTATATCGTATTTTTTTGTGGAATAATTTATACCATTCATAATACTGTCATTTATAAAATCAATTCTACTATCCACAGAATTTAACTTTGCATTTTCCTTTGCAATTTCAATTGCTTGGATACTACTATCGATTGCAGAAACTTTAGAATTCGGAAAATATTTAGCGATAGAAATAGCAATATTTCCGCTACCTGTACCTATATCCAGTATGTCAATACTCTCATATTTTTCAATCGAATTAATAATAGTCTCCACTAAAATTTCAGTTTCAGGTCTTGGGATTAAAACGGATTTATTTACTTTAATCTCTAATCCGTAAAATTCAACAGAACCGGTTATATACTGCAGAGGTTCGAATTTTCCCCTTCTCTTTATAAATTCCCGATAGGTAATAATTTCTTCATCTTTCAGAGGCTGATCGAATTTTAAATAAAGATCAAGTCTTTTACAGTTAAGAATATTGGCTAGCAGAAGTTCAGCATTTATTCTCGGCGATTCAATTTCCTTCTTTTGAAGGTATTCTGTTGACAGCTTTATTGATTCGAGTACGGTTAACATGAGTAATTATTTTTTGTTATAAAATAAAAATAAATTTATTGAGGGAAAGATGAAAATAGAATCAAGTCGAAAGAAAAAAGTTACAAGTCAATAGTTAAAGGTCAAAGATAATAGAGGGAGTTCAATCGGTTAAGAAATAATAGATAAGAATGCCGAAATTTATTTGAAGTGCCGTCATAGTAATCCCGCTAATCAAATCAAATTTATTAGTTTGATCCAGATATACCTTATCGTTAGTTGACTGGTATGAATCATAACGGTTATCTGCTTTCAATTTGAAGTAAGCAGTTGTTCCGCCGAGAAGGACCATTGTTCCAACTAAGATTTTAAATATATCTTTTTCATAAAAACTTTTCCCGTTATTCCCTCCATTATATTTTAAATCTACCGAATTATTTTTACTAAGCTGATTTAAAGGAATTATTTTACTTTGATAGCCGGGTTTAGAAAGTGTGATCCTATTATATTTAAGAGGAATGAACAAGGGGGTATAACCAATCAATGAATCTTCACTATAAACATAAACATCCTGAGGATTTGTTTTCAAGTATATCGCCGAATTAAAATTATAGGATAAATTAATTTCATTGCAATTTGAAACAATTAAAGTGTCCTCAAAATATTTTGAATTCCATTTATCAGCCGGTTCATGAACTGTCAGAATATATTTACCAATATTTAATCCGGTAACAATATTTCCGCAGCCTAATAGTCTATCATTCAATTTTATTATAGAACTTTCTTCATCAGTTTTCACCATCAGCTTTGCCTTACAATCCTGTGGAAAAACTTCAGAATAATAGATTACAATAAAAGAGAAAAGTAATACAATTTTACAGTTAAAATTTATATGCACGAATATACCCATTTTCATAACCTATAAACAAAGTACTATCGGCAATTACAGGAGTCAGCTTAACCCTGCCGTTAAGATGATAAGTTTTATTTATTTTACCTGTATGCGGATCAATTAGATAAAATTTTTCATTTAAATCGGGCAGAATGATAGAATTCTCAGTTATCAAAGGAGCTGCATTAAGTAATCCTTCAGTATTGGTTTCCCAAATTTGTTTTCCATCAGAACTATTTACAGCGTATAGATCTCCATTTAAATTTCCAACAATTATGATATTGTCTTTGAGGGCAGGTGTCATCGTAATTCTTGCATGAGAATTAAATTTCCACTTTATACTGCCTGATTTAATTTCTATAGCATAAAGTACACCATTATCGTTCCCGATGAATGCAATCCCATCCCGGATGGTTGCTCCGCAAAAGAAAGGGTCCCCGATTTTTTTTCTATATAATAATTTCCCGTTAACAGAATTAAGCGCTAATATTTCCCCATCATCATTTCCAAGAATAATAATATTCTCACTGAGAGCAGGAGAACTATGGATAAATGATTCGGACTCGAATTCCCATTGCTTATCTCCACCAACGGAATAGCTGCAGATTCTGCCGTCTTCAGTATTAAATATTAAGGTGCCGTTCTTTTTAATCATTTCTGTTAAGATTTTACCTTTAATTTCTTTGTCATAATTTTCTTTACCGGTAACAAAATTATAAGAGATTAAATTAGATTCATTATTATTTTCGGAAACAACGGCAAAAATTATATTTGTTTTATTAATTACGGGTGCAGAGAAAACTGCTCCTTTGTTTTTTAATTTTCCCATAACCTTCCCGGTAGAATCATTAAAACAAAAAATCCTGCCGGAAAGATCTCCTACAAAAACAAAACCGCTGTAAACAGTTACAGAAGTATTAGCAAAACCTCCATTTACATCATTCTCCCATTTTTTTATTAAAGTATCACCAATATTAAGAGATGAATAAAAATTCCTCTCCGGAATTTCTCCGAACATTGGATATGTTTTTCGGCCGGGTTCCGTTTTTATTCTAATAAGAGATGCAGAACAGCCGTATAAAATAAAAACAGAAATTAATGCAAAAAGAAAATATTTCATTAAAAATCCCATCCAAAAAAGAATTGATAAAATAAACCGGGCTGTAAATGTGCAAAATTATCTTCTATCTTTTTACCGATATCATACCGTAAAGCAATTGCGCCGAAGAGATTAAAACGCAGTCCTGCACCTATACTGCCAAGAGTCTGGCTATAATGTTTATCCCATGCACTGCCGGCATCAAAAAAAGTTGCTCCCCTTATGCCGAAAAAGCTTAAACCAAGGAAAGGGAACTTAATCCTGAATTCATCTATTAATGGAAATCTAAATTCAACTGAAGATATCCACATTTTTTCACCGCGGATAGAAAACCTGTTCCAGCCGCGGAGATCCCAGCTTCCGCCCATAAAATAACGGCGGGCTTCTTTTCCTTCATTATAGAATAGAGCTGATCTGAATGCTATTGCAGTTCTAAACCCCAGGCGAAAATAATGACGATAATCGGCAATGAAAGTAAAGTAATTAACATTACTGTATTTGACATCCCCGGTATAACCGAGTAATAACCTTGCCCTGGTTCCGTCCAATGGTCCAGTAGGTCCCCACAAAGAATTATCCATAACATAAGAGATTGTATTACTAACAAGGAGAGCTTTCCTTTCGATAATACCCGGCAGATCGCTTTTATCGGAATTTGCCACCACTACCGAACCTTCAATACGATTAAATTTGGAAAATGGAAAATCCAGGAGGAAAAATCCCCCGAAGCTTCTCTCATAAAAATATTCATCAGATTGAGTGATATCGTACCGTCTTCCGCTAAAATTAAAAACACCGAATCCATAATTAGACCGCTTGCTTAAATCATATTTTTGTATTGAAACATTAAAGCTTTTTAAAATATCACTTTGAACTTCGGCAGTATTATATAAATACAGCAAATAATTATCATCACCAAACAGATCGCTTAAAACAAATACCGCACCACCTCTTGTTCCGTAAATCGGGTCATAGGCTGTTGAAACCTGGCCGGCGGCGTAATCAAGAGTATATTGTCTTTCATAGTCCAATTTTTCTTTCTTTGAAGGAGAGCTATATTTCATAGCCGTCCAGGCACCGGCAGACGAGTTTAATTTCATTGTAATTATATTATTTGATAATGAATCAATTGGCGGGTTAATACTTACCTTGTAAAGATTAAAAAGGAATTTTTCAAAACCGGCGAAGATAATTGTCGTATCATTTAAAAAATCAGGATCAAAGGCACTAGTTATAAAACTTGTAACTCTTTTAACCTCTTTTCCAAAATGGCCGTCATCGGTATTTATTTTATATATATTCCGAACTCCGTCATAATCAGATGCAAATAATAAGATCTTCTTATCAGGAGATAAGCGTGAAGAGAAACAATTCGCATTTAAATATGTAACATATTTTATTTGATGATTATCCAGGTTATAAGAAAAGAGATTATATTTTTTTTCAAATTCACCGGCCGTTCTATCCGAAGAAAAGATAACCTGTTCATCGGTTAAGCCGAATGACGGATTTTGATCATCGTAATAGTCGTTAGTTAATCTAGTTAATGAATCCGAAGGAATATCATATAAATAAATATCGCTGAAGCCTTTCCTGTCGACAGCCTGAAATGCAACCTTATTTCCATCATTTGAAAACTTGGGAGAAGATATAGTTATCAAATTATCTCTTTGAAAATCTTTTATGATCTTTTCATTTTTAACAGAGAAGAGGTGTATTACATCGGTAGCACCTGATTTTGTAACAAAAGCAATAATTCCGTTTTTAGAAATATCGATAGCAGATTGAAATAAATGAAAAGATTCCAGCTCTTCGGATTTTTCCCCGCGAAGGATAAGTTCGGGTTCCGGCTTTTCTTCATACTTATCCTCTTTTATTAATTCAAGCTTATAAAGAGAAGAATAACCGTCTCTGTTAGCAACAAAATAGATATAGTCTTTCCCGTCTTCTTTAAAATGAACTGGTGAAAAGTTATAACCGAAATCCGTTAATTGTCTTGTAGCATTACCGATAGGTGAATAATTTGCCATAAGGGGATAATATTTTTTCTTGAGATAGAATTCCCATTCGGAATCGATCTCTTCAATTGATTTACCAAGTGTATACTCAAGCAGCTTGCTGAATTTCGAATACATCCAGAAGTTATCCAAAAGCAAAGGAACGATCTCTTTTCCATATTTTTTCTCAATAAATTCAAGAAAATTTTGGCCTTCTTTGTACATTAAGAATGTACCGTATATCTGCGAAATATTTTCAAGGTTATAGAAGTAGCCGCTTATTATTGCATCTCTTAAAACCATTTCAGCCTGGGCATCAGGCTTTGTGGACATATATTCTGCTAAACCTTCGGTAAACCATAACGGCGGAGAAATATCGGTTGAAATCCTATGATCCCTCAATTCCCTGAATAATTTACTTGCCATAAAGACGTGAACAAGTTCATGCCTGATAACATGCCGGAAGTCTTCCAAGGAACCGGTATATGGAATTACTACACGGCCTTTAATAAATTCAAAGAAGCCCCCTACTCCTTCGGAAATAAACCCGGGGATAGTATTTGTCTGCTGAAATTGGAGATGAGTATTATAAAATATTAACGGTATTTGGCGGGTTACTATTTCATTGAGCTTGACTTTTAGTTCGCCGTACATTTCTTCGGCATAATCTGCACCTATTTCAGCAATCTCTTTATCTTCGCCGTAATAATAAATATTAAAGTGTGCGGTCTTTAAAATCTTCCAGTCAAATTTATTGTATTGTACTTTATTTCTGCCGAAAAAGAATAATTGTCCGAAAACAACCTGGTTAAAGAGAATTAAAAGTATGAAGAAATGTCTGAGCAAAAATCAACCTTAAATTTTCTATGGGAATTTATAAAAAAGATCGTTCCCGGCAATATATAAATATCCCTCTTATTACAATGGAGTATTTTGTATCGAGTACTTAGTTGGTTAGCGACAGCTCTTTATTAAACATCTAATTACCCAATTAAAAATAAAAATTCAGGTTCAAATTATGATAATAAATAAAATCTTTAAATAAAAATGCCGGATAAATCCGGCATAATAAGGCTAAAAAATTTGTAAATTTTTAAATAATATTCCTGGTTCTAGTTATATGATTTTCTTCGAAATACTTTTCCAATCTTTCCGTTACCTGGTATTCATAATGGCAGGAAAGGCAATCCTCAGCCATTTTTTTTGCACTTTCATAAGAGATATAACGGATAATTCTTTTGGCATATAATATTGTAGTAGGAGCTATACTTAGGGACTCTAGGCCTAATCCAATTAATAATGGAATAGCCAGAGTATCCGCTGCCATTTCACCGCATATACTTACTTCTATACCCGCCTCCTTCCCTGCATTAATAATAAAACTTAAAGTTTTAACAACCGCAGGATTAAATTCCTGGTATAAATCTGCAACAAGATCATTTCCTCTATCAACCGCCATTAAATATTGAATTAAATCATTTGTACCTATACTCAAAAAATCGACTTCCTTTGCAAACTCATTAGCAAGAACTGCAGCTGAAGGAACTTCCACCATAATTCCAACTTTTAAATTTTTATCAAACGGGATACTTTCTTTTTTTAATTCTCTTTTACATTCCTCGATCAACTCCTTGCTTCTTCTTACTTCAGCAATTGTAGTTATCATAGGCAGCATAAATCTTATATTTTTATTATGGCTTGCCCGGAGCACTGCTCTAATTTGAGTTTTAAAAAGCGGCTGGTTTTCAAGTAAAAACCGGATTCCTCTCAAACCTAAAAACGGGTTTGGTTCATCATAGTCAAAAAGCCTGAATTTATCTCCCCCGATATCAAAAGCACGAATAGTAAATGTTTCCGGGTATATTCTCGAAGACAGATTTGTATAAATTCTAACCTGTTCTTCTTCGGTTGGAATTTCGCCAAGTTCATCAATAAACTGCTCGGTTCTGTAGAGTCCAATTCCTTTCGCACCGGAACTAACTACCAAATCAATTTCACCTGTCACATCTACATTTGCCATCAAATGGATTTCTTTACCGTCTTTTGTTTTAGCCGGTTTATCAACATACTCCTCAAGTCCTTTTTGAAGCTCTACTAGTCTTTCATGCTTGTTTCTAAAGAATTCTATCTGTTCTTCATTCGGGTTTATAATAATATAACCATGAAATCCATCAACTATTAGAACATCCCCGTCTTTTATTTTCTGAGTAGCATTATGAGTTCCTACAACTGCCGGAATATTCAATGAGCGGGAGATAATTGCAGCATGTGATGTTAATCCGCCATGATCTGTTATAAATGCCTGCGCATGGCTTCGTGTAAATAGGATAGTGTCTGCAGGCGTTAAAGAATCGCTGACAACAACGGCATCGTGTGGAATTTTTGATTCCCACCTTTTTTTCTGAAGATTCCTTATTATCCTGTTCTTAATATCTTCTATATCGTGAGCTCTTTCTTTCAAATAAGTTTCGTCAGAATTAATCATTATTTCCTGGTACCTTGAAATTTCATCGTTAACGATATATTCAGGCTGCTTCTTTTCATTTACTATTCTTTCTTTAATTTTATCAATTAAAACAGGGTCGTCAAGTATCATTACCTGGGCTTCAAATATAGCAATCCTGGTATCGTTCATTTTTTCTTTTGCCAGTGATAAAATTTTAGAAAGCTCTTTTTTAGATTTGGCAAGAGATTCCTCAAAATTCGTTAAGGCTTCATCTATATCTGTAACTATACCGTGGTTAATTTCAAGCTTATCTTTAATATATAAATATGCATTTGCAATAATAATCCCGGGAGCAGCGGCTACTCCGGCAATTTTGTTTTCAGCTTCGTTGAATACTTTATGAAAACTTTTCATAATTCATCAAATCCTCTATTAAAATAATCTGTTATTTCTCTTGAAGCTTCTTCTTCATCTTCACCCTCAAAAGTCAGAACTACTTTTGAGCCCATTTCAGCAGCAAGAGTCATAACCCCGATAATACTCTTACCATTGATATTTAAGTCATCTTTGGTAATATAAAAATCACACTTATATTTTGCAGCCATTTTAACGATAGTAGCAGCTGGCCTGGTATGCATACCGGCTTTATTTTTAATTGTTACAGTCTCTTCGATCATTACCTATTTCTGCTGATGAGGGAATCTGTAAGCCATCTAAAAATTTGTCTATCTTCATCTTTAAATATTCTCATTGAATTTAAAGCTTTAACGGAAAAATTTTTGATATCTTTTTTTGCTTCTTCAAGAATTCCTAGTTTTATATAAATATCTTTAAATAAAGGGATTTGGTTTTTACTAATCCCTTTATTTTTCACTAAATTAAGTAAAAATTTTCTTTCTTTCTCTTTTGCCTTTTCCATTGCCTTAATAAAAAGGTAAGTTTTTTTTCCTTCGACAAGATCTCCGCCAATTGTTTTACCCAGTTCTTTTTCATCCCCGATAATATCCAAAAGATCATCCTGGATCTGAAAAGCTATTCCAAGGTTTTTACCGAAGTTTGCCAGCGCTTTTACCTCTTTCTTGTTTCCTCCGCCAAGCAGACCGCCTATTCTGCAGCAGGTTTCAAAGAGAGAGGCAGTCTTCTTTTTTATCATATCAAGATACTCGGAAATAGATACATTTGTAGTAGTTTCAAAAATTTTATCGATGCTCTGCCCATTACAAACTTCCAGCAGCCCATTAGTAAATGCAGAAAGTACAGCTTTTGCATTTCCGTTGCAATCTTTCAACAAATATTCATAAGCAACCGACAGCAAACCATCACCCACCAGGATTGCAGTGCTGGTATCATATTTTTTATGGAGAGTCAGCCTGTTGCGGCGCTTATCTGCATTATCCATAATATCATCATGCACAAGGGTAAAATTGTGAAGTAATTCTACCGCAACAGCAGCATTATAAGCAGCGGATAAATTTCCATGCACAGCTTTAGCCGATAATAATACCAGCAAAGGGCGGAGTCTTTTCCCGCCGCTTTCCAGTATGTATGCTGCGGGTATATATAAAGATTCGGGTTTTCTATTTTTGACTGATTCCTGAATTCTTTTCTCAATTTTTTTTCTTTCTCTTTCATAAAGAGAATTTATCCGGTCATTGTTATAAACAGTTCGGGTCAAAAGATCTCTTCCTTTTTTATTAACTTGTTATTTCTTAGATCAGCTAAGGAACCTGAACCGGTTAAAAACATTATTTTTTTTACCGTATCAAACCAATCTTCAATTAATGCTACGACACCTTCAATTCCTTTTTTATAAAGCGTTTGAAGTATTATCCTTGCCGAGGCCGTAAAATCGGCACCAAGAGAGTAAGCTTTTGCCATATCGAAAGCATTATAAATACCGCCGGAACCAATGAGAACAAATTTATACTTTTTTTTCAATTTATATATTTCTTTTATACAATAAGAAGTCGGCAGCCCCCAATCCCAAAATTCATTTTCACTATTCCATTTATTTCGCAGAATTTCGACACCAGCCCAGCTTGTGCCGCCTGCACCGGCAACATCAACTCCCCCGACACCTGAGTTAAGTAATTTTTCAGCAGCTTTTCTTGAAATTCCTGCTCCTACTTCTTTAACAACAACAGGGATGTTCAAAGACTTAACAAGCTTTTCAATTTTTTTCAGAAATCCTTTAAAATTAGGTTCCCCATTCTTCTGCAGCAACTCCTGCAAAGGATTTATATGCACAACCATCACATTCGCTTCCACCAAATCAACCAGGTATTTAACCTTGTCAAAATTCTTAAATGCAGCTACCTGGGAAGCACCGATATTTCCTAAGATAGGAATTTTAGGTGCATTCTGCCTAATAATTTTATAAGACTTATGATATTCGGTATTTTCGAGGGCCTGTCTCTGGCTCCCTACTCCCAAAGGAATATTCAGCTGGTTAGCAGCTACAGATAATTGTGCATTTATATCTTCGGCTTTAGTAGTTCCGCCGGTCATACAAGAAATTAAAAAAGGATAGTTTACTTTTTTATTAAAGAATTTTGTTCTGAAATCTATTTTAGAAATATCTATTTCCGTAATTGCATAATGTTTAAATTCATATTTCTCAAAACCGGTCTTCTTTTCCTTAAACGATACCTCATCCGTTAGGCACAATTCTATATGCTCTTTTTTGCGTTGTGAAGTGGGGTCCGGTTTTTCTGACATTTACAATTAATTAGTTGAGTAAAATAGAAGTCTTAATCTTACCCTCAATCGATTTAATGCCGGATAAGATTAAAAGATTTATTAATTAAAACAATAAAAATAAGCTACAAATTATAGATTTTAAATTTGCTTATTAAAATATTAAAAATTAGGACAAATTCCTTTGCGCAGAAATTTTCCGGTTTTAGTTAAATTTAACTAACTTATTGGAAATGATTCTCTAACCGGGCGGAAAGTTCTCAAATAGTCAATATTTGAAAACATAATATTAGTCTATTTCTTCAGCCCATGATCAGCCAATAAAAAGAATTGATCGAAATTATATTGCTTTAATTATTTATAAAATATAAACATAATGAAAATATTTTTAACCGGTGCAACCGGATATATAGGTAAAAGGATTCTCCCGGTTCTTATAGAACAAGGCCACGAAGTAATCTGCTGCGTAAGAGACAAAGACAGACTACCGCAAACGGGAAATTTCAACCACCCGAATATTTCGATATTTGAAGTCGATTTTCTGAATGATATTAATTATGACAATTCATTAGATGGGATAGATGCTGCTTATTATTTAATTCACTCTATGAGTTCCGGAATAAATAATTTTGAAAGCATGGAAGAAATTTCTGCAAGAAACTTTATTGGGCTGATTGAACAAACCACAGCCAGACAGATTATTTATTTAAGTGGAATTACAAATGAAAAAAAACTTTCACGTCACCTGGCTTCCCGGAAAAATGTTGAAGAAATTCTTAAAGGCAGCAAAGTTCCAGTCACTGTTCTGAAAGCCGGAATTATAGTGGGAAGCGGAAGCGCATCATTTGAAATTATCCGGGATCTAGTGGAAAAACTGCCGGTTATGGTAGCCCCCAAATGGATTAAAATGAACCATCAGCCAATTGCAATAAGGAATGTAATAGAATGTTTAACAGGCTCACTACTTAATACAAATACTCTTAATAGATCATTCGACATCGGCGGACCTGACATAATTTCCTATAAAGAAATGCTTTTACAGTTTGCAAAAGTCCGCGGATTAAAAAGGCTCATTATTACTGTTCCGATAATGACTCCACGGCTTTCTTCTTACTGGCTATATTTTGTAACTGCCACTTCTTATAAGCTTGCTGTTAACTTAGTAAACAGTATGAAGATTGAAATAATTGCCAAGGATAATGATCTTGTAAACATGCTTAACATTAAACTAATTTCATACAAAGACGCGGTAAGGTTTGCATTCGAAAAGATCGAAAATAATTTAGTTGCATCAAGCTGGAAGGATTCTCTCATATCAAGTTCCGGCGAAAACTCTTTACATGAACACATGATTGTTCCTACACATGGATGTTTTTTTGATAAACGGGAAAAAGAAATCACATTTAATGTTGAAAATGTCCTGGAGAATATCTGGTCAATCGGAGGGGAGCGCGGCTGGTATTACGGCAATTGGCTTTGGAGCATACGGGGAATTATCGATAAACTATTTGGGGGGGTAGGTTTACGAAGAGGCAGAACAAATTTTAATTATATCAACCCGGGCGATGCAATTGATTTTTGGAGAGTAATAGCTGCTGATAAACCTAACAAAAGGCTTTTGCTCTATGCAGAGATGAAACTCCCCGGTGAAGCATGGCTTGAATTTAAGTTTTCAGAAAAGAATGGGATATATTTTCTGCATCAGACTGCTGCCTTCCGACCTAAAGGTTTACTTGGAAGATTATATTGGTATTCTCTGCTCCCAATTCATTATTTTATTTTCGATGGAATGGCAAACAATATAATCAGCTATAATGCTGATATTAAAAACTAAATCCAGTAATTCCGGATTTTCAGCATAACTTTTAATTTAATCATCATTTTTGTCTTATTTCCCCTATCCAGCTTAATACCCGTGGCCCACAATTTTCTATGCACCAAATCCAATATTTGAAAATTGTTTATTGGAATTTCCCAATTATTGTTTTTTTCTTTTCGTGCTTACATTGTAGAATTTTACAACACATAATCTGGTATTAAAAAATGGCTATTATATTTATGTATTGATTATTTGATACAGATAACATTAATTGTAAATAGCATTTAGTATGTTAAATTTCAATATCTATTTTTTTCCAGGAACCAACTGAATTTGTAACAAGTTTAATAAAATGAAATATATTTTAAGAGAGAGAGACTATGAGTATACTAATTATGTTAGCCGCTGTATATTGTTTGTTTTTCCTTATAACCTTAATTGTAGGTTTCAAAGGAATGAAAAAAGCCTATCATAGTAAAGTAAAAGCAAATAATTTCTAGAGATATTAGACAATATTGATAATTGAAAAATAGATATTCTTCACGCAGGCCCCAATCTTATTTTATAAATTAAATATTCAACGCTAATTTTTTTATTTACTAAATTATTCTTTAAATTACGCATGTTTTTTAGGATAATTTATACCGGCAAATTACCTGGAGAGGCGGGTGAGTGGCTGAATTCCGAAAACTTTCGGGATTGCTAAACCACATCAATAGTCTTAGTTTTTGCATATATTTAATTGTTTTTTCAGCTTGGAGAGGTGGGTGAGTGGCTGAAACCAACGGTTTGCTAAACCGTCGTACGGGTAATACTGTACCCCGGGTTCGAATCCCGGCCTCTCCGCAAGTGAAATATTTTTTATACATTCTCTACTCTCCTTCTTTTAAGAGAACTTACACTGGTCAAACTGATAATCTTAATATTCGTTTGACTTATCATAATTCAGGGAAGGTTAAATCTACTAAACCATATAAACCTTGGACACTTATATATTCTGAATCTTTTGATTCCAGAGCTGAGGCAATGAAAAAAGAGAAATGGTTTAAGTCTAAATCAGGAAGGAAAAAAATTTCTTTAATACTTACAGAATATCTTAAGGATAATTCATGATATTATTTTTTACTCTCAAATTAATTCCAAGTGGCTGAAACCAATGATTTGTCCGTTTCATTTTTACAATAGTAAAAATGGACGAGATCCCGTTCCAAAGAAACGGACTAAACCGTCGTACGGGTAACACTGTACCCCGGGTTCTCCGTTAAAGTCTGAAAGACTTTAACGAGACTCTTCTGAGGAATCCCGGCCTCTCCGCTCTACTAATTGTATGACTTTCAAACAACGTTTTTGAGATAAAATCAAACTTTTACTCCTCTGAAGCAGTCCTAAATACATCCTAATTTCTCCTATTGATGCGAGTTTTATGAGAGGTGTCTACCGAATAATATTAAAAAAAGAGGTGACTGAATTTGGTCACCCGCTATACCAATAAGTTTATCTATTGGCAATAATAAGTGTAAGGCTTTATGAGCTGTCCATGCTTCATGATATTCATGGCCATCCTGGGATGCTCTGATATTATAAATTTTAGTTTCAATCATAATTACATAATTTTTAAGACATAATCTTTTCAAGTTTATTCTTCCAGAATTCCCAATCCGGCATAAACTTGGCTTGAAGTGCATAAAATGATTTACTATGATTTGGGTATTTTAAATGACACATTTCATGCACAATAACATATTCGATACATCTTTTGGGAGCTTTAATTAATTCAGTATTAACAATTATTTTCTTTCCAGGTGTACAGCTTCCCCAGCGTTTCTTCATATCTCTTATTATGAATATGTCAGACATAATTTTCTTCCGCTTAAAATCTTCTCGTATATTTTCATAGATACCACGAATGACTAACTCTGCACGTTCTCTATACCAGTTGTTCAATAGCTTTTTAACATGTTTATTTTCATGATGACTATTAAGATGAACATTGATGTATCCATCTTTTAGTTTAACTTCCGGCCGTAAAGCGTTTCTTATTTTCAATCTATATTGTCCGACCAAGATATAAATGCGATTCGCCACTTACATATTTTCTTGCCGGTGTTTTGGGATGAAAATTAAGAAAGTAATTCTGCTGTTTAATAATCCATGGTGCTTTCTTTTTTAATTTTTCTTGGATTGTTTTAACAGAAGAATTTAATGGAGCTTTTACTACTACTGTCATATCTGACTGTACAGTTATACCTAAAGATTTTCTTTCCGAATATTCTAAGTAATAACCAATATTTATTGAACCATATTGAATTGATGCATTCATTATCTATACCTAAGTTTTGCTACTTCAATACATTGATTTGCAATATCATCCATCTCACCGAATGATAGACTAATATTATATTTATCTCTCACTTCGTCAATAAAATAATCTCCAATATCAATTAGTAATTTTCCGGTTATGTTTGTTTTATACTGCCAGTCAATGATTGGTGATCCATTATCCAAAACAGCATGTTGAATCATTTCATCTATATTTAATGCTGCCTGAGTTGATATTTCTTTTTTAACTACTTCATCCTGAAATTTATTATCAAGAGCCTCAGCACAAAGTCCATAGAATGCTTTGGCAATATCTTTATCTTTTAAAATTTCAGGTATATCGCTGTCTGTATGCGCCAATACGTTATTCATAATTTCCTGTACCCGTTTTAAGTACTGAGCTTCATTAATTCGTTTAGCTTCATATTCAGCAATGGCATCTTTTAATAATTGAGAAAACTTCTTGTAAAATGCTGGATCCTCATCCATTTTTTCTGAGATGTGCTTAGCTGTTCTGCTGGCGATTTTATCAGCTTTTGCAGCTTTACCAATAGTAGCTTCTAATTCCTGCTGAAACTTCTCTTTATCAAAAATATTTACAAGCTCTGTTATTGTTTCAACCTTTTCAGTTGTTATATGAGTGTCAATTAGCTTTTGAATTTGACCTTCATATTGCTTGTAATCAATTTCATCGCTATATCTCTCCACTACAGCCTTTCGAAGATTCATAAACATTGCCATATCGTCTTTATATCGCTTAATTGTTTTTTCATCAACTTCTTTATGAAACTGAATAGATGAGAGTGCAAGCTTAAGCGATTTGCCAAATGCCGCCAGCTTATCGTAAAACAAATTCCTTATTGCTTCATCTTTAAGTAACTGTTGGTATGCTTCCGCGTCTCTTTTGTTTGAGATGGTTTTAAATATATCCCATAGCTCCGAATGCTTTTGAGGAAGCTTTTTAATCTCTGCAGAAATATTTACTAATACACCTTCAAGATCATCAGCATCAAATTCTTCAAATGATGAATACAACAGCAAAGCATCATCTAAGTTCTCAATCACTCCGTAATAGTCAATGACATAACCAAATTCTTTATCAGGATATATACGATTTACCCTTGCAATGGCTTGCAATAGCTTATGTCCTTGAAGATTCCTTGTAAGATATAGTACTGTATTTTTAGGCTCATCGAAGCCGGTTAACAGCTTATCAACCACTATAATAATTTCAGGGTCTTTTTGATTTTTGAAACGGCTGATAAGATTCTTTTGATATGTTTGAGCATTACCATGTTCATCCATCATCCTTTTCCAGAATCGATTTTCCTCTTCTGATGATTTTTCATAAGCGCTATCTTCGCCTTCTCTTTCATCGATTGGAGATATCAGAACTTCGCTGCTTACAATTCCAATTTCATCTAAGAAATCCTTATAACGGATAGCATTTATTTTTTTATCGCAAACCAATTGTGCCTTGAAAGGTGTGCCTTGCCAATTGTCCCTAAAGTGCAGACTAATATCCCATGCAATTGCATAAATTTTTTGTTCTGCACCATTAAGCTGGTCAGCACGGCTAAATTTCTTCTTAAGATCTGCCCTTTGATATTCAGTCAATGGTTCTGAGATCTTTCCGAAAAATGTATCTATCGGACTTTCATTCACATTTTGTTTTGCAACTCTGCCTTCATATAGAAGCGGGACAACAGCTTTATCCTCTACTGCTTGATCTACAGTATAAGCATCAATAATGCCTCCAAATCTGGCAGCTGTATTTTTATCCTTCCTAAATAAAGGAGTCCCGGTCATAGCAATATAGCATGCATTTGGCAAAGTCTTTTGCATTTCAATATTGAATGTTCCATACTGTGTTCGATGACCTTCATCCACTAAAACAAATATATTCATACTTAACAGCGGTTCTTTTATTTTCTTCATAGCAGCAACGAACTTATTGATGATAGTAGTTACTACCGCATCACTTTTACTTTCGAGAAGATCAACCAATCGCTGCCCGGTTGTAGCATTTTCAACAAACATTCCGCACTTACGAAATGTCCCGGTTATCTGGCTGTCTAAGTCCGTTCTATCAGTTACTAATATAATTTTGGGATTACGAATAGTTTTTTCCATGGCAATAGCTTGCGCCAGCATAACCATGGTTAAAGATTTCCCGCTTCCCTGGGTGTGCCATATTACCCCACCACGTCTTCTTCCCTTTTCAATTTGAATTATCCGCTGCATTGTTTTTTTGATTGCGAAGAACTGCTGATACCTTGCAATCTTTTTTTCTCCATAATCAAACAAGATGAAATTGAAAATAAAATCCAGTAATCTTTCCGGCCGGCATAAGCCATATAAATATTTATCTTGAACAGTTGGCAGAACATTTTCTTTTTCTAACTCATCAAAATATTCCTTTACATACTTGAACCGTTCACTGAATAGTTTATCTTTTTGTTTAATTGAGAGATGTTGATTCTTTAAATTCTGTAAATGATTATTATAGTCATTCTCTTCTTCAGTACTACTAAATTTTTCCACCCACTTTGACCAAAACTTTTCCGGAGTTGCATTGGTTCCGTATAATGCTTCATTAACGCTGACGGAAAGTAACAACTGAGTATAAACATACAAAGCACGTATCCCATCTTCCTGCTGGCTGCGCAACTGCTGAGAGATTGCCTGTCAAGCGGCTCTTTCATATCGGGCCGTTTGCATTCAATAATGCAAACAGGAATGCCGTTTATAAATAAAACTATATCCGGACGGTAATGTTCTTTGCTGGTACTGCGCATAACCGGGAATTCTTCAGTTACATGGAAAACATTGTTAGTAAGAAAAGTCTCCGGTTTCCAATCAATGTATTGCAGCGTTATACTTTTTTTGTCTCCATCCAAAACTTTGTTCAAATGTTTTTCCCAACGTGATAAGATTATATGCAGTTTCGCAGGCAGCAATATAACCTTCATTCATAGGCATTTCTTTTAATACACGAATACCATTCTCAATATTTGCATCGCTGATGTAAGTAGTTTTTGTTGAACTGATTCTTTTTTCAGAGTTGATTTCCTTTAACTGCTTCCGCAAAATATCCTCAAGCAAAACATTACTTGTTTTACCTCCTCGCAGCTTATCAACTTCAACCGGCGTGAGATAAATATATCCTAACTTCTGCAGCAACTGCAGAGCTGGAATTTGGCTTATATGATCTTCTTTAAAGCTTGGAGTATCCATTTTTCTTTAGTTCTTCAGATTTTTATTAATTTAATTTTAGCTCCCGTCACTGGTAGGAAATCGCATTTTCTATCTTTGATTATAAAATCATCCGAAGTAAAGTTGAATTTTCTACCTATGACAGAGTTCTCATAGGTAGAAAAGTGGCATTTTCTACCTATGACGAAAGGATAATAGCTGCTTTTAATGATTTTTCTACTCATGATACTGTATTTATATTACCAAGCAGGTTGAACAAATCATCGTTAAGGTAATAGTTGTCTTTCCATATTTTATGCTTACTAAGGATTTTTATCCTAACAAGTTCATCCAGATAACGCACTGCGGTTTTGCGGCTGACTCCTAAATCCTTAATCACAAAATCAATTTTTGTATATGGATGCCTGAAAATATTATTTAATAAGTCCTGGCTGTAAATCTTAGGGAGTTCATCTCTCAGCTTATTTTTATGCTTGAGCATCAGCTCTTTAATGCCCTGTATTTGCCGGGTAGTATTTATAGAAGTTTGTTCAATACCATCAAGTATAAAAAGTATCCATTCTTCCCATGCATTATCAGTTCTGACTTTTTGCAGCAACTTATAATAAGCTGCTTTATTCTGATTTATATAACGGCTCAAATACAAAATAGGTATGGATAATAAACCTTCTTTTACAAGGTAAAGAATATTAATAATTCTTCCGGTTCTTCCGTTGCCGTCATAAAAAGGGTGGATACTCTCAAACTGATGATGAATAACCGCCATCTTTACCAATGGATCTATGCTGCTTAAGGCATTATCATTCAAAAATTTTTCGAGATTATTCATCAGCTCTACAATTTCATCATGGTGCTGGGGCGGAGTATAAACAGTTTCACCTGACTGCTCATTTTTTAAAGCTGTCCCGGGAAGCTTGCGAAATCCTGCATTATTTTCGGTGATAATTTCCTGTATTTGCTTAATGTGCGTATTGGAAATGAATCCGCTTTCTTTTACTGTTTCAAATCCAACCTGAAGTGCACGGGCATAACTGTGTACTTCTTTTGCGGCAATAGTTTTAAAATTTTTTTCGAATGCATCAGACTGGTATATATCATCCTGTGTGGTTATTATATTTTCAATTGCAGAACTATCCTTGGCTTCCTGCAATGAAAGAGTTGAAATCAATATGCTTTCATTTGGAATACTTACCGATACTCCCTTCATTTCTGCCAAAGCACTACGTGCTTCTGTAGTTTTCTTTAATATTACCTTGGTCTCTAAATCAAAGTCCAAAGGAAGTTTGGGAATTTTATACGTCATGTTTAACTCACTTCATTAAGAATAAATTTTATTTTTTATTAAATGTATCAAACACTAAAAAGTTGGCGATAGGTATTTGGCTTATATTATCCTCTTTAAAGCTTGGTGTATCCACCTATTTCCCTTCTTTCACAATCAATTCCTTTATCAACTCTTTGGGATAACCAAATATTCGCAATATTATTTTATATAAATTCTTTTTAAAGAATGGAATGATATTTCCTAATTGGCTTAAGCCTACAAGTCCCAATATTTTTAAAGCTGAACCCAGATTATCAAAGAAAGTTTTAATCGTTGGTTTGATTGCAATTAGTTCTATGATTAAATAGAAAAGTATTACTAAAATAGCCGTTTGAACTATCCATGTTAGTAATTTAATTCTCTTAACAAATTTTGAATTAAAATTTCTTAAAAGATTTATTTCACTCATTTCAGGTGCAGTTTTTAACTCAATAATTAAATCATTTGCTTTAATTGCGCAAAGAATTTGAAAATCATTTTTGTTATCAAATAAAGCGGTATTCTCAATTATACTCTTGTAAGCATTATTCAGCAAAGCATTTGTAATTAAGGATGGATTATTTATATGGAAATACATCAACACTACTTCAAAAAAATTAGTGTTACTGTAATAATTTTCATTCAATATATTTTCAAAGGTGATTGTAATATTATTTCGATTTCTGAGTGAAACAATATACTTTATCCAGCTTTTATCTAAATCAAATTTGGTAACACCGAATTTTAAACAGAAGATTAAAAAATCATCATTTACAAATGGTAAAGGCGAGTCTTTGCTTGGATGGCTTTTATTTTTTCTATTATAATAGTTTTCGAATAACTTTTTATCGTTCGAATAGATGGCATTCACTAATCCGAAATATATCTCCTCTGATTCATTAAAATCTTTTTTAGGAAATAAATTAAAGGCTTTTCTGCTAAGCAAATTATTAAATGCAATAAGTTTGGGACTTTTATTTATTTCTTCCAAATAATCGACTCTATCTTTTATAGGAACCATTTTTTCCTTTAAACCATAATTTAAATTTTTGATTCCTCGAACCATCAATATTTCTCATTTTACTAAGTAATTTTGAAATTAAATTGGAATATAACATTGTGGCCGGTTGTTCACCCGGCAGAAAACTTCTCCATGATAAATAGGTAAATGAAAAAATTTGTTGAGTAATGTAACTTAAATCGTAATAGAGTAAATCGTTTAATTCATTTTTGTCATATTTCCCTTGAGGGGTTCTTATCTTTAATCTGAATTGGAGTACTCATACCATGTTTTGCAGTTTTTAATTCATTAGCGCCATACATTTGAACAACACAAGTTTCTGAATCAATAAAAATATTGCTTGCTCTATTCGGAATAAATTCACCTTTTATAGTATTACTTCCATACCTCTTCACTCCCTTTTGATTTATGTCAAACAGCATAAATGGATGATATTTGCTAATTGTAACAAAGGCAAATTTGATTTTATATTCAGTGATTTCTTTTATTAGATCACTAATTACTTCAAACTCAATATTTCTTATCGGCTTAAAAATGTGAAAATTTACCCGATTGTATCCCCTTTCCCAACCCTGCTCAGATGAAGTCGACCAATCTATTGTCTAAGGCTTTTTAATAGTTCATTAAAATAATTTTCAAAAGAAACGTCTTTAACTTTATCACCTAACAAGTACTGTCCATCGCTTGAAAAAAACGTTGTTATTCCAACTACTCTACTTTGTTCAGCTCCTTTATATTGGTTTTTTCTTAGCCAACTATGCCCTATTCCAATTATTATTTCTTTATCTATTGAACGATGTGAAGGTAAAACCCAAGGCGTGCCCCCTAGTTTTGCATAGATCTGAAGAGCAATCGAGTTTAATATATATTCATTATGTTTTTTAATAATTTCCGAAGTCACATATTGTATAGGGATTTCCTGAGAAAGCAATTTGGCTTTAAGGCGATAATACAGATTTGATTTGTCATCTAATTTTTTAAACTCTCCTGGTATTTCAACAATAGTTAAATGGGGTTTAATTTCATCATAATTTTTAATAACACTAAGGTACTCTTCGTAATTGTAGGATTGAATTTCTGATATGTCGAATACTATATCTTGTAAATCATATTTTTTGAGTAATCCTTTTTAAAATAATTTGATTGCGGTATTCCATCTTTCAAACTTGAAAGAAATTTAGAAAAATACCCTCGATCAATTTATTACATATACAAAGAATAATTGGTCGCTTCGTATCAAAATTTATACTATCAAGGACGATAATTAGTTAAACCTGTATCAGCATTTGTATTATGAGTTTTTGTACCAGCATAATCAAATATAAAAGTCGGAATTTTTAATTCAAGCGTATTTGCAAATGATAAAGGTTTACTACTTACAGTATAGCAAAAGCCGTCCTTATTCTGAAATAAAACTGATCTGGCTATCTTCCAAGAACAAATATTCTGCAACCTTTAGAATTTCATTATAAAGATTCTTTACATTATAGATATCTCTAAATGCTTCTTTTCCATTAGTCCAGAATCTAATCACCTTTTTTGTTGAGATAGTGTAAAAGCTAGATATTCACCAATGTTAAATTTTGTTTTCTTAATAAATAATTCTTCAAGTTTGAATTCTTTTAACCCTTCGTTGGTCTGAACTATTGCCTTGTCATCTGTCAACTCTTGAATTACTCCAATAAATTCTTCATTAGGCGCTAGTATATTCTTCAACCCCGGTAATTGTTCAGAATGTAATACTTCAATTCCAATCAGATTGTAACCTTCTGTATTCAATTCTGCGCAAGTTTTATTAAAAATCCAATTTCGTTTTATATTTATTAAGAAGCCGAATTGCTGTTTACCGTTAATTTTAGTTAACCTTAATTGAACTTCTATTAACTTTTTGTAACCTATTTTGTTTCTCAAATTTGGGGGTAGGACTTTGTAAATTATATCATCTTTTTGTTGCTTTGAGAAGAAGCGGAATGGATAAAAATCAACAGGAATATACCCAGAAAAACGATCTTTGAAAGTCCGGAAAAATAAATGTTTTATTAATGAAGATGTAATTTCATTATCGTCAAAAGTACTTTTT
>CAVUCR010000048.1:0-21698 GCA_963739895.1 uncultured Ignavibacteria bacterium | reverse complement strand
TGTTTTGATGAAGTGAAAAATGGTACACTTTGGGATAAACTTAAAAGTAAGTTTAGCTTAAATAAAGAAGAATTGCAAAAAATAATTTGAACAATTTGATTTAGTTGCTTAGAGAGAGATATTATGTTAAGGAAAGAAAAAACAAAATCAGCTAACAACTCCCCACCTTTGAAAAATCAAATTGGAATCAGTAGATGAAACCGGTCAATTTATTGAGAATATCCTCAATACCGGGCGGGAACCTTTAATCATTCTCGATCATGGTTTGAAAGCAGTTACTGCCAGCAGTTCATTTTATGATTTCTTCAAAGTAACATCGGGTGAAACAATTGGAAAGCTTATTTATGAGCTGGGAAATCAACAGTGGAACATTCCTAAACTAAAAGAACTCCTCGAAACTATCCTGCCTGAAAAAACTACTGTTTATAATTATGAAGTTGAAAACAATTTTTCTGCTATTGGCAGGCGCATTATGCATTTGAATGCCCGGCAAATTAAAATAGGTTCGGGAAAAGAGAAAATAATTCTTCTTGCAATTGAGGATATTACTGAACGAAGACAAGTAAAAGAATTGTTAAGTGAAAAGAACCGTATTACTGACGAATACTTGGATATTTTTTTGAATCATGCGCATGCACCGACTATTATTTGGGACTCTTCATTGATAATAACTCATATTAACCAAGAATTCGAAAAGCTCAGCGGTTATGACCGGACTGAAGTACGGGATAAAAAGATTGATTTCCTTTTCCCTATAGATAAAATTGATTCAACAATTGAGTTAATAAAAGAAAATTTAGGTAATGAAAGATCGAAAGATGTTGAAATAAACATTTTGACTAAAGACAAGGACATTAGAACAGTCCTATGGAATTCGGCGAATATTTTTAATAAGGAAGGGAAAAATATTGCTGCAACAATTGCACATAATATTACCGAGCACAAACGGGCTCAAGAAGAAATTTCAATGCTTGCTCATTCTTTAAGGAGCATTAACGAATGTGCAAGCATTAATGACATGGAAGATAATATAATATTGGTAAATGAGTCTTTTATAAAACTATATGGAGATAGTGAAGTCGGGCTAATTGATAGGAATAACAGCATATTTCATTCGTCAAAGAACTTGCCGAAAGTAGTTAACGAAATATTACCGGATACCTTAAAAGACGGATGGAACGATGAGTCGTGGAATAAAAGAAAAAATGGCTTTGAATTCCCTGTAGAAATAAACATGAAATATCCAAATCCTGGAAATGAATATCTTATCGAAGTAGCTCGTAACATAACGGAACGAAAACGAATTGAAAATGAGCTGATTCAGGAAAAACAAAAAGCTGAAGAAATGAACAGACTCCAAACAATTTTTCTTGCAAATATGAGTCACGAACTAAGAACACCCTTGATTGGCATTCTGGGAAATGCTGAATTTTTGGAAAGCCAGTTAAAGGATAAGGAATTAATTCAAATGGCAGAAGCTATAAAAATTAGCGGGCAAAGATTGAATACAACCTTAAACAACATTCTTAAAGTTTCAACAATCAACTCCGCAAAGCAGCAAATTAATTTAAAAGAAAAGAATATAATAGAATATTTAAGGGAGCAGATAAAATTATTCAAATCTGCGGCCGAAGGGAAAGGCTTGTCGCTGAATTTTGAAACCAAAGAAGAAAAATTAATTGCATATATCAATGATGATATGTTCGTATCAATTATGGATAATCTTTTAAGTAATGCAATAAAGTATACCGATAATGGAACAGTAACCATAACTGCAAATCAAGAAAATAACAATGCAGTAATTGAAGTAAAAGATACCGGTATAGGTGTGTCTGAAGACCTTCAAGAAATGATATTTGAGTCTTTTAGGCAGGCAAGTGAAGGGAACAACAGGCGTTTTGAAGGATCGGGTTTGGGATTAACATTAGTAAAAGAATATACGGTTTTAATGGGTGGAACAATAACTCTGAATAGCAAACCGGGAGAAGGGAGTACATTTATTTTAAAGATTCCATTAAATAAAAATATTGTCGAGAATTTAGTAAACGATAACAGGATAATCATAGTGGATGATAAGGGAAAAAGTAACAATTACTTAAGACCAAAATTGCTGTATGTTGAAGATGAGAAAATGATACTAGACATAGTCAAGGAGCTGTTAAAAGACAAGTATGATATTGACGGCGCAAGTAATGGCGAGGATGCTTTAATAAAAGCGAAAGAAAATAATTATGATGCTTTTTTAATTGACATCGGACTTCCCGGAAAAATTGATGGAATACAAACCACAAAAATGATTAAAGAAATTAAAAACAATAAAGAAAAGCCTTATATCGCTGTAACAGTTTATGCTATGGACAATGCCAAGGAATTTTTTCTTTCAGAAGGATTAACCCACTATATTTCCAAGCCTTTTGAATTGCAAAAGCTTATAGACTTAATTGAGGATGCTTTAGAAAAAACGAAATGCAGAAAGGAAGAAATTGCAGTACACGAAAGAACAATCTGAAACTGGCTTACTTTAACTCACTGGCATAAGAAAATGAACGCTTTTAAATTTCTCTGAAAAAAACAACCAGCTAACAAGTCGCCGGTATCACTAAAGAGTTTGGTGACTCTTTGTTACCTCCGTAAACTCACTTTG
Source organism: uncultured Ignavibacteria bacterium (assembly GCA_963739895.1). Classification (GTDB taxonomy): domain Bacteria; phylum Bacteroidota; class Ignavibacteria; order Ignavibacteriales; family Ignavibacteriaceae; genus CAVQBP01. The sequence continues at coordinate 19,054 of CAVUCR010000048.1, read as the reverse complement.
TTCAAAGTCAAAAAACAGTTCTAAATATTTTGAATTATATTATTAGAGTAACGGAAAATCATATTTTAAATCAATGCATTATACTAAATAAACATATATTATTAACTCATGTTACGCATAATAAGTGCCAGTCACCTTATAAATGTGATAAAAGAATTAAAAAACAACATAGGTGACTGGCACTTCCGTAAAGTGAATTATTAAATTGATTTACGTAAAGTAAAAATAAATTTCGATCCTTTTCTTAATTCACTTTCAACTCGAATTTTACCTTCATTTCTTTCTACAAATTCTTTGCAAAGGGGTAATCCGAGCCCGGTTCCTTTCTCTCCGGCAGTTCCTTCCGTTGAAAATAACGTATTAAAGTTAAATAGTTCTGATAATTTTTCCGATTCGATTCCTATCCCGGTATCCCGGACAGTTACTTCTACAAAACTATCTTTATTCTCAGAAGAAATGACTATTTGTCCTCCTATTGAGGTAAATTTGATTGCATTCATTACAAGGTTCTCAACAATTGAGCTAAGCATATCAACATCTGCATAAACAAAAGTTTTGGTATCAACGATGTTGGATAAGGTAATTTCCTTCTCAGCAGCATTTTGATTTGATATAGCTTTAATTTTATTTACTGCATCAAAGAGGTTAAGTTTTACCGGTTTATAATCAATCATATTTCTTTGCATCATTGACCAGTTCAGCAAATTTTCAAGGAGACTGAAAAGATTTTTCAAATTTTCATTTAATCCCTCGCTGAATTGCTGTATCTCTTCACGTGATAAAGTTTCAATTTCGGCGGAAAGCAATTCCGAATAACCCAGCAAAGATTGGAATGGTCTTCTTAAATCGTGTGCAATTATTGAAAAGAATTTATCTTTTGTATTGTTGAGTATTTTAAGTTCTTCGTTAGTTTCTTTTAAAGAATCTTCGACTCTCTTATATTCCGTCAAATCAATTAATGCAACCTGGCATTTTCGATCCGTTTCCATTGTGTTCTCTAACTCTAAACCTTCCAATAGAACATTAAATATATTCTGATTTTTATTTATCACTTTTACTTCGCAAGAGTGTTTTACCGGAGAGCTGAAAATAGTCCCAATAAAAGAATTAAAAATATCCTTTTCATTTAAGGGAATATAAGTGTTTAACTTCTTGCCAATTAATTTGCCCCGATCAATGTCAAGCATTTTACTTGCGCTTAAATTTAGTTCCTTTATCATTCCGTCCATATCTAATGTAAAGTAAGGAATTGGTGAAAAATCAAAAAGGTTTACATATTTATTTCTTGAGACTTCCAGCTCTTGCTGCGTAGTTCTAAGCTCTTGGTTCTGCTGTTCGAGTTCAATTTGATGAACCTGGAGCAAATGCACCAGCTTTTGAACCTCTTCAATGTTTTCAATGTCTATCTTTTCGTGTAATGGTTCTTTTTTTTTCTTTATTTGTTTTATAATATTTTTTTCTAATTCTTTATTAGAATGTTTCATTTTTAGCTCCCTATTATTTTATACTTTAGCTCTGGATTGCAAGAAGAATAAGCTTAGTTTCTTTTTCGCCCTGAAATATCTGGCGAGCATTCAAAAATAATTTTTTTCTGCCTTCATTTGCAAAATTATATTCGACCTCATAATTTTCAAAAAAATTGTGTTTGGGAATTATTTGTTCAAGAAGTTTTCGCAATTCAGGTTTATCCCACTTTTTATCATCAAGTTCGTATATAAACTTGCCTACTGTATTTTCGCTGTCAGTGTTAAATATTTTATAAAAAGAACGGTTTGCCGAAAGTACCTTCAAATCTTTATCAAGAATAAGAAGTGATTCCCTTACAGTATCAATAATATTATCAGCATACTTCTCGAGCAAGCTGAACCTCTTGTTCAGCTTATTGATTTCTTCGTAAGCAGTTTTTAATTTGTTAATATTTGTAAATGTAATTACTACTCCGTCAATAACATTGCTTGTTGTCCGGTAAGGTAATATCCGCATTTGATACCAGATACCATCGTTAGTTTGAACTTCAATTTCTTTAGGAACAAGGGTTTTTAAAACTTCCTTTGCATCCTCAATAAGTTTTTCATATTTAATATTTGTAGCAATATGATTTATTGGTCTTCCAATGTCGGAAGAAATCAGGTTAACAACTTTTGTTGCGTGGGAAGTAAATCTTTTTATAGATAAATTATTATCAAGAAAGATGGTGGGGATATCAATACTGTCCAGCAGGTTTTTCATATCATTATTAATAATTGATAATTCATCATTTTTATTCTGCAGCTCGGTGTTTACAGTAATCAATTCCTCATTTAGCGACTGCAATTCTTCTTTGGAAGTTTCCAGTTCCTCATTTGAACTCTGCATTTCTTCGTTAGTCGATTGCATCTCTTCGTTGGTCGATTTAAGTTCCTCATTGGAAGTTTCCAATTCTTCAATTGTTGAACGTAAATTTTCTTTTGTGACTTTAATTCGTGCTCAAGTTCTTTAATAATTTTTTCCGATTTTTTATCATAATGGATTTTTTTAGAAGCGGTACTTTTTTTTGGGCATTACTATCTTCAAATATTATCAGTAAAGAACCGCGCATTTCCGCTGGTTCATTTATCGGTTTAACTGTAAGATTTATTAGCTGGATTTTTCCGTTTGATTTTATTTTTATTCCTTCGGCGGTTAATAGGTTTCTTGCTTGATAACACTTTTCTGATTAAATGCCGGAAGTTCCTGCTGTAATCCTTCACGCGCCATTTCAAAAATATTCATCTTAGCTTCACCGTCGGTAAGTTCAAGGTATTTGCCTGTTCTTCCATGAATATAGACTATATCGCCATTTTCGGTTATTATCACACAATCCGGAGAATAACTTTGCAAGGATAATTTTTTCCGCTAATCGCGGTAATATTTTTTACTATTGTTCTTTTTCATAGCAATCTCATTAGTTTTTCCTATTGATTCGTGATATCAGGGAAATCTATAAAAGGCTGTGCCGAATAAATCGAATCTCTTCTTTTGTAAATTTTCCATTTCTTATCTACTATTGAGAACAAATCAACATATCCTCCGATAGTTTCCGATGAACCGAGGAAAAGTATTCCGTCTGGGTAAAAGACTATAATGGAAAAGCGGAATTATTTTTTTCTGTAATTCGGAGTTTAAATAAATTAAAAGATTACGGCAGGAAATTAAATCGAGTTTGGTAAACGGAGGATCTTTAATAATGCTTTGCGGCGCAAAAACAAGCATTTCCCTGATTTCTTTCCGGACCTGAAAAATATTTCCGTCGTTAGTAAAGAAACGTTTCAAACGTTCTTTACTCACATCGGCTTCAATTCCTGAAAATGAACCAACGCGTGCTTTTTCAATTGCATCGCTGTCAATATCCGTGGCAAATATCTGCACGTTTAAATATCTCTTCTCTTCATTCCATGCATTCACGTAAAATAATTGCTATGGAATATGCTTCTTCACCGGTAGAGCATCCGGGCACCCAAATTCTAATCTGACCGTTATCCGGTTTGCTTTTTACTATCGCCGATAATAATTTCTTTAATTTCTCGAAAGATTCGGGATCCCTGAAAAAATTTGTTACCCCAATTAAAAGTTCTTTAAACAAGTTTTCAATTTCCGCGGGATTTTCCTGGAGCAGCCGGATATAATTTGGAAGAGTATCCAGTTGAGAAATATTCATTCTTCTTTCGACGCGCCGGTAAATTGTATTTTGTTTGTAAAGTGAAAAGTCGTGACCGGTATGAGTTCTGAGCAGTATAAAAATTTTCTGAAATGAATCGGGAATTTTACCGTCGGTAATTGCTTTATCTAATAAAACACCTTTACTTTTTTGAGTTGTATAATTAATTAACTGCTCGGGCATTTCTTCGGGTGGAAGGATATAATCTGCTAATCCTGTTTTAATTGCGCTGCTTGGCATTCCGTCGAATTTTGCCGACTTCGGATCCTGAACCATTACCATTCCTAATTCATTTTTTACTGCTTTTAGCCCTGCAGTGCCGTCGGATGCCATGCCGGAAAGAATAATACAAATAGCTTTTTCACCAAAATCCGCGGAAAGAGATTTGAAGAAAAAATCAATTGGAAGCCGGAATCCATGAGACTCAAGAGGTTCTATTAGCTGGATTGTTCCATGCAGTATTGCCAAATCCCGGTTAGCCGGTGCAACATATACATGGTTTGGTTCAATTGTCATTCCGTCTTCAGCCTGAAATATTTCCATGTCAGTAAATTTTTGGATCAGTTCAGGCATAATACTTACATGATTTGGATCCAAATGCGATACAACAACAAAAGCTATACCTGCATTCACCGGCATATTTTCAAAAAATCTTTCGAGAGCATCTAAACCTCCTGCAGATGCACCCATGCCAACTACATAAAACGAATTGTCCGGGGAAGATATTTTAGCAATCTCTTTTGTTTTTTTAATTGGAGATCGTTTGTGAATTGTTTTCCTTTTCATAGCTTCTCCATCTTTAAACACCATCATTCCAAAATATATATCAATAAATACAGTGTCACGCGAACCTGCCTGGCTGCAGGTTTGTGATGACAAACAGAATAATATTTAACATTTTTTTATGTTCAGCTACCAATGAAATAAAATAACGAAATTGATTTACCAAATAATTCTCATGGTAACAATAAGGTTTAAATAATAATCACATATCATTAATGCTTCACAATTTTGCATTGAGGAAAACCGTATAGGGAAGACACAATAAGTAATTTTTACCAGTTTGTATAACATGGTATAAAAGAATAAATCAACCTTGAAGAATATGCAGAAGAAATATGAACTTCCGGACCCAACCCCTTGTAAGTTAATTCATTCTTTACAAAGGTAAAAATTAAAATATCTAAAATCAAACGTACATGTTAAAATTGGATGATGTGTACCCCGGCTATAAAAATGTCACAGGTATCAACGTAATTTATGCATTCAAAAATATAAATTGTTGAGTTGTCAGGGAGAACTCAAGGGATGAAAAATGGACTAATCCTTTGAGTGAATAAAATTACTTCCATTTTTAAATATTAAGAACCATCGATTTTATTTAGTGAATTAAATCTTAAATTTGATGTTCATGTTTGGGTTCTAAGCATTCGAAATATTAGGATTTTAGTAAGGAAGGAAATCCTTTTTTATTCTGACTTCAAATAATAAGAAAAAAAAAGGCAGCCATTTAAATAACTGCCTTTTGCCATTAAACCGAAATAGGAGGGAACCTATATCATATTTGGCAGAATGATTTTTTTATATAACAAATGAAGGAATTATATTTTCCGCTCACATCTCCCCGATGTTTCATGAGCTTTCGTATGCCGCTTAACCTTATCAAAAAAATTGTGCCTGAACTAAAAATGTTAAATGTTATTTGTTCATCGGCCAATATTTTGATTCAGTATGCGCATCGGCAAAAATTTTTTCCGCTTTGACTATAACATCCGGGTACTGATCAGCCACATTATTTTTTTCGCCTAAATCGGTTTTCAAATTATATAATTCTACCGGTGCCTCTGGATTATTTCTAATTGCCTTCCATTCCCCAATTCGGGCAGCTTGTAAAAAATGAGCATCGTCTAATCGAAACTCCCAGTAAAAATATTTATGCTGCTCTGCCTTTTTATTAAAGAAAACAGGGGCAACCGATAATCCGTCAATCTTTTTTGGCGATTGGCCGCCTGTTAATTCAGTAATCGTTGGTAATAAATCCCAGAAAGCCCACGGCTCATCGCTGACTAAACCGGCTTTTATTTTTCCAGGATATCTAACAATCATTGGAATTCGTATTGCCCCTTCGTAAAAAGATCTTTTCCCGCCGCGCAAAGGACCGCTGCTGTCGAAAAATTCGGTGTCGTTTCCACCTTCATCGCTCGGTCCGTTATCACTCGAGAAAAACACTATTGTATTATTATCAATCCCGAATTCTTTTAATTTTTCGAATAACACTCCAATCTGCTTGTCCATACGCGTTATCATCCCTGCGTATGCAGCATTTGGATATTGCTGACTATGATATCCGGCAGAATCATTAGGATCATGAACAAAAGGTTTTTCAGGAAATTGACCTTTATATTCATTCAACGAATCCTCTGGTACAGCCATTTCGGCGTGTGGAATTTGAAATGGAAGAAAAAGGAAGAAAGGTTTGTCCTTGTTTTTATCCAAAAATTCCAATGATTTCGAGAAGATAATATCCTGTGAGTAGATTCCTGTTTTACCATTCATATTTTCTTTAATAGAAATCTTCTCTCCATTTTCCCATAAAAATTCCGGGTAGTAGAAATGAGCCATATGCTGATTTAAGTAGCCGAAAAAATAGTCAAATCCTTTTTTATTTGGTTCGCCATTGGTACCGGATTCTCCCAGACCCCATTTTCCGCAAAGAGCAGTTGTATAACCTTGTCCTTTTAATATTTCGGCAATTGTAATATCTTCTTTATTTAAGGGTATTCTTCCATTATCCAATGCACTGAAATTCCCACGTATTCTGCTATGACCGGTATGATACCCGGTCATCAATGAACACCTCGAAGGTGCACAGACAGTGCTGCCACTATAACACGTGGTAAATCTCATCCCTTCTTTTGCCATTTTATCAAGATTAGGAGTTTTTATTTTTGTTTGTCCGTAACAACCTAAATCACCATAACCTAAATCATCTGCCAAAATAAAAATTATATTAGGTTTTTTATTTTCCGAAAATAGATTCTTTGCAGCACCTGCAATAGGTAAGACACCGGAACCCATGGCAGCTAAACCGGCAATCCCGGCGCTGACTTTTTTGGCAAAATTTCTGCGTGTAATTTTATCCATCATTGAATCCCTTTACCGACAAATTATAACGTTATAAAATAATATATATTCTTTAAAGTAATAAATGAATTATTCGAGAAAACGGTGACTAGTTGTATTGTAATATCGAATAATTCTAATGCCAAAAGAATTATTTTTAATTGTTATTTATTGTGATTATAATTTTCTTTTCATTAAAAGTTCTAAACGTTCATTACTTAAAGCCTTGCTTAATCATACTGTTTTCAATAAAAATTAAGCAAGGTTTTTTTGTAAAGCAGAACAGGTTTCTTCATTTTAAGAATTACAGACAAAATTAATAAAATATTTGCGAATGAGATACTATTGATTGAAAAATTATAACATACTCTCAAAAACTAATCCTTTTTTCATCCCTTTGGAGGATAGATTAACATATCAAATCTTATTACTTTGTTAAGCACAATGCATTATATCTTCTTAATCTTATCTTTTCCGTAATGAAAGTGTTAACAATTTAAAAAAATATTTTATTGGAGGCTTAAAATGACTAAACTTAATTTAAAACCGTTGGCAGACAGAGTTATTGTAAAACCAATGGAAAAAGAAGAAAAAACGAAAGGTGGAATCATTGTCCCTGATACAGCAAAAGAAAAACCTATTGAAGGAACAATAGTGGCAATTGGCCCGGGAAAAGTTACTGAAGACGGGAAACAAGTTAAATTGGAAGTAAAAGAAGGGGATAAAGTTCTGTATGGAAAGTACAGCGGTACAGAAGTTACCGTTGAGGGTGAGGAATATTTAATTATGCGCGAAAGCGACATTTTTGCAATAATTGGTAAATAAATTTTAAAAATTAAAATTATAATGAGGTTTAATAATGTCATCAAAATTAATTGAATTTAACAGTGAAGCCCGCACTAAACTAAAAAGAGGTGTGGATAAACTGGCAAATGCTGTAAAAGTTACATTAGGTCCTAAAGGCCGTAATGTAATTCTGGAAAAAAAATTTGGTGCTCCTACAGTTACAAAAGACGGTGTTTCAGTTGCAAAAGAAATTGAACTGGAAGATCCCACCGAAAACATGGGTGCACAAATGGTTCGTGAAGTGGCTACCAAAACAAGTGATGTTGCGGGTGACGGTACCACAACTGCAACAATTTTAGCTCAGGCAATTTACCGTGAAGGATTAAAAAATGTTACTGCCGGTGCAAATCCTATGGATTTAAAAAGAGGTATTGATTTGGCAGTTACTAGTGTTGTTGAATATTTAAAATCTATCAGCCGCGATGTTGAAGGGAGAAATGAAATTTCCCAGGTAGGTTCTATTTCTGCTAATAATGATAAGGCTATAGGGGAACTTATTGCCGATGCTATGGAGAAAGTAGGGAAAGATGGAGTTATTACTGTTGAAGAAGCAAAAGGAACCGAGACTTCGCTTGAAGTTGTTGAGGGTATGCAGTTCGACAGAGGTTATCTATCACCTTATTTTGTAACTGATGCTGAAAGTATGGAAGCAATACTTGAAGATCCGTATATCTTGATTCATGATAAAAAAATCTCGGCAATGAAGGACCTTCTTCCAATTTTGGAAAAGGTTGCTCAAGCCGGAAAAGCACTGCTGATCATTACCGAAGACCTTGAAGGAGAAGCTCTTGCTACATTAGTAGTTAATAGGTTAAGAGGTACTTTAAAAGTTGCCGCTATAAAAGCTCCTGGATTCGGTGATAGAAGAAAAGCTATGCTGGAAGATATAGCAGTCTTAACTAACGGTACTGTTATTTCCGAAGAGAGAGGATTCAAATTGGAAAATGCAACAATATCTTATCTTGGCAGTGCAAAAAAAGTTGTAATTGATAAAGATAACACTACTATTGTTGAAGGTGCCGGGAAAACAGATGATATAAAGAAAAGAATTAATGAAATAAAAGCACAGATTGAGAAAACTACTTCCGATTATGATAAAGAAAAACTCCAGGAAAGATTAGCAAAACTTTCCGGCGGTGTTGCAGTATTAAAGATAGGTGCATCCACGGAAATTGAAATGAAGGAAAAGAAAGCCCGGGTTGAAGATGCACTTCATGCTACCCGTGCGGCAGTTCAAGAAGGAATTGTAGCAGGCGGCGGAGTTGCATTTATTAGAGCAATCCCCGGTCTGGAGAAAATTAAAGGAGATAATTTAGATCAAACAACCGGTGTAAAGATAATCCAGAAAGCTCTTGAAGAACCGTTAAGACAAATAGTAAATAATGCCGGAATAGAAGGTTCCGTTGTACTGCAGAAAGTAAAAGACGGTAAAGATGATTTCGGATTTAATGCTGCAACCGAAACTTATGAAAACCTAATAAAATCAGGTGTCATTGATCCTACTAAGGTTACAAGAACAGCTTTAGAGAATGCTGCATCTGTTGCTTCTCTTTTAATTACAACCGAAGCAGTTGTTTATGAGAAGAAAGAAAAAGAGTCTGCTATGCCTCAAATGCCCGGCGGCGGTATGGGTGATATGGGCGGAATGTATTAAAATATAGGTTTTCATTCAAATAATTAAAAAAGTCGATTCTTTTAAATAGGATCGACTTTATACTTCCGGTTTTGTTAAGATTAAAAAAAGATTAAGACTATAATACAATATTGCAAAGGAGATTATTCGTTTTGCTCTTCGATTAAAGAAATTGATTTTATATCTGAATTATAATCATTTGAAGTATGTGCAAATTTTGCAATCTGTACACGTGTGTGGATAGCAAGCTTTTCCAATATGTTATGAATATGACTCTTTACAGTATAAGTTGAGAGATTAAGCTTTTGTGCAATTTCTTTATTGGTTAAACCATCTGAAACTAAGTCAATTACCTGCCGTTCGCGTTTAGTCATTTTTACGGAACCAATTATCTTTGAAGGATTTGACTCGTTTACTGCTTTATTAACGATCTGGGAAAAGAGTGATTCCGTTAAATTCGAGGGCAGCGCTTTAGCTCCGCCGGCAACCGACCTGATTGTTTTAAGAAATTCATCTACAGTTGCCTCTTTAAGTATAAACCCTGAAACACCAGCTTGTACATAAATTAATAAATCTTCCTGCAAGGGAACAAGATCCATCATTATAATTTTTATTTTTTGAAAATCCTTTTTTAATGCTTTTGCAAGGTTTAAACTATTTTGATTTCGTAAACCGAGATCCAGAAGGACTATATTGGGTTGAGATTGGCGGATAAATTGTAATGCTTTTACACAGTCCCCAAAGGCAGCTGTTACTTTTAGATCCGGCTGTTCCTTAATCATCGCAGTTATACCTTCCCGCAATAACCGGTTGTCTTCTATAACCACGATTAGAATTTTTTTCATTATAACTGGTAATACCCTATAATTTGTGGATATTCGTATATAGATTAATATAAATTGAATTTTCTTTAGCAAATTAATAAATCCATTTATAGTATACAATAATATTACGCCCTGTTTTTGAAATATTCTATTAATAGATCTATTAGGACACTTTATTTATGCTTGAGCCACTTATAAATATTAAAAAGAAGATCAATAGTTTGAAAAGGCAGATATTTTACGGTTCTAATTTCCTTATTGTTTTTTACAAATGAAATAAAAAGAAGCATCCCGTTATTGTAAGTATTTGATGATAAAGTCTTCTTGATTAACTAAAGAATAAGAACATTCTTAGAGGGTAAAGCAGAAACAAATAAAGGGAAATGGATAGAAAGATTTTTTACCCTTTATAATTGTTAAGGGGTAAAACCTTATGATCCTCAGGCATGGATAAATGGGGGAACTGAAACATCACCAAGAGATTAAATTAGGATAAAATGTATGGTTAAGGACTAATCCCTTTTTCATCCCTTTGAAGTATAGTTTTATACTTTAGATATTCATATATTAAATTTAAAAGGAGGCATTAAAAGGATTAATAAAATGTGCTGTAAGAGAGTTTTTTTAAAATTTACTAAAAATATGGAGAAATTTATTAATTTAAAATGAAAGTGAGTTAATGGATATTTATGATGGAATATATAATTGATTATAAGCCAGGTACTAATTATGTTAATATAAAACTGAAAGGGAGATTAAGCTTTAAGCAGGCAGAAAAGTATTCAATTGAAGCTCTAAAACTAGCTCACGAAAATAACTGTCATAAGTATTTGATTAACCACTCAGAAACAAAGCTGGAGGGAACGGGAATTTATAAGCTGCATACCGATGGTGCAGCATTAGAAAAGTTTGGGTTTAAGAATATCGATAAGATTGCAATTGTAATTTCACGTATAAAAGATGACCGCTTATTTTTCGGGAAAATAGAACACGATGCAAAATGGAGCGATTTTAAATATTTCGATACTGTAGAAGAAGCATTGAATTGGCTCAATCCCGTGAACTAATATCAAACCAATCCTCAGGTACAACTGCAAAATAAACACAGATCTAGTAATTTGGTATTTATTACCTTTCATAAATCTTACTTATTTCCAATAAAATTATAGCTAAAACAAATACTCTAAACATTTCGTCCAATCTTTTATTTCGTTATATTTCATCTCAATATGTTTTGATAGCTGCATAATCTTATTTATTAAATGAAATTACAAGGTTACTAAAACATATCAATCTAAAAAGACGGGAAATTAATTGAAAATAACAAAACAATTCACTATTCGAGAAAGCAAATCGCTTGACCAATATTTTACTGAAATTAGTAAAGTTGACTTATTAACCACAGAGGAGGAATTGGACCTTGCATTAAAGATGAAAAAAGGGGATGAGAATGCAAAGAATAAATTAATAAAAGCTAATTTACGATTTGTTGTTTCGGTTGCAAAGCAATACCAGAACCAGGGGCTTTCGCTTTTGGATTTAATAAACGAAGGTAACCTGGGATTGATAAGGGCTGCGCAAAGTTTTGATGTAACCCGGGGATTTAAATTCATCTCATATGCAGTATGGTGGATAAGGCAAAGAATAAGGCAAGCAATCATTGATCAATCAAGTATTGTTCATCTTCCGCTGAATATTGTAGGGAATCTGACAAAGATTCATAAAGCATCAAAAGATTTCGAAAAGGAATATGATAGAATACCCACGAACGAAGAGCTTTCAGGAATTCTTGATATATCAATTGACCTGATAAGTAATTCACTTAAGATTTCGGGAACAAACTTTTCGATAGATGCACCTCTTAAAAACGCCGATAGTAATGGAAAAAACATGCTGGATATTCTTCCAAATAGTAATCAACCCTCACCGGATGAAAATCTTACAAAGGAATCTCTTTCAAAGGAGATAGAAAATATGTTCTCTATTCTCTCCGAGAGGGAGATAAAAGTTTTAATGATGTGCTTCGGTATCGGAAAAGAAAATAAATTAACTCTTGAAGAAATAGGGGAGAATTTTAATCTTACAAGAGAAAGAATAAGACAAATTAAAGAAAAAGCCTTGAAAAAAATAAGAAACTCCAGGAAGATCAATAGTTTAAAGATTTACTTAGGATAAAAAATAGTCCCGATTATGGAATTTTTTCTCACAGCATGTTAACTGAGATGAATTTAATTAGTCAAATGTTATTGAATTTATTAAACACGAATTATTCTGGGGAATAAAAAAGGCATCTTTTTGAGATGCCAATCAGAAGGCAATATTGGATATATTTTTAATTACGTTCTTTAGCTTCATTAACTGTAATATTTCTTCCGGATAATTCCGATTCATTCAATGCTTTTATAGCATTTTGTGCATCAGAAGAGCTCTCCATTTCGACAAATCCGAAACCACGGGAGCGGCCGGTTGTACGGTCTTTAATAATTTTTGCCGAAACAACAGGTCCGTGTGTTTCAAAAGTTGCCTGCAACTGACTATCATCTACCGACCACGGCAGAGAACCTACAAATAATTTAGTACTCACTTAAACCTCTAAAAAATAATATATAAAACATCCAAGCCTAATGCCGGACAGATAAACATACGGTGAATAGTTGAGATAACCTAATATTTATTATGCATATAATAATGTAAGAGTATTTGCTAACACAATATTACTTTTCCAGAATTCCATGGCTCTTCTTTGCATTCTTTTTCTCTCTTTTAGCTGCTTTTTTTTCTTTCATTGATTTAGCAGGTTCTTTTTTAGAGTTTTTTTTGCTGTCCTGACTCTTGCTCATTTTACTTCCTCTTATGATTTAATAATTAAATATTGCTGCTTCATATAGACTTTACCTATCTCTAAGAACAGAACAATCCTTATCAAGTTGAAATTTTGGCTAATTAATAATTTTTAACTAGCCATTGAAATATCCTTAATAATCTTTTTTCGAGTTCCGGCAGAGTATGAGTAGTTTGCAACTTCCAAACGTGTATGTAATGCAAGCTTTTCCATTATATTATGAATATGACTTTTGATGGTAAAGTTTGAAACATGCAGCTTTTGTCCGATTTCTTTATTACTTAAACCATCTCCAATTAATCCAATAACCTCCCGTTCCCGTTTTGTCATACGAACTGCTTCTTTCAATTTTACTTTACCCCCTTTAAGTGCTCGATCTACAATTTCGGAAAAGAGAGAATCGGTTAAATTATGCGGAAGTATGTTTGCACCTTCCGCAACAGCACGAATAGTTTCAAGAAAATCATCGGGTGAAGCATCTTTCAATATAAAACCGGATGCGCCTGCATTAACAAATAAATTTATATCTCCCAGTACAGGAGCGAGATCCATTACGATCACTTTTGCATCGGGAAAATCTTTTTTGACGACTTCTACTATAGCCAGACTATTCCGGTTGCGCAAACCCAGATCCAAAAGAATTATATCCGGTTTTAGCTGCCCAATCCTTTTAATATTATTCTTATCGTTTCCCGATTCCATAACAATTTTAATATCATGCTGCATTTTAAGCATTGAAATAATTCCATCGTGGAGCAGCCTGTTGTCTTCGATTAATAGCAATCTGATTTTTTTCATAAAAGAAATTAAAAATAGAAAGAAGATAGTTCAATCCGTCAAAGGGATGAAAAAGGAACTACATCTTTCGGGTGAGTCAAAATTTTTACATAATCATGGTTATAATATTGGATTATTCGTATAAATAAAAGAAACGGCATTAGTTATGCCGCTTCTATAAAATTTATAACTTTATAAGATCTAATTGTTATCTTTAGAGAGTAATTTTATCTCAACTCTTCTGTTCATAGCTCTTCCTTCAGCTGTTTTGTTTGTAGCAATAGGATTTTCTTTTCCGTATCCTACTATTTTTAGATTTTTTCTTTCAATGCCTTTTCTTACAAGGTAGTCTACAACTGATTGAGCTCTTTGTTTTGAAAGCTTTATATTATATTTAGCTGAACCGATTCCATCGGTATATCCACCGATTTCCCATTTGTATTCGGGATGCTGCTTCATGGTACTAATTAGGCTATCAAGAACAGTATATGCATTAGGTAGTAGTGTTGACTTATTAAATTCAAAATTGGTGTCGCCGCTAAGAACTAAAGATTTTATTTCTGTAGGTTGTTTAACAACTACAGTATCTTTCTTAATAGGACATCCTTCAGAATCCACCTGGGCGCCCATTGGTGTGTTAGGACATTTATCGAGATAATCCGGAACACCGTCACCATCCGAATCGAGCGGACATCCGTTTACATCTACTTTAACTCCGGTAAGTGTGCCGGACATTTATCAAGATAATCCGGAACACCGTCACCATCTGAATCGAGCGGGCATCCGTTTGCATCTACTTTAACTCCGGCAAGTGTGCCGGAACATTTATCAAGATAATCCGGAACACCGTCGCCGTCTGAATCAAGAGGGCATCCATCCGCATCTACTTTAACTCCCTCTGGAGTGTCCGGACAAGCATCTCTGGAATCGGGAACACCATCGCCGTCGGAATCTTTATCCCTGCCAAAGTAATAAGATAGACCTGCTGTAGCAGTGTAAAATAAATCATTATTGGAGCCGGCTTTTATATCATCAAGATAATCTTTGCTACCAACAATTAATCCAACGTTTATATTAGCGCTTATATTTTTCGATACCATAATTCGTACACCTGCATCACCGTTATAAGCTAACATATGGATAATGTAAGCGTCTCCTGCATAATTCGGCAGACTATTTCCATTGGCATCCTTAGGATGAAACCAAAGATTAGAAACACCAAATGCCAGCCAAGGGTATACAGCATCATCAATAGAAAGGGCATAAAATAATCCGCCACCCAATAAATTAATATTTGTTGAAAATTCATTTGTTGGGTTTCCTGATCTTGGTAAGGGTGATTTCCCGGAAATGAATCCTGTCTGACCGAAGATTCTTAATCCAATATTTCCCTGGCCTGTTGCAGGCATATAGTATTCAACGGAGGCTTTACCTGTGTAATTAATCTTGTTCTTACTATAATCGGTAAATCCTAAAGTTATTCCAGCTTCACCGGTAATACCGAATACATTTGACATAGAGTTTTGCTTCGGGGTTTGAACCGGGTCTTGAGCCAAATTAATTTGAGCAAAACCTATAACCATTATTAATATTAAGGTAAAAAATTTCATAATAATCTCCTTATTTTAATTAACGGCTGAAATTACATTTTTAGATATATTATAAACTACAAGAATGCTCAAGGCGTATCAATCGGGCAAAAGGATGAAAAAAGAGCTAATCCCATTGGTTGAGAATAATATGGTTTTTGGGAAAATTTTTGTACAGTATATAGTTTCGTCTTTTCTACTGAAATTTCTTAATGCATTTGCTAAGTATGCTTACAAGAAAGGTAAAACACTTAAGAGAAAGAGAGTTTTAATAGACTGGAAGGGTTTTAGTGGAGCTCGAAGTTTATGACATGTTTATTTGGATAAACCATGCTGTACAATTTTTACTTCTACAGAATGTATCTGACGGTCATCAACAAGTGAGATATTTTTATCAATGCTTATAACTCCGTCTACGGTTACACTAGACTCGGCATTACTGTCATCTGTTTTAAAAATATTGATGTTGTAAACAGTCTCGCGGTACCTGTAAAATATTTTATAAGTTTCCCAGTCAGAAGGGAGGCACGGTTCAATATATAGCTTGTCAATTTTAAGCTTTAGCCCAAGGAGTGATTCCGTTATAAGCCGGTACATCCATCCGGCAGAACCCGTGTACCAGGTCCACCCGCCGCGACCGATGTGGGGCGTAAGCGCATAAACATCAGCTGCAATTACATAAGGCTCCACTTTATATGTATCAATTCCTTCCCGGGATTTTGAATGGTTAACTGGATTGATAATTTCAAGCAGTTCCCATGCACGTTTACTGTCGCCCAAAGCTGCAAACGCCATTGCCGCCCAGATTGCAGCATGTGTATACTGTCCGCCATTTTCTCTTACACCGGGAACGTAGCCTTTTATGTAACCGGGATTCATATCCGATTTATCGAAAGGCGGATCCAGAAGCTGGATCAATGCATGATTCCGTTTAACAAGGTGTTTATCCAGTTCACTCATAGCAATGCGCGAATGTATTGAATCCCCTGCACCGGAGAGTACAGACCAGCTTTGCACAATGGAATCAATCTTACATTCCGGATTACTTTGCGATCCGAGGGGTGAGCCATCGTCGAAATAAGCCCGGCGGTACCACCGGCCATCCCAGCCGTCCTGTTCTATATTTTGGTGCAGCAATGAGGCTTCTCTTTTGCAGTATTCAACGAACGGAATATCACCGTGCGCGGTGGCAACTTTTATGAACTGCATAAGCACTTCATAAAGAAAGAATCCCAGCCAAACGCTTTCACCTTTTCCTTGATTGCCGACCATATTCATGCCGTCGTTCCAATCGCCCGTGCCGATAAACGGCAATCCGTGCACACCAAAACTGAGTCCTCTTAGGATGGCACGCACACAGTGCTGGTACAAGCTGCCTGACTCTTCTGATCTGTTTGGAAGATCATAATAAGAATCGTCCTCAGCATTTACTGAGCGGCCTTCCAGATAATTTACAGTTTCATCAAGTACTCCGGTATCGCCGGTGCTCAGCACATAGCGGCAAGCTGCTAACGGCAGCCATAAGTAATCATCCGAACAATGAGTTCTAACACCCCGGCCGGAAGGCGGATGCCACCAATGCTGTACATCGCCTTCTTTAAACTGACGGCTCGCTGAGAGGAGCAGATGTTTTCTTATAAGACCCGGTTCAGTATGGATGAGTGACATTACGTCTTGTAGTTGATCTCGAAAACCAAAAGCCCCGCCGGATTGGTAGTACCCGCTCCGTGCCCAAATGCGGCATGCTAAAGTTTGATATAATAACCATCCGTTTGTGAGAACATTTAAAGAATTCTCAGGTGTTTCAATTTGCACTGCACCGAGGGTGTGGTTCCAATACTGCCAAACGGATTCTAATGTACTTCTTGCGGCATTTGATCCCCGGAATCGCTGCACCAGTTTTCCAGCCTCATCATAATTGTTTCCGCTACCTAGTTTGAAGATTATCTCAAGCTCTTGTCCGTCGCCCAGCTCGAAAGGAACCTGGATAGCGGCACAGGGATCCAAAGCGGCTCCTGTCCTACCTGAAAGATGCATACGCGTCATGGCTGCCGGGTTTCGAAGCGTACCGTTGCGCCCGATGAATTCTGTACGGCTGCAGCTTACTGTACGAGTTGGGTCATCCGTTTGAAAGAAAGCAATCCTTTCGGAGAATTCCGAATTATATGAATTTCGTGCGTAGATTGCGCCGCTGCCGGGGTCAATCTCAGTAATCACATGCATGGCAGATTTCGGGTGTAGATCGCCCAGCACCAATTCCACATAGCCTGTGGCAGAGAGCCGTCGCGGCTTGCCTGATTCATTCCACACTTTCAATACCGAAAATTTGACCGCCGCATCAATTGCTACATAAATCCACAGTTCCGAGCGGATGCCATCCTCCATATGTTCGAAAACACTGTAACCGAACCCATGGCGTATAACATAAAGGCTCGTACCACGACTAGGCAATGGAGTGGGTGACCAGAAATGACCTGTTTCTTCATCCCGAATATAGAAGGCTTCTCCGCTCGAATCACTTACGGGATCATTATTCCAGGGTGTAATCCGAAACTCATGAGCATTCTCACTCCATGTATAAGTCGGACCGCTTTCTGAAACTATGGTTCCGAAGTTTGCGTTTGCCAGAACATTCACCCACGGCGCCGGCGTGATTTGATTGTTCGAGGTTGTGATTATATATTCACGTCCGTCGTGAGTGAATCCACCATAGCCATTAAAGAAGATCAGATCAGAGCGGGGCAACTCGGAAACATCCGGGTGGTTCTTATTGTAGCTTCGAATAATCTTGAAAAGCGGAACCGGTATTTCTGTAATATTGCGATGATTGATTTGTGACTCAAGAGTTCCCCGTTTATCTGAGATTATAACACGGGCAACAGTTTGAATAAGAATACGATCTTCATTGGAAATCTGATCAGCCTGCCTTACAAATATTCCGCCGGGTCTATCAATAATGTTGGCTTCAATGCCTGCGGCAATCAGCCCCATTATTTGTTCCTGAAGCTGTCACGTCGCAGCGGGCGCCGGGATAGCGGTTCCAGTACCAGGTGCCGCCGACGCCGGTGGCGGTCTCGAACACGATGGCGGACAGGCCGAGCTGGCGGAGGCGGTGCAGCATGTACATCCCGGCGAACCCGGCGCCGACGATGACAACGTCGAAATCGTCGGTCACGGCTGGGCGCGATGCGGCATCGGGCATGGAAGGATCCTGCTCGTTGTGGCGGTTACTGGTCGGTAGTATGGACCACCATGCGGTAAGTCAACCATCTCGGGCCGCGGGCCGGCCGTGCAGCCGAAGGAGGCTGGGACTTCGGCTGCCTTCTGCCGGGTACCTCGGCACCGAGTGCTTGGCCGGTTGGGCGGCGGGTTGCCCGCGACTGCCTGTCCGCCGAGCTGGGGCTCTACGCGGGGCAGCCGCTACCGACCCAAAGCCGTCGTTGGAGCGGGTCCCGCTGTTCCTCGAAACCGGACATGTTATCCAACGGACGTGGGGGGAGCCATTGAGCTGGCAAGGAAGTTACCAGCCGGCTATCGCCAAAATACGTGCACTTTGGAACGCCAAAGGGGGGGCTCCATGATGCTACCGCTTCGCCGCCGTCATAGCGGCTTTGTACGCGCGGCCAACAACAAGCGAAATGAACTGATCCTGATTGCTGGGGGGCTGGCTGTTTGTGGCTGCGGTGATCACCAGGTTGTCCTGCGGCCAATATGCAAAAACGGCACGGAAGCCAGCAATACATC
>CAVUCR010000047.1:0-43978 GCA_963739895.1 uncultured Ignavibacteria bacterium | reverse complement strand
GTTGATTTAGTCGGAGCCAATTTATTGTGATAAAATGTAATTGATTTATTTTGATTGATAATCCTAAAGCTATAAAATCCGAAATCCAAAATTTTTCTTTAAACATTCATCCCCAAAAGGAGCGGTCTTTCCACCGCTCCTTTGAGATAGAATGGAGGAGAAGTCAGTACTTATTTCATTAAAATCATCTTCTTTGTCTGAATATTATTTCCTGCAATAACTCTATATATATAAATTCCACTGGCTACTTTAGTCCCGAAATTATTGTCTCCATTCCAAACCATATTATACACACCCGGTTTTTGTTCTGTATTTACAAGAGTCTTTACTTCTCTACCAAGAATATCATATATCTTTAGAGAGACAAATGAACCGAGAGGTATTGAATAACTTATGGTTGTAGATGGATTAAATGGATTCGGATAATTCTGGAATACTGCAAATTTAGCAGGAATAATTTTATCATTATTAACATCAGTTATACTTCCAATTTTTTCAACTTCCAGATCATCAAAATAAATTGTTCCTGTAAACCTTGAGTATATATGGATTCTTGCTGATAATGCAATTGCTTTCGGATCATCAGGTACTGTTACATCTACATAATACTTTGTCCAATCAAATGTTGTGACATTAGGAAATTGAAATACTAAATCTTGTGCTCCTATTTCATCATATGCAGAATTATTCATATATCCGCTATGGAATATAGGAGTTAATCCTACTGACCATGTTCCGGGATATTTTGATGCTGAATCCGGTACCAGGCTGCTTGCTTTAACCCAGACACTTATTCTAATTACATCACCTGAGCCGATGTTTGTTAATCTGGAAATGTCTTTAGTTATATTACTACTAACAGAATTTATTTTCGGCGTTCCCGGGTTATTCAACGGGTATCTCCTGGTTCCTACCCATGCATCATGGGGTTCCCTATCAAACGGCAGTACAAATTTCAGTGAATGTGTTCCTGTATAGGCTGCCTCTGTCGTTACTACCGTATTCTCAAATCCATTCCCCAACTCTCCGTCATTTCCGCCTAACGGTGGAAGCCAGTAATTCCATCCTGTAGGAACGCCTACCTGTGTATCCCAATCCTGGCCTGCCCAGGCTCCGTTCCTTCCTATTAACATAAAATCATCTGCCCATACTGTTCCTGTTGCATTCTTCCCCGCTACAAACTTGATTACCGTATTCCAGGAATCTTTCGGGAGTATTGTCTCTCCTACTGCATTGGTATCTGCTAACCAGCCGATGCTGCTGGCCGTACTCTGGTCTATCGGTAGTTTTGTCTCTCCTATCAGTGCTCCTGCACTATCATAAAATGTGTAGGATATCCACCATCTATCATCATCAGTGGCCGGACTGGTGTTTACATTCATTGTTTTTACATAGGCCCCAATCTTTATATCTACATCCTTATAATTCTGAGGTGACCACAAGTCTGTCATATTCTCTGATACCCAGCTTGCTGAATCTCCTGTCGTTGTCTTTTCTATCTTAAGTGAATGGCCCATTGATCTAAACTGGTCTGTGGCCCAGCTTAAACTGTTCTCACCAGGATATTATTTCCCATCGTCCAGTACGATGGTAATGTCCCTTCAAAGCTACCCACTCCGCTTATTTGTGGTATATCTAATTTCTCTACATTTAGCTCGTCAAAATATATTGTTCCGGTAAACCTTGAGTATATATGGATTCTTGCTGATAATGCTATAGCTTTCGGATCATCAGGTACTGTTACATCTACATAATACTTTGTCCATCCAAATGATGTTACATTTGGAAATTGAAATACTAAATCTTGTGCTCCTATTTCATCATATGCAGAATTATTCATATATCCGCTATGGAATATAGGAGTTAATCCTACTGACCATGTTCCGGGATATTTTGATGCTGAATCCGGTACCAGGCTGCTTGCTTTTATCCAGACACTTATACGAAGTACATCTCCGGGTTTTATATTTGAATCTATATTATTCAACGGGTATCTCCTGGTTCCTACCCATGCATCATGGGGTTCCCTGTCAAACGGCAGTACAAATTTCAGTGAATGTGTTCCTGTATAGGCTGCCTCTGTCGTTACTACCGTATTCTCAAATCCATTCCCCAACTCTCCGTCATTTCCGCCTAACGGTGGAAGCCAGTAATTCCATCCTGTAGGAACGCCTACCTGTGTATCCCAATCCTGGCCTGCCCAGGCTCCGTTCCTTCCTATTAACATAAAATCATCTGCCCATACTGTTCCTGTTGCATTCTTCCCCGCTACAAACTTGATTACCGTATTCCAGGAATCTTTCGGGAGTATTGTCTCTCCTACTGCATTGGTATCTGCTAACCAGCCGATGCTGCTGGCCGTACTCTGGTCTATCGGTAGTTTTGTCTCTCCTATCAGTGCTCCTGCACTATCATAAAATGTGTAGGATATCCACCATCTATCATCATCAGTGGCCGGACTGGTGTTTACATTCATTGTTTTTACATAGGCCCCAATCTTTATATCTACATCCTTATAATTCTGAGGTGACCACAAGTCTGT
Source organism: uncultured Ignavibacteria bacterium (assembly GCA_963739895.1). Classification (GTDB taxonomy): domain Bacteria; phylum Bacteroidota; class Ignavibacteria; order Ignavibacteriales; family Ignavibacteriaceae; genus CAVQBP01. The sequence continues at coordinate 41,436 of CAVUCR010000047.1, read as the reverse complement.
CATATTCTCTGATACCCAGCTTGCTGAATCTCCTGTCGTTGTCTTTTCTATCTTAAGTGAATGGCCCATTGATCTAAACTGGTCTGTGGCCCAGCTTAAACTGTTCTCACCAGGATTATTTCCCATCGTCCAGTACGATGGTAATGTCCCTTCAAAGCTACCCACTCCGCTTATTTGTGGTATATCTAATTTCTCTACATTTAGCTCGTCAAAATATATTGTTCCGGTAAACCTTGAGTATATATGGATTCTTGCTGATAATGCTATAGCTTTCGGATCATCAGGTACTGTTACATCTACATAATACTTTGTCCATCCAAATGATGTTACATTTGGAAATTGAAATACTAAATCTTGTGCTCCTATTTCATCATATGCAGAATTATTCATATATCCGCTATGGAATATAGGAGTTAATCCTACTGACCATGTTCCGGGATATTTTGATGCTGAATCCGGTACCAGGCTGCTTGCTTTTATCCAGACACTTATACGAAGTACATCTCCGGGTTTTATATTTGAATCTATATTATTCAACGGGTATCTCCTGGTTCCTACCCATGCATCATGGGGTTCCCTGTCAAACGGCAGTACAAATTTCAGTGAATGTGTTCCTGTATAGGCTGCCTCTGTCGTTACTACCGTATTCTCAAATCCATTCCCCAACTCTCCGTCATTTCCGCCTAACGGTGGAAGCCAGTAATTCCATCCTGTAGGAACGCCTACCTGTGTATCCCAATCCTGGCCTGCCCAGGCTCCGTTCCTTCCTATTAACATAAAATCATCTGCCCATACTGTTCCTGTTGCATTCTTCCCCGCTACAAACTTGATTACCGTATTCCAGGAATCTTTCGGGAGTATTGTCTCTCCTACTGCATTGGTATCTGCTAACCAGCCGATGCTGCTGGCCGTACTCTGGTCTATCGGTAGTTTTGTCTCTCCTATCAGTGCTCCTGCACTATCATAAAATGTGTAGGATATCCACCATCTATCATCATCAGTGGCCGGACTGGTGTTTACATTCATTGTTTTTACATAGGCCCCAATCTTTATATCTACATCCTTATAATTCTGAGGTGACCACAAGTCTGTCATATTCTCTGATACCCAGCTTGCTGAATCTCCTGTCGTTGTCTTTTCTATCTTAAGTGAATGGCCCATTGATCTAAACTGGTCTGTGGCCCAGCTTAAACTGTTCTCACCAGGATTATTTCCCATCGTCCAGTACGATGGTAATGTCCCTTCAAAACTGCCTATTGAAGAAATTTGGGCACTTGCAATTTTTGTAAATCCCAAAAATATAATAGGCAAAAGAAGCCATAAAAATAGTATTTTTGATTTATTCATAGAACCTCCTAAATATTTATTTGAATAATTTTTTCCAAAATTTTATTCTCCTGGTAAAACCATATATTTAATCACGGTTTTATCTCTTTCTTTTGAGAATAAAGAATTTAATGCTTCGGTCCGTAATGGAATTGTAACCGGAACAAAATCATCCACACGAACTTTATTTGAAACTAACAAATCGACAGCAGTCTGAAATGTAAAAGGATTAAGCAGTGAACTTTTAACAGATAATTCTTTATGAAAAAATGATTGCAGGTTAAGAGAAATTGCAGCGTTAGGATCTGCCAAACCAAAAAGTACTATTCTTCCCCCCGGTTTAACCAATTCAAAAGTTAGTCCCGCTGCAGCTCTGTTTCCAACACATTCTATAACTACATCTGCACCGCCGGAAGTAATATTTCTGAAATCAGATAAAAAATATTTATCCAAAGGATTAAAAGTATAATCTGTACCTACATTTTCAGCAATTTTATATTTTTCTTCGACGGGATCTATTGATATTATTTTTGCAGCACCATTTAATCTTGCTAATTGAATCATTATCAGACCAATTGTACCCATCCCCAAAACAGCAACTGTATCCCCTGTTTTTATTTTTGCCTGTGCTACTCCGTGGACACAGCATGATAATGGCTCTGTAAAAGCAGCATTTTTAATTGGGAAATTATTAGGCAGACGATATACCTGCTTTTTTGGTACAACCGAATATTGAGCCATTCCTCCGTTTATGGTCACTCCCAGTGCTTTCAAATTCATGCAAAGATTTATTTTCCCTTCCCTGCAAAAGCTGCAATAACCGCAATATATATTCGGATCAATTACAACTTTATCTCCCGTTTTAAATTCCACCGCATTCTTACCAGATTCTACAACTTCACCGGCATATTCATGACCAATAACTACGGGAATACTTGCCGGGGCTTCACCATTAAAAATATGAAAATCAGTTCCACATACTCCGCAGGCGTCAACCTTAATAATTATTTCATCATCATTAATTTTTTGAATAGGCAGTTCTTCAACTGTTAAGCTATTAACACCTGCATATAAAGCAGCCTTCATAAATTTAATTCCAATTCTTACTTTTTAAGTTGAGAGGTAGATTTACGGCAAATTAAATTAACAGGCACCAAAACTTTCTTAATGGTTTTTACTTTGTTCTTTAAAATTTCCGTCATCAAACGGGTAGCTTCAATACCCATTTCAGTTTTTTCAACGCTGATTGTGCTTAAAGGAGGATCGAGTGACAAATCTGCTTCAACATTATCAAACCCTATAATAGATATATCATCCGGTATTTTAATTTTATTTTCCTTTAAATACTGCACAACACCTATTGCCATAGCATCATTACATGCAAATATTGCACTGATTTTTTTATTCATTTTTAACAATTTTTTTGCTGCACGATATCCGTTTTCCCTGGCTGGAGTATCCTCATCAATTACATAATAATTTGTATCATAAGCTAAACCAGCTTCTTCAAGTGCCATCTTGTAACCTTGAAATCGGTTCTTAATACTTGGATGATGAATATCGCCTGCAATGAATCCGATTTCTTTATGCCCGTAGTTAATCAAGTGCTGGACAGCTTTTACGCCACCGGAAATATTATCTATTAAGACTACAGAATATTTATTATTTAAGGGATAATAATCTACAAAAACCAAAGGAAGGTTATATTTTTGAAGACTGTTTATTAAATCATCCGGAACTTTACCCGCAATAATTATCCCGTCAACATTTCTTTCAACTACAAAACGGGGCAGCCTGTCTCCGATATTATAATCTGATGGTACAGTTGTTAATAATATATAAAACTCATTTCCCCTTGCAGCAAATTCCGTCCCCAAAAATATCCTTGTGTAGAAAGGTTCCGAGCGTAGGAAGTGGTCTTCAGTTAAAATAAAGCCAATATTACCTGTCTTTTGCGAAACTAAGCCCCGGGCACTTCTAAATGGATGGTAATTAAGATTCTTGGATAGCTTTATGAACTTTTGAGCGTGTTTCTAGTGATATCCTCTTGTGGTTATGAATTACCAAAGATACTGTTGCTGTAGATACATTTGCAGTTTTGGCAACATCTTTTATAGTAGGTATAAACACTTCGGTAGCTTTTTTACCCAAGCTGATTCTCATTTTTAGTTAAACGTTTAAACTAAATTAAGCTTTTATTTGTTTCATGTCAAGAAACATTTTATTATTTTTAGTTAAACGCTTAATTTATTTTCAATAAAATTAACTACAAACAGCTATGGTGCGAATTAAAACTCTTTATTTGGTGATAGTAGTTTGAAATTCAGAAATATTATTTATACATAAATCATTATATTGCGGCGACAATTGAAAATACTCTTATCGATAACCGAATACCAAACGTAACTTTAGATGAAACTCCGATTAAAAATTAAATCTTTTTGGAATTAGAGACAATTAATTAAAGTGCAGGTAAAAAAATGGCGGAAGTAATTTTAAAGAATATAAATAAAAAATATGAGAGCGGAAATGTAGCTGTAAAAGATATAAACATCCAAATAAAAGATAAGGAGTTTGCCATTCTAGTAGGACCTTCCGGGTGCGGAAAAACTACTACTCTCAGAATGATAGCCGGATTAGAAGATATAACTACCGGAGAACTCTTTATTGATAATCGAATGGTAAATAGTATACCTCCCAAGGACAGGGATATAGCTATGGTTTTTCAGAATTATGCATTATACCCGCACATGACCGTATACGAAAATATGGCCTTCGGTTTAAAGTTAAGGAAATTCAGCAAAGATGAAATAAAAAAGAGAGTGAATGAAGCGGCAAAAATATTGGAACTCGAAGATTATCTTGACAGAAAACCAAGAGCGCTATCAGGCGGGCAAAGACAAAGGGTTGCCTTAGGCAGGGCTATTGTTCGAAAACCAAAAGTATTCTTGTTTGATGAACCTCTCAGTAATCTTGATGCAAAACTCAGGGTTCAGATGCGAACAGAGATCTCAAAGCTTCATCGAAAATTGGAAGCTACGATGATTTATGTAACACATGATCAAATAGAAGCTATGACAATGGGTGAAAGAATAATAGTTATGAAAGATGGAATTATTCAACAGATTGATACTCCATTAAATATATATAATTCACCTTTAAATAAATTTGTTGCCGGATTTATTGGAAGTCCTTCAATGAATTTTATTGAAGGAAACTTAGTTGATCAGGATGGAGTAAAGTTTATTAGTAAGGATAGACAATTGACAATCCGGATTAAGGAAAAACTATCTGGGAATTTTATTCAACACATAAATAAGAAGATATGGCTGGGAGTTCGCCCTGAAGATATTTATAACATTAATGATTCTTCAGTAACAGACTATGTAAGTGAATTTGAAACCCTTTTGGAAGTAGTTGAACCTCTTGGCAATGAAGTTTTACTCTATTTTAATATTGACAGCACACAATGTGTTGCTCGTATTCAAGTTAGAGAAGTACCTATCAATGGCTCAATAAAAAAATTAAAAATTAATAACAAAAACATTCATCTTTTTGATTTTGCAACAGAAAGGAAAATTGTCTGATATAATAAGAGAGAATGTGGTATTTTTATGGCTGTCTATATCAATATTGGAAGTCCATACAAACTCCAAATGATAAAAAAGCAAAAATCATCACGATTAGGTTATGGACAAAAAAGGAAAAAGCTCGAAAACAAATCGTTTTTGAGCTTTTCAATGCTGCCCCGTCAGGGATCGAACCTGAACTTTTCTGATCCAGAGTCAGACGTGTTGCCAATTACACCACGGGGCAAGAATAATTTACAATTAACAATTTCTTCACGTTTAAGTTCATTTTAACTTAATTGTTAATTCTAAACGGTTACAAAATTATAGATGTATAGCTTAATTTCAAAATCAAATATTATTCCGTGTTTAGTGTTTAGCACAAGTGGGCCGTAACAATGGGAAACGGGGAATTGGGGAAAGAGAGAAACGGGGAAACGGATAAAAATGAACAGGTAAATATATTTCATTATCTGAATTAGATTAAATAACCGGGATAATGACTAACTATTTTTTATTCAAGTGCTTCCCCTATTCTATTTGTCTCCCCTTCTCCGTTTCCAAGAATTCTCAACTTCTCAACCTCTATCCGGCACCATTCACCTTTTCTAATAGTATTATAGTTTTTATATTATAGCTTCCAAATATTGCTAAAAAATAATGAAATGCTGAAATATATATTTTTCATACTGTTTATCCCGTTTTTTACAATCCTCCCTCAAAAATATCATTTAGAATATTCAATCGGAAACTTTAAGGATGCATCTTCTTTTTACATTAGTTCTTCCGGATTTTTATATGTAACCGATTCCGAAAAAGATGAAATTTATAAATTAGATACCCTGGGCAATGTTTTAAAGGACTGCGGCGGCTACGGATGGGATCAAGGAACATTTGACAATCCGATTGATGTTTTTGCTACTCCCCTGAATGTATATGTTTGTGATAAAAATAATAACAGGATTCAAAGATTCGATAAAGATTTAAATTTTATATCTCAGCTATATACTCGTGAGAGTGATAACAAGAATGAAAGATTCGGCTATCCAACCAGTTGTGCAACTTCTAATTTGGGAGATCTTTTTATACTGGATACTGAAAATAAACGAATACTCAAGTTTGATCTTTTCGGAAATTTTATAATGAATTTCGGCGGCTTTGATGCGGGGATTTACGCTCTTTCAAATCCTAAAAAATTTTCAATATCTCCCGAAAATTTCCTTTTTGTATTGGACGGGAAAAGGATTGTTGTTTTCGACCAATATGGAAACGGTATATCAATCTTTAATTCAAATTATGACCTGGAAAGTATTAATATCATTTTTAATAAAATGACCGTAAATACCAAAACAAATATTTTACTTGCTAATTTGAGCAATCAATTTTCTTTAAATGAAATTATATTGGAAGAATTGGAAGAAAATTCCAGCATAGTCAGCAGCCTAATGTTTAACGGGAAATTATATATTCTAACGCCTGAAAAAATAATAGTATACAGCAGAACCAGCATCTGATGTTAAATATTTTTAGCAGTTATGAAATATATATTGAAGAAAAATCAAACCAGGAAATTCATACGAATATAAATATTTTTCAAAAATTAAATTTAATCCGGGTAGTGCTTTTTATTTTACTTTTATTCTGGTGTATTGGTTTTTCGCTGAATTCAATATTTCCTCATTCTGCGGAAGCGCTTATATTTTCCCCGGTATTAAAGAAAGTCTATTCATCAGTCTGCTACCAGGATGAAATGAAAACTTTCACCATATACGGAGAAAAATTATTTGTTTGTATTCGGTGCACGGGAATTTACCTCGGTGCGCTGATATTTTCATTCATTTCAATTTTTTATAAACATATTAGAATAAATAAAAAAGCATTTTTAATTGGTCTATCTGCAATAATTGCAGATGTAGTTTTATATTCATCGGGAATTTTTAATTATTCAAAATATTTTGCATTTGTAACCGGATTTATTTTTGGTTCGGTTGCATTTCTTTATATTTTAATTATTCTTGAAAAAGAATTTTTTAACAAAGAATATTAGGATGTCTTCAAAAAAATATTTTCCTTCTTTAGTTTGCGGGTTTGGGGCTGCAGTTTTAACAACGGTTCCAGGGATAAAAAGCTTCGGATTTTGCTTATTGGTTCCAGGCGCTGCCGTTCTATCATTATTTTTACATCAAAAAGTTTCAGGAGGTAATACCGGCATAGATACCGGCATTGCACTTACTTTCGGTATTCTTACAGGGTTATTTGCTGCAATATTTGCAACTTTTTTTGAGGTGATCATTACATTCTTTACGCATACCAATGATTTTGTAACAACTCTGCCTCAATCATCGGCTTTTGCAAAAAGCATTTTAGGTCCCGTTGTTGATGAAATGATGAAAACCTTTAATAAAATGTCAAACGATATTCAGGCTAAAGGATTTTCGCTTCTCTATACAATTGCAGTTTTAATAGGTAATGGAGTAATGTACCTGATTTTCGGTATGCTCGGGGGACTACTTGGTAAATCTTTTATTAATAAACGATCAACTCCGTAAATACAGATGATAATTGCTGCAATCTTCTTTATCCATTTAATTTTTGCACTGGTAATATTTACAAAAAAATGGCAGGATGAAAATCTCTCAACTGCATTTTTAAATGTTGCTTTGATAGGAATACTCTTTGCGGTAGGATGGTCGATTGCAAGTATAATTGCAAAATTAATACTGGAGCCTAAAGGTTTCGGATATTTCTTGGACAGAGATGCTTTTTCACTTCTTTTATTAACTGCCGGGGAATATTTTTTCTACCGGATTTACTATAAAGAGAAACCGCCTGAGACCGAGGGTTCCTGAAGAAGAGGAGAAATGGGGAAGAGGAGAAATGGGGATAAGGAGAAAGAAAAGCTTTTGAAACTTGTATTAATATACTTATTGTAACCGATAAGGGAATACAATTACCGCTGTTTGTTCCAGCTGCTTTTGACCGGGGGCTAAAGGCTCAAACCTCCATTGCCTTAAGGAATTTATTGCTGCATTTTCAAGTTTTGTGTCAGCTTTAGTCAGCGGCAGAATTGTTCCTACCGTCCCGTCCGGCAGTATTGAAAATTTCAGCCTTATATCAATTTCTTTCTGAACACCGGCCGGATATTCGGGAATAATGTAACTATAAATTTGTCTTTTACCTTTACCTCCCCAATCGATATCATAACCGAAACTTCCCGTACCTTCTGCTTTATTCCCCTGCCCTTCGGTAGTTACTGCTGAATTTTCAGTTTCATCAGTTTTTGATTTATCGGTCTTTGCCACTTCTTTTTCTTTATCAGCCGGCTTAACCTCGTTATCTTCTGAAGTGTTTTTGGCTTTTGGAAGATCAACTTCTTTTACTTCCAGGTTTTTTCTTTCAGTTTGATTTTTTGGCTGAGGTTTTGAAACTTCTTCGATTTTTTTTATTTGAGTTCCAATAGCACCTGAGGAACCGATTTCGCCGGAAGTTCCGAAAGTCAATTCAACATACTCTTTGGGAGGATAATCAAGAGTAATTTTTATCAATAAAAAAAGTCCCAGTAAAATTAGATGAATTAACAGGGAAAGAGAAAAAGATAAATGTTTTATAGAATTATAAGTCATTGCAGTTCTTTATAATTTTTCCTTTTGGGTTTCAATAGTAAACTTATCTATATTGGAAGCTTTAGCTGCATCAATAACTTTTATTACCAGATCAACGGCAACAGTTTTATCGGCTCTAATAATAAGATTATCTTCGTTTGAAGTCCCTTTTATTGCACTCAATTTTGCCGGGAGCTCATCAATCCCGATTTCTTCATTACCGGCGTAAATTGCACCACCGGCAGTTAGAGTTACAATTAATTTTGAAGGTGCAGATTGTTGATTAATTTTAGATGAAGGAAGCTTTACCTTTACCCCGGTTTGTATAACAAATTGGGAAGTAATAAGGAAAAAGATCAAAAGAAGCATTACAATATCCGTAAGAGATGAGTATGCAAAAACGCTTAATGGTTCGTTAGTTACTTGAAATTTCATATTAATACTCAAATTTAAAGTTATATAATAAAGAAGGAATCCGGCTTCGTACTTGTGAATTTTCCGGACAGTTATTCCTCTTACCATTTCCCATCTTCCATCTATATATCAATTTCAATTTCTTCCTCATATTCCGAAGTATCATGGGAAGTATCCTGGATGATATCTACCACATCATTGGCTACTGTTTCCATATCGCCGACTAATTTTTTTACGGCACTTAAAAAGTAATTATAAAAAGCCAATGCAGGTATACCGACGATAAGTCCGAAAGCAGTTGTAATCAAAGCTTCCCAAATACCTCCGGCTAAATCACTTGGATTGGCAGAACCTTGGAGATCCTGTATGGTCATAAAGGCCGTAATCATCCCGGTGACAGTACCCAGGAATCCAAGCAGCGGAGCAATGCCCGCAACAGTTGCTAAAATAGACAAACCTTTTTCAAGTTTACTTACTTCCTGTCTTCCGGCGTTTTCAATTGCCTCCTGGACTCTCTCGTGGCCTAATTTATATTTTTTCAAACCTTTTCTTATAATATTAGAAACAGGAGAATTTTCTTGCATACAATGGCTTATGGCGCCCGAAATATCCCGTTTCTTAATAAAACCTCTTATTCGAACCATAAAGGCAGGGATATTTATTTTAGCTTTTCTCAATACAATAAACCTGTCAATTATTACCGTTAGGCCAATAATTGAGCAAGCTAAAATCAGCCACATTATAAAACCGCCCTTCAAGAATATTGAAAATAAATCCATCGGTATTCCTTCAAATTTTATTTTATAAAATGTCTCTTAATTATTTAATTTAATTGAATATCTTTATTTTATTCCGAAAAAAACTAAGATCTTATATTAGTTAATCCTAAGTTTTGTTTCATCAAACCCTAATTGTTCTGAACATATTTTTTTGCTTCTTCAAGAGAATTAAAGTTGCCTAACCTTACCCTAAAATAAATATCACCGCTACTAGAAATTACTCTTTCCACCGAAGCGTTATAACCTTCCTTTTTTAAACGTTCCATATGGTTTATCGCACTGGATTTATATTTCCAGGATGAAACCTGGACAAAATAGATTTTACCGTCTGTGTAAATATACTGCCCCAGTTCTTTATAAGCTCCCTGCTTGACGGTAGGGATATCTCCCTCATCAGTGGTATTTTGTGAAATTTCATTATTTTCTTTTATTCCCTTATAAACCGATGAATCAATTCCGTCAAATAGAAGGCTACCCTGGTTATTAGGCTGGTAAGGGTAGTCAACGGGTATATCATAATTTCTTGCTATTTCGACCGGGTTAGATGCGGGAAGTGTTTTCATCTCTTCAGAATTACCCAAACCTTTAAAGTTATATAACCGCAAGAAATAAATTGAAAATCCAATTATTATGATTACGGCAAGCGGGATAAAAAATTTACCTTTTGATCTCCTTTTAACTTCCTTTTGACGAACATAATTCTTTTGTTCTGCACCTTTTTCTTTCTTATCTAATTCTATTACAGCAGATAATTCTTTAATACCGGTTTCAATGTCCGCCGATTCTTTATCTTGATCAGCTGGAACTTCCTTTTTATCTCCTTCAGGCACTGAAGGCATCCCGGGTATTGGTTGTAAATCTTCTTTTTTATCTTCAGTCTTTTGCTTTTCTGAATTCGTTAAAGAATTAATCCTATTATACCTTACTTTATCATATCCGCTTTCATCATCAACTTTCGAATCATCTTTTCCCTCTTTTACGACAATAATAGGTTTATTTTTAAATAATTTATTTTGTATAAATTTATCTGCAGCATCTTCTTTAAGACCGGAGGTAATTGAATCAATTTTCTGAAATTTCCCGGGGTCAATTTTTTTCCCTTCTTCTTCCAGGACAGATTTGAAAGCGGAAATATCTTCAAGGTTCTCAATTACTTTCATTCCATGTATTTCAATAGGAATAACAAAAACTTCATCATTTAAATTATCTCTAATAATTTCAGACTTATTAAAAAGATTTTCAACTTTAGAATCGATAAAACTTAAAAGTTCATTACCGGAGGGAGGAACAAAAAGCCGGGTATCAATTTCATCACCTAAAGGAATTTCCATTTTCCTTAAACTGGGAGAAAAACAAAAATCACTTGGCCGGAATATATCGGCATCATTTGATATATAGAAAACATTGTCTCCCCTTGAGGCTTTGCTGGTTTCCGAAAACACGATACCTTTAATCTGAACTCCGCTTTCAGAAGTTCTTATATTTTTTAAATGGAGAAAACCGATATTACCTACTTTTAGCATATCGCCGGTTTTAAATTCCATGAAAATTCTTTTGGTGAAAGAATCAAAGAACAGCTGGTTCTCAGCTTCATTTATACCGGCATGTTTACAGATTTTTTTTATTACTTCTGAATTTGTCATTTCTTAATAAGTCCGAACCTGAATAAATAGATCACCACTGATAACTAAATCCCCCGATAACATTCAGCGGGGGCTCTTTATAATTATTCCATAAATAATTATTATAATTAAATAAATTTAATACTTCAAGAGTTAAATGGAATTGAGGAAAAACCAGGTATTTGAATTTTAACCCGGCATCAAAATACGGATTTATCGATTTAGTATTTTTAATATCCGTAAACTGCATAGAATAATAATTCAGACTAACAGAAGCATTTAATGCTTGAAAAAAATCATAGCCGTATGCAAAAGAGACTTTGGTTTGCGGATAATATGGAAGAATATATCCATCACTATTTTTTGTACTGTTTAATTTTGCATCGGCATAAAAAATTCCGTAAGGCCCCTGGTGAAAAAGTAAATTAATAAAAGCAGAATAACTGTTTGCACCTGCCAGGGCAACATTAAATTTGCCTAAATCGTTTTCATCCGTAAAGTATGGTAAATTATCAGCATTATAATAATCCATCCCGCCGTCTATTTCAAAATATTTATCATATTCATATTTCAAAATTCCGTGTAAGGCAAACTTCTTTTTAAAAAAACGGCCGGAGTATTTGCAGGTAAATTAAAATGATTTTCCCTAAGAATATCGCCGTTACTAATAAATTCAGCATGTGGATTTATCTCTGCAAACAATGATAAACTTTTATTAAACTGCATTCCAATTGAACCGTAAGGTCTGAAAAAATTAGTATTGTTTGATTCTGCATAATTAAAACCGAATTTAACCTTCAGCAGGCTTGAAATATTTAATCCGACTAACGGACGTATATTGAAAAATTTATCAGGGTAGCTGCTGCTTAAAGGTCTGGGAGAAATTGTTAAAAACTGATTTTTAAAATCTAAATCGGCGCCAATGCTGAAAGAAGAAAAACTAACTTCAGAATATGCTGAAACATTTAACAGATTTTCGGTAAATACTTCCTTAGGCAGGTAAGTAAATTGATTTGAAATCTTTGCATCAAATAAAAAATTCCTGTTAATCAGATTATTAATACCGAAAGAAAATTCACCGGTATTTAAGTCTCTTACCAGAGACGGAGTATTTGACCCGTAAAATTTAAAAGCAGATACACCGTAATTACCGTGCAGATTAATTTTTGTACCTCCGAAGAAGGATGCATCATTATCAACGAAATAAGAAAAATTACTACCTCCTTCCCACTCGGATTTACTTGCATTGCTAATATAATTTAGTCTATTATTCCCGTTAAAATAGCTGTTAAAAATCCCATTGGTAAAAGGGATAGAATAGACAGCTTTTGCTTGAGGAAGGGTATAAGCACCCAAGCCGAGTTCAATATACCCGTTATAGTTATACAACGAATCGGTCAAATCCAATTTATTTGATACTGGATTGGTTATATCCTGTATTCCCAGGTTATCCGGCGAAAAATTAGGTTTAAAGAAATCTTTGGAAATTGTTGGAACAGGCTCCGGTCTAATTTTTTTTGCTTTCTGGATTGATACTATATCCCTCCCTGTTATTACAAAATCCGGAAGTTCAACGTTGGGATTTCCTTTATCCTGAGCTAAAGCTATTAAAGGGAGAAATATAAACAATAGGAATATTTTTTTAATCATTCAATTTCCCTCAGCTTTTTCTGAGCTTCTTTACCATAATCATCACCTTTATGTTTCGATAAAATGGCTCTATAGATATCCTTAGCATTCTTATAGTCTTTTATTTTTGTATAACATTCTCCAAGCTTTAAATATGATTTAGTAAGCCATTCATCAAAACCGGAAAATATAGTTCTAACTCTAACAAAAGCAGTAATAGCATCTGTGATTTTATCCTGTTCAAAAAGCGAAAGCCCGTAATAATATTGAGCTTTTGCACCGAGCTCATCGCTCCTGGTTTCTGCCAAATTCTGGAAATATGTATCCGCATTATCATAACGATTTGCAGCCAGTTCAATTAAACCCAATTCGAATTTAGATTTGTCCGCGAATATTGATGCAGGATAATCCTGGATAAGTTGTGCAAATACAGCATATGCATCATCGAAATTTTTATTATTGGTTAATGTTATTCCTTTCATAAATAAAATTTCCGGGAGTCTGGGTGATTTTGATAAGACTGTTACAGCTTTATTAAAAACTACTAAGGTCGAATCATATTTTTTAAGATTATTATACGTATTCCCTATTTCAATAACCGCGGTAGCTGCCGATTCACTTTTAGGAAAATCGTTAAGGACTTTTTTGAAATTATAAGCTGCTTCTTCATCCTGGTGCAAATTCTCGGCACTTTTTCCTACCCAATAATAAGCTTCAGGTATTAAGCTGCTTTTGGGAAATTCGGCTATAAATTCTTTATAGCTTGTTTCTGCATCGCTATATTTTTTTTCGCTGTAATAGATATCCCCCTTTTTAAAGAAAACCTGGTCGGCAAAATTTACACCGGGATTCTTTTTCACAAAACTATCAATTAATTCAATAGCTTTCTCGGGCTGATTTTTAGCAACATAAGAGTATTGTATCCCGTTTACGGCATCAAATACATAGCTTGAGGATGGATATCTTGTTAGAACATTTTGATAACTAACAATAGCCGAATCATATTTGGCTAAATTAAAGTAGGCATCCCCTATAGAATAATAGACTATAGGGCCTAGTGAAGAGTTCGGATAAGCTTTTAATACATTCCTGTAATTTGCAATTGCCTCTTTGAAATTGCTCTCTTTAAAATTTATCCAGCCAACAACAAACAAGGAACGATCGGCATATTCAGTATTGGGAAACTTCTGCTGAATATTTCTAAATTCCGTTATAGCTTCACTGCTGTTACCTGCTTTAAAGAGTGCTTGTGCATATTGATAGTAAGTATAAGGATCATTCATAGTTGATTTATCAAAATTAAAAATATCCTTATATACCCGGCTGGCAGATGCAAAATTCTTATTACCGTAATAGCTGTCCGCCAACCTTAATTGCGCATCCAGCTTTTTACTGTCATTCGGATAACGTTTAATAAAGTCGGTAAACAAAGATGCAGAACTGGAATAATCTTTCAAATTTAAATAAGTATAAGCTTTGCCGTATAAAGCCATACTGCCTACTTCAGGATTGGCCAGATCTACCAGCACTGTATTTTTTTAACGCCTCGGAATAATTACCGATGCTATAATTACATTCCGCCGTGTAAAAATTGACCTTATCTTTTTCAAAGCCGGGATCTTTCGAATTTAAATCGGATAGAAATGCTAAAGCATCTTTGTATTGGTTTAAATAATAATAAGCAACTCCCAAACCCAGCTCTACCCTGTTTTGAAGATCGGGGGAAATCCCGGGGACATCAAGAGCAGTTTGAAAATCGTTCTTTGCCGCCATATATTCTTTTTTATTTAAATCAATTTCTCCTCTTAATGAAAGAGCTTTCACTTTAACCGAATTATCTGAAGATAAGGTTGACGAGTTAAGATATTTTTGAGCATTTTCAAGTTTTTTATCATCAAAATAAAGAACTCCAATCTGGTATTTTGCATTACTTGCCAATTCATTGTCAGGATATTTATCTAAAAAATTCTTATATAATTTAAAAGCTTCATTATTTTGACCTGAATATCTTTTCGCTTCCGCCTTCCAGTAAAATGATTTAACTGCAATACTGTCATCACCTTCCGATAGAGAATTAAAGACATTATATGCATCATTAAATTCATTCTGCTGAAAGTAGGACCAGCCAAGCCCGTATTTTGCTTCTTTAACATAGTTTGAAGAAGGAAATTTTTCTATAATTTCTCTATATGCATTTTCTGCATTTTTATAATCATGAACACGGTAATAAGAATTAGCAAGCAGGTAAATACTTTGGCTGTATAATTCAGGGGAAATTGATGCTAATTCAGGATTTTTAAGTTCGAGGATGGAAGACTGATATTCCTTTAACTTGAAATATGAAATCCCGATTCTTATATGCGCAGAAGAGACGAGGGGGCTGTTGCTGTGATAAGACAGCAGCTGATCATAATATTTAACCGCATTTTTATAATCACCTATTTTTTCATAAGCAGATGCCAAAGTATATATTGAATAATCAACAAACTTATTATTATTTTTATTAGTAACGGCTTCTTTTAAAAGTTTATTGCATCGTCTTCTTTACCTTCTTTAGTATAAGATTCACCGATCCAGTATAAAGCCGAACCAGTATGATCGCTTTCCGGATACCCGGCTAAAAGAAGCTGTAATCTTGCCCTGCTCTTTGCATACTGACCCTGTTTAAAATAAATTAATCCTAATTTATATAAAGCCTCATGCCTGAAATTTGAGAAATTATAATTATTAGCGAGGAATTCAAATCCGGCTGCAGCACCTTCGTATTCTCCTAAGTTAAGCAATGCATCAGCAGAATAATATTTTGCAGCCGCATACTTTTCATCGATTAAACTGTAGCCTTTTAAAAATCCCTCAAACAGATAATAGGCCTCAGAATATTCACCCGAATGAAAGGCATCCATTGCCTGCTTATATTTTTCCGGGACGGTACCCGCATCAGATACTTGTACAGCTAAAAAAATAAAAGGGATTATTAAAAATAATTTTTTCATTTCGATTTAAAATATTTCTATAAATAAAAAACCAAACAAGCCACCTATTACTGCCGTAGCAAAGTTTACCACATCATTATTAATCCATTTAAATCCTTTTATCAATAATGCAGCTTCCTTACAATGGAAAGGTTTCTCAATTACATTTGAACAAACAGTGCATTTATATTTTGCCTGCACAGAGGCTCCGAGAACACTATCAAATAAATTTCCTATAATCCCTGCAAATATAATAAAGATTACATAATAGAAATGTTTAACATTAATCCATAATAGTGAAGAAAGAGTAATCAGCGTTGCACCTATTATCCCCCCAATCGTACCGGTTATTGAAACTCCTCCTGAAGTCCCTTGCTGAACAACTTTAAATGTTAAGATATTCACAGTTGCTGCCTGGGTTATTGTACCGATTTCGGTTGACCATGTATCTGCGCATACTGCGGCTATAGATGAGACGAAAGCAAAGTAAAAGAATTCTGATGGTAAGAAATAATTTAGGATGACTAAAATACCTCCGAAACCTCCGTTTGCGAGTACCTGCATATGATCTCTTGGTGAATGTGTTTCCGTATATTTACTGTTTATTTCAAAATTTTTTCTTCTAATCTTTGAAATCAAACTGGAGAAAATAAAAAATACAAGTATCGGGATTGTCCAGTTTAATCCCCCTAGGCCGAAAATTACCATTGCCAATACAAAAATGGCGAAGGTTCCTTTTAGATTTAAAAATTTTAATTTATATGATAAGACTGAAATTGCAGAAGAAAGAAAAAAAGTAAGTAAATAATAAAATATTGAAGATTCGGCAAATGAAATAGGAACAACTAATAAAATAAAAGAAAGAAGAATTTGAATGTTATTTCTCTCCTGGGGCATTCTTTTAACCTGGAAATAAAAAAAGCTTACTTTAAGAAAATATTCCCGTAAATATACCCTTTAATTTTTCATAATGTCAAGTCATTTAAAAGAATATAGGGATTCTTTAAAGCAGAATGTTAAGAACATGAATTATGGGATAAATTAGGATCGCAGATTTCGTATTGCAGATTTATAAATACAGATCGAAAAAAATAGGCTCAGTTCAATAGTTTTTATTCCTTGCTAAGGGTAAATCATAAAATAAAAAACCCTCTTAATATTCTAAATATTGAATACTAAGAGGGTTATTAATAACCAAATAAATATTATTGATTTAACGATGTCAGTTCATATTCGGAAAGCTTTTTGTAAGTAGCATCTGTTTTAGCCTGGTTGAACATCTCCTTTGCTTTATCAACTTCATTTTTATTTTTATAAGCTAATCCAAGATAGTAATAAGGTCCGCCTTTGCTGATGCTGGCCCTGTATTTCAAAGCATTCTGAGCCGCATCAATCACCTTATCATACTCGCCTAAATCAGCATAGACTTTTGCAAGTGAAAGAAAAGCAGCATCATAATTACTATTATCAACAGCTTTTTGTAAAAATTCTACAGCTTTTTTCGGATTTCCGTCCGACATTGCATCATTTCCCATTTTTGCATAAGCAAAAGACAGATTTTTCTGAACCATCTGTTTAATATTATTGTTTTTTGTTGATTCTACAACTTTTTCAAAATTTTTAACTGCATCTTCATACTTACCTAAAGAAAAATAGACACCGCCCAAAGCATTATAACCGGCTTCAAAATCAGTTTTCTGCTCTATAGCTGCTTCAAAAGCATCTTTAGCATCATCCAATTTACCTGATTTTTTAAGGGCAATTCCTTTTTGGTAATAAATTCGATAATCTTTTTCAATAGCTATAGCATCATCATATTTTTTTATAGCTCCGGTATAATTCCCTTCCTTAAGTAAACTATTTCCATCATTATACAATTTAGCTGCATCCGGTTTCATATCCTGAGCAAAAGAGAAAGCGGCTGCTAAAAATAAAAATGAAGACATAAATAATACTTTTGGCAGTTTACTCATAATTACATCCTTTATTTTAAGTTAAACATAATGTTAGTGCGGAAGACGGGACTTGAACCCGTACGCCAATTAAGGCACTACCCCCTCAAGATAGCGTGTATACCAGTTTCACCACTTCCGCAATTTGAGTGATGAAAAATATGGCTGTTAATTAATAAAATCAACACTTTTTTAATTTTTTACACAATATAATTCGAATAGTTCCCAAAAGATAGGTAAAGCATCCCTTTTTGGGCTGTATTAGTGATCACGTGGTCCCTCTGGCGGATTACCACGCTTGAAGAGGATATCTTTAACTTCCTCTCTAAATTTTTTCTGGAACACAAGTAATTTGGCTACTTGTTCCTGTGTTAGTATATCCGGTAAAGAAGTTATAAATGTTTTTTTTGCGTCGAATATTTTTTGTTCCAAATCAAAATATTGATCGATCATCCCCTGATATTTAGAATTATTTTTATCTTTGGCTGATTTAATAAAATCATCCATTTTATCAAGTAAATCATCTTCTTTATTCATTAAATCTTTCACTTTATCTCTAAACTCGGTACGCCGGGCGAAAAATTTTAAAGTGGTTTGCTCATCCATTTTCAAGGTTTCAATCAGCTTAATCTTTTCAAGCTGTTCTATCTTTTCTCTTATTTCCTTATGATGCTCTCCACGGCCCTGTGAATAAGCTGTTCCGGATAAAATAAGCATGGAAATAACTAGGAAAAATAAATTCTTCATCCTGGGACCTAAAATTTTTTGTCTAAAATATCTTTATATACAATATCAGCATCCTGTTCGCTGATATTATCTAATATAGTATTGTAGTCCAATAATTTATCTGCAATTAGAAATTTAGTGCTGTCGGAAGAAATATTTAATTCCTTCTCTATCATATTATTCAATTCCGAATTATATTCATCTTTGTCGGT
Organism: uncultured Ignavibacteria bacterium; assembly: GCA_963739895.1. Classification (GTDB taxonomy): domain Bacteria; phylum Bacteroidota; class Ignavibacteria; order Ignavibacteriales; family Ignavibacteriaceae; genus CAVQBP01. Next base: position 22,633 of record CAVUCR010000047.1, on the reverse strand, counting down.
TGAGCTTAAATTCGATGGAATTAATTCATCTACTGAAAAATTCGATATATCAAAGAATCCGTTCCCGTTGGAATTGTTTTCGGTTAAATTCTGCTTTATAGGAATCATTTGCTCATTTTGAGTATTATATAAGAAAAAGAAGATTAAAAATATTATGATCAAAGCAGGGACAGTGTAGGCAACCTTCGGGTAAAATCCCCTTGCTTCTTTCTCTTCTAATCTTCTTCGAAATTCCGGGACAATGTTATTAAAATAATCATTATCATGAGAAATAGTCTTTGTTTCTTCAATCGTAGAGATAAAATTACGGTAAAGCTTCAGTTCATTCTGAAGCTTTGCAGAGCTTAATAATTCTTTTTCAAAAGATTCTTTCTCCTCTGAAGTTAATTCATCTTCTAAATAAAAAGAAATTCTCTTATCCGTTTTCATTTTTTTTCATCATTTCAATTATTTTTTTTATAGAGTGGAAATAGTTGGATTTCAGAGCGCCGATGCTTTTCCCGGTAATATCCGAAATCTCTTTATAAGTTAAATCTTCATAATTTCTTAGAATAAAAATTTCTCTTTGTTTAGCAGGCAGCTTCTGCAATACTTTGTGAACCATTTCCAGCTTTTCCTTTAATTCTATATTATTCAGAATATCGGCTGAACTTTTCTGTAATTTTTCAGATTGATCTTCTAAAGATAATAATTCTTTAACCTTTCTTCTTTTCAAAAAATTCAGGCTTCTTGTTGAAGTTATCTTATATATCCATGTATATAAAGACGATTTAAATTGAAAATTTTTTAAATTTTTATAAATAACAAATAAAACTTCCTGAACTATTTCATCAGCATCCAGGTGGTTGCCGGTCATTCTCCGTGCATGCCAATAAATCTTATCTTTATACTTGTTGATAATTTTATTAAATGAACTTTCATCTCCATCAATAAATTTTTTTACAAGTTCAAAATCAATGTTTTGTTCAGCCATTTACAATATTACTCGAATTATTAGACAAACAAAAGATAGCCCCGGTTTAATTTTATTCAAGCTTTTCAAAATTAAATGATGAATTAGATAATTAAGCATTGAAAAATATATTTTTTAAACCCTAAAATAAATTAGCATGTCTAAGTTGCAAATAAAACCAATATAAAGGAAAAACAAAAATGAAGACAAAAATATTTTCGCTGCTTCTTATTCTTGCTCTTATCGGGCTTTATTCTGCAACAGCATATTCCCAGGAGAAACCTCTTCCCAGGAAAGAATTTTTTAAAGGCCGCATTCTGGAAAAATTAAATTTAACCGACGAGCAGAAAAGTAAAATCGAAGAAGCACGTTTAAGCCATCAAAATCAAATGATTGATTTGAAAGCTAACCTGCAGAAGAAATTGCTTGCATTGAAGGAATTAAGAGTTAAAGGCAATCTGGATCGAAATTCCGTTATTGCCGCAGTAAAAGATATTAACCAGGCTAAAGATGAAATAGCAATTGCCAGGGCTAATAACCTGATGGACACCTATGAAATTTTAACACCTGAACAAAGAAAAACCATCAAGGATAATGTTGGCTTATTCCGTGAATTTGGACGGCACAACAAAGGTGATATGCGGAGACCGGGCGGACATGACAGGAATAACTTCGGTCCGATGCATAAAAATATGGAATAGTTTAAGCCGGTTAATTTTAAATAAAAATGTTCATTGAAAAAATGATAAAATGTATCATTTACATAACTCGCTCAGCTAACTTACTCTAAGTGACGTTCGGGAATGATGGGATGTTAATACAGTATAAGAAACAGCATTCCATTATTCCATTTTTGTCAAAGTATTCCCCAAATTAATATTTTTTTTAAACCATTTTAAGGTATGGTAAGAGTTTTGTTCAATGTAAATGAATTTCCTGTACTGGCTTTTTTACCGTAGAATATAAGTGTCCATTCGCCGGTTTGATATTTAGGATAATAAATATTCCTGGTAGAGCCCTGGCTAATTACCTCTCCGCTGAAATCAAATGAATTATTACCTGTTGAACCTGGTTCTATAATATCAACATTATCAAGAATTATATCCTGGTTAAATGAAAAAGTAAACCTTGTTTGACCGAGTAAAATAAATCCGTAATAAAGTGTATCGGTATCAACAGGCAGCTTTTCATTAAGAGAAACATTTTGATTTGTTACATAATTTTTTTGGATATTTACCGTAAAGTTTGCATCGAAATAACCTGTTAACTTTAATGTAACGTCATGACTTCCGACTACAAGACCTTTTATTGTATCGGGAGTATTTTGACCTGTATTATTATTATCTACGAAGATATCCGCACCCGAAGGATTTGATTGGATATATAAATCGCCGCGTTCAACTATTTTAACCATTGTTATATTTTGACTGGTCACAGTACTCTGATAGACAGTAGCATAAAAGGTAGTATCATTATAATCAGGATATTTTAAAGTTATTTTATAGGTTCCCGCCGGCAGAATTGTAAGTGTATCAGGTGTGGTTTTACCTGTCGATTTATCGCTTAAATAGATATCTGCTCCGGAAGGAGTTGATTGGATATATATACTCCCGTTAATACTTGATAATGTTACTTTTTTAGAGATGGTGAGGTAACCAATTACATTTACCTGAAAAGTTGTATCCCTATAATCTTTCCTTTTAAGAGTAATACTATGGGACCCGACAGGATAATTCAACAAAGTATCGGGTGTTACTTTATTTGTATTTTTGCCCTCTATAAATATTTGAGCGCCGATAGGTTCGGAATCAACGAAAATATTTCCCCTAATTATTAATAGGGAGAGAGTAACAGATTTTGCTACTGTCTGATTTTGCAGAACATTAATAATTACCGTGGTATCAATATAATTGTTTATCTTAAGTGTTATTTTATGCTCCCCGGCCGCAATATTTTTAATAGTATCGGGAGTGACCCGGCTGGTATTTATGCTGTCCAAAAATATTTGTGCACCGGCGGGATTAGATGCAATATAAATATTCCCCTTGGTTACCTTAGGAGTTAAGATAACTGTATTTGTTATAGTTTTATTTTCTTGAATTGTAATATTAATTGTAGTATCAATATAATTGCTTGCTTGTAGAGTTATTTTGTGCTGACCGGTGATTATGTTTTTTAGTGTATCAGGAGTAGTTTTATTAGTGTTAAGACTATCCAGGAATATTTGCGCCCCATTAGGATTTGATATAATATAAATATTTCCTGTGGTAATTGCCGGTTTTAATATAACCGTTTTTGAAACGCTGCTGTTTTCAAGCACAGTTACAGTTATTGATGTATCAATATAATTGTTTTTCTTCAAAGTTATTTCGTGTTTACCAATAACTATATTTTTAAGAGTGTCAGGCGTAACTTTATTGGTATTCATATTATCCAAAAATATCTGCGCACTACCGGGAGTAGATTCAATATAAACATTTCCAGTAATTACCAGACTTTTCATTGACACCAATACCGCTGACGTTTTGTTTACTTCAATAGTTATGGTGATTGAAGTGTCTCTATAATTTGCTTTTTTCAGGATTAACTGGTGTTCACCGGCTATTATATTTTTGAGTGTATCTGGGGTGAAGTTATTGGTCTTACTGCTATCTAAAAATATTTCTGCCCCTACCGGCTCAGATTCTACAAATATATTCCCGGTTTCAAATAAACTTTTCAAAATAATCATTTTAGAAGTTGTAAGACTATCATAAACGGTAATTTTGATTGTAGTATCCCTGTAATTATCTTTTTTTAACGTAACTTCATATTCACCACTATTTAATTGAACGATACTATCCGGTGTTACTTTATTTGTATTTGTACCTAGTAAATAAATTTTAGCTCCCGGCGGCTCCGACTCTATAATAATTTTACCCTGAGGTTTGCCGAGATCAGCAACGACTATTTTATCCACGCAGGATTGCAGTAAACAAATACTTATTAGAAATAGTGAGAACCTAAAGATATTTTTCATTCAACACCTAATCATCTACATTGCTTTCAAAATCAGCATTAAATAAAAATAATTATGTGACAATGAAAAAATAAATATGTGAAGAACAGATTGTGTGACACACAACATATGAAAAGCAGACTTGAAAATCAAAAATATTTTTCTAAATTAAATTTTGAAAACGGTTCGTTTTTATATTATATTACGATTGAAATTTTATACTTTGCTACCCTCCAAATAGTAACTTAAAATTTTAAAGAAAGATTAATGTTAATTTCGTTATTGTTTGAAGAATTATTTTTCTTATCAAGTTCTGTACTTTTAATATATCTTGCATCAAGATTGAAATTCGGACTTAAACGTTCAATTTACCTCTTATTCGCCTGGCTAAATTCACTAATGCTTTCGATAGTCATTACTGTTGAGCTTTTTAATGAAGGCCTTGCCCCCGAAGAATTTATATTATCGATCTACAGTTTTTCAATATTAGGCGGCCTGGTTATTCATTTCTATACTAATTTAAGAAGAAAGAAAGTTTATAAATCTGCCCCGTATAGATTAAACACTAATTTAAACCTCAAAAAATCGCAATATTAAAATTTTCGAATTATTACCATGAAATTATTTTTGGGGATTAGTCGGCCTTAAATCAATCTCACTGATTAATGCTCTTACAGGTAATTTAATTATTGATATTACTGCTTCGGCCACGTCTTCGGGCTTTAGGATTTCGCCTTTACTGCGGGGATCATGACCTCCCGAACTAAAGTTAGTATCGACAGAACCGGGACAGATAGTAGCAACCTTAATATTATATTGGCGGACTTCCAGCATTAAAGATCTGGCAAAACCAAGAACCGCATGTTTTGTAGCGGAATACATCGAACCTCCGACAAAAGAATTTTTTCCCGCCAAAGAAGCAATATTAAATTATAGAGCCTTTTCTTTTTTCAATCATACTATTTAGAACAGCCTTTGAAAAATTAAATACTCCGTAAAGATTGGCATCAACCTGTGTTTTGAAATCATCAAGCTCGGCGTCGACAACTTTCTTCATTATTCCGATCCCGGCATTATTTACCAGGTGATCGATTTTGCCTTTACTACTTAATATTTTATTAATGGAATTATTAACAAATTTAACATCAGCTACATCACCGGAAAAATATTCGCATTCAACACCTTTATCCTTAATCTCTTTCTGCACACTTTTTAATCCATTTAAGTCTCTACCGAATATCATAACATTATGGTTTTCTTCAGCTAATCTAAGAGCTATACCTTCACCTATTCCTTTACTTGCACCCGTAACAATTGACAATTCTCTTTCAGACATAATTATAAATCTCCTTGAATGGGACGTAAAACAATTTCTTCACTTACAATATTATTTTTCTGCAGATATGCCCATACAATGACTCTTGCAATATCTTCACTATTCATCATTCTTTCGGAATGCATTTTTCTTATATCGGCAGACCACATGGGAGTTTCGGTTGTGCCCGGAATAATATCAATTACCCTGATATTATATTTCCTCACCTCTTCTCTCAAGACTTTCGAATAGCCCAGCAGTCCCATTTTAGAAGCGGCATAGGCACTACTATTGGTAAAGAACTTTTGGGTAATAATAGAATTTATATTTATAATTGCACCGCCGCCGTTTTCAATCATATGCGGAAGGATATTTTTTATCGCATAAATCGCTCCGAGCAAATTAGTATTTATTATATCATCAATTTCATTTATTGAATTTTCTTCAGCTAATTTAAATGAAGTAATTCCAGCACCATTCAACAGACAATCAATCTTATTTTGAGCAGTAATTTTTTTTACGGTTTGATCCACATTAGCAGAGGAAGCTACATTGCACGGAAAAGCTTCAACCGTTAATTTTTCTATTTGCAGATCTTTATTTAATCTGTCCAGTTCGGATGACCGCCGGGCAGACACAAATACTTTACAGCCGATCCTGGCAAATTCTTTAGCAGCATCTCTGCCAATTCCCGAACTTGCTCCTGTAATCCAGATCCCGTTTTTATTTTTTGACATTATAAATTACAGTTAGATACTAAATTTAAAAACTCACTCCTGGTTCTCGGATCTTCCTTGAAAATTCCGTGAACAGCGCTGGCAGTAGCCGAAGAGTTCTGCTTTTCCACTCCGCGCATCATCATGCACATATGCCTGGCTTCGGAAACAACAGCAACCCCCTGCGGATGAAGCTGCTCTTCAATTGTATCAGCGATTTGCTGAGTCATTCGCTCCTGGACCTGGAGTCTCCTGGAAAACATCTCTACAATCCTCGGTATTTTACTTAATCCTAAGACCTTTCCGTCAGGAATATACGCAACGTGGACTTTACCGTAGAATGGAAGCAAATGATGTTCACATAAACTGTAAAAATCAATATTTTTAACCAGCACCATTTCATCATATTTAACATCAAATATGGCGTTATTCAAAACTTCTTTTATTTTCTTTTTATAGCCGGACGTAAAAAATTCATATGCTTTTGCAACACGTTTTGGTGTATTGAGCAGACCATCTCTTTTAGGATCTTCACCTATTTCATTTAAAAGATTAGATACCAGGTTTTGAACATTCGGCAAATTCAAGTTTCATTCTCCTTTATATTCGAAAAAATTGTTCTCAGTTTCGGAAAGTCTTATAGAATATAACCTCCCGCTTGGAATCTTTTCCACTAATTGGTTCCAGATTCCAATTGTAAAATTTTCAGTAGTGGGGATTTTGCCTCTCATAAATTCAGTTTCAAGATTTAAATTTTTATGGTCTACTTCCTCAATTACATATTTCTTAACGATTTCTTTCAAATCTTGAAGATTTAAGACAAATCCTGTCTCTGGATTTACTTCACCGGCAACAACTACTTCCAATACATAATTATGCCCATGCCAATTTGGATTGCTGCACTTACCGAAAATTTTCAAATTTTCTGCATCACTTAAATTAGGATTAAATAACCTATGTGCAGCGTTGAATGTGACTCTTCTTGTAACGTAAACCATTCGAGTAAAATTTACAATTAAGAATTAACAATTAAAGTGAAAGAGTAAGTTCCCACCTTTATTTAAGTTTCAGTGGGTAAACAAGAGCAAGTGCAAGTTTAGATATAATGTAAATTTAATGATTATCTATATAAATAATTCATAACAAATTATGTAATCCTGAAATTTTGTAATCAGGTTCCATTTGAACATCACGGGGAGGTTTTTTATTCTTTTAATGCTTTCAAAACCTCAGCGATATGATTTTCAACTTTCACTTTAGGAAATACTTTTTGAATATTTCCATCTTCATCAACAATATAGGTTGTTCTTTCAACTCCCATATAATTTCTGCCGTACATGCTTTTTTGTTTCCAAACATCATATGCTTCAACGGTTTCTTTTCCCTCATCACTTAACAAAGTAAAAGGGAGGTTATATTTTTCTGCAAATTTTTTATGTGATTCGACAGAATCGGGGCTTATACCAATTACCTTAGTCTCCAATTTTTCAAATCTTGGAAATTCATCTCTAAAGCTGCATGCTTCTTTTGTACAGCCGGTTGTATCATCCTTCGGATAAAAATATACTACGATCTTCTGTCCTTTAAATTCATCTAAAGAAACAGTATTTCCATCCTGGTCTTTTAATTTTATTTCCGGAGCTTTTTTTCCTTCTTCAAGCATAGATTCCTCGTAAATTATTATTTATTTAATATAAAATTAATAAGTTCGATCATTCCTTTTGACAAATATTTCCCCAATCAAAATCACCCAAGAGATCAGTAAGATTAAGAGCAAAATTAAGTGAGTATAACACTTTGAAGTATAATTAATAAATGAATAGGAATAGAGTTATCTACCTTTTTTGCCCATGCATCAATACCGCCTTCTAGATTTATCAAATTATTAAAACCTAATTTTTCCAGGTAGTAACAAACCTGGAGGCTTCTTACTCCATGATGACATTATATCAGAAGTCTATCATCTTTATTTAAACCCTTAGAAGCTTCAATAAATCTTGAAAGAGGTAATAATTCAGAGTTTTGAATTTTTGCAGCATGGTTTTCCCATTCCTCCCTGACATCAATTAATCTTACATTTTTATTATTATCTAAAATATTCTTGGCCTCTTCCGATTTTAATTTTTGTATCAATATCCTTCCTAGCTTCTTGAGAAATAATATATTCACAGTAAAAAACATTTTAAACTTCATTTTTAACATAGATAAATTTAAAAGTCTATTCAACAATGTGTGATATAGATTTTCCTGTAGCATCAAACCTATTTAGAAATCCATGTGTCTAATCCTTTGATAAAAAAAATTTGAAAATAAAGTTCGATAGGAGAAAATTTATGATACGGATAATAAGTTTTTCAGTAACAATAATTCTAATGGCATTCATAGTTACAAATGCACAACCCCGCAGGACACCCTCAGAAAGAGCTGCAGCTTTGAAAGAGCAGTTAAACCTTACCGATGAACAAACTGCAAAAGTTGACAGTTTATACACCGATGCAGATACAAAATTTCAAGAAGCATCACAAAACGGATTTGATAGGACAAAATTTAGAGCAATAATGGATAGTACCAATACAGAAATTGCAAAAATATTGACAGATGAACAAAAAGATGCATTCAACAAAATACTGGTCGAGAGAAGAAACAGAATGCGCGGGAATCAATCAAATCGTAATTCAAATTAATATAACATATTATTGTTAGCGGAAAAAAAATGAAAAAGAAAGTAATTATTTACAGTTTAATTTTAGCAGGTTTACTTGTAGTTGTCTATTTTCTATTTATTAAAGATGATGCTGCAGCACCGAAATTTACATTTGCGGAATTGAAAAACGGAGATATTAGTAACACAATTACAAGTACCGGTACCCTGGATGCCTTAAAAACCGTAGATGTTGGGACTCAAGTATCCGCTAAAATTGATAAAATTTTTGTCGATTATAATTCAAATGTAAGAAAAGGAGAATTGCTTGCAATTCTTGATACAACAAATTTATCTTTAGCTGTCAACGACGCGCAGTCCAACCTAATAAAAGCACAAGCTCAATATGAACAGGCAAAAGCACAGAATGATAATAACAAAGTCTTGTTTGATAAAGGATTTATGTCGGAATTGGATTATATAACATCTAAAACCAATCTTGAAACAGCGGTTGCAAATTTGCAGTCTGCAAAAACTTCACTAGAAAGATCAAAAACCAATTTAACCTACGCATATATTTATTCACCCATTAACGGGAAAGTCATTAATAAGAATGTGGAGGAAGGGCAAACGGTTGCAGCTAGTTTTTCTTCCCCAACTTTATTTGAAATTGCAGAGAATCTTTCTAATATGCAGATTTTAGCATCAGTTGATGAAAGTGATATAGGCCAAATAAAAGTCGGACAGGAAGCAAAATTTTCAGTCCAGGCATATCCTAATAAAGATTTCACCGGAAAAGTTGTACAAATCCGTTTAAATTCACAGGTAGTACAAAATGTAGTTAATTATACAGTTGTTATAAATGCAGAAAATAAAAACAATCTATTGCTTCCCGGTATGACAGCTACAATTGATTTTTATGTTGAACAAAAGAATGGCATTTTAATGGTTCCCAACGCCGCTTTAAGATTTCAGCCTACTGCTGATCTGCTTGCAGAATATCAAAAAGAAACAGCAAACACAGACAGCAGTTCAAAGAATAATATACCTGACAGCTTAAGAAGCAGATTTAGAAGAATGGGGAATGGAAATCTCGGACAAAATTTTGGAAAAGGTCAGGGCTCAAATAATGCTAAAAATAGAAGTTTCGGAAGAATTTGGTATCTGGATGAAAATGGTAAATTAAAAATGGCAATGGCAGCTTTGGGTTTAACAGATGGTAAGAATACTGAGATAGTTCATAGCAGAAGTTTAAAAGACGGTATGAAAGTTATTACCGGTATTCAGAGTACAGAAGTTAGTAATAATTCAGGCAGCGCACCTAATCAAAATCTAACCCGTGGTTTGAGAAGAGCATTTTAACATGTCACTACAATTAAATTGGGAGTAAAAACTTGCGTAAAAATATTATTAAAACGGTTGAATTAACAAAAACATATTTTGTAGGCGACATAAAAGTTCCGGCTTTAAAGACTATTGATTTAAATATTGACGAAGGCGAATTCGTAGCAATAATGGGAGCTTCGGGTTCCGGGAAATCAACTTTGATGAATTTGATTGGTTGTTTGGATAAACCAACATCGGGAGAATATTTTCTTGATGGAGTTAACACTAGCAAATTATCAAAAAATGAATATGCAGAAATTAGGAATCAAAAAATTGGTTTTGTATTTCAAGGTTTTAATCTTTTAGCAAGAACAACGGCTCTTGAAAATGTTGAACTTCCTTTAATGTATGATAGAATGCATAGAATAAAAGATCCAAATAAAAAAGCTATAGAAGTTCTTGATCGTGTCGGTTTGGGAGATAGATTCTTACATGAGCCGAACCAGCTTTCCGGCGGGCAGCAGCAAAGAGTTGCAATTGCAGGGCTCTTGTAAATGAACCTTCATTAATTTTAGCCGATGAACCAACTGGAAATTTGGATAGTAAAATGTCAGTTGAAGTTTTTAGTCTATTTCAAAAATTAAATGATGAAGGAATTACTATTATTCTTGTTACTCATGAAAGAGACTTTGCTCATTTTGCTAAACGAATTGTTGAACTAAAAGATGGGCATATTATTAGAGATTTTGAAATTAAAAATAGGTTAATTGCTTCTGAAGAATTGAAAAATTAAAAGAAGAAGTTTTCTAAAAAGTTTTAGGTAAAAAATGCAAATAAAAAATATTTTAAAAGTTGCCGGCAAAAGTATTTTCAAATCGAGAATGCGAAGTTTGTTAACTGCTCTTGGAATTATTATCGGCGTTGCAGCAGTTGTTGTTATGGTTGCTATTGGAGATGGGGCACAAATGCAAGTTGAACAGCAAATATCTGCACTCGGATCAAATTTGCTTATTATATTTCCTGGGTCTACTATTCAGGGGGAGTTAGAATGGGTGCGGGCAGTTTTAATAGATTTACTATGGATGATGTTAATAAAATTGCCGAGGAGGCTACTTTAATTAAAGCAGTTTCACCTGTTGTTAGATCCGGTGGACAAATTATTGGCGGCTCCGGAAATTGGAGTACGCAAGTGCTTGGTGTCGCAACTAATTATTTAGAAATAAGAGATTGGCCTTTGTCTTCAGGTGATTTTTTTACGGATAAAGATGTTACCTCAAGAGCAAAAGTTGCTGTTCTGGGTCAAACAGTTGTTAAACAATTATTCCCTAATGAAGATCCCATCGGACAATATAATTAGGATTAGAAATGTACCTTTTAGAGTTATTGGTGTGTTATCTGCAAAAGGTCAGAGCGCTATGGGAAACGATAATGATGATGTAATTTTGGCCCCTTCAACAACTGTTCTGGATCGTTTAGCAGGCGGCAGATATATTAATTATATACAGGCAAGTGCCGTTTCATTGCAGCAGATTAACCAGGCTCAAGATGAACTAACAAAGATAATGAGAGAAGCGCACCATCTGCGTCCAGGAGAAGACGATGATTTTACAGTAAGAAATCAGGCTGATATTACTGAAGCTGCGACAGCAACTTCAAAAGTGTTAACTATTCTTTTAGCTTCAGTTGCCGGAGTATCTCTAATTGTAGGAGGTATTGGTATTATGAACATAATGCTTGTTTCAGTTACCGAAAGGACGAGGGAAATAGGAATCAGATTATCCGTTGGTGCTAGAACATCAGATGTTCTTATTCAGTTTTTAACTGAATCCATTGTGCTGAGTATTGCAGGCGGACTAATAGGTATATTATTATCTTTCGGAATAGTCTACATCTTAAATAATTACACCGGTCAATTTGCATATATTAGGCTGGAAATAGTCTTAATCGCTGTAAGTTTTGCGGCTATAATTGGAATTTTCTTTGGCTTTTATCCCGCTCGAAAAGCAGCAAACTTAAATCCTATTGATGCATTAAGATATGAATAGTATACCCGCAATTATTGATTGATTAAGGGAAGTTATATGAAATAAATTGCTCTACTTTTTTATCTGAATATTTAAAGTCTACCGATAAATTCACCTAAAAAACGGAGTATGCTATGTTAAACAATGCATTGGACAGAAGCAATTATTTCAAGGGGCTTTTGGTACTAGTTGGAAAAGACAAAGATATAACACAAAATGAGAGCGAAATAATAAAAAAGATTGGAAATATTTTAGGATTCAATCATGATTTTGTTGATACAGCAATCAAGAATTTTTTTAAAAATAAATATATAATTGAGGAACCGCCCCTATTCTCTAATTACAATATTGCTGAAATATTTCTGAAAGACGGGATAAGAGTAGCTTTAATTAATAAAGTTTTGAACATTGATCAAATTAAATGGTTAACTGCTGCGGCATTGAAAAATAAATTATCAATACAATGGTTATTTATAGAGCTGGAGAATCTCCTTGAAGACAATAATTCCGGTTTGGAAACAATTTTTGAAATTCAAAAATATTTAAATCATTTATATAATGATAGTTCATTTGTATACTGAATAATAAATCTCAAGTTAACTGCTTGTCGGAAAACCGTCTACCGCGGAGGAACAATTGTTTACCTCGGCAGTCAAACTAAGATTAAATAAAAAATCTTCATACAATCTAAAAAATTAACGACAAAAATAATTTTAAAGAGTAAAGAAAAATGATAAAACCTTATTTCTATTCATTCTTGTTTTTTTTAGTAATTTTTTATTCAAATAATTACGCCCAGGAAAAGCTTTCGTTAAACGATGCAATTAACATTGCTCTTCATCAAAATACCGGCTTAATTAAATCTCGGAATAACCTGCAAACCAATTCAAGTGCCATTAAAAGCGCATATGGCAATCTTCTTCCGAATTTAAATGTAGGTGCATCGTGGAATTGGCAGAGAATCAGTGATAAAGGGGGCGAAACCCAAACAGATTATTTCGGCAGGGAGACTACTCTCCCTGCTTCCAAAATTGATGCAAGGAATTATTCTTTATCTGCCGGCGGAAATGTTACGCTATTTGATGGACTTTCCAACATTGCTAACATTAACCAAAAAGAAAATTCATATGAATCTGCAAAGCTGGATCTTGAAAAACAAAAGCAGGATATTATCCTTCAGACTGCCAATCTTTATTTCGCTATTATAAGCTATGATTCTTTATTAAAATATCAAAATGAAGACTTAAAGTATAACCAGGAACTATTAAAAGAAATTAAAGAAAAGCAGCAGTTAAAGATGGTAACTTTAGCAGATGTATACTCCCAGGAATCTCAAACAGCAAATTCGGAATTTGCATATCTGCAGGCAAAGAACAATTTTGAAAAAGCAAAAATTTCACTTTTAGATTATCTTTCTCTCGAAATAAACAAGGATTATTCTTTTAGCCTTCCTGCAAAAAGCGAATATGATTCCAGCTTAGCAGATGAAGATTACAATCAGCTGCTGCAGTTTGCATTATCTCACCGGAATGATTATTTAAGTCAAAAATATACAATCAAAAGCAATGAGAACCAGCTGACAATGGCACAGTCCGGTTTCTTCCCTACTTTAAGCGGAAACTATAGGATTTCAACCGGTGCAACAGATTTAAGTGCAATGTTTAACAGGAAAACATACAGCGTGGGGTTATCATTAAACATTCCTATCTTCTCAAACTGGAATACTGAAAATGCAATTGAGACCGCTAATGTTTTGCTTCTAAACAGCGATGAAGATTATAAACAATTGGAAAGGCAGATTAAATCGGATGTAAAAAATTCGCTGCTGGATTTACAGACGTCAAAGCTGCAGCGAGATGCATCAAAGAAAGCGCTGCTCTCCGCAAAAGAAAGCTGGGAAATAAAAAAAGAAAGCTATAATGTCGGCGCCGTAACTTATATAGATTTGCAGCAGACTTATAATAATTATCTGCAGGCTGTAAACAATGATATACAGGCGCAGTATAATTATTATACAAAACAATTTGCTTTACTCAATGCGATCGGAAATCTGAATTATTAAGTTACCTGGTGCAGAGGCTAATTTTTTGGAATGATGGAATTAATGCAGTATTGCAGTAAATCAATATTTCCCGGTTTTATATTCTTTGATAAGACTCATTTTATAATGTGTTTTTCTATTGCTTTAGACAGATATAATTTTAACCTATTTATTCAAACATAAGTTAATAACAACTTTTGAGTTCCTATCTTAGCAAGAACACTTGATTTCTAATGTCTTCGGATATATGGATTTTTTAAATATAACGTAATAAAACTTTTATTAAAATTTCCTTAACTTAGAAGTACAAAATATTAAGGAAATAATTTTGAGATATCAATACGATGTAATTGTAATAGGAAGCGGACCCGGCGGAGAGGGCGCTGCAATGAAGTGCGCTAAAGAGGGTTTGCATGTAGCAATTTGTGATTATTTTTCCATGATCGGTGGAAGCTGTACACACACAAATACAATCCCGAGCAAAGCATTACGGAATGCGAGCCAGATATTATATGAAACTAATAGTCTAAATGAAGCAAATTTTCAATTATTATTAAAAAAAGCCGACATCGTAATTCAAGAGCAGTTTAATCTCAGGAAAGGCTTTTACGAAAGAAACCTGGTTGATATAATTGATGGAAGGGCATCATTTTCAGATGCACATACGATTTCAGTTAAAATGTCTAATGGTTTAGAAAAGACTTTTACGTCCGATTATTTTGTAATTGCTACAGGTTCCCGACCATATCATCCTCCGGATGTTGATTTTACTCATCCGAGAATATTGGACAGCAATACGATTTTAAATTTAAAAGATAATCCTCGTTCGTTGACAATTTACGGTGCAGGTGTTATTGGATGCGAATATACATCAATATTCAGAGGTTTAAGGATTAAAGTTAACTTAATAAACACAAGGGATAAGCTTCTTGCATTTCTGGATGATGAAATTATCGACGCATTGGGATTCTTTTTAAGAGAAAACGGTGTTGTGCTAAGGCATAATGAAGAATATGAAAAAGTAGTACCTGATGATAAAGGAGTTACCGTTTATTTAAAATCAAATAAAGAAATCCGCACCGATTACCTTTTATGGACACAGGGAAGAACCGGTAATTCAGATAATATGGGATTGGAAAATCTTGGAATTAAAATAGATACAAAAGGTTCAATTATTGTTAATGAAAACGACCAGACTCCTGTCCCTAATATTTATGCTGTAGGTGATATAATCGGATTTCCAAACCTTGCAAGCGCTTCTTATGATCAGGGAAGATTTGCTGCCACACATATTGTATTCGGCAAAGTCGACCACCAGCTGGTTGAATTTATGCCGACCGGGATTTATACTATCCCTGAAATAAGTTCGGTAGGTTATACCGAAGAGCAATTAACAAAGGAAAAAATTCCATATGAAGTGGGACATTCCTTTTTCAAACATTTGGCACGTGCACAAATAACCGGCAGAACTACGGGAATGTTAAAAATCCTTTTTCACAGGGAAACTCTGCAAATACTCGGTGTGCATTGTTTTGGGCAAGGAGCAGCAGAAATCATTCATATTGGCCAGGCAATCATGTCGCAAAAGGGTGAGGCAAATACACTAATGTTTTTTATCAACACAACATTTAATTATCCAACCATGGCGGAGGCATACCGCGTTGCCGCTTTGAAATGGTATAAACAGAGTGAATCAATTAAAAAAGGATGCCAATTTAAAACGGATTGTTTTACCATGACTAATAAGAGCTGAACAACAGTAATTGCTTCACATCCGCTTATGATTTCAGCGTAAAGTTTTAAAGATCTCTTCAACACACAATAATTTTCCTTTAAGAAAGTCGGTTTGCGGGTAAACGTTAAAATAAAAGCAACGTATTTAAACATTAAATCTTGATCATGGTATAACCATACATGATATGGCTAAAATGATTGATGAGTTATGTTCACCACCAGATTTTTTCCTATTCTGAGCATTAGAATATATTAGTATTAGGTAAAAACCTAACCTTGTACAGTTTTTTCGAACGGTACATATGAAACCACTTTTATTTAATATATTTTTAAAATCATTTTTCATTGTACTTTTTTAGTATTAATTGAAAATTCCTTCTTAATAAAGGTGAGCTTTGAATAAAATAAGCGTTAAAACTAAATTATCGGAACTGCCGGCAACGGCAATTTGCGGTAATGATATAACTTCTTCATGCTTATATGTTTCTGCGCTTTCAATCATTTACGCAGGTCAGTACGCATGGGTCGCATTATTAATTGTTGCTTTTGTTCTATTCCTTTATAGAAAAATTTATGGTGAAGTTGTTGGTGCACTTCCGCTTAACGGCGGAGCTTATAATGCACTGCTGAATACTACCAGCAAGTCGATTGCTTCTTTAGCCGCATCTTTAACTCTTTTATCTTACATGGCAACTGCGGTAATATCTGCGTCCGAAGCTATTCATTATGCCCATCATCTGTTAAATGGAATTCCGATAATATTCACCACCGTAATTTTATTGGCCTTATTTATGGTTCTAACCATAATAGGTATAGGCGAATCTTCAAAAGTTGCAGTTGGTATTTTTATATTTCATATAACCACCCTTGTTATACTTATAGTGCTCAGCACTTGGTACCTTGTTAATTTTGGATTCAGCATATTTACATTAAATCAAAACTTTCCTTTAAGACAGGGGAGTCTGATTAATGGCGCTGTTTTTCGGATTCTCTGCAGCTATGCTTGGGATATCAGGATTTGAAAGCTCGGCAAATTTTGTTGAAGAACAGGATAAAGGTGTTTTCCCGAAAACTCTAAGAAATATGTGGCTTGCTGTCAGTGTGTTCAACCCGGCAATTGCATTTCTAGCCCTGGCAATAATTCCAATTCCGGAAGTAGCTAATAACCAGGAAGCCTTGTTAGCTCTTTTGGGTGGAAAAGCCGGCGGGAATTGGTTGGCGTTGGTGATTTCTGTTGATGCTACACTTGTTTTAAGTGGTGCAGTTTTAACCTCATTTGTAGGTGTTACTGGTTTAGTTACACGAATGACCCTAGATAGATGCCTGCCGCAATTTCTTCTAAAAACAGGAAAAAGAGGAACAACCCACAGAATCATTATCGGGTTTTTCCTTTTAAGTGTCTCTGTTCTGTTTATAACCCGGGGTGATTTAGGTGCATTAGCTGGTGTTTATACAATTTCTTTCTTAGCGGTAATGATTCTTTTCGGATTTGGAAATGTTCTTCTTAAAATAAAACGAAATAAATTACCAAGACCGGAACGTGCTTCAATTCCTGCATTAATTATAGCTATTTCAGCTGTGGTTGCCGGACTAATAGGTAATGCTATATTGAATCCAAAATATCTTCTCGTGTTTCTAGAATATTTTATTCCAAGCATGGTTTTAATAGGAATAATGCTTTACAGAATACCTTTGTTAAAAGCCATTCTTTTTGTGATTAGATCAATTAATGAAGCTATTCAACGAACCGCGACAAGAATTTCGGCTTTGATAAGAGGAAAAATTAAATAAAATAAATTCTCAACAATTTGTGTTTTTTACTAAGGGAGACGATATAGCAGCTTTAAACCAAGTTATGCTGTATGTTAGGAAAAACGAGAATACTAGAAGAATAAAAATTGTAACTATAATTAATGATAATGTAGCCGTAGCCAAAAATCTGAGAAATGAAATAGATGTACTCGACCGAGCTTACCCGGAGATAGATATTGAATTTATTGAGTTATCTGGAATTTTTTCCCCGGAACTGATCCACCAGCTTTCCGATAAATGGAATATACCTACAAATTTTATGTTTGTCGGGCAGCCGGGGAAAGCTTTCCCTTATAGGTTGGAAGATCTTGGCGGCGTACGTTTGATTATCTAAAGTTTGTTCCGTTAAAATTGTCATACTTCTATTTGAAAGCCATTTTAGTAATATCTAAAGCTGCATTCTCTTCCTGGTTGATGATTAAAAATTTTAATGAACATATTTACCAGATGTTTATATCTTTAATCCTTCTCCGATCAATTCAGAAGTAATCAAAATAAATAAATGCTTTATTTTTGGATTTGTTAAATAAAACATTAATCAGGGTTTTAGATTATTCAGTAATTCGTAAGCAAGCGGCTTAACACTTTCTACCCATTCCGGATTTTTTAAGGTGGATAATAATTTATCGATAGGAAATCCTTTAGGAAGCGATTTGTTTTCTTTTAAATCATAAAAGATATGATGAGCACCTTCTAAAATAAATACAGAATCAGATTTTTGCTCTAAGATTTTAAGAAGTGGTTCGATTGCGAGTGCTCCAAGATTTATAAGTCCTTTTGCAGCAATCCAGCGTACATCACTTTTATCATCCTCAAGCGCTTGAATAAATGAAGGAATCGAGAGAGGATCAGCGATTTCTTCCATAGTTTTTATAGCTTCCCAACGGTAAATATGTTTTGGATGGGCAAGTAATTCCATCAAATAATCTATTGAATCTCTTCCAATTACAACTAATGATTTACGAGCTTTTTCCCGTTCCATTCCATTTTTGCTGCCAAGTTTAACAATTAATTCATGTAATTCAGAATCTTTAATTTTGTTTTCCATTTTTATCTCTTAGTTTAATTCTAATTATTAAATTTCATTCGAAATCATAAATCCGAAATTATAATAATTGGTGCTGCTTTGTCCAATCTTTAAAGCCGTTTTCCAATTGTTCAAAGGAATCAATCGCATATAGAACCGGCTGAAGATGCCAGACATCATACCCCTGGTTTACAATTATTTCAGGATCAAAATCAATTACTTTTACTTTTTCTGAAAGAGCGTGCAGAATTTCACCATGAGAAGAAATAATTCCCGCTCCATAAATCCTCATTCCCTCAGCTTTCTTTATTAATCCAAATTCAACAGTAAACCAATGAAATGTTTCAAGTTTTTTTCTGTCTTCCCCTTTAGCATTAAATGCAGCTTCACCGAACATTTGATAGAAGGAAGCAAAATTAGAGTCGGTTAATAATGGCATATGACCGAACATATCGTGAAAAAGATCGGGTGCCGGAGTATAATCCAATTCATTCTTTCCTCTTATATAATCTGTAGAAGGAAAAACTTTTCTTCTTAACATTGCAAAAAAATCCTGTTCATGAATTAATCCCGGAACTCGTGCAATTTTCCATCCGGTTGTTTTATAAAATATTTGGCTCAAATCTTTTAATGATGGTATTTTATCCGGAGTGAAATTTAATCTTTTGGCTCCATCCAGGTATTCGTTACAAGCCCTGCCCGGAAGAAATTTCATCTGCCTGTCAAAAAGGAATCGCCATGACTCTTGGTCGGATTCGGGATAATCCGGATATTTAATTTCATCATGTTCAGGAACGGGACCGGTTAATTTTTGCGGAATGCATCTTGGATCTATCCCCTCCTCTGCAGCTTTTTCATATGCGGATAAAGTTTTTTCATCTTTTGGATTACTCATTTCATTCTCCTATAAATAAACTTAAATCACTTTTGGTAATTCTTCTTAAATAAACAAATGAGGTTTAAATTCATCTTCAATTATTAAAATTTTTTGGATTAAAATTGAATGCCTTTGTATAAAAGTTTATACTGCTACAATAGAAAAGAAACAATATAACAATACACCAATAAAGCAATTGTGCTCTAACTACCATACATCAATTGATATTACATCTTTTTCTCAACAAAACAAATAATTTCACTTCCCCTTAAGCCATACCTTTTTATTTTTTCAAGAGGGAGAGTTTGAACAAAATTATCCTGCTTTACATTAAAACCTATTTCCTCAAGCTTAGTATAATAGTCCCTGCCGTAAATTCTTAAATGGTCTTCCTGTTCAAAATGTTTTAACCTTTCCAAAGGTGATTTGATTGAAGGATCTTCATAAGTTGTTTCAAGATTTTCATTTATGGGGACCTGCAGAATTCCCCAGCCGTCTTTTTTAAGAACACGTGAAATTTCCTGCATTCCTTTTCTATCATCCGTAATATGTTCTAAGACATGAGAACAAATTACGATATCAAAAATATTTTCTTTAAAAGGAAGATTCTGAATATCAGAATTTATGTTTACCCCTGGTTCCACTAGATCAGTAGTTACATATTTTAAATTATTTAACTTTGAAAATTTTTCTTTTAAAGAATCTTCGGGTGCAAAATGAAGTAATCGAATCTCTTTATTAGTATTGATTTTAATTTGGACATAAAGCCAGAGCAATCGATGTCTTTCAAATGAATCACAGCCAGGACAAACAGCATTTTTTCTTTTTACAACTCCTGCAGATAAAAATCTTTTATATTTATTACCGCAAATTGGACATTCTACATTATTTCCCTTTAGGAAAAATCCTTGAATTCTCCGCTTTAGTTTCCCTGCTTTTTTTCTATAAGAATGTGGAAGAAAAGATTTTATATAATAAATATAATTTTTCATTAATATGGTATTCATTCTTCAATAAGACAGAATTATATATTTCTAAATTCCAATTTTTCTAATGTAATTCTTTCAAGGAATTCCTCATCCACTTCAGCACCGCTGCCTGGCTTATCAGGTACTGTTAAAGTACCATCTTTATTTAATTCAAAAGGATTTTTTACAATATCTTTTGAAAAATATCTTTTATTTGCACTTATATCCCCGGGTAATTGAAAATTAGTTAAACTAGCTAATGCTACATTAAATGCTCTTCCAATCCCTGTTTCCAGCATACCGCCGCACCATACGGGGAGATTATTTTCTTCTGCGATATCATGAATCGTCTTCGCAGCAGTTAATCCGCCAACTCGTGATGGTTTTACGTTTATTACTCTACATGCTTTCATTCCAATAGCGCTCTTTGCATGAAGCGGGGAAGTAATGCTTTCATCGAGACAAATCGGAGTTTTAATTTTTTCCTGCAATATTGAATGTTCATACAAATCATCATGGGAAAGGGGTTGTTCAATTAATAGCAAATTAAATTCATCTAACCGTGATAAATGTTTTGCATCATCCAATTTATAAATACTATTAGCATCAACCTGAAGTAATAGATTCCCCCATTTTTTTCTAATTTCACCGACAGGTATTATATCCCAGCCGGGTTTTATTTTAATTTTAATTCTTTTATATCCTTCGGCGAGGTAATTGTCAATTAATGATAAAAGAGAAGATAAATTTTCCTGGATACCAATGCTTACTCCTACATCAATTTTTTTCCTAACTCCGCCAAGCATCCGGGAAATGCTTCTCTTCTGTATCTTACCAAATAAATCCCAAATTGCAAATTCTAATCCTGTAATTGCAATCTTGTTACCTCTTATACGTGAAAAAAAATAATAGATATCAGGATTACTTTGAATTTCAAATTCCTTTTTAAGCAGTAAAGGAATTAATATCTCTTTCATTACAGACCAGGCGGTACCGGTTGTTTCTTCATTATAAAAAGGTTCAAGCCCGACAGGCGCTTCCCCCCAACCTGTTATTCCTTCCATATCTACCCTAACGATAATTCCGTTATTCCCGTTTTCGGTCCAGCCGCTGGTTGTAAACGGTTTTTTATAAGGAAGAAATATTTTCCTGATTTCTATTCTTTCAATTTTCATTTTTTAAATAAGATTTTTGTATACTTTTTATATTATAACTAAAATTGGGAATAAAATACTATATTTTTTACTTGTAAAATAAAACTTAATAGATAAAAAAATGAAAAAAATTCTTTACCTATTTTTTATTCTCACCGGAATCCTGTATTGCCAGGTAAATACTGAAAAATACAGGAACATAGAAGATACCCTGGGAATCTCCGGAATAATAAAATTAGATGTTTCCGTTCAAACTGGGAATACTAATTTACAGGAATTAGGTTCTGAAATCCTTCTGGATTATAAAAAGCCTGCCTCCACCTTATTATTAATTTTAAATGGTGATTACGGCTGGAATAACGGCAAGCAGTTTTCTAATGAAGCCCTTGCGCATTTAAGATTTGTTCAAGCTTTGAATCCAAATTTAAAGTTTGAAGTTTTTACTCAAATGAATTATGATAAATCTCTTCTTCTCCTGTTCCGTGGCTTAGGCGGGGCAGGATTAAGATTTAAATTATTTGATGACCGAAGTTCAGTATTATGGTTTGGATCGGCTTATATGCTTGAGTATGAAAGATACAGTGCACCGAGAAGAATTATTGATAAGAAAAAAGTATTAGCAAACAGATGGAGCAATTATTTATCGTACAATTTGTCAATACACAAGAATGTTAGTATTTCATCCGTAATTTATTTTCAGCCGAGATTTGATTTGTTTAAAGATGCCCGCATACTAAGTGAAAATTCTTTACTGGTAAACTTATCGCGTAGTTTTTCTCTTTCAGTTGATTTTGATTTAAGATATGACCGGTTAACACCTATCGGAATTAAAGAAGTAGATACCAAGTCTAAAGTCGGGTTAATTTACAACTTTTAATTTTGTAAACCTTATTAAATATAAAAACCTTAGTAACCCGGAATCCATACAATAAAATCGTATAATTACTAAACTAGTTCTATATTAAAGTATGCAGGAAGCGGGTAGATATAGAAGAATTATTTTTTATCTATATTAAGATATATTTTATCCATTTTTCATCTTCTCCTG
>CAVUCR010000046.1:0-30725 GCA_963739895.1 uncultured Ignavibacteria bacterium | reverse complement strand
AGATATATCACCTTAATAATGGTAGTAATTCCAACTATAATCTGGATGTTTAAATACAGTGCAGATTTTAGGAATCTTAGTTTTGTTGTTCCTTTTATGTGTATTTCATCTGCTTTTGGTTTATATAAAATAATTGATTATAAAAAACCTTCAAGATTGCAGAATGAAAATGAGGTATTTTCTCCGCAAGTAAAAGAAATCAAATCATTAAAAATAAAAGAGAAATTTTTTTTGATTCTAACCTCTTCTATCGCAGGTGTCCTATCATTTATATTTTTCTCGGATAAATTCTATCTTTTTCTTTTAAGCATATATAAATTTATAAACAGATATTATTTCCAAAGTAATAGAATTGTCTATTTCATAGAATATGGTTTATTGCTCCATGTGGATTACTATCAAAGAGTTTTAATTGTTTTATCAATTATCCTAATTATTGTACCGGTTTTAATTTTCTTCAAAATCCGGATTAAAATAATAATTATTTTTTTTGCATCTGCAGCAATCTTCTTGAATTTCACATTCATAAAAGAAGGAATAATATTAAAACATCAGGTCGATTCTTTTAACAAAGTTGATGCAAGGAATTATTATGAATGGCTGAATACAATTGTCGCGAGAGAAGGATTGCATAAAGTGATTTATTCAAATTTTAAAGATATTATAAATGATAAAATTCCAAAGCGGATTAATTTTGAGTACATAAAAAATGTTTCTGCTGCCACATTACAAAATATGAAAGGGGCAAATTATTACTTATTTCTAAAACTTGATATTTTGAATTCAAATACTAGAACTTTTATAAAATCAAATATTTATAAAAAAAAATATGAACTTTTATTAGAAGATAATAATTATATTTTTTTTATTGTTAATCCATTATGAAAAGTTTGGTCGTTAAAATATGATCATAATTGAGTATATATCAACCGGCATGAAAATAATTGCGATTTTAACCGGGGCCAAAATGAAAATAAACAGCAATGTTTTATTTATTTAAAACTTAATTGAATATATGTTCAAATCTAAAATTATTTCTGAAAACAAAGGTGATCGAAGTCTATTAAAAAATTATCTGTTGGAAAAAATAAGTCTCAATCCTTTATTTTTATTACTTACATTTCTGCTTATTTATGATTCCCATATCAATGATTATGTCTTTTATGGTACATCAGGAGCAGTATTTTTAATTTTGATCATGCTGGTAATAAAGGCGCCGAGAGTTATAGTACATTTATTTATGATTGCATGGCTCATCATCGTACTATATCAGGCTATATTTATAACAGCAAATTTATCTCAAGATTATGGGTCTGATAGAGATGAAGCTGTAGAAATTGCTACAACAAATTTATTAGAGGGTCAAAATCCTTGGGTGAGTACAAGTAATTTAGGTAATCCTATTACAACAGGACCTACAAGCATTTTGGTTGCTATTCCAAGTGTCATATTAACAAACAAAATAAATAGCTTGACTTTCATCTTTTGGGTGCTATTTTTTTGTTCTCTTATTGCATTAGAATATTATTATAAAAACAACTCATTCTTACTGCTTTTTCTTTTTTTTCTTATTCCGATATTTGGATTTCAACACACAATATTTTATAGCCTAGATGAGCTTTACTATGCATTAAATCTTATTTCCTTTGCTTCTTTGGTTGTTAAAAAAAAACCTGTTCATTTGTTCTGGAATTATATTTTCAATAATTTTTTTTAATCGTTTAAGTTATATATTCTTATGTTTTGCAATGTATTTTTGGTGGTTAATAAAAAATGGATGGAACCTAAAAAATAATTTAAAAGTTTTGCTTGGTTTTATTGTCGGGAGCATTTCTATACTGCTGCCTTTTTTTGTTATTTCCGGAGATAACATTTTAAAAAACAATTATATTCTAAATTCATTTCTTAGGAATACAGAAGGCAATAATAAATTATTCACTTTTATTACAGGGATGGGGGAAGTTTTTGGTAATAAGGCAGAATTAATATTTATTAACACAATAGTAATTGGTTTTATTTCCCTTTTTAGTATAGCCGCAAAAAACCATTGTTTAAATAATCCATTTTGGAATATCAGCTTCGCTGCCCTTTTAGCATTTACAGTTTCATTTATACCTGTATTTTCTGCAGATTATATTTTGTCATTAGTTATTCCGCTTTTTTATGCGATTGCATTTACTCCAACTCTGAGCCTTAAAGAATTTAAGTAAATAATCAGGTTATTCTTAATTTGAAATATTTAAATAGAAAATTATTTTATACAGGCTGCCAAACTCTAAGATTCCTCGGTATTTGGCTTTTCAAAAATATTTACCTGAACAAAGTGTAAATATTTCAAAATATTAATTAATTACTGCGAAAACAATTGATTATGCAATTAAACGAATTTGGAATAAGAATTGTTGCGAATATGCAAAATGTAAAAAATTAAAAAAATATGGTGTTTAATGGTAGAATTTAGGTTTACTGCAGCAAAGATAAATGGACAAGCAATAAGCGGTGCATTATCTGCAAATTCTATAACCGAGGGGAAGAAAAAAATTCGACGCCTGGCAGAAAAGAATCAGCTTAAAGTTACAATCATTGAAAAAAAATCTACCTTTATGTATAGGGTCAGAAGGGGTAAAGATAAACCTGTACGAGGTGAACAAAAGGCTTTTACAAAACAGGAAGTAGAGGATGCTTTAAAAAGACTAGGCTTTGAAGTTCTTTCAGTAAATAAAAAATTGCTGGATTTCCAGAAAAAACCTCCGCAATCAGAAATAGTGACATTTGTTAAAATAAGTGCAGAACTGCTTGAACAAAAATTAGCTTATCAGGAAATATTAACCCTGCTTATTAATGATACCCAGAATAAAACTCTAAGAGAAACTTTAAAGGAAATTAATAATGATTTGAAAAAAGGTGCGGACAGTGAAGTTACATTTTTAAAGTACCAGTCAATATTTGGAAAGTTCACAGCTTATATGCTTGGCTTAGCCTCTAAAAGCGGTAATATGACAGAGATATACAGAGCAACTGCGAAGTTTTTAGAAAGACGACAAGAGTTCAAAAAAAATCTGAGGAGTGCGTTAATAACTCCAATGGTTACTATTTTTGTCCTCTTTTTAGCAGTCCTCTTTTATGTTGGATATATCTTCCCGGAAACGGCTAAATTGTTTATCAGGTTCAAAATTGAGCTCCCGCCAATGACAGCGTTTACATTAAAAATTAGTGACTTCTTAATGGGTAATATCTGGCTTGTTTCGGCAGTAGTAATTATACCGCCTGTTATTCTGTGGTATTATTCTAAAACAAAAAAAGGTGCTTATATAAAAGATCAATATATGCTGAAAATACCGGTGGTTGGGTCATTAATTCATAAAACATTAATTGAAGTATTTTGCCGTGTATTTTATACACTTTATAGTGGTTCAGCTGAAAGTATTGAACCTATAAGAATTGCTGCCGAGGCTGCCGGCAATACATATTTTGAAGATCGAATAAAGAATATAGCAATACCATTGATGGTTAAAAAAGGTACTGGTGTTACAGAAGCTTTTGAAGCAAGCGGTGTATTTACCGAAACAGCTTTATCAAGATTTCATTCGGGAGAAGAAACCGGTACTATTAAAAACACTGCGCTTCAATTGGCTAATTATTATGAAAGTGAAACAGTATATAAATTAAAAAATTTCATTGAAATGGTTCAGGTTTTTATTGCAATGATCATTATGGTTGTTATGATTGCATTAACACTTGTTTCGGCAGAAACTGCTACAGTGAGACCGAAAACCCCAGGTATGGGGAGTAATGTTGTACACGTTGAAAGAAATTTAGTATAAATTTTTAATTAATAAATTACATTAAGCATGTGCCAGTCACCTTTGAGGTGACTGGCACATATAATACACAAGGTAATTATAAATGCTCGATACATCTCTAGAAATGACCGATAAAATCGGTTATCTATTATTTAAGAAAGGAATTATTGATGCTGAAACGCTTGAGAGAGCGCTAAATGCAAAAATTAAATGATCAAAATAAATTAAAAAGAAATCTAGCACAAATATTAGTTGAAGATTTTAAATTTGATCATGACATGATTTTTGGTGAAGTTGCCATCCTTTATGCGTTTAGACAATTAGATACTCCAGTAGATGAAATTCCCCCAAATCGCCTTGACTTCATTAAAAAAACTATTAATAACGCCGGGGATCAATTAAAGCTTCAAATACTTGAACATAAAATAATTCCCTATAAATATGATGAAAGAATAAAAGATAAATTAATTCTTGCTGCCATTGATCCAACTGATAGAAATATTCCCAAAATAGCTTTTGGATTGGAAGTAAAAAAATATGAAGTAGCTTATATAAAAAAATCATACTATGAAAAAATAGTGCAGTCTATCTTCCCGCCTGAGAATGTTTATTTAAAAGCTATGGAAGAAGCTGATCATGAAATGCACATTGAGACAGATGATAATTCTTTTAACGAAGACGAATTAGATGCCGAAATAAATAAAAGTGCTTTAATAAACCTGGTGGAAGGTGCCTTGGTTGAAGGTGTTCGAAAGGGTGCCAGCGATATTCATTTTGTCCCCAAAGGGGGAAATAGAACAGATATTGTGATGAGAGTTGATGGAAACCTTCAGTTATGGCATGTGCAGGAAGGAACATTACCAGAAGCAGTAGTTGCTGTTGTAAAAGACAGATCAAGAGGTATGGACAGGTTTGAAAGAGAGAGAGCTCAAGACGGTTTTATCCAGCGTGAAATAGATGGTTACGTTATTAGATTTAGAGTTTCGGTCCTACCAATGGTTGGTACTGAATTGAAAAATAAATTTGAAAGTGTCGTTATAAGAATTCTTGATGATAGAAAGGTAATTAGAGACCTGGAAAAATTAGGACTTACCGGTTACTCAAAAAAAGCGTTTACAAAAGCAATTAATCAGCCCCAGGGAATGGTAATTTTAACTGGGCCAACCGGAAGTGGTAAAAGTACTACTTTGGTTGCTGCTCTTTACCAGGTTATTGATCCGACTGTCAACGTTCTTACTGTAGAAGACCCTGTCGAATATGTTATTGAAGGTGCCCGCCAGCTAAAAATCGGTTATAAAATGAACTTTGAACAAGCTATTCGCTCTATACTTCGTCATGACCCTGATATAGTCCTGGTTGGTGAGATGAGAGATAAAGAAACTGCCGAGGTAGCTATAAAATTGGCTAATACCGGTCACTTAACATTTTCAACTTTACACACTAACGATGCTCCAAGTGCTGTTGCCCGTCTCTATAAAATGGGGATTGAACCTTTTTTAATAGCTTATGCAATTAATATTATAGTAGCCCAGAGATTGGTTCGAAAACTTTGCAATTATTGTAAAGTAAAAGTTGAAAACTTTGATGAAGCTTATATGGAAGCAATAGGATTAAACATTGATGAATGGAAAACTTATACAGTATATGAGGCTAAAGAAAAAGGTTGCGAAAAATGCCTTGGAACTGGATATAAGGGTCGTATGGCTATTCATGAAGCTCTCTATTTCACTAAAGAGTTAAGACAAATAATCGTGCGTTCCGGGATTGAAGTAGATGAAGAAAAAATTCGTATTCAGGCAAAGAAGGATGGATCTTTAAGCTTAAGAGATTCTGGTTTGGAAAAAGTAAAACTCGGTTTAACCTCTATTGAGGAAGTATTGGCCGGCACAGCTGAAGATTAAGGTTTGAGTTCTTGTTGGTTCGGTCATAGTTTGGAATTATGACTGCCGTTAAAAATACTATTATTAATAATTGAAAGAAGAAAAGTGAAACAATCTGAAATAAAAGCAGCATTTGTAAACTTTATTGAGAATATTCCCAAATCACTTTATGGTGCAGACAGGATAGAATATATAATAGAAAATTTAGAAAAACTTGAACTTGAGAATAGTCTATTATTACGAAATTATATAAATAAAATATTGACTGGAATGATAGAACGGGAAGCCTCTGACGTAGAAATTGGGGGACATGGTAACGGCGGGTTTATTTGGATGAGAACTTATGGAAATAAAGAGCGCGTAAATGATCTACCTACTTTCACACATGAAGAATCGGCAATTCTAATCGCAAATCTTTTAACCATTAATCAGAGAAAAATGCTTTTAGAAAACCGTAACCTGGATTTTAGCTACACTTTTTTTTATGAAAGGAAAAAAATTGATGTAAGGTTTAGAGCAGATGCATACTTTGACCTTGACAACCTTGCGCTGAATATGAGAGCCATTAGTTCTGCTATAAGACATATTGATTCTTTAGGGTTTCATCCAAATGCAGTTAGAGTAATGAATCATTCTTATATTAAATTTGGTCTCTCCTTAATAACAGGTATAACGGGTTCCGGTAAATCAACAACCCTTGATTCAATTATTAATGCTCATAATAAAATTGACCCGGCACATATTGTAATTATTGCCTCTCCAATTGAATTTGTTCATAAATCAGATGTATCTATTATCAAGCATCGTGAAGTAGGTAGAGATGTTCTTTCCTTTAAAGATGGTATAGTTCAAGCCTTAAGGCAGGACCCTGATATTATAGTTATAGGAGAAATGAGAGATCCCGATACTATAATGGCCGCTTTAGAAGTTACGGATACCGGGCATAAAGTTTTTTCAACGTTGCATACTTCCTCCGCAGTAGAATCAATAGACAGAATTATTGCAGAAGTACATCCTAACGAACAGCAGCGTGTAAGAAACCGGCTTGCAGATGTTTTGATATCTGTTATTTCCCAAAAGCTGGTTCCAAGTCTTAATGGAAAGCGTGTGATGGCCAAGGAAATTCTTATTGTTACACCAAGTGTAAAAGCGGCAATAAAGAATAATACTACAAGTGAAATTTACATGATGATAAGCCAGGGAGCGAAAAGTGGCATGATTACAATGGAACAAGATTTGAAGCGACTATACCTGGAAAAGAAAATTTCTTTGGAAAATGCAATTGCTTATGCAAATCAAAAAACAAGGATTCAACAAATATTAACGGCGGTGTAAAGTGAAACAATTAATTTGTATATATTGTGAAGGCAGCGATACAAAGATTGCTGTAGTAAACAAAGAAAAGGACAAAATAAAAGTCTTAAAGACAGCTTCGGTCGATGTTTTTCAACCAGCACTGCAGCTAGAAGATGGTGTATCGGACCTGAATATTGAAGGCGAAGATTTAACTCTGCAAAATTTGAAGCATGATAACTCTTCGGCTATGACCTCTTCAAGCCAAAATATATTAAGTTCCGAACTTATTGGAGTTAATTTAAATAAATCTTTATTTATACCTGCTTTAACAGAACCTTCAATTTATTATCATGTTTTTGATGGGAATAAGGATGAGAAATCCTCTAAAATAACACAGGAAATTATTGATGACATCCAAAGAACTAAAAATGTTGTTATCAGTAAAGATGATCTCGGATATATAGAGCTTGCGAACAAATCTTTATTATCAGTATTCCTCAGCAGCAGTGAAATCCACGCAATTCAGCTTGTTAATTCTCTAGCAAGAACAAATGGAAAAAGAACTTATAAAATACCATCCGTTAAAAGTTCGGAAATTTCTCTTGCTTATTATGTTGCTAAAAGAAAGAAATTCTTTCCTGAAGATCACTCACTTGTTGTTTACATTGGTAAAGAATATAGTAAATTGATCTTTTTGCATGGACGGAAGCTACAACATATTGGTACTACTTTGGACATTGGTACCCTGAATCTCCATACATATGATGTATATTTTTCAAAAATTCTGCTTGAAATGGAAAATGGCGGGATTAATACCTTAGATAATATAATTGTCTGCGGCGAAGATGATTCTGAAAATCTTATATTATCTTTTTATGGAACTTTTCCTGAAGCAAATGTTTCCAGGTTAGAATTTGATGACATCGATATTTCATCACTTAACCAAATTAGTAAAGATTCAATATCAAACTTTAGTATTCCTTTGGCAGTTGCCGTTGATTATTACGATGATATTGAGAACGAGCATATTGGCATAAACTTATTACCAAGATATGTTAAGGAAGATCAGAAAGTATTTCAATTTGGATGGCATGGTTATGCTCTCATACCGTTACTTTTTGCCGCCACGTTTTTCTTTACATTACAATTTCTCAGCAATGCTAAAGAGATAAATTCATTAAATGAAAAGATTACAGAACAGACACTCCTTCAAAGGCAGAATCAGGAAACTTTAGGTAAAATAGCTGATATGGAGGCAAAAATAAGCGGGTTCGGACAGACTCAAACTATCCTTGATTCGGCTGCGGCAGGTACAAAAGTATGGACTAAAGTACTTGCGCATATTTCTGATTTTTTTGAAGGGAAAAGAGACATCTGGCTGACTAACTTAAATTCCGACAATTCCAATCTTGTTCTTTCGGGCTATGCCTTATCGAAAAGGGTATTAACGGATTTTGCTTATTCTGTAAATTCGACCGAATTAAAATCAGTTAATTATGAACCTATGCAAAAACAAAACGTTTATAAATTTAATGCAGTTTTTAATTTAACAACATTTGAAAAAGAAAAGAAATGAATAGGAAACTTAAAAACACGTTAGCCCTTTTAGGGGTATTGCTTGTGATATTAATTGCAGGAGGTATTTTTATCTTCGGTATTCAGCGGAGCAAAATTTCAGATGAAAGAGATAAGCTGAATGATTTAAAAGCACATGCATACAATAAAGATAATTTAACCAAACAATTCCAGGAACTTCAGGTTAAATCTAAATCGTTAGATTCTATTTTAGCCTCAAGAGAATTTAATATTCCGCAAAATCTTTCTTCTATTAAGTTTTTTGATTTTGTGACTGATGTTACTTCGAGCTTTTCTTCTGAAACTCATGTAGATGTTGAATATACAGATTACGGTCAGGATAAAGAATTTTCATACTATCAATATAAATTAAAAGGAAGCGGTAAATATTCCGAGATATACCAGTTAATGTATGCAATTGAGCAAAGTAAGGAACTAAAAAAATTATCATCGATAAGCATGACCAATTTAATTTCTACAGATGATGACGGGATTCCCTACTTTGATGTAAACTTTACTATGTTAGTAAAAGTATACTATTCTTTAAACGACAGATTTGCTACTTCAAAGCTTGTTGAAAACGACCTTCGTTCAAGAAATATTTACGATGCATTTTATCCTTTAATTAGAAACCAAATTCCTCCGAATATAGATAATCTTTTAGATGTACAAGGTGCTAAATTGCTGGCACTTGTACCTGAAGGTGCTTTCTTAGCCGATGCTAAAGGTGGTACATATCTTCTGTGGGAAGGCGAACCGGTTTATTTGGGATATTTAACCAAAATTGATTACGATAATAAGTTGGTACACTTTATTATAAACAAAGGCGGTATAATTGATAAGGTTGACCTGCAGCTACAAAAAGAAGAAGATAATAAAAACAAAAAAGAAATAGAGAGAGTAAAATGAAAACTATTATAACCTCCATAATCCTTGCATTGCTTATTACTCTTCCTGCATTCTCGCAACAGTATCTGGAGAATGACTTAAAGGAGTATACAAATCCCAATGAACTGGTTACCCTTTCATCTGATCTTCCTTTTAATAAAGCGATTGCATTATTAAGCAAAGTAAGCGAAAGTACAACAGGAAAGAAAATTGTCTCTACGGTTGATTCCAATACGCCGATAGGTGTAGAAATCCAAAACATGCGTTATGATAAAGCACTAGTTATTATTGCGCAGATGGCGGGGCTTGTTTATGAGGACAAAGATAATATGATTGTTGTAAAGAAGAAAGATGAGGCAACAGAAAAACGTTCTCCCGATACGTATGCTTCAGTTGATGTGCGTGAAGTAAAAATTTCTGCTGTATTTTTTGAATTAGATGACCAGGTAGCTAAAGAAAGAGGACTTAACTGGCAGGCTATGTTATCTGGAAAAGGTTTTGGATTAAGCGCATTATCAGGGGACTCTGTCGGGATCACTTCTAGTCTTTCGGGCCAAAAAACCGCAACTTTAGGTGGATATGGTGATTTTTCCTCGGGCAGCTTCTTTGGTCACGCAACTGCTGTATTCAAATTTTTTGAAAACCAAGGTATTGGTGAGATTATTGCGAGCCCTAATGTAGCAGTAAGAGATGGACAAAAAGGAAGAATTCAGGTAGGCCAGGATATTTCAGTTAAGCAAAGAGATTTTGCTGGGAACGTTGTTGAAAAATTCTTTTCTACCGGTTCAATCATTGATGTGACCCCATATATTTATAAAGAAGATGGCGTAGATTATGTTTTGTTAAATATCAATGTGGAAAGAAGCTCATTTGTTCCTGATCCTACTACAACAATTATAAACAAAACACAGGCTAGCACACAGCTTGTGATGTTGGATGGAGAAGAAACTGCAATCGGCGGATTGTTTGTTAATGAGAATCAGAAAACAAGAACTGGTGTGCCATTTCTAAAAGATCTTCCATGGTGGTTCTTCGGGTTGAGGTATATTTTTGGAAGTGACCAGACTACAACAACTAAAAAAGAACTTGTAATTTTATTGAAAACGGAACTTATCCCTACTTTAAAAGAGAGACTCGCCGGTGTCCGTCCTGAAAATCCATTGAAAGATGAATTATTGAAACAGCGTCAAAGAATGAAGGTTTATAAGTTTAATGATAGTAATGATAATGCAGATAAAAAATAAGCTAAAAAATGGAATCACTTTTAATTATTGATGATGATGTTAACCTCTGTACTGTTCTTAAAGAAGAACTTACAGAGGTTGGCTACGATGTTGAATATTTTAATAATGGGTTTTATGCATTCGACTATATTTCGAATAATAGGGTCGACTTGATGCTTCTAGATTTAAAGATGCCGGAACATGATGGTTTTGATGTCCTTAAGGAACTGGAAAATAGAAAACAAAAAATGAAAGTTATTGTATTAACCGGTTATGCCGATGTCAAGAGCGCAATAGATTCAGCTAAATTGGGTGCAAGTGACTTCATCAGTAAACCATATGATTTCGACGAACTTTTAATAACTATAAGAAAAGTTCTTCAGTCAGATGAGTAAAAATGAAAATCAGTTACCGTATTCTTTTTATAACATTTGCCGTAGTGGTGTTAATTATCGGCAGTTCAGCCTTTACGTTTTACTCAATAATGTACAACGTACTCTCTTCCCAGCAATCCAAATATCTTAGTAATTCCGTAAACAACTTTACTTATTTTTATAGAGAAATACTTCAGAATTCTGAAGATGACTTCATATTCTTAATTAAAAACAATGGTGGACTTTCTGAAAAGATTCAAAAGTTACCTGAGCAATATCCCGGGAAAAATATCGATTTCATTATTGAATCAAATTTAAATTCAGATTCCTTAAAAACAGTTTATTACAAGGAAGATGTAAATATACCAAAAAACGAATTTTCATTAAAAACTTTTTTAGAAAAGAATCCATCAGCTGCTATTAAGCTATACAAATCTGCAAATAGCTTGGAATATTATTATGGAAGAATAATTAATGAAAAATTGCTGAATGAAGTTGCGCAGAAGACTGGTGCAGAAATATCTGTTATATGGAAAGATACTCCTTTAGAAATTTCAAATAATTCCCAAAATCAAAAATATATTTATGCTTTATCCCAGGCTTATAAAAATCTTTCTTCTGCAAAACATTCTAAGATATATTCCCAGAGCGCAGAATCTACGGATATACTGGCTTCTTTATATGAGCCTGTTACGGACTTTGAAAAAAATAGCCAATTTAAATTTTTAATTTTTACAACATTAAATGAAGCAACTGATTTAAAGAATAACCTAAAATATATTTTAATATTAATCGGTATTTCTGGTGTAATACTATCACTGATATTAACGTACGTTTTTACCGATAACATACGTAAACGGCTAAACCAGCTTAGCAAAGCTACCGAATTTACAAAAGCAGGCAAGTTTACAAATAAAATTGATATTAAAAGCAAAGATGAAATCGGGAATCTTGCAAATGCTTTTAATAATATGATGGATGTTTTAAGCAAAAATCAAAAAGCAAGAAATGAATATTCCGATTTTATCGCGTTAATTAATCAAAACCCTACATTAAATGAAATTTCCGAAGCCGCTTTGAGAAAAATAATCCAGACATGTAATTTTACTGTGGGAGCAATATATTCTATTGATAACCAGAATATTTCTTTAATATGTTCCTATGGACTTGAAAAAGATTATACATTAGCGGATAGATCATCTTTTTTTGATCCTGTAATAAAAAATAAAGAAATTATCGAATTTAATTTTACCAAGCAGATGCCCGTTATTAAAACGGGTATTTTTTCATTACAAATTAAAAACTTATTAATTATTCCGATTGTTTATAACAGTAAAGTTATAGCTGTTCTTGAATTAGGGGCTATTGATAAACCTTCGGATGAAGCCCGGCAATATTTGTTTGATATACAGGAACAGCTGGCAATAGGTTTAACAAATGCTAAAGCTCTTGTACAGCTTGAAAATTTGGTAAATGAATTGAAAAATCTTAATGAAGTTTACCAGAAGCAGAATGAAAAAGTAACAAAACAAAATGAAACCTTGTTGCAGCTTCATGAGCAATTAAAGGAAAAGGCAGAGGAATTAACAATACAAAAACAAAAAGCAGAAGAATCAACTCAATTAAAATCTCAATTCCTTGCCAGTATATCTCATGAATTAAGAACTCCGATGAATTCAATTCTGGGGCTTACAGAGTTAATTCTTGAAGAATCTTCACTTTCTCCCAAAAATACGGAAAGACTGCATGTTGTATTAACGAGCGGTAAACGATTGCTGGGTTTAATCAATGATATACTTGACTTATCAAAAATTGAAGCCGGCAAAATGGAAAAACACCTGGAAGAAGTAGTGCTGGATAGTTTTTTGTTTGAAATTGAAACTATTGTCAAACCGCTGGTAGATAAAAAATCGTTACAATTTAAAATTTTAAACACTCAAATACGAATATAATTATTAATGTTGATCGCGGAAAAATAGCTCAGGTTCTAATAAATTTGCTTGGTAATGCAGTTAAATTTACTGAGAAAGGATGTGTGGAATTACATGTTACTTTGATCGATAATAAAATCCTGAAGTTTGATGTAATTGATTCAGGCATAGGAATTTCTGAAGAAGATCAAAAAATAATTTTCGATGAATTTCGCCAAATTGACGGAACCAATACCCGCAAGTATAATGGGACAGGGTTGGGACTTTCTATTTGTAGAAAAATTGCTACCCTATTAAAAGGAGAACTTCATATTCAGAGTAAGATTGGAAAAGGTTCCATATTCAGTTTTACAATTCCAATAAATATCGAAGAATCATTTTATAAATTGTCAAACCAGGGGATTAATTTAGAGGTACTTCAAAAGAATAAGAAAAATCCTGTACTTGTAATTGATGATGATCCGGAAGTAAGATATACTATCGGGCAGTACCTAATTTCTAAAGGTTATGAGGTGGAATATGCCGAAGATGGTGAACAGGGTATTTCAGAAGCGATTAAGATTCAGCCTTTTGCAATTACTTTAGATATAATGCTGCCTAAAAAAGATG
Source organism: uncultured Ignavibacteria bacterium (assembly GCA_963739895.1). Taxonomy (GTDB): domain Bacteria; phylum Bacteroidota; class Ignavibacteria; order Ignavibacteriales; family Ignavibacteriaceae; genus CAVQBP01. Next base: position 17,146 of record CAVUCR010000046.1, on the reverse strand, counting down.
GCTGGAATACTCTAAAAGAATTAAAGGAAAATTCTAATACTAAAGATATCCCGGTAATTTTAATTTCAATATTAAGTGATAAGAATTTAGGTTTTGGGCTTGGTGCTTTCGAATATTTTGTAAAACCTATATCAGCACAAAAATTATTTTCTGTTTTTAGTAAACTTGAAAATCTTGCTAAGAAGAAAGTTAAGAAAATAGTTGTGGTTGATAATGATGAGAAAGAGATAGAAAGATTTAAAGCTGAATTTAGTGACGAATCTATTTTATTGTATCCTATTCAAGATGGCGCGAGCGCCTTTAAACAAATAGTTGAACTTCAGCCGGATTTGGTAGTGATTAGCTTACTTTTGCCTTCTTCTGATGGGATTACTTTATCCCACCTTTTAAAATTAAATAGAGAAACACGAAATATTCCAGTAATTTTGTGCACTGAAAAAGAATTTTCAGATCAAGAGAAAAGTGAACTAAACAGCATAGTGGAAAATATTACCTTTAAAGAAAGAAATCACCCCTTAGATGTTCTAAAAATTGTAAGAGATCGTCTAAAATTACAGGAAGAATTTTCTTTCCAACATGGACAAGAACAAGAAAAGATTGGCAGAGAAGTTGTTAATGATTTAATAGATGAAGAAAATCATGAGTATTATGGGGAAGTTTTAATTGTAGATGACGAGCCAGAAGTTTTATATACTTTACGTGAATTAAATTCAGGCTTGTAATTGCAAAACTATCCTCGCAAAAAATGGCATTGAATGTCTAAAGATACTTGAAGACAGGACCCCGGATTTAATTTTGCTAGACATTATGATGCCGGAAATGGATGGTTTTCAAACGATAAAAAGGATTAAAGAAAATTCTAAATTAAAAGATATACCGGTGTTTGCAGTATCTGCAAAAGCGATGAGTGATGATAAAAAAATTATCTTAAAACATGGGTTTGAAGATTTTATACCCAAACCTGTAAATTCAATGATAATTAGTTATAAACTGAAAAAAATATTTAACCAAATAAGAATTCCAGAAAATGAAAAAAATATTAGTTATTGATGATTTGCCTGAAAACGTTTTTATGCTTCAGGATCGATTGGAGAACGAAGGGTATGAAGTAATTACTGCCTATGAAGGAAAATCGGGAATAAATAAAGCAATAAATGAACATCCTGATTTAATACTCCTTGATATAATGATGCCCGAAGTAACCGGCATCGAAGTTTGTAAGACTCTTGTATCAAACATTGCTACAGCCGATATACCTATAATACTTGTAACTGCAAAATCTGATGCAGAAGATACAAGGGAAGGGCTTGAAGCCGGTGCTTTTGATTATATTAAGAAACCTTTTAATAAGGTCGAACTTCTGGCACGTATAAATTCTGCATTAAAATTGGCAGAAGCTCATAAACTTGTTTTAGAAGTTGAAAAGAAAAATACATTTTCAGCAACTGTTGTAACTACTAACCACAAAATAAAACAACCATTAACACTTATTACATTAACTGCAGCCGCGGTCAAAAGAGAACTTAACAAAGAAACTATATCAAAAGAAGCAATATTAAAAAAATTGGAATATATTGAAGTCGCAGTTAATGAAATAAATGATGTCTTGAATAAGATGCATGCAATTAAACAGCCTGTTTTTTCGGAATATGTGAAAAATATTAAAATGATTGATGTTGATAAAAAGGGATAATCAGCCCTAAATTAGTTGCTGAATTGTTGCCAGCATAGTATCGAATTCATAAGGTTTAGATAATAGACTATTAATTCCCATTTTTTTAGGGTTGAAATCCTTTTCCAGTGATAAGCTCCCTGTCGATAGAATTACAGGCATTTCAAACTTCAATTTTCTTATTTGATTAACGCATTCAAGCCCGGTCATTTCCGGCATACTATAATCCATGATAACCAAGTCGACTTTAATTTCTTCAGTTAAAACTTTTAAAGCTTCAACACCGGAGCTCACTTTAATGACAGAATATCCATTCGATTCTAGAAGTTCAGCCAGTAAATCTCTTAGCATCATTTCATCATCAGCTAAGAGAATAATTTTCTCCGTAGAGGAAGTTTTTTCCACACGTGAAGGTTCAAATGCGGGGATAAAAACATCAAAAGCAGTTCCCTCCCCAATCGTGCTTGAAACTTCGATGTGTCCCTTATGCGCTTTAATTATACCGTAAGTTACATATAACCCTAATCCTGAACCGGTCTCTTTTTCTTTTGTTGAAAAGTACGGATCGAAAATTTTTTGTAAGTTCTCTTCGTCAATCCCGCTGCCTGTATCCCTCACTGTAAAATTAACATAATTCCCTTTATCCAGTAGAGGATAATTTATCATATTTTTTTCATCAATTGTTATATTTTTTGCTGAAAGAAATATTGTACCCTTACCTTCTATGGCTTCTTTTGCATTAACATTTAAATTTAAGAGTACCTGGTATATTTCAGTGCCATTTCCTAAAATATCATAAAGTTTTTCCTCTATATTTGTTTTCAAGTTAATTATTTTAGGGAATGTTTGGGATATTACTTTTGATATTTCCGAAATCAACAGGTTAGGTTTTATTAATTCTTTTCGTTTGGGTGTCGGCTTGCCGTATGACAGGAGCCCCCTAGTTAAATCCTTGGCTCTTATTGAACAGTTTTCTATGTTATCTAACAATCTAAATATATTATCACTTTCAGGGACTCTTTTTTTCAATAAATTTAAACTGCCGAAAATACTTGATAGCAGATTACTAAAATCATGGGCCATCCCGCTAGTAAGCTTTCCGATTGTTTCAAGCTTTTGCGATTGCAGCAGCCTGTTTTCCAAAGCAGCGTTTAGCTCTCTTGTTTTTATGCTGCTAACAGCAAAAGATAAAAGTGAGGCAAATTGTTCTATATGATTAATTTCAAAAGAATTATATGTTTCTTTCCCCCCCACAATAATGGTTGCAATAAGGTGATTGTTAAAAAAACAGGGCGAAATAATTAAGGCTTCACTTTGCAGAACCCGTGTTAAATTAAAACCTATATTATGAGTTTTATTAATAGCTGTAAGCGAACGTTTGTTTATGCCTAGCCACTTTATTATGAAAGAATAATTAACACTAATTTCTTTTTTTATTTCTTCCTCATTTTTAAGATATTTCCCCGGGTCACTAAAGAGGAATTCATATTTTTGGTTTTCTTCATGGAAAACAATAATTCCAAAATTACTTGCACTAATTTTTATACAACTAGTTAATATGGACTGAGATAAAATATTTAGCGATTTTTCTGTAACTAAAAGGGAAAGGATATTTTGGAATTCTTTTTGAAACAGGAGATTTTTTTGTGGTGATTCATCAAATGAAGCGGGAATTTCTTTTTTTGATTTTTCAAGTGCAAGAACAAAGCCATCTAATTTATCTTTTGTTCTTAGGGCGGTAATTTTCAAATTATTACTTAAGTAAGGCAGTGGAATTTCAACAGATTTTTTATTTTCAAGTTTATTGAAATAGAGGGAATCAATATCTTTAAAAATAGAACATATTTTCCTTCCTTTTAATCTTTTTTCTCCAGTGTTTTTTTTAAATCTTTGGTTAAACCAGAGTATTCTTCTATCCTTATCTGCAATAGCTAATCCAGAACCATTTAATTCCAACAATTCTGAAAGTGCATATTCAGAAATGATTTCTTTGAGCATTTATAAATTTAGTCCTGTTTAATCTCATATTTCTTAATCTTAGTATATAAAGTCTTTGGGCTAATACCTAATTGATACGCTGTTTGAGTTCTATCCCATCTATTTAGTTTCAAAGCCCTGGCAATATGTTTTCTCTCCAATTCTTCCATACTTAAAACGGCTTCCTGCTGCCCATTCTCATCATTATTTATTTGTTGATATGAGTCCTTTACAGTCTTTGTTATACTGCTGGGTAAATTTAAATCTTCTGGTTCAATTAAATCTCCTTCAGCAAAAATAAGAGCACGTTCAATTATATGATCCAATTCCCTTACATTTCCTGGAAAGCTATAACTAAATAATACTCTTTCAGCTCTTGGAGAAAGTTTTTTTGGAGACCTGATAGGTGATTTTGATTCTAAAAAATGGGTTGCCAAAATAATTATATCTTCCGATCTGTCTCTTAAAGGAGGAATTGTTAGAGTAATTACATTTAACCTGAATAATAGATCTCTTCGGAATTTTTTATTATCGGCTTCTTCAAGTAAATTCCTATTAGTTGCTCCAATTACCCTGACATTTGAAGTAAGGTTTGTAACTCCGCCAATCCTTCTGTATTCACCATTTTCAAGAAAGCGGAGTAGTTTAGGTTGAAGTGTCAGGCTTAGCTCTCCAATTTCATCTAAAAATAGAGTACCTCCGTGTGCGATTTCAACCAAACCTTGTTTAATCGATTTTGCATCAGTAAAAGCTCCCTTTTCATGGCCAAAAAGTTCACTTTCTATTAATTGATCTGGTAGAGAAGCACAATTTACTACGACAAAAGGTTTATCTCTTCTTTCCGAATGTTTATGTATATATTCAGCAAATAATTCTTTACCTGTGCCGGTTTCTCCTTCAATTAAAATATTCGAGTCTGATATAGCAGATTTGTTAGCAAGGTTTATAACCCTTTGAAGTTCTTCACTTTCACCAATAATATTGTGGGGAAGTTTTTTGTTAACCTGGTTTGTAAGGATAGTTGTTTTAACAATTAAATCTTTGTGTTCTAAAGCCCGGTTTATAGTTAAAAGCAATTCGTCAAAATTATATGGTTTGGTAATATAATCATAGGCGCCTAATTTCATACATTCAATAGCTTTTCTGACCTCGGTTTGAGCTGTCAAAACAATTATTTGAATTGAAGAGTTATAATCTGATGTAAACTTTAGTACTTCTTCACCTGAAACTTCTTTCATATTCAAATCAAGAAGGAGCAAGTCGTAATTCTTCCTTTTGATACTTTCAATTGCTTCACCACCGTCATATACAGTGTCAACAGAAAAACCTTCTTCAAGCAGTTGTTCTTTTAACAAATAACAAAGCGTCTCATCATCGTCGCAAACTAAAATTTTAGAGTTTTTATTCATGCTATTCATGATTGATAAATGAATTTATTTTTGTTTGGAATAAAAAATCCAAATTTATATATTTGTAGTTCTTAAATTTTAGGGCGCGTAGCTCAGTGGTAGAGCATCTGCCTTTTAAGCAGAGGGTCGGTGGTTCGAGACCACCCGCGCTCACATTCATAAAATAATAGCCAATCATTTATATACCAAAAAATCTTTCTAATTCAATATTAATATTTAAAATAAATAACAGCAAGCCCTGTTCCCCAAAATGAAGTAAAATTTACCACAAATTTCGGTATTAAAAAATTGATTATTATGGATCAAATTAATCAGCTTTTTTAATTCTTTTACAAATATAAAAAAAAATAAAGGAAATATATCAACTAATATTCGATTTTTTAAGAGACTCAGGATTAATATATTATAACCTCATCTTTTTTATTACCATGTATTAAATAAGCCATAAAGACCAGGTACCCCAACCCGGCTATAATTATTCCAATAAAACTATCTGAAAAGACATCATAAAGGCCATGAAGTAGTGCCATGAACAAAATTCCGACAGTTATTATTGGCCATTTTTTACCTTCTTTCTGTGCTGCAGCTACAATAAACCATCCTGAAACAGCTGCCCAGGTACCATGCTGCAAAGGACCGGACATTACCCTATGAAGAAAAGTTAGAACTTGCCAAGTAGCATCTCCGTAATATATGGCGTTTGCAGTAGCCTTTACAGTGTAAGTTACTCCTTCGGATGCTGCAAATCCAAGCCCGGATAATAAACCCAGAAAAATCCCGTCATGAAAATTTTTTATAGTCTTTTTTCTTAGACCAAATATTATTAATGGGAACGCTTTACATGTTTCTTCCAATATACCAACGCCAAAAATAAAGCCTGTTAATTTACCTACTAAACTATTGCTATTAGTCTCATAGTATAAACTTTTTATAACTGGAAAGGTTTGTAAAGTGAGAAGTATGGGGATTCCGATCATAGCTGTAAATAGAGCATACCCGATTCCCTGTTTCCATATTGTTTTAGACGGCTGGATTATGCCGAAAAAAAACAAGGCCCAAAATAAACAAAAGTAAATTTCAATTAACCATACCACCTGGGTAAAATCTAAATCAAATTCCCTTACAAACCATGCATAAATCAAAGGAATTAGACCGAAGAGCATTATCCACCTGGCTGCTTTTTTGTTGAATATATCTTTATTAAAGATTTTTTCCAGAGGGATAAGCTCTTTATAATTTAATGATTTGAATTCAGTAAATATTTTTGATAAGCCAAATGTTTCCCCATCTTCCAAACCAAACACACTGCCATAATCTTTGTCAAGATTGTCTTTTTCTTTTGAATCAGAGGGTTCCATAATTTCTCCAATTGTTTTTAAATAAAACAAGTAAAAAAATAAACGGGAGAGGGTTTAATACGCTGTCAATTTCAAGATGAAATAAAAAACTTTTTGAATAAAACCAGGATCCGAGAGAGATTAAAAAAAATGATATTCGCAAATGAATTTTCTTATTGATAAAAAATAATTAATTTGACTATCAATCAAAAATTTAAATATCATATTTATGGGCATTATTGTATTTTGGACTATTATCAGAATTGCTGTCCTAATTCCTATAATCTGGATACTGCAGAATTATATTGATTTTCAATTTTGGTGGATTTTAAATGTTCTTGCAATTTATGTAGTAATAATTCATCCTGCAATAATTCATTATAAATTATTTGAAGAAAAAAATAAAGATATAATAGAGTCTACTTTATGCTCAACTTGCAGGCATTTTGATAAGAGCGCTGTAATTTGTATGAAATATGATAAACATCCAACTATGGACTTTCTTCCTTGTCAGGGCCTTGATTGGGAACCGAATTCAATAAATATTAATAAAAAAGATATTTCCCATAAATAGAATATATTTATAGTAATTTAAAAATTACTTTTTTCAATAAATTTCCAGATTTATCAGTCAATGTCCCTTTTGTCTGCATCGACACAACTATTATTCTAGTTAAACCATAATTTTAAAAAAAATTTTCCAATTTTAGAATGAAAAATATTTATAACACGCGAAATATATTTGTTTTCTGTACTCTAATAGTATTATCATTTTCCATAGTTTTATACGCATATTCCACGGGGATTACTGGAGTTACAAAAAAAAGTAATACACCTGGCTGCACATGCCATGCGCTAAATCCCTCAACAGATGTAATTGTAACAATAAACGGTCCCGATTCATTAATGCTTAACCAAACAGCAACTTATTCAATTACAATAACCGGCGGACCATTAAAAGCTGCAGGAACAAATATCGCTGTATCAAACGGTTCCTTAACGCCTGTTACAAATGATTTAAGGCTCCAAAATACCGAGCTAACGCATGTTTTACCTAAAACACCTTCGTCAGGTGCTGTCACATTTAATTTCTCTTATACTGCACCTTCAATACCTGGAGAGCAAACAATTTATGCTAACGGCAATAGTGTAAATTTCAATGGTCAAAATACGGGAGATCAATGGAATTTTGCGCAGAATAAATCAATTCAAATAGGAACCGTAACAGGAATTAAAGATGAACAGGATTTAATAGCCTATAAGCTTGAACAAAATTTCCCTAATCCTTTTAATCCATCAACAAAAATCAGGTATAGTATCCCGGATAATGAATATGTGTCACTAAAAGTATTTGACTTATTAGGAAATGAAATTACGACACTTGCCAATGGAGAAAAAGCCGCAGGAAATTATGAAGTCACCTTTAATGGAAATAACCTTTCCAGCGGAATTTATTTGTACACTTTAAAAACTAGAAATTTTTCTGAAACAAAAAAATTTTTATTGCTTAAATAATGGAAATCTTGCCGTTGTTAATTAATCAATACATTTTTAAAGAAACTTAACCCGATAATCTTTTAGCCGCAGAAATAAAATTAGTACCAGCCTTCCCAAAATTATTAGCATAGAATTAATTACTTTAATTTATATAATTAATTCTTAGTAAATAAACAATAATAAAATTATATTAAACAACAATTTTGTTATATTTTGTTAATACAAACACAGCTTTAAAAGTATTGTTCTCATATCTTATTATAATAACAAGAGGTTACAGATAATTTCTTCAACAAAAAAAGGATAAACTTATGAGAAAAATTATAATACTGTTAAGCATATTCTTATTCACATCTTTTTTGTCCAATGCACAAGAATACACTAAACAAAAAAAACATCATGCTTTTTCTGGTACACTGATGATTGGAGCTGAAGCGGGATTAACTTTTGGTTATACGGATTATACCAATCCCAAAGCTCAGGTTGTAGGCAGGGGTGTACTGGAGTATTTCTTTCCTACAACATCAAATGGTATTTTCGGATTAAAAGGTTTCATAAGCGCCGGGTATGTTGGGGGAAAAGATAATAGAAAATACCCAACTGAATTTAGATCTTCCATAACAAGAATTGGAGGGGGGATATCATATACATTTTCTATTAAACAAACTGTATTTCCATACGTATTTTTAGGAGCATCTTATGGATGGGTAAATCCTAGAGACAATAATGGTAACGACCTCCCATACGGTAAAAGAACTTTTAATATTACTGAAGTTAATTACCATGCCGAGGCTGGCTTAAGAATATTATTATCTGATGCAATTAACTTTAATATTAATATTGGTACCGAATTCAGCCCAAACGATAATTGGGATGCAATGCCACCTTTTGGAAGTAATGATCTCTTAATACAAACAATGGCTGGATTTTCATATTCACTTTTTACACAAACAGATGAAGATGAAGATGGAGTCCCGGATTCCAGGGATCAATGTCCCAATACACCTCCAGGGATTAAAGTTGATGATTTCGGGTGCCCTATTGATTCGGATCATGATGGTGTTCCGGATTATAAAGATAAATGTCCAAATACTGAATCCGATATGACTGTTGATGAGAATGGGTGCGCTATAGATACAGATCATGATGGAGTGCCTGATAAGTATGATAAATGTCCAAATACATCGCCTGGGGCGAAAGTTAATGAAAGCGGTTGTCCGGATACTGATAATGATGGCGTTTATGATGATCAGGATAAATGTCCGAATACACCAGAAGGAGCACCAGTAGACGCAGCCGGCTGCCCAAAGGATTCTGACGGTGATGGTGTGCCTGATTATAAAGATGAATGTCCAAATACTCCCAAAGGTAAAGAAGTTGATGAAAAAGGATGCGAAATTAAAAGAGATACCGTTAAGGTAAGTTTAAGCGGTGATACTAATTTCGAATCAGGAAAAGCTGTTTTACTTCCAAACGCTTACCTGGTTTTAAATAGTCTAGTAGAAAGTATGAAGACTGATTCAAGAGCAAAATTAAGAATTGAAGGTTATACAGACTCTATCGGTTCGGAATCTTATAACATGGAGCTTTCCAGAAAAAGGGCTCAAGCAGTTGCAGATTACCTGGTGAGTCAGGGAATTGACGCCAGCAGGCTGCAGGTAATTCCAATGGGAGAAAGCAATCCTGTTGCATCAAATAAAACTGCAGAAGGAAGAGCAATGAATAGAAGGGTGGAAATAATTCCTGAGCACTAGTCTTTTTGGAAAATCATCTTGAAATAGGGAATGTAAATTTACATTCCCTATTCTATTTTAAATTACTTTTGTTTTTCAATTCATTAAAATCCTTTTAAATTAGTAGTACTGTTTTTATAAAAAAGGGAAACCACTAAATGAAAAATTTTACTTTTCTTTTAATTATTCTTTTTGCAGGATTCTCTTTCTCTCAACAGCTTCACAGGAATAAATATTCAGCTTTCTCAGGTTCTTTTGTTTTTAGCATGGAAGGAGGGGCAACGCTTGGCATCACTGATTATAAAAATAGAAAAATTGATTATACGGGAAGAGGTTCAATCGAATACTTTTTCCCTTCATTTACAAAAAGCTCTTTCGGTATAAGAGCAATGGGAGGAGGTGGTTACATCAGGGGAGAAGATGTTAACCGTAACCCGGATATTTTTAGAACAAATTTCGAATTTGCCGGCGGAGGCTTAATCTATGCACTATCTCTTAGTAATATAGTTACTCCATATTTATTTGTCGGTGCAGCATATACCAAGTTTGAGCCAAAAGGAACAAATGATAAACCTCTGCCTAATAATATTGCCAGGCTTTATAAAAAAAGTGAAATTAGTTATTTAGGAGAGATAGGAGTAAGGTTTCTTGCCACTGATAATTTAAGTTTTAATTTAGTTGGTGGAGTGCAGCTTGGTTCTAAAGACTACCTTGATGATATAGCTATTGGAACAAATAAGGACCTTGTTATTAATGTTCTTGCCGGAGTTTCTTTCTCATTTTTCATTAACAGGGATACTGATGGAGACGGAGTAGATGATTCTGAAGACCTTTGCGGAGATACTCCTCCTGGTGTTAAGGTAGATGATTTCGGCTGCCCGATTGATTCTGATAAAGATGGAATTCCAGATTATCTCGATAGATGTCCTAATACACCCAAAGATGTTTTAGTTGATAATAGCGGCTGTCCTTTGGATTCTGATGGTGATGGTGTCCCCAATTATTTAGACCTTTGTTCAAACACTCCAAAGAATATACCGGTTGATAAATCCGGTTGTCCACACGATCTTGATGAAGACGGTGTCCCGGATTTCAAAAACAAATGCAGCAATACACCACAAAATGTTGAAGTAGACGAAAACGGCTGCCCCTTGGATTCGGATAAAGACGGGATCCCGGATTACCTTGATAAATGCCCGGGTACTGCTGCCGGTGCATCAGTGGATGAAAACGGTTGTCCGTTAAAAAAAGAAGTAAAACAATTCACATTAAGTTCAGGTACAAACTTTGCTTTTGGCAGCTCAACTCTTTTACCTGCTGCTTATCCTGACTTGGATAAGCTTGTTGATGTAATGAAACAAAATCCTCTTTCAAGATGGAGAATTGAAGGTCATACAGATAATATAGGAAGTAAAGCCGGTAACCTGAAAATTTCCAGGGAACGGGCTGAATCAGTATTAAATTATTTTATTTCCAAGGGATTATCCCGAAATAGGTTTGAGGTATTTGGTATGGGGATGGACTATCCCATCGCCGATAATTCAACAGAAACGGGAAGAGCAAAAAACAGGAGGGTGGTTATTATTAGAATAAATTAACAAATTTGATTTTTATGATTAATTTATAAAACCTAAATTAAAAAAGTTAATTATAAGAATTTAGTTATGGAGCATTTTTTTAAATCTGGAGATGATGAGAAATGTAGAGTTAAAAGATATACTTTTTAATAAGCTGGTTGTAAAATAATTTTAGTAAATATTCTTAATAGAATAGGTTCATGAATACAAGTTATTTCCTACCCGGAACAGATCAACAATTAAATATTCTTCTTGAAAATATTGAAATAAAGGATTTTTCTGCCCTCGTTATTGGGGAGGGGAGTGAAGGAATTTCAAAAGATATCTATTCTAAAGGGGCTTCCAGGGTTATTATGTTAGTTCAAAATGAAGAATCTCTTTTGAGAACAAGAATGAATTTATCCTCTTCAAAAGAAATCTCTGTAAAAATGATGGAATTCGATAATATGGATTTTAGGGATTCATCATTTGAACTGGTTTATGCCCAGGCTTCTATTTCGGTTCCAATTAGGAATAAGATAATCAAAGAAGTTAAACGGATTTTAAAGCCGGCAGGATATTTGTGTGCCGGTGAAATTGTAAGCTTAACACAATCACCTCCTCAATTTGTTAAGGATATTTGGAATAATTCTAATCTTTCTCCTCTTTTTTCCGGTGAACTGGAAGGCTATTATAAAGAAAAAAATTTTGAAGTTGTCCTTACTAAGGATATATCTTATACATTAAAAGAATTTTACCAGTTGAGCAGCAGCATGTTAAAAGAAAAATCAAACAAACTTTCAGCTGATGAAAAAAGTTATTATAAAAGATTGTTGAAACAAACCAGCCATGAATCAAATGCTTATTTAAAATTCGGCGGTAATGCTCATATGGGATTTAAAATGTTACTACTTAAAAAGGTTTTAGTGTGAAAAAAGGAGACTGTATCGAATTAAACATAGATAATTACGCTTTTGAAGGAAGAGGAATTGCAAAAATTAATAAAGAAGAAATTTTACCTGAAACCTTACCCCAGCAGTCAAAATATATTATCTTTGTAGATAATGCCTATCCGGGTGATAAAGTAAAAGCCAAAATAAAAAAAATTAAAAAATCTTATGCTGAATCTACAGCCGAAGAAATATTATTTCCTTCAGAATTCAGGGTAAAAGCTAGGTGTAAGTATTTTGGAGTGTGCGGGGGATGCAAACAGCAGGACCTCGACTATCAAAAACAAATTGAATATAAACAACAGCAGGTTGAAGAAATATTTATAAAAATGGGGGGATTCAGCAATTTTTCAGTTGAACAAATTATTCCCTCGGCGAAAATATATTTTTACAGAAATAAAATGGAATTCTCTTTCTCGGATAAAGGATGGTTAACAAAACAGGAAATAAAATCAGGAGAAGATTTTGAAAGAGATTTTGCTTTAGGTCTGCATGTCCCGAGAGTATTTGATAAGGTTTTAGATATTGATGAATGTTTCCTCCAATCTGAATTGAGCAGCAAGATTTTAAATTTTACAAGGGATTTTTTTAAGAAACGAAATATCACTGTTTATAACACAAAATCTCATCAGGGATATTTAAGAAATTTAGTAATAAGAGAATCAGAACATACAGATGATTTGATGATTAATTTAGTAACCTTCTATGAAGATGATAAATTAGTTAATGAATACTCCCGTGCTGTTTTAAAAGAATTTTCTGTAATAACTTCTATTGTAAATAATATTAATATAAAAAAAGCTGCGATTGCAACCGGTGATTTTGCAAAAGTATTTTATGGCAGTGGTTTAATTTATGATTCAATAGGGATGTATAAATTTAGGATTAGTGCAAATTCTTTCTTTCAGACAAATACCCGGCAAGCTGAAAATTTATATCAGACAGTTCTTGATTTTGCCGGCTTAAAAGGGGATGAAATAGTATATGATTTATATTCCGGAGCGGGTACAATTGCAATTTTTATTTCCAGTTATGCCAAGAATGTTTATGCATTTGAAAGTGTTGAATCCGCGATAAGTGACGCAAGAGAGAATACAAAATTAAACAATATTGAAAATGTTAATTTTTTTGCAACCGATCTCTATAAAACATTTCTGCCTATTGTAAAAGAGGATAGTCTGCCAGTGCCGGATGTTGTGATAGTAGATCCACCTAGGAGTGGAATGCACAAGAATACGATTGAAGATGTTATAAATTTAAGTCCGGAGGAGATTGTTTATGTTAGCTGTAATCCTGCTACCCAGGTTAGAGATATTAAAATGTTTGTCGATAGGGGATACAAGTTGATGAAAATTAGACCTGTTGATATGTTTCCCCATACATTTCATATTGAAAATGTTGCGTTGCTTATAAAATAAAATAGTACTTATAATCTTATTTAGAAAAGTCAAAAGTTTTTAAATATAATTATTTATTATCCAGTATAAGCACAAATTCACCCTTAAGATTTTTTTGCTCTGCAATTTTTAATAAATCTTCTGCAGTTCCTCTAAAAAATTTCTCATCTTTCATTGTAAGCTGGAAAGCTAAAACTGCCGTTATATTTTTCCCTAAAATTTTAACTATATCCGTCATTAAGCTTTTAAGTCGGTATGGTGCATCGAGCAGAATAATAATTTCTTTTATTTTTTTTAAATCTATTAATTGCCGCCTCCTAATTTGTTTATTAGGAGAAAGCCAGCCGTAATAATAAAATTTTTCAAAATTTAATCCGGAACCGGTTAAAGCAGGTAACAACGAATTTGCACCGGGAACCGGAATAACTTCAATATTTTGAGATATGCATAGATCAACAAGCAAATGACCGGGATCGGAAAATAACGGGGTTCCGCAGTCGGATATTAATGCTGTGGATTTACCTCCTCCTAATTTTAATATTATATCATTTACAATTTCACTCTCGTTATGTTCATTAAGAGAAATTAATTCGTTTTTAATTTCAACTTGTGAAAGCAATCGCCTGGCTTCTTTAAATTCTTCGCAAATAATAAAATCAACTTCTTTTAAAATATTTAAGGCACGGAGAGTAATATCTTCATAATTGCCGATCGGGGTTGATACTAAATATAATTTACCATTCATATTTTACAATATATAAAAGATCTAATCATTTATAGCTAGATAAGCATAATAATCGTAACAGGTATTCTTATGAAAAATTAATCCTATGAAAAATTACTCATATTCTACGATCTATTTGAATATTCCCTTGAAAAAATTCTGCATTGCAGCCCAGCTTTTTTCATCAGCTTCTTTATTATAAGCTAAAGGTAGATTGAATTTTTTACCAAGGCTGTCTGCAGCAGAATTTGTAAAGCTATGCTCTGCACCGGGATAATTAATTAATTTATAATCTAACCCTGCGGTATCCATTACTTTTTTAAATGTATTAACTTTTTTCTCAGGATTAAATGGATCATCAGCGCCGTTGCAGACAAGAAATTTTGCTTTTACCGCAGCAGGATTTTTTACGGGTTCCGTGGGCAAATCTCCATGGAAACTTACAACACCTTTAAGGTCAGCTCCTTCAATACCCATCCGGAGAACAATTCCGCCTCCAAAACAATAACCAATTGCAGCAATATTGTTAGTATCTGTCTCAGGTTCTTCTTTAAGCAAATTAAGCCCGGCATCAAACCTCGCTCTTGCGGTATCCATTTGCTGCATTACCGCCATTGCAAATTTACCGGCATTATCAGGATGCTCTGCCGTTTTGCCATTACCGTACATATCAATTGCTAATGCAATATAGCCTAGTTTAGCCAGCATCTCTGCTCTGTGCCTTGCGTACTGGTTTAATCCCCACCACTCATGAACAACAATCACTCCAGGCCTTTTTCCTTGTGTGTTTCCATCGTATACTAAGAATCCTTTTAGAGGTGTTCCATCCGAAGAATAATTAACTTCTTTAGTAATAATGGATGATTTTCCATTCATATTATTTTCTTTTTTTTCTGAACAACCTGCTGTAATTAATAGGCTTACAAGCAAAATAATTATAAACTTCATAACACCTCCGGTGAATTGTTATAAATAATATAAAGATAGATTATCTAAAAGAAAAAGACCGGAATCATATCTGATTTTTATGATATCTTTTAGAGCATAAATATTTTCGGGAAGAATGCATTTTTGGTGCTAAGCACATTTAATGATTAAATAATTAGAACAGTATTATTATTAATTTTATCGGTAAAAAAGTTTATTTCAATAGTATCAGTTTTTTTGTTGCAGAAAAAATTCCGGCATTTAACTTGTAAAGGTAAATTCCATTTGCAAGATTTCCGGCATTAAATTTTATTTCATAAGTACCAGCAGAGCGTTCAGTATTTTCCAGAGTTTCAATTTCCTCACCTAGTACATTATAGATTTTTAATGTAACATAGCTTGTTTTCGGTACTGTATATATTATACTGGTTGCCGGATTAAATGGATTAGGGTAATTTTGGTAAAGTTCGAAACCTTTAATAATTTCGTTTGTATTTATTCCGGTCACACTGGAAAATTCGTAAGCTCCAATATCAAACCCATTACCTTGAGGTCGTAGTATATTTACTATGTCATTTGTTACAAAGGATATAACAAGCTGGGTACCGGTGTCAATTGCTTGTGAACCGGCAAGTAAATGAAAATCACCGGAACCTGGATTTGTAAATAAAAGGTTGTCAGATACTGCAATTTGAGAATGGAGGTCATAACCAAGATTCTGCCAATCGGAGAGACTTATATTTGTTTCCCCGTCATCATTGCTTAGCCTGTCAACGATAATATTGTAATCGCTGAAAAAATTTTGTAAGGATGATGCATCTATCGAAATACTGCCTCGGAAACTATGATGATTAATGAAAATATTATTATATAGTGTATTGCCAGTAGAACCGCTATTTATAAGTATTGTCCATCTTGCATCGGAGGGGTTTATGATTGTATTATTAAATACTTTATTATTTTTTGAACCTTCTGCTGCGTCAATCATAAAAAGTGCAATTCCAGTTGCGTGATTATTATAAATTAGATTGTTGTAAATAATGGAATTCTGAACTCCATCAAGATTTATCGCGGAGCCTCCCCCTGTTCCATTATCATGAAGAATATTTCCTTCAATTACTGCATTACTTATAATTCCATCTCCACCCTGTGAAACATCGGCATTCAGCTGTATCCCGCATCCAGTGTTGCCAAAACACTCATTGTTTCTTAATGCTGGCCGGTCACCGCTGTTAGAAACATAAATACCATGCTGTTGTGCGCTGTAAGAACAAGTGTTATTCTCAATAATTATATCATTGGTAAATCCGGTAAAAATTCCCCATGTGTTGTTCTGGGTGCAAAAATTATTTTTGATAATAATAAAATTTGATACTGCAGCACGTATTCCGGCACGGGGCTGATTAATTACTTTAAATCCGTCTATAATGATTCTATATGCATTCTCAATATTTATCCCGTCGTTTGTTTTATTATTAGGCTGATCTATAATTGTTCTATGATTTACAGCTTTAAACACTATAGGTGAACTTTCCGTCCCGCTAGTCCGGATATCAAAACCGGTGTAATTCCCTTCCATCACAATTACCGAATCTCCGGCTGAAACCGTATTTGCAGCTTTCTGAAGGGTTGAGAAGGAAGTGTTTATTTCAAGCCCAGTATTTGTGTCATTGCCTTCTGGAGAAACATAATAAATATGCTGGGGAATTATATATATGTTTGCCATTATAAAAATAAAAAGAAGAATAGGTAAAAATTTGTCCTTCATTTCTACTCCATGTTGGTCTTTCGAGGTTTCAATTTGAATACCAGTACAAAGCATTAAATTATTTACTTAAAAGCGGTTGATAAAAAAATAAGAGTGCAAAACTTGCACTGCAAGAGTAAATATGTAAGAAAAGCAGTAAAAAATGTATTATGCTGTTTTTGAGGGATAATGATCAGAATAGAAAAATAATTAATTTATA
>CAVUCR010000045.1:0-8518 GCA_963739895.1 uncultured Ignavibacteria bacterium | reverse complement strand
TCCGATCATGACGGGATACCTGATTATCTTGATAAGTGTCCGGATACACCCTTAAAAGTTGTGGTAGATACAAGCGGCTGTCCTGTCGATTCAGATCATGATGGTGTGCCTGACTACCTGGACAACTGCCCTAATACACCTGCAATTGCAAAAGTAAACGAAACTGGTTGTCCCATTGATTCCGATCAGGATGGGGTTCCCGATTATGAAGATAACTGTCCCGGCACACCCGCCGGAACACAAGTTGATACACTGGGTTGTCCAATTGTAAGTTTGACACCTTCACCAGCCAGTGAAATGAATAAGGTTATATTAAATGCAAGTACAAATTTTGAATTCAGAAGTTCAAAGCTTACCTCCAACGCTGAAAAGATTCTTTCAAAGCTTGTAGATCTTATGAAGAAAGATCAACAATCAAAATGGAAAATAACCGGGTATACCGACAATATTGGTCCTAAAAAAGTAAATAATAAAGTCTCTCTTGACAGAGCAAGTTCTGTTTTCATTTACTTCCTTTCCAACGGATTAAGCAAGGACAGATTTGAAATCTTTGGACTGGGAGAAGAAAATCCGATAGGGAATAATAAGCTTGAATTTGGAAGAATTTTAAATAGGCGCGTTGAAATAGTAAATAAAAATTATGTTGAAGCGGGAAAAATTAAAAAGGTAATTAATCCTTTTGATACAAACGCATATAATAGTTCAGAAGACCGGATAGCAGATAACACAATTTTTACTGATGGAAATATTTATGCAATACAGGTTTCGTCATGGAAAACCGAAAGAAAAGCTATTAAAGAAGTTAAAAGATATAAAGATAAGGGATATAAGGCATTTATATTTAAATTTGAATCACCAAATAAAAATGAAATTAGGTACCGCATACGAATTGGATATTTCAATTCCCTGGAAGATGCAAAGATATATATAGAAGAAAAATTCGGACCTTAGATGAAAAAAAATAATTTGGGACATTCTATACCACGACAATATAAAAAGTTTTTTTGGGATGTGGATTTTAACTTGCTTGATTTAGAGAAACACAGAAAATTTATTTTGGAAAGATTTCTTAACTACGGCACTTTTGATACATTTAAATGGATATTTAAGACATTTGATAATGAAGAGGTCAAAGAATTTATAGATAAAAAAGGAATATATTCCCTCACAAGAAATAGTTTTTATTTCTGGAATAAAATAGCAAAAGAAAAAAGACTTTGGAAAAAGAATTAAAAATATCAATCCTGGATAATAAAAGAATAGAATTACTCCCTTTGTTAAAAGAATTTAAAGATGAATTCTATCTTGCCGGTGGTACTGCATTAGCTTTGCAAATGGGGCATAGAAAGAGCGATGATTTTGATTTCTTTTCTTTTAGCCATTTTGAGATTAGAGCATTACAAAAAAAAATTGCCTCTATCTTTAATAATTCAGATTTACTAGTTACTCAATTAGAAAAGGATACTCTATCGATCATAGTAAACGGAGAAATAAAAATTTCATTTTTTGAAATTGAACAAAAGATTATACTGCCGGTTCGTAAAAATAAATGGTTTAATATCTGTAATGAACTTGAAATAGGTGCTATGAAAATCGCTGCTTTGTTGAGAGCTGCTTACAGAGATTATGTTGATCTTTATTTTTTATTAAAAGAATACAGTCTTGAAGAAATCCTTTCATTATGCAAAAAAAAATATTCAGGTTTTGAAAAATCCGTATATCTAAAAGCCTTATTAAGCTATGATGATATCGAAATTACTCCTATCCAATATTTAGAGGGAAAAGAGAAAAAACCTCAAGAAATTTTTTCTTTTATTGAAAAACAGACGAATCTTTTTTTATCTCGCAGTTAAAAAGATTACATCAATCCTTTGTTTTTATGGTTAGTCAATTACAATTCCTTCCCGGCAAATATGTTGAAATGAATCGTATGAACCCTTATTTTTTCAGCTAATATTTATTATTTTGGTACTATGTATAGATTTTTTATAGTACTCATTCTTTTGTCTATGTTAATCCCTTTCGGCAAATTATCGGCACAGCTTGATAATATGACCCAGGAGGAGATGAAGAAAAAGGCTGAGGAGATGGGCTTTTCACTTGAGGATTACTTAAAGCTTCGGCAGCAGCTGCAGAATTCACAATTACAGCCCCAGCAGCAGGTAAGCATTCCGAAAAATGAACTAAAGGATAAAGGAAAAACTGATAAATCTATAATTAGTCCTCCTATAAACAAACCTTTAGAAACATACTTCGTCCCGGCATTTGGAGGAAGAAAGCAGGCGGATAGTCTGCCGGCTTTCGGATATAATATATTTTCAACTTCTCCTACAGCTTTTGTAACTTCACTGAATGTTCCTGTCCTGCTGATTATATAGTTGGCCCGGGCGATGAAATAGTAATAACCCTATGGGGAGAAACCCAGCTCGAAAGAACACTAACCGTTAATAAAGAAGGAAATATTTATATACCTGATGTAGGCCAGGTAAATGTTAACGGGCTCAGTATTAATACATTAAAGCAAAAGCTGTTTAATATATTATCTAAAACTTATTCATCATTGAATGAATCATCAAACGGGGAAGCAAAAACAAACCTTGATGTTTCTACAGGTACATTGAGAACTGTAAAAATATATGTGCTGGGTGAAGTAAACAAACCCGGCGGATATACTTTACCTTCCCTTTCAACATCATTTACCGCGCTTTATTATTCCGGCGGTCCTACTTTGAGCGGTTCTCTCAGGAATATCAAAATCATTCGAAACGGGCAGACTATCTCGGTAATTGATCTTTACAGCTATTTAACCCAAGGTGATAAATCAAAAGATGTAAACCTGGAAGACGGGGATATTATATTCGTACCCCCGGTTGGTGAAAGAGCTGCTTTGGCAGGAGAAGTATTCCGCCCGGCAATATATGAATTAAAAAAAGATGACCGTTTAAAAGATCTTCTAAATTATGCCGGCGGATTAAATTATAATTCTTATTTTGAAAGGGTTCATATTGAAAGAATCATCCCGTTCGATCAACGGAAGGAATTCAGAAATAATATTATGGATATCGATCTTAATTTTAATTCGGTGGATGATTTAAGGAACAGCAATAATAACCTGGTTGACGGTGATATAGTAAATATATTAAAAATAAATAATAAACCTGAAAATAGAGTAACTATAGGCGGGAAAGTTAAAAAACCGGGTGTTTATGAATTGACCTCCAGCCTTATGACTATCCAAGACTTGATATACAGGGCAGACAGCTTATCTCCCGACGCTTTTAGAGAGAAAGCCATTCTCATCAGGACACTGCCCAAACGAAAAACAGGAAATAATTAATTTTAATTTGAATAAAGCCATGGCAGGGGTTCCTTCAGATAATCTTATATTAAAAAACAGGGATGATGTAGAAGTCTATAGTATTGAAAGATTTTTCCCTTCAAGGACAGTTGAGATTGCCGGAGCAGTAAAAAATCCCGGTATTTTTAAACGGTATCAGAATATGACGTTGACTGATCTTATCATTTTAGCAGGCGGCTTGAGTGATTCAGCAACAACAAAAGATATTGAAGTTACCAGGATGGACACTACTACTCCAACCATCTATGCAAATAAATTTATTATTTCTTTACCCGAACATTATTGGGATAACCAAGTAAGTAAAGATTTTTATCTTAAAGATTATGACCGCGTGCTGATAAAACGAAACCCGACAAAAACCTTCAACCAGACGGTATCAATTTCAGGTGAAGTTAAATTTCCCGGCACCTACACACTTCTATATGAAGGGGAAAAGATTTTTGACCTGATAAAAAGAGCAGGTAAATTTAAATCAACAGCATATACTGATGGAATGTACGTTTACCGCAGGAATTCGGTAGTTGCTAATACCCCCAAAGTTATTATACCTGATACTGCAATAAAAGGTATTCCACTTTATAATAGGGATATTTTTAATAGGGAATATTCAAACAGAATACCTATTTTATGGGATGATATATTAGAAGATACAACTTCGATTTATAATATACCTCTAGAACCCGGGGATTCGCTTATAATACCTAAAAATCCAAGTGTTGTTTATGTGGTTGGCGAAGTAGGAATACCATCGTCTGTTCCATATAAAAAAGGGGCTGGCTTACAATATTATATTGACCAGGCCGGCGGATATACTGAAAAATCAGGCAAAGGTTACGATATAGTTATCTTGCCAAACGGGAAGAAATGGAATCCCTCCTCCTGGTTTTTTATACCTAATCCTGAAATCCTTTCCGGGTCAACTGTTATCATACCTACTTTAATAGAATCGGAATCAAAGTTCTGGCCGATTGTAAGGGATATAGCTGCAGTAGTTACATCTACCGCGGTTTTAATATTGACCGTTAATAATTTAACGAAATAGATAATGCCGGATCAACCTAACATCACCAAAAAACAGCGTCTTTCTGCAGAAGAGGAATTCCGTAAAACTGTTGCCGCTGCCAGGCCTCATTTTAAAAAGCTAAAAGAAAACCGGAAGAAATTTATCTGGATAAATATTTCTATTGCCGTGCTTACTTTGGTATTGTTATTCTTTGTTGTATCCCTATACTATGAAAGTACCGTAACAATACTGCCGGATTATGGGAATAAAAATACTAGTTTGAATCAGTTAAGCGATCTGGCAGCTATGGCTGGTGTAAAAGTCGGTGAAGGTGCACCAACAGAAATATACCAGGTGCTGGTTACAAGCGAGTCTGTACTGGAACCGGTTATCTATAAAAAATATTTTACTAAAGAATACAAAGATTCAGTTAATTTAATTCAATATTTTGATATTGAACCGGATAATAGTTTATCACCCAGGCTACAGAAGAGGAAAATGTTTATTAAGGCTTATAAAGAATTATATGAAAGCCATATCGTAACCGATCTTGACAGAATAACAAAAGTTCTGAATATAAAAGTAACAATGCCTGAATCTGATCTTTCAGCTTTAGTAGCAAATAATATTGTTGAATCTTTAGATAACTACATTAGAACAAAAAGAAAATCATACGCTTCCGAACAAAGATTCTATATTGAAAAAAGACTTCTGCAGGTTAAGGATTCGTTATCTTCTGCAGAAAATAAGCTTAAAAATTTTAGAGAGGAAAACAGGCTGATAGCATCACCCGCCCTGCAGCTTGAACAGGGAAGACTCTTAAGAAATGTTGATATTATGCAGGCTGTTTATATGGAGCTGAATAAACAGCTTGAAATTGCAAAAATAGACGAAATAAAAGAAACCCCTGTACTGAATGTCAAAGAGCTCGCTAAAGATCCGGTAATAAAAGCCGGACCTAAAAGAGGAGTTATTTTTGTAGTAATAATGTTCACTTCAATTCTTTTAAGTGCGCTGTTTTTTATGTTCCGTGATGAGATAAAAAAATATTACAGGATTGTAAAGGGAAGAGAATAGTAATAATTTGAAATATTGAGGAACGGGGGGATACATATTAATAGAATTTCAAGAGATAACCACTTCTTAATTACTTAAAAAAAGAATATTATATATATAAGCTTTTGATAAATTTCTTACTGTTTTGTCAAATTTTAACAGTGTATATTTATTTAATTTGATTGTCAAGTTGTCATATGTTTTTAATAAAGCCGTCTGAAGGCCGCCGGATAACCGGCAGATAACCGCCTGTATACCGGGTGAAGACTGAATATAAATAGTAATAAAATAGCAAAATTTCAAAGGAAAGCGGATTATTTGTAAGCTCTTTAAAATTTGAATTTGACGAAATGGCAAAGATAAAAAGTGTTAAACCCGATTCTATTATGCAGGTTTATTTATATTATAATTAATTCTTATTTTGCATAATTGATGTTCTTTAGGGATGAGGGTGACCAAAAAGTAAAGAAAGTGTCATTTCGAGGGAGTCTTCTCCAAAGGAGTCCTTTGGACGACCGAGAAATCTTTTCAAAACGTAAGATTTCTCCCCGCGGTCGAAATGACAATTGGACTTTTTGGTCACCCTTATGCAATCCAATTAATGATTCAAAGCAAATGTCTAGCAAAAGAATCCTATTAACTAATTTATTTTCCTTAAGCGGGATACAGGTAATAAATTATATTATACCAGTTTTAGTTGTCCCATATATTGTTAGGATAATTGGCCCGGAAAATTACGGATTAATAAACTTTGCACAAGCATTTACTGCTTATTTTATTCTTATAGTAAATTATAGTTTTGATCTTAGCGCAACAAGAGAAATTTCTATTAACAGGGATAATAAAGAGAAGCTATCGCATATATTTTCCTCAGTTCTGCTGGCTAAGATATTTTTGTTTTTCATTACTCTTGTAATCTTTTTTCTTATTGTTTTATTTGTCCCAAAGTTCAAGCAGGACATTGAAATATTTATTTTTGCATATATAATAATTATAGGAAATATTTTTCTTCCAATCTGGCTCTTCCAGGGTCTCGAAAAATTAGCTCGACTATCCGTTTTCAACTTCATAATTAAAACGTCTTACGCTGTTTCTATTTTTTTGTTTGTAAGCGAAAGGAACGATTATTTATTAATTCCTTTAATTCTTTCTATTTCGCAGATAGTAGTTGGAATAGCTGCTTTCTTTTATTCAATCAGGGCTTTCCAAATTTCTTTATTTATACCCGGGATTAAAGAAATACAGAAGGTTGTTGGCAAGGGATGGAATTTATTCCTGTCTTCGGTTTCAATTAATTTGTATACAACAAGCAATGTTGTTATACTGGGCCTATTCAGTACAAATTTAAGCGTTGGCTATTTTTCCGCATCAAGTAAGATTATAAGTGTAGCTCAAGCTTTGATGCTCGGACCGATGAACCAGGCTTTCTTTCCAAGGATAAGCAGTGTTATTAATTATTCAAGAAATGAAGGAATTGCCTTATTGAAAAAATTGACTTTTGCCGCAGGGATAATATTATTTATTACATCATTTATAATATTTATATTTTCGGATTTAATAATAAGAATTGTCTTTGGAAGTAAGTTTATGGATGCTGCAGTTAGTCTTAGGATAATGGCGTTTCTGCCCTTAATTATAGGGCTGAGTAATGTCTTTGGTGTCCAGGGAATGATAAACTTAAAAATGGATAAACAATTTTTAATTCTAACATTTATTGGTGCTTTAATAAGTCTCGTTTTAAATTTTATCCTAGTCCCGGTTTATTTTGAAAACGGGACCGCAGTGTCCTGGCTGATTACTGAAGTTTTTATAACGGTTTCGTTCTTTGTTGTTTTGTTAAGAAACAGAATTAATCTTTTAGATTGGAAATACTTTAGAACGTATTTATCCGGAATAAAATTAAATAAGTAATGTTAGCCTTTTATAAATCCTCTACGAGGATTTAGTCTTGTGTGGTGCGATATTGTTACAAAAATAGAACCTCTACAAGGTTCTAAAATCATAACGAAAATAAAGTATTTTTCATTAAAATAAACATTTGGGTATAATAAACATCGTAGATGTTATATTTTTGTAGAACGGGTATAAAAACGAACAGAAGATCCTTGTAGAGGATCTATATAATAAGTATTTAAAGATATATCTAATTCGAATTATAAGATAATCTGTATTATTGTTATAAACGTTTTCGTCTAGTCAAAAATAAAAACTTTAATTACCTGACTTAATTTAAAAGAATAATAAAGGGAGGTCATTTTGAAACCGGGGGTATTTACACAGCTATATATTCACTTAGTCTTTTCACCAAGATATAAAGAGAGATTATTGGTTAAAAAAATTAAAAGGGAAGTGTTTAGCTATATAAGCGGTATTATCACTAATCGAAAGCACAAATCCATTATAATAAATGGTATGCCGGATCATGTTCATATTCTTTTGGGTTTAAATCCCCATGATTGTATTTCTGATTTGGTCGGCTGTATTAAAAGGGAATCTTCAACTTTCATAAACTCTAAAGACTGGTTTCGTGGAAATTTTCATTGGCAGGATGGTTATGGTGCATTCTCATATGGAAGATCTCAATTAAATAATATTTGTAATTATATTGCCAAGCAGGAGCAACATCACAAGATGCGTACTTTTCGTGAAGGGTATACTGAATTTTTAACAAAATATCACGTAAAATATAACGAAAAATATTTATTTGAATTTTTTGATATATCTGAGGGAATAGAATAATAATTTTATAAATCCTCTGCGAGGATTTAATTTGTGCGGTCGGATTTTGTTACAATCCTAGAACCTCTACGAGGTTCTTGTTTATTTCAGGCTTACAGCAAAAAAATTTTGGAACAAAATATTATTCAATTACTCAAGTTGACCGCCTTTTGTATAAACCGTTGAAACGGTTATAAATATTCATCTTTTTTCATTAACCCCGGGATTAATCCCGGGGTTAATGTGAAGCAAAAGCTTGATATTTAACTGTTTTAATTTATCTGCCACCAGGCAGACAGTTTTCAATTTAAGCGGTTAACTTGAGTAAATTATAAACATTGTAGATGTTTAATTTTTGTAGAATGGAGTAAAAAAACGAAAGC
>CAVUCR010000044.1:0-13658 GCA_963739895.1 uncultured Ignavibacteria bacterium | reverse complement strand
GTGAATATAAAAGGCTTATAACTTCGGATAGAAAATCCTTTGAATTACTGGATGTGAATACTTTACTAAAAGATAACGTAATTTTTACAGGTTTTATTGAAAAGAAGGAACTTGTTTTACTATATAAACATGCATCAGCCCTAGTTTTCCCTTCATTTTATGAAGGCTTTGGAATTCCCCCGGTTGAAGCAATGGCGTGCGGATGCCCTGTAATTTCATCAAATGCTGCATCGTTGCCGGAGGCTTGCGGTAATGCGGCGCTATATATAAACCCATATGATATACATGATATAGCTGAAAAGATGATTAAATTTGTGTCGGATAATGAGTTTAAAAATCAATTAATTGAAAGGGCAGAGAGAACGTAAAACGGTTTTCAGTTGATATACTAACCGACAATCTAAGTAAAGTAATAATTTCACTTACTTCAGTTTTAAGGTTTACCTTTTACATCTATAACATAAAAGATTAATTTTCTAATTATTATTAAAATTTTGGGCTGAATTTTTTGAAAACTGCAATTGTACATGATTGGTTTGTAAGTTATGCCGGCTCGGAAAGAGTTGTGGAATCACTTACAAATGTATGGAAGGATGCCGATGTTTTTGTTCTTTTTAATTTATTAAATGAGGAAGACCAAAAAATTGTTATAAAAAATAAAATTCCGCACACATCATTTCTTCACAAATTTAAATCTATCAAAAAGCATCACAGAAAATTTTTACCTCTTTTCCCTTATGCAATTGAGCAATTTGATCTCTCTGGTTATGATTTAATTATATCAAGCTCGCATGCAGTAGCAAAAGGAGTTTTAACAAATTCTAACCAGCTGCATATCTGTTATTGCCATACACCGATTAGGTATGCCTGGGATTTAACACATCAATATTTAAAGGAATCAAATTTAACTGCCGGGATTAAAGGGATTATTGCAAAATCAATTTTACATTATATAAGGATGTGGGATTCTGCGACTGCAAACAGGCCGGATTTCTTCATTGCAAATTCAAACTATATTGCTAAAAGAATTTTGAAAATTTATAAGAGAGAATCATCAGTTATTAATCCCCCGGTTGATACAGACAAATTTAAGTGTGAAGTTAATAAAGATGATTACTATCTAACAGCTTCACGTTTAGTCCCTTATAAAAGAATTAATTTAATAGCAGAAGCTTTTACAAAAATGCCCGACAAAAAACTTTTTATTATTGGGAATGGACCTGAAGAAGAAAAAATAAAAACAAAATCTGGAAAAAATATCGAATTTCTCGGGTATAAATCCGGTGAAGCACTAGTAAAATATATGCAGAAAGCAAAAGCATTTGTTTTTGCTGCAGAAGAAGATTTCGGAATTATGATTGTAGAAGCAATTTCATGCGGAACACCGGTTATAGCTTTCGGAAAAGGTGGTGCTTCCGAAACAATTATTAATGAAGATAACGGAATACTATATCCTGAACAAACCGCGGATTCAATAATTGAAGCAGTGAAAAGATTTGAATTAAACGCAGGTAAATTTGATCTTCATTTAATTAGTAATTCCGCAAAAAAATATGACAGGAAAATCTTTGAAGAAAAGATTAAAGATTTTGTTGATAATAAATGTAGCGATTTTTTTAGATTAAATATTTTGAAATAATGCTGACTAACCGGAAATCAATTTATTATTTAAGGTTATTTTTAGACCTGGTTATCCTGAATGCATCTTTTGTTGTTTCGGCAATCCTGGCACAATCACTTCAAATCCTCCTTGATAAAACTCATATGTTTGTTCTATTAGCAGGATTGAATTTTCTATGGTATTTCGTTTCAAATGTAATAAATTTTTATGAAGATTATTCCACTAAATACTTTATCTACCAGTTTACAAATATTATCAAGATTGTATTTGTCCAGGTTCTTACTACAGTCTTGTTCGTCTTCTTTGTAAAAGAACTGCTATTTACTCGAAACTTTATAATTTTTTATGCGGTCTTTCTTTTGATCTTTATAAGTCTTAGAATTCAGATAGTTAAATATTCACTTAAAAAAATTAGAGGCAACGAAAAAAACTTACGGAATGTTTTAATTGTAGGTGCCGGGGATACCGGGAAAAATTTTCAGCAAGTATTACAGGAACATAACGATCTTGGATACAATACTATTGGTTTTGTTGATAATATTAAAAATAGTGAAAAAATACTCGGAAAGATTAATGAAATGGAACGAATCATTACTGAAAATAAGGTTGAGGTAGTTGTTATAGCTTTATCTTTCAGTGAATCATTTCAACTTGATGAAATAATTGCAATATGCAGCAGGCTTGCAGTAAGAATACATATAATACCTGATTATTTTAGCGTAACAACAAAAAAATTCCAAATAAATATGATAGGTGATTATCCAATAATTACAGTAAGGAATGAACCATTGGCGGAAGTTCATTGGCAGTTTATTAAAAGAATTCTTGATTTAATATTCTCCATTCTGGTTTTCGTGTTTGTATTATCCTGGTTATACCCGGTAGTTCTTATTTTGAATAAAATATCAGGTAACGGCTCAACTTTATTTGTTCAAGACAGGCTAGGTGTAAAAGACCAAATATTTAAATGTTATAAATTTAGAACCATGTACATAAAATCGGAAAATAATAATGTGTATCAGCCGACTTATGAAGGAGATCCAAGAGTGACGAAGATCGGGAAGTTTTTAAGGAAGTCAAATATTGATGAGCTCCCTCAATTTATAAACATATTAAAAGGTGAAATGTCCGTTGTTGGACCGAGACCTCACCCGCTGCCTTATAACGAATTTTATAAACAAGTTGTAGATGAAATAAAAATTAGAAGCTGGGTTAAGCCGGGCTTAACCGGCTGGGCGCAAGTGCACGGTTACCGGGGGGATGTAATTGATGAAGAGGAAAACAAAAAACGAATATCAAAGAGAATTGAATTTGACCTTTGGTACATTGAAAACTGGTCAATATGGCTGGACATCCAAATTATATTATTAACTGTTTGGCAAATGATAAAAGGAGAAACAAAAGCGGTTTAAGAATCACAATGAAAACGAAAGGGTGCAAGAACTAGAATATTCTCAATCAATTGTCATTTATGGTTATTCGATAGTTATTATGATCATGTGAAGAAGCAAAATATTTTATTAAATTTGATTTTAGAAACTCGACTAAATAAATTGTATTAAACAAAAATAATTCATATTAATTCTTGAGGTAAAAAAATGGCATCAGATTTCATTGCACATGTTGAAATTCCTGCTACAAACATTGAAAAGACCGCGGATTTCTTTAATAAATTATTTGATTGGAATTTTAAACCTTTTGGAAATGGTTACCTTCTCTATAATACGCATAAAAGCTTTACTATAGGTATTAGAAAAGTTGAAAAAGTTTTGCAAGGAAATACTACAGTATTTCATGTACGTGTTGATGATATTAATAAATACACAGAAAAAGTGGGGCAGCTGGGAGGTGAAATTTTTAGAGGCAGGACAACAATTCCTGCAATGGGGTATTATGCCCTGATTAAAGACATTGATGGAAATACAATTGGATTATATCAAACAAATTGATTTTTATACACCTATGGATGATTGAAATGGATGGATATGAATTTTTTATTCATTCAATCATCCCGGTTTTCATCTGCGCTGCAATATCTTATCTTCAAAATACAATTTCCCAATCTATTTAGTAAACTATTAAAAGGACTTAAAAATTATGCAGGAACAATTGCAGAGTATTTTAAATAATATAAGTTCTTTTATTTGGGGAGTTCCGCTTCTTGTTCTATTAGTTGGAACAGGTATATATCTTACAATATTACTAAAGGGATTACAATTCAGAAAACTTTATTATTCCCTGTGGCTGGCTTTAATCAAAAGAAAAGATGACGGGGATAATCCCGGGGACATATCACATTTTCAAGCATTAATGACGGCTCTTGCAGCAACTGTGGGCACCGGAAACATTGCCGGAGTAGCAACTGCACTAGCTACAGGAGGACCTGGAGCTTTATTCTGGATGTGGATGACGGGATTATTTGGTATGGCTACTAAATATTCTGAAGCAGTGCTCGCAGTAAAGTTCAGGGAGAAAGATGAATTTGGTACAATGAGCGGCGGACCGATGTACTATATTTCAAAAGGACTAAATCTAAAATGGCTGGGAATTATATTTGCAGTTTTTGCATCGATTGCCGCATTCGGAATTGGGAATATGGTTCAATCTAATTCTGTAGCAGATGCAGTTCAACATTCTTTTAATATTCCTGTCGAAGTAACCGGTATTGTTCTTGCTGTTTTTACCGGATTAGTAATTTTAGGCGGAATAAAAAATATTGGAAATGTTACACAAGTACTTGTTCCAGGAATGGTAGTATTCTATATGCTGGCAGCCCTGGTTGTAGTGGTTATCCATTTTGAATTTATACCTAAAGTTGTTGCTTTAGTAATTTCAGAGGCATTTACACCAACCGCTGCAGAAGGTGGTTTTGCCGGTGCAACAGTTATGCTCACAATAAGAATGGGAGTAGCCCGAGGCGTATTTTCAAACGAATCCGGTTTGGGTAGTGCTCCTATTGCGGCGGCGGCGGCACAAACTAAGCATCCTGTGACTCAAGCGCTTGTTTCAATGACTCAAACATTTATTGATACTATTGTTGTTTGCTCTTTCACGGGTTTTGCAATTCTCGTCAGCAATGTTCTCCCTTCGGGGCAAACCGGTGTTCCTTTGACTTCAATAGCTTTTACAACCGCTCTTCCGGGGGAATGGGGTGGTATCGTTGTTAGTCTCGGTATAATTCTGTTTGCATATTCAACTATTTTAGGATGGAGCTATTATGGCGAAAAGTCGTTGGAATTTCTTTTAGGTCCAAAATCTATTAAACCTTATAGATTCTTATTTGTAATTGCTGTTTTCCTTGGTGCAATAGCGAAGCTGGATCTGGTTTGGACATTCGCCGATATTATGAACGGTTTAATGGCTATACCAAATTTGATCGCCTTGTTAGGGTTAAGCGGGATTGTTGCTGCAGAAACTAAAGATTATTTTAAGAATTAAATTGAAAGCCGGAAGAGTTACTTTCCGGCTTAAATTCTATTCAGACTTTATTTCTTTTTCATCATGAGTTTAGCAAAATCATCTGGAGTTCCGGGATCAGTTACTTTGTTATTAATTGGTTTCAGAGACTGCAAATAAGTAAAAATATCTTTCAGGTCCCGATCATTTGTTTGCCCAATACCTTGCCATGGCATAGGTGGTAAAATGGGGCGCCCTTCTCCTAAATGCTTTCCGGTTCGCAATGCTTTTATAAATCTATCAACGGTCCAATTACCTAGTCCTGTTTCTTTATCAGGGGTTAGATTGGCCGTGTAGGAAATTCCCCAGGGACCAATCCAGGCTGTAAGATCTCCCCGGCTGACAATCCATTGATCTTGTGCTACAATTTTCGGATCAAAATCTGTTGAAGTTATTGGACCAGGTGAACCGGATAAAAGCCTTGTAGTATCCGGAACCGGACCCATTGCTGTCATTACCTTGGGGGAATGGCAGTCATTACACCCTCCCAAGTTAACCAAGTATTTCCCCCTCTCCGCACTTGGTTCCTGATTCATTGTTTTCTCTTCTTGCGGTTTTGTGCAATTAAGTTGAGAAAAAATTATGCTAACAAAAAGGACACAGAAAGAAATGCCTAAAATACTTTTACGCATACACCCTCCTAATTATTAAAAGTTATTATTAAGAATTGAAACAGTTCGGTAAAACTGAATTAAAAAATCATTCAAGGCAAGTATAGAGGAGTTTCCTTGATGGAATTTGCTGGTGTGAAACTAACGAGGTGCCGGTTTAAAGTCAATGAGAATTATCAAAAGATAAAAAAATTATTTTTTTCTCTTTTTATATGT
Source organism: uncultured Ignavibacteria bacterium (assembly GCA_963739895.1). GTDB lineage: Bacteria > Bacteroidota > Ignavibacteria > Ignavibacteriales > Ignavibacteriaceae > CAVQBP01. The sequence continues at coordinate 7,754 of CAVUCR010000044.1, read as the reverse complement.
TTTTACCTTACAAAACTTTTGAATAGCCGGATAAGCCGCTAAATACCCTAATTCTCCGGCTTTATTTAAATCTTTGCAGGCTTCTTTATTTTTTTTCCATAAAACAAAGCACATACCTCTCTTATAGTATGCTTTCCCATTTTTAGGATACTTATGAACAATTAAAGAATAATCTTCAACCGCCCCTTTATAATCCTTCAAACTTATTTTAGCATCACTTATTCCGAAATATGCAGGTAAATAAGAAGAATCAAGTTTAATTGCTGTTGAAAAATCTTCTACTGCTTCTCCGTAATCTCCCATTTTGTTTTTTGTATCACCTCTAATAAAATATTCATCAGGAGAGGCAGAATTCAATTCTATAGCTTTATCAAAATCCAGTATTGCATCTTTATACTCGCCTAAAAGTGCTTTATCATTTCCCCGGTTTAAATATGCCCGGTCATCATCTGAATTTAATGTTATGGCTTTAGTAAAATCTTCAATTGCTCCTTTATGATCATCTAATCTTCCTTTTATATTCCCCCTGTTTACGTATAGTCTAGAATTAAGAGAATCAACAAGAATTGCCTGGTTATAATCTTCAAATGCTTTTTTCATATTATTTAAATAACTATTCAAATAACCTCTATTAAATAATGCCGAAGAATTTTTAGGGTTTATTTCCAATACTTTATCGAAATCTGCAATTGCTTTTTTGTTATTCCCTAATGCCAAGTAAGCAATGCCCCTATTTAGATAAGCTTCTTCAAAATCCGGGCTAATATTAACTGCTTTAGTATAGTTTTCTATCGCACTGCTGTACATTCCTAATTTATTCTCGGTATTTCCAAGTGATAAAAGAAATTGAATATTGCCAGGTTCCATTGTTGCAGCTTTATTAAATTCTATGAGAGCCAATTTCATCTCCCCGGCTTCATAATTTTTTAAACCATTTTGATAATCAATATTATCTGTAGGTGAACACCCTGTTAAATAAAAGATTGTTAATAAAAATATTAATTCAGTGTATATATTGGAAATATTTATTTTAAAATTCATGATAATAATTTTAAGAACTCACAGAGAAATTGTTATAAAAACAACTTACAAAAACTTTTATAACCATTAAAATATTTCAAGTATATATTTAAAAGAAGGTAAATTTTAAGAATTGAAATCGGCATTATATTTTTTTCTAATTTTTCTCCAGATACCGCTTCCTAAAAAGTTATTTGCATTAGCAAGTATAGTTTTAACTAAAACTAAAATATCCTTATTCCCGGCCCAGTTCCTAGTAACTATTCTCGGATCAACATTATTTATAATATCATTTAGCACGTATGCAGATAAAGCAATATCATCAAGGAAACCAATAGGACCCAAAAAGGCTTCCGGCAATAAATCAATTGGAGAAATAAAATAAGCAATTGCAGCAAACAGTTTAACTTTTTTTGATTCAGGAACCTCCTTATCAGTGGATAGTTTTGTTAATAGATGGAATAAATCAGGGGCTAATAAAATGTATTCACTCCATTGTTTATTATTTCCTGCATTAGCTTCAATCCAGACATTTATTTTTTCTCTTATTTTCAGGTAAAAATCTTTTTCCTCAACATTCATCTTTTTCCCTTCTGGTAATAATTCATTGGACTAACGATTTATATTATGCTGTTAAAATTTTATTTATTAAAGATAAAAATATTTTTCTAAATTTAGTTGAACTTCACACTAAAGGTAGCTGAATTTGGTACAAAGATGAATTATCAATATCCTTTACTGTTTTTGTGGCATAATTTATGATATCATATGTATGGTACAAATTTCTTAATTGACTCGGGGAAAAAATGGAAGAAATAAAATATCAAATCCGCAAAATAATCGAGAAGGAATATAAAGAGGCTCTTGAGAAAGGCTTACTGGATTCTTCTAATATTGTAAATAAGATCTGGGATTTATTAGTAGAAAAAGAAGAAGAAATTGTTGCTAAGCCGGAACCAGTGTATGGTTGTTATGAAAATTCTGATGAATTTGAGTTGAAATAAAAATTCAGATTTCTTAAAAGTTACCTGCATTATTACCAATTCTTAACGCTCACCGAATCCTTTTGTATTCATTGTTACGATGATAGTTTTAATTTATTTTTACTTTAGATTTTTAATTCAAAATAAATAATAAATAGAAATTAAATGAAAACAGTGAATTATATCTTTAAATCAGGGCCTGTTAAATGGATTATATTATACATTACGATTATATCTGTTATTTCTTTCATGCTTGCCTCTTTTAAGCCTCGAAGTATAACGGATAACTTCAGTAGTTCACCAGATTCGTCTTCTTATGCCACTAAAAACGAAAATATCAAAAAATCATCTTTGGTATCAAGTAAAAAACATGTTAAGAAGATTTCCAAAGTTCAAAATAAAGTTCAAAAGGATACTATTGAGACTTCTGCCGAGGTTATAAAAAAATATATGGATAAATATAAAGCAATTAATTTTAATGATTACCACTATCCTTATACAATAGATTATCAAGAAAATTTAAAGGATAAAAATACTATTTTTTATGTCGTAGTAGATGATATTTTTGAGGAAAATGGAAAGCTCTACATGAAAGCTTCTAAATCATATTTAGGATTAAATGTTTATTTGAAAATGCAATGTGATAAATCATTAGCAAAAAAATTAAAAGACACTCAATATTACACATATATAATCACCAAGATAAGCAGAATAAATAGCATATATTTTTATACAAGAGGTACTTTCTCTCAAAAAAGAAATAGTGATGCAACAGATGTGGATATTAACCTTGCTTCGAACAATATAAATTTGATGATAACCGGGAAATGCCTGGATATGTTTGAAAAATAGTTTAATCCCGGCTCTTCATCTTAATCAACGAATCCATATCACAATATTTCTATATTAAGGGGAACATATTCCTGCATTATTATCGTCTAAATGTCAGTTGAAACAAATTTTTATTAAGTGAGTAAGAACCATTGAAAATGAATTTAATCCGTTTATTTAAATTGATTTATTTTAATTAAAGAATTTTATTAGAATTAAGTTGAAAAAAAATAAATAATTATGAACGCAATACCTTTACAATTATTTAATGATAGAAGATCTCTCAAATTAAAAATCGTCATTGCATTTCTGTTTTTAGTTACACCAGTATTTTTACCTTCAACATTCGGCAATGAAATACAGAAGAATAACGGCGATAAAACAGAAAATTCAGGGGTCGATTTATCTTCATTTAAATTGCAGCAGAATTATCCCAATCCATTTAATCCGACAACTCAAATAAAATATTCAATTCCGGTTGAAAGCCATGTAAAATTAAATGTGTATAACGTCCTTGGTAATGAAGTTGCAACCTTGATTGATGAAGACAAACCTGCAGGAGAATATTCAGTAAAATTTGATGCATCTGCTTTATCCAGTGGTATTTATATTTACAGGCTTCAAACCGATTATTCAACCATCACAAAAAAGATGACTATGATTAAATAAAATGAGATTAATTCTATATAATCTAAACTATATCAAAGGTTTTTGTTAAGCGCTCTAGCAGCCTAATAGACAAAAAGTCTTTAAAATAAATCCCTAAAACACTCCTAATTATTTTCTCAAAAAAACACATTTTGGTGGTATTATTTTTGAAAATTCTACCACGGGACAGTTTAATATTTCTTGCAATCCCTTATATTTTTTTGATTAGATACAGCTAAAACGGAAAATTAAATCAGAATAATCAATATTAGGTAGCTAAGTAACTATAAAAGGATAAATGTAATAAATGGAATATTTGGTAATAATTGCCTGTATAATTTTCCTTTTTGTACTTTTTAAATCAATTGTGGATGATAGAAAAAGCGACATCTATAAAGGAAATAGTCTATAGTACCGGTTTGTTGGGTTCTGAAAATCCATAATAAACAAAAGGATTCATATGAAAAAATTATACTATTTCTCAGAGGAAAAAACTCAATTTGTTGAAATAAAAAATCTTAAATCAAAATTTATTATTCTATTCCCCACTCTTATAATATCCCTCACTTTATTAATAATTGGGGGGGACGAATCTTCGAAACTGATTACCAGAAAGAGCATGATACTTTAAAGAAAAAAGTTGATGAAATTTTAGGCTTGTATCAAAATTTAAATACTGAGCTGGACAGTATAACTACAAAAAATAATTCTTTGAGAGTTGCAGTTAACCTATCACCATTATCAAAAGATGAAATGCTCGTCGGAACCGGCGGTGGTTCATTTGACAACTCAATAGATTTTTTATCCAGTAATGCGGATGTAAAATTACATGAAGCTGTTTCTTTTGTTGACGAAGTATCAAGAAAACTTTCTTTTGAAAAATCACAATTCGAGGAGATTTCAAATCAATTAAAATCAAATCAAAAACTTTCCTCCAGTCTTCCGGCAATCAAACCGTGCGGCGGGGATTTATCCGATAGATTTGGAATGAGAATGCACCCTATTCTTCATCGTGTGAGAATGCATGAAGGTATCGATATTGTAACTAATGTCGGAACCCCCGCACATGTAACAGGGAATGGTATTGTTGATTTTACCGGATATAACGGAGGATATGGATTATCTGTAATTGTAAATCATGGTTATGGTTACCGTACTATTTATGCACATTTATCTAAAGTAAAAGTAAAAAAGGGGAATAAAGTGCAAAGAGGGGATATAATTGGTTTAACTGGTAATTCCGGATTGTCTACCGGCCCGCATCTTCACTATGAGGTTGAGCATGACGGGCAAAAGCTAAATCCCGAACATTTTTTCTTCAAAAGGTTTAATTACTTCGCTTCTTTAATAAAGAATTAATGGCGATATAAAGTTCATAATTTAATTTTATCTCAGTTAACTTTTCCTTTATCTTCATATAATTCGTTGCTTCTACTATTTCCAACCATAATTTGCTCTATTCGCCATCTGTCCTGAGGATTAGGAATATTTTTATAATTATTATAGACTTTGTAATTATAGGACGTTTTTCCTTCATTAATCTTTTGATGAATAATGCTTGTCCTATTATAAATTTCATAATAGCCATCGGCACCTATAAAACATCTCGGCATTTTAAACTCCTTTTGCTAATTGACTTAACTAAAACAATTAATATGCCTGTAAAAATTATGGCTTAATACCCCTTTTTCAGTGAAAATAGAATTGAAAATGTTTCAAGGTAAGACATCTTCTTTAAAAAGAACAAAATTCAACAGCTTTAATTCTATTTGAAATTAAGAGAACTTCAATAAAAAGTTGAAACCTCTAATAATTATTATTTTTTTACATTCTCTTCAAAATTTATTAAAGCATTTTCAACTGCAGTGTGCATTTCGTGAGGGGTAAAAGGTTTTAATAAGTAACCGTAAGGTTTAGTAAATGCGGCTCTATCAATAGTTTTTTCATCAGATAAAGCAGTTAAGAATACAATAGGTATATTAAACTTTTTAGTTATAATCTCGGCGGCATCTATTCCGTCTGTTAATCCTTTTAACATAATATCCATCAAAATTAAATCGGGCTGATTTTTATTTACTTGTTTAATTACCTCTTCGCCGTTATTTACTACAGAAGAGACATTGTAACCGAGAGACTCCAGCGTTTTTTTTATATTTAAGGCCACAATATTTTCATCTTCAGCTACTAATATCTTTATCATAAATTACCTCATTCTTTAATCAATTATAAAAAACAGACCAGAATGCCTATATACTTTAAAAATGACAGTTAATACTTACTATAAAATAATTAAATCAAAAAAGGATTAAAAATGAAATTTACCAACTATAGATGAGGATCACTTTGGAATAAATCAGTACGTTAAGTGTCAATTCGCACATTATTATTAAAATTCTATTAATATAATTTTGCCAGTCGATTAAAAACAAAAGATTTTATTGTTTTATTGGTCATTATTGGTTTTTAGGTCGGCTAAGACCGAGGATATTTAAGATGAATTAAAATACATTTTAATGATAGTAAGTTTAAAAATCACTCCGTTTCATGAACAGAAAAAAAGAATTCTAAATAATACCATTAAATAAAGGTAATTACATCATTTGATGAAGCTGAGTAATCATGGTTTTTATCTGATAAAACGATCAGAATATATATTCATAAGAAGTCACTACACCAGCTGGGAGTTATTAAAAGCTAAGTAATCTTATCAAAAGTATATTGGCTATATAGTGTATAAAAACAAATCCCCATATCCTTATTAATTATTTAACATTCACTAACCCTCAATAATTTTTATTAAATTTAAGGAAATTTTAGTTTAAATTAATTGCGGATTTGTTTTGCTCGAAAAGGTAAAAAGGCATATTTTAATTTTATTCACATGTTCTATCCTTTTTTATATTCTTCTTACGATATATGGTAATTACAAAAGTGTCCTACAGTCATTTGAAAAATTTAATTTTCTCCTTTTGCCATTACTTTTTTCACTTTCTTTTTTAACATTTTTTACCAGGTTTTATAAATGGAACTACTACCTTCATCTGTTAAAAATTAAAATATCTATACGCGAATCATTTATAATTTTTATGTCCAGTCTTATAATGCTTGCAACGCCGGGAGCATTAGGAGAATTATTCAAATCATACCTGTTAAAGCAGATAAAAGGCGAGCAGATAAGTAAAACAGCACCAATAGTCTTTTCAGAAAGAATTACAGATTTAATTTCAGTTATAATGATTGCATTGATAGGGGCGGTAGTTTATAATTATGGAATTTTAATAATGAGCTTATTAATTATTCTGTTTATTGTATTGGTCCTTTTTATCAGTAATAAAAACATATCTATTAAGTTTATGGGCTTTTTTGTCCAGGATGAAATTCCTGCATAAATATCTTTCAAAAATTAAATATAGCTTATGAAAGCTTTCATTCAATGCTGAGAGGCAAATCTCTTTTTTTTATGCTTTTTACCAGTTTAATATCATGGTCATTTGAGTGTTTAAGTTTTTATATTATATTAAAGTCATTTGGCTCTTGAGATATCATCTTCCATGGGCATCATTTGTATATGCATTTGGAACCATTATCAGTTCTTTAACAATGCTGCCGGGAGGAGTTGGAGTAACAGACGGCTCATTTGTTTTTTTAATTGTTCAAAAAGGATTTCAAAAAACATTGCCGTGGCTTCAACTTTTATTATAAGAGCTGTTCTCTGTGGTTTGCTGTTCAGATCGATCTCTTCCGTTTTCTCGCCGGTGGTCATCAGCATCAGGATGATCAACAGCACAACGTGAAACACGAAACTCACCAGCCACGCGGGAAGGTTGCCGAACATCTCGGCGATCCAGACGCGGGCGGAGCCGGCGACGGCCATCTTGCGAATCTTCGCCCGCGCGCGACAGGGCGGGCAGCGGCCGTACGGCGACGGCGTGCGCGCTGCTTGCGGCGCTGCGGCTGTTCGAGGGCGGGTCGTTTTGGTTCGTCGCTGCCTGTTCGGGATTGCGGGGTTGGCGGTGGCGGAGGCTCGACGAGAGTCGCAGCACCCACCCCCGCGCCGGCATGGTTCTTAACCCGCGCCGATGCCGCCAGCGAGCCATTGGCTTTCGACTTCAACTCGGCCCCGCCGCCGGCAGGGCGCGATTGCCGCTGCGATTGCTCACGCTCTTTCAGCAGTCGGCGGGCTTCGCGCTCCTGTTCCTCGGTCAGTTCGATGCTGGTGCCGCACTTCCAGCAATCGGCAACCATCAGCCACAACCGGACCGAAGCAATTGG